>DATAXN010000079.1:0-165883 GCA_036273015.1 Bryobacteraceae bacterium | reverse complement strand
GCGTCTCCAGGCAATGCGAAAACGTCAGGAACGCATCGATGAAGACAAGTCCGATGAAGAAATAGAAGCAGATAGGTTCGATCCAGCTTCGTTTCTTCAAAACTCAAAAGACCCCGACGCCTACCGGCTCCTGAGCTACCTTCCGCCCCCCAAAGGCTGGAAAAAACCGCTGCCCGAACCCGAAAACACCGATTCGGTCACCGCCGATCCACCTCAAACGGAGGTAACCGACACAGAAAAGGAGGCGACCACCCTCGAAAAGCAAGCCGCCTGACCTCGAACTAATCCCCCATGACGCAACCCACACTCGAAGTGTCTTTAAACTTTGCGTCCTGGCGGCTTTGCGAGCGCATTTGCTTTTGTCTTTATTGGTCTCTCCCTTCATCAACGCCATCTCCACCCCCACGTTATGATGAGAAAGAAGTCTCCCTCCGTATGGAATCAAATCAGGGCCCACAGTCGGGCGTAAATGCGTGGCTCGAAGAAGAGCTGCTTCAGCAGTATCATCTCGATCGGTCGTCGGTAGACTCCGATTGGAAGGATGTCTTCGATCATGAAGCGCCGGCCAACGGCGGCAATGGCAACGGGCGCAGCGAAAGCTATAGTAATGGCAACGGCCACACCATAACCGCCCTCGCCCCCACCGCGTCTCCCGCCCTCGTGCACGACGCGCCCTCTTACACATACACGCCCGCCGCCTCCGAAGAGCTGATGCCCCTTCGCGGCGCTGCAGCCCGCATTGCCGAAAACATGGCCCTGAGCGCGTCCATTCCTCTGGCCACTTCGCAGCGCATCATCCCGGTCAAGGTGATCGACGAGAACCGCCGCCTCATCAATCATCACCGCACCCTGCTCGGCGGCTCTTCATTAAGCAAGCCTAAGGTCTCCTACACGCACATCATCGGGTGGGCCATCGTCAAATCCGTTCAGGCCAATCCCGGATTGAACCACGCCTTCGCCGCCAACGCTGCGGGCGAGTTGTTCCGCGTCGTTCGGAAGGAAATCAACTTCGGACTCGCCATCGACGTTCCTGGCAAAAACGGTTCCCGCAGCCTGCTCGTTCCCAACATCAAGAACGCGGGCGCGATGTCCTTCGCTCAATATCTCTCCGTGTTCGACGATCTCGTCGCCCGCGCCCGCTCCGGCAAGCTCGCCGTCTCCGATTTCGAAGGCACCAGCATCTCGCTCACCAATCCCGGCACCGTCGGCACCATGGCCTCCATGCCTCGGCTCGTCGCCGGTCAGGGTGCGATCGTCGCGGTCGGTGCGATGGATTATCCCGCCGAATATCGCGGGGCCGCGCCGGACGTGATTGCGTCTCTCGGCATCAGTAAGGTGATGTCGGTCACCTGCACTTACGATCACCGCATCATTCAGGGCGCCGAATCCGGTCTGTTCCTCGGCACGCTGCAGTCGCTGCTCGATGGCGAGCAGAACTTCTACGAAGAAATCTTCGAGGCCCTCCGCGTCCCGTATGCCCCGGTCAAATGGGCGCCGGACAAGACCCCTGACGCTCTTCCGTCCGTGCCCGAGCCGTCGATGGAGGTCGTCAAGGAAGCGGCCGTCATTCGCCTGCTCCACGCCTTCCGCGTGCGCGGTCACCTGATGGCCGATCTCGATCCTTTGGGCGATGAACCGGCTTACAATTCCGAGCTCGACCCGCTCACCTACGGTCTCACCATCTGGGACCTCGATCGCTACTTCTACACCGACTCCCTTGCCCACGCTTTCCACGGACGCACCCAAGCCACTTTGCGCGAAATGATCGACGTTTTGCGCGAGACCTACTGCGGCAAGATGGGCGCCGAATACATGTACATCCAGCGGCCGGAAGAGAAAATCTGGCTGCAGGAACGCATGGAGTCCCCCGAGCTTTCTTACATCTCGAAAGAAGAGAAGCTCCGCATCCTGGACAGCCTCACGCGCGGTGAGGAGTTCGAACACTTCCTCGATCGCCGGTTCATCGGTCAGAAGCGCTTCTCGCTCGAAGGCGCGGAAACCACCATCTCCGTGCTGACCCAGCTCGCCGATCTTTGCGCTGACGACGGCGCGCACGAGATGGTGATCGGCATGGCGCATCGCGGTCGGCTCAACGTGCTCGCGAACATCATCGGCAAACCGTTGGGGCAGATCTTCTCGGAATTCGAAGGCAACATCGACCCCGCATCCGCGCAGGGCTCCGGCGACGTCAAGTATCACCTCGGGGCCAGCGGCGTGCATCGCTCTCCCTCGGGCAGGGAAGTTGTTGTTTCCCTCGCCGCCAACCCCAGCCATCTCGAAGCTGTCAATCCCGTAGTCGAAGGTATGGTCCGCGCCAAGCAGGACCGCCTGAACGATCAGGAGCGTCTTCGCGTCGTGCCTCTTCTCGTGCACGGCGACGCCGCATTTGCCGGTCAGGGCGTTGTGGCCGAGACGCTGAATCTCTCGCAGCTCGACGGCTATTGCACCGGCGGCACGATCCACTTCGTCATCAACAATCAGATCGGCTTTACCACGCTTCCGGAAGACTCGCGCTCTACCGCTTACGCCACCGATATCGCGCGCACCGTGCAGGCCCCCATCATCCATGTCAACGGCGACGATCCCGAGGCCACCCTGCGCGTCGTGCGTCTGGCCTTCGCTTACCGCCGGCAGTTCCGGCGCGACGTCGTGATCGACATGATCTGTTACCGCCGCCACGGACACAACGAAGGCGACGATCCCGCCTACACGCAGCCCGTGATGTACCGGAAGATCAAGGAGCTGCCCTCGGTAGCCGTTCTTTATGAAAAGCACCTCGCGGCCGAAAAGATCGTGACTACGGCGGAAGTGGAAGCAAGCCGCGCGAGAGTTGCCGAGCGTCTCAACGCCGCCTTCGACGCCAATAAAGCCGCCGGTCCCTGGGTGCTTCACCCGGCGATGGCGCCCAATCCGGCCATCTCTTCCACCGCCATCTCGCGTGACATGCTGGAGCGCGTCGTGGACGGCATCACGTTCCTGCCGTCTTCCTTCCACATCCATCCCAAGCTCGAAGGATTCATCCGGAAACGCCGCGAAACGCTGAAGAACGACGGCCCGGTCGATTGGGCATTCGCCGAAGCCATCGCCTTCGGCAGTCTCGTGCTGGAAGGCATCCCGGTTCGTCTCAGCGGCCAGGATTCCGGCCGCGGCACCTTCAGCCAGCGTCACCTCGCCTTCTACGACTTTGAGGACGGTCATCGCTACATCCCCCTGCAGCACATGGCGGAAGATGGCGATGCCCGTAGCGGTGAAACTCAGGCCCACTTCAACGTATTCGACAGCTCGCTCAGCGAATTCGGCGTGCTTGGTTTCGAGTACGGCTACAGCGTTTCGGATCCGCGGACTCTCACGTTGTGGGAAGCGCAGTTCGGCGATTTCTCGAACGGCGCGCAGGTCATCATCGATCAGTTCATCACCACTGCCGAGCAGAAATGGGGCCAGTTAAGCGGTCTGGTTATGCTCCTGCCGCATGGTTATGAAGGCCAGGGTCCGGAGCATTCGAGCGCGCGCATGGAGCGCTTCCTGCTGCTCTGCGCCGAGGACAATATCCGCGTCGCCAACTGCTCCACTCCCGCCCAATACTTCCACATTCTGCGCCGTCAGATGGCAGCGGACCACAAGCCGCTCGTGCTCTTCACTCCGAAGAGCCTGCTGCGCTTGCCGGCTGCGGTTTCGAGCTTCAGCGAACTCACCTCTTCCGGTTTCCGTCCCGTGATCGGCGATACGTTCGATCCTTCCCGTGTGCGCAAGGTCGTGTTTTGTACCGGGAAGGTCTATTACGATCTGGCCGCGGCTCGCGAAGCGAAGAAGGTTGACGACATCGCGCTCGTGCGCATCGAAGAACTCTATCCGTTCCCCGAGCAGATGATTGTGGATGTGCTCGCTCGCTACAGTTCCGGCGCCGAGCTGATCTGGTGTCAGGAAGAGCCGCGCAATATGGGCGCATGGCGCTTCATGTCCGGCTACTTCAAGGGGCTCAATCGTGTGATCCACTACGCGGGCCGGATGAAGAACGCCAGCCCCGCCGCCGGATCGCATAAGCGCCATGCGGAAGAGCAGCAGCGTCTCATCGCCGACGCCCTGAAATAGGTTTGTGGGGTCAGGGCTTCGGCCCTGCCGCCGGGCTTCCGCCCGGCGTCTTGATATTGGAGAATTTCCTATGACCGTCGCTGAGGCCGCTGGCAATCCGCACGGCAGGGTTTTCTACTCCCTGCAGGTGCTGGTGACGTCAGTCTTCGGAGTCGGGTTTGCGGTCGGAACCTTTACAACCGATGTGGCGCTGCTCCCGTGGCGCTTCGGCCGTGCCGTTCTTGCTGCGGTCTTTCTCTTCGGCGCGCTTCAGGGTTTCGAAAGACTGGTACGGCCGAAAGTGGCGCAGGCGAGATCGCGCGCTCTGCCCGCTTCGACGCGTGGAATGCTGAACGTGACATGCAAGGTAATACAGGGCCTGAGCCTGATCTTTCTCGCGGGCGCATTAATGATGCGAGTTTCGGGCAAGCGCGACCTGTCGATAGACCTGATGGAACTGTGGGCGGTGCTCCTCTTTCTGAGGCACTGTCTGGCCGATCTCGCAGGCGATCCCGGGACGCCTTTCTCTCAGATCCGGTGAAATGATTTGAGGATGTCCCGCGTGCTGTACTGCAGCGCGACGGGCCGGCCGTGCGGGCAGGCCATCGGATAGTCGGTAGCGGCAAGAGTGCGCAGCATCCACTCCATCTTGCGCTGATCGAGCGGTGTATTGATCTTGATCGCCGCGCGGCATGCGATCGATGCCGCGATTCCGCGCCGCAGATCGGAAACCGAAACACTGCGCAGTTCGTTCTCGGCGATCTCCAGAATCTCGAGGATCACGCGCTCCAGGTCGCCTTGTCCGACGGCGGCGGGCGCGGCCTTCACCGCGATGGTGCGGTTGCCGAAGGGCTCGGTCTCGAAGCCGGCGTTGTGCAGTTCGTCGGCGATCCGCGCGTACTCGATCTGCTGTTCGGGAGTCAGTTGCAGGATCACCGGCATCAGCAGGTGCTGCACTTCGGGGCGTCCGGCGGCCTGTTGCTTGAGTACTTGCTCAAAGAGGATGCGCTCGTGGGCGACGTGCTGATCGATGATCCAGAGCCCGTCGGTTCCGGCGGCGATGATGAAGCTGCTGTGCAGTTGTCCGAGTGGACGCAGTTCGCCGATTCGCGTCATGTCAGGAGCCGCGTGGACCGTTCCATCGGGGAATCCACCGTGCGTATCGGGTACGCGCAGGCGGAGCGGTTGCTCGGATTGCCGTTCACCCTCCGGTTTCGGCTCGCTCAGCGGAATGGCCGTGTCGCCGAAATCGAACCGGGCCGGCGGAGGTTGCGGCGGTAACAGAGTGTATTCCGGAACGGTCGCCGGTAGCCCCGCGCCTGCCGTCTCGTTCTGGAGAACTTGCGAGAAGTCTGAGTAGGGCAAGGCCCCGCCAGGTTGATAAGCCCCGCCGGGCTGAATGGGATTAACACCGGGCGTGAAACTCGGCGCCGGCCGCGACAGCATCAGTTGCTCGCGCACCGCATCGCGCACGAAGTCGTGTACCCAGGATTGGTGACGGAAGCGCACTTCGGTTTTGGAGGGATGGACGTTCACGTCCACTTCTTCGCAGTCGCAGTCGAGGAACAGCAGCGCGAAGGGAAAGCACGCGGGAGGCATCAGATTGTGATAGGCGCTCGAAAGGGCATGCAATACCAGACGGTCGCGGATCAACCGGCCGTTCACGAACACGAAGATGGAGTTGCGGTTGTTCTTCTGTACCTGCGGCCGCGAGACGAAACCGCAAACAGAGTAGGTGCGCGGCGGCTCGTCCGGCTCCGGCATGGGCAGCGTGCGGCTGATCGGTTCCAGTTCAATCAGGTCTTCCAGGAGCTGGCTGCCGAAAACCTGAAAGACGCGCTCGCGAAGTGTTTCGACCGGCGTGGCGTGCAGCAGGTTCGCGCCGCCGTTCCAAAGCTCGAATGTCTTGTCGGGATGCGCCAGGCTGTAATGCGTGACCAGCGACGCGATATGCGCCAGTTCCGTCTGCTCCGATCGCAGGAACTTCTTGCGCGCCGGAACGTTGAAGAACAGATCGCGCACCGCGATAGTAGTTCCTCCGCCGCGGGCGATTTCGTCGCAGCTCAGAATCTTGCCGCCGGCGATCTCGACGCGTGTCCCGGTCTGCTCGTCGAGCGATCTGGTCTCCAGCAGCAGACGCGACACCGATGCTACAGAAGGCAGCGCTTCGCCGCGGAACCCGAGCGTGCCGATGGAGAGCAGATCTTTGACATCGTGCAGCTTGCTGGTGGCGTGCCGCTCGAACGCGAGCAGCGCATCGTCGCGGAGCATTCCGCATCCGTCGTCCGCGATGCGAATGAGACGCCGTCCGCCATTCTCGATCTCGACGCGGATACTCGTGGAGCCGGCGTCGAGGGAGTTTTCTAGGAGCTCTTTGACAACGGATGCGGGCCGTTCGACGACTTCGCCTGCCGCGATCTTATTCGCGACGTGGTCCGAAAGTACCCTGATGCGACCCACGCTGCTCCGGGCTTACTTATTGGGATCGATACCGAACTTCTTCAGTTCTTCGGCATAGTAGCGCTTCTGCAGGATGTCCCACTCTTCGCTGCCTTCCGAGATATCGCGCTTGATGGAGCGGACTTTGTCGCGCGCTGCGCGGTCGGCGCGCTCTTCCACCTGCAGGATTTCGGTGAAGACCTTCACGATCTCGAGGCGCGCGTCATTGTCGTCCTTCTTCTTCATTCGAAGGTCGCGGGATTTCTTGAGGACCGCCACGAGCTTGTGCGAAATATCGTTGATCTTGTCGCGCGAAAGCTTCATCGCGTCGCCGGTGTCGCGGCCCGACGCCTTAACGATCTTCTTCTGCTGGATCAGTGTGTTCTTCGCCTTGCGGAACATCTCCTGGTAACTGACGCCCTCGCGCCGCATGTAGTCGCTGTACTGTTCAAGGATGTCCCGTACTTCGTCGTTCAGCTTGTCCTCGGCATCGAGCTCGTCGGCGATGAGGTTGTGGACCAGTTCGGTCACTTTCTCTGGTGCATGCGTCTCGATCGTTCCGGGCGACAGGCGGCGTACGATCTGACGGGACAAGTATGCGACAAACTCCCGGGGAAGCAACATGTATAAGGGTCTTCGTCAGTGTATCATCGTGACCCCTTATAGCCGTCTGTTTGACTGTGGCTGTTGCCCTCAACTTGCTATAGTGATTGAGGTCTTTTCTGAATGATGACGTCGTTTACCGCACCCGGCCTGACGGAACGGCTGAAGGCGGCGCGCACCGCGGGGCTGGAGCCGGAACTGCTGATCAGGGCTTTCCGTCTGATGCAGACTTCCCGGAGGTTGGATGATCGCGAAATTCTGCTGCGGCGTCAGCAGCGCATCTTCTTTCAAATCAGCGCCGCGGGGCACGAGGCAATCCAGGTGGCCGCCGGCATGGTTACAAAGCCGGGCTATGACTGGTTTTATCCGTACTATCGCGACCGTGCGCTCTGCCTGACCTTGGGTATGACGCCTCTCGATATGCTGCTGCAGGCGGTTGGCGCGGCTTCGGACCCTTCTTCCGGCGGACGCCAGATGCCGTCGCACTGGACCGATCCGTCGCGAAATATCGTCAGCAGTTCATCGGCGACCGGCACCCAGTACGTTCAGGCCGTCGGATGCGCCGAGGCCTGCCGGCTCATGCATTCCGGACAGGACCGCCTGGTGCTCGCCAGCTCCGGCGAAGGCGCTACCAGCGAAGGTGAATTCTGGGAGTCGATCAATCAGGCCTGCCTCAACCGCTTGCCGGTGCTTTTCCTGATTGAGGACAACGGCTACGCGATCTCAGTTCCGGTGGAGCATCAGACTCCCGGCGGATCGATCTCGAAACTGCTGGCGGGGTTCCCCGATCTGCTCACCATCGAGGTCGACGGCACCGATCTGATTTCGTCGTATAAGGCGATGAGCGCCGCCGCTGCCTGGTGCCGCGAAGGACACGGACCCGCGCTCGTCCATGCGCATTGCATACGTCCCTACTCGCACTCATTCAGCGAGGATGAGCGCTCCTATAAGCCAAAGCACGAGCGCGAAGAAGAGGCGCTGCGCGATCCGTTGACTACGTTTCCGAGATTTCTGGTCGACGACGGCGTGATTGAGAGCGCGGAACTCGAGAAGATCGTCAAGGAAATCGATCACGAGATTCTCGAAGACACTCACCGGGCTTTGAAAGAAGAGCCGCCGGCGCCCGCCAGCGCCCTGGTGCACTTGTACTCCGAAAAGGTCGATCCGACTTCTTCTCAGTTCGATATCGCCGCGCGGCCTGAGGGCGAGCCGAAGACAATGTTGGACCTTCTCAACGCCACGTTGAAGGAAGAGATGCGCCGCAACGAGCGCGTTGTTGTCTTCGGAGAAGACGTGGCGGATTGCAGCCGCGAAGGCAGCCTCCCGGAAATCAAAGGAAAGGGCGGAGTCTTCGGCGTCACTGTAGGGCTGCAGACCGAGTTCGGTTCAAAGCGCTGCTATAACTCTCCGATCGCGGAAGCGTCGATCGTGGGGAGCGCCATCGGAATGGCGACGGTCGGGATGAAGCCCGTAGCGGAAATCCAGTTCTTCGACTACATCTGGCCTGCGATGATGCAGCTTCGGGATGAGCTGGCGTCAATGCGCTGGAGATCGAACGGCCAATTCTCCGCGCCGCTGGTTTTGCGGGTGCCGATTGGCGGTTATCTCGCCGGAGGCGCGATCTATCACAGCCAGTGCGGTGAAGTGATCTTCACGCACTTGCCCGGTTTGCGCGTGGTTTTTCCCTCGAATGCGGAAGATGCCTGCGGACTGTTGCGCACGGCGATCCGCTGCGACGACCCGGTACTCTTTCTCGAACATAAGAAGCTTTATCGCGAAATGTACAATCGCGCGCCGCATCCAGGCATCGACTTCACGATTCCTTTCGGCAAGGCGAAGGTCGTGAAGCAGGGAGATTCGGTCAGCATCATTACTTACGGTGCTTTGGTGCAGAAGTCGGTTCTCGCTGCCCAGGAGGTAGAGCGCAGGTCTCCCGGAACGACGGTTGAAGTGATCGATCTCCGCACGCTCTCTCCCTACGACTGGGAGGCGATCCGCACGAGCGTCGAGAAGACCAGTCGCGTGATCGTCGCTTATGAGGACACGCGGAGTTTCGGCTTTGGCGCCGAGATCGCCGCGCGCATTGCCGATGAACTCTTCACACACTTGGATGCGCCGGTAAAGCGGGTCGCGGCACTGGACACCTGGATCGGCTACCATCCGCAGTTAGAAGCGGCGATCCTGCCGCAGACCGACAATCTGGTAGCGACGATCGATCAGTTGCTCGCATTCTAAATCCTTATGGTTACTCTTTACGTATTATCTTTTGAGTAATATCATATAGGTTTGATCACGTCGTTTAAGGACGAGCGGGCGAAAAAGCTCCTGAACAATGAGCGCGTTATTGAGCTTGTTGCAATAGAGGACCAGGCGCGCACCCGATTGATCCGGCTGAACGCCGCCCAATCGCTCAATGATCTCGCCGTCTTTCGGGGCAATCGGCTGGAGGCGCTCAAGGGTAAACGTGCCGGCCAATACAGCATCCGGATTAATGACCAATTCCGGATCTGTTTTAAATGGGAAGAGAAAGGACCATCTGATGTCGAAATCGTCGACTACCACTAAACTGACGAAGCTGCCTCCGATTCACCCCGGCAGGATCCTCATCGAAGATATGAAAGACGAAGAGGTCAGCATCAACGCCCTGGCTCAGGCGATCCGCGTTCCGGCGAACCGCATCAGCCTCATAGTGAACGAGAAGCGGGCAATTACAGCCGATACCGCATTGCGCCTTGCAACCTTCTTCGGGACGTCACCCGAGTACTGGCTCAACATCCAGAATCAGTATGACTTGGCCTGTATCGACAGGGAGGCAGTTCAACGTCAGGTATTGCCTCGCAGGGCGGCGTGAGCGAGGGCTGATCCCGAAGGTACGAATGAACAGGCAGCAAATAGTGGAGGAGATCAGGCGCATCGCGCTCGACAATGGCGGCCAGGCGCCCGGCCACCAAGCTTTCGAGCGTGCAACCGGAATCAGGCAATCTGACTGGTACCCACACATCTGGCTCCGTTGGAGTGATGCCGTGATTGAGGCTGGGTACGCGCCGAATGAATTTCAAACAAGAATCGGCGACGATGCCCTTATAGAAAAATACATTGGGTTGGCAAGAGAGCTGGGAAGGGTCCCCGTGGCTGGTGAGATTAAGCGCAAGGCGAGAAGCGATGCCCTTTTCCCAAGTCACACCGTCTTTAGCCGGTTTGGTGGAAAGGACAAACTGCTGGCCGCGGTTGCCGCATATTGCCGCAGGGCCTCGGGGTTCGAAGACGTCCTTGCATTCTGCGATTCACAAGAGAACGCGCGTGTATCGACAGAGCAGCGGCGTGAAGCGAAGGTCGCGACCGGATTTGTCTATCTCATGAAATCCGGAACTCACTGCAAGATTGGCCGCACGAACTCCGTTGGCCGTCGAGGTAGTGAGCTAGCCATCAAGATTCCGGTTCCGCCCAGGACTATTCACAGTGTCGAAACTGACGACCCGGTCGGAGTCGAAGCTTACTGGCACAGACGATTTGCCGACAAACGTGGAGAGGGTGAATGGTTTGCGCTGTCGCCTGAGGACGTGGGCGCGTTCAAGCGTTGGAAGCGAATTGTCTAAACGCGGGCGGCCAGCGCCGCTTTTACTCGTTCCGGTGTAAACGGACTTTGGCGGAGGCGCGCGCCGGTTGCATCGAAGATCGCGTTGCCGATGGCCGCCGCGACAATGGTGATCGAGGTTTCGCCGGCGCCGGTGGCTTCCTCGTCAGGACGGTTGAGGAGCACTGTCTCGATCTTCGGAACGTCGAAGCCCAGCGGAAGGCTATGGTAAGTGCGCCAGTCGAAGGACGTGATCTTCTCGTCGTCCCAGGTGACTTCTTCGCCGAGGCATCGGCTCATACCCTGGAGCGCGCCGCCTTCGAGCTGGTTGCGGAGGCCGTTGGGATTGGAGATCGGTCCGCAGTCGTTGCTGACGACGATTCGTTTCACGGAGATACTGCCGGTGTCCTGATTGACGTCAAGCTCGACGACCATTGCGGCGTAGCCGTTGTCGCCTTCGTATGCGACACACGCGAAGCCGCGTCCGGATGCGACGCCGGTACGGGTGATAGCGGGTTTGGGCGACGGGCGCGTGTCCCATTTCGCTGCTTTGGCGGCTGCTGTCACGACATCCCGCAGGCGTGGGAAGCTCAGGTGACGCACGCGATATTCGACCGGGTCGGCTTTCACCTTCGACGCCAGCTCGTCCATGAAGCACTCATGCGCGAATGTGTTCTGAAGCCGCGCGGGTGAGCGCAGCGGGCCAGTCCAGAAGGGTGAGAGCACATTGTGTACGAGAGAGCGCTCGCTTGTGATGTTGCCCGTGCCTTTATCGGCGCCGTCGATGCGCCCGGCGAAGTATGAGGGCACGCCGTTGCTGTTGTTGTTGTACCGGGTGGGAGCCGGAGCGGGAGACGAAGAGGGGCGGAACGGGTTCGGCTGGAATCCGGCGAGAAATCCGGTGATGACGTTTCCCGGCGTTCCGGCGCCGGGGCGATTTCCCAGCGCGGGCGACCAGGCTTCGTGTTCCCAGGCGACGATATTACCGCGGCCATCCACGCCGGCGCGCTCTTCCATGAGGAAGGCGTTGCCGAAGTTCTCCCAAGCCATTTCGTCCTTACGGGTAAGTTGCACGCGGACCGGCTTGCCTACGGCTTGCGAAAGCAACGCAGCATCGTAGGTGACGGTGTCGGCGCCGTTCAGACCATAGCAGCCGGAGCCGCGGCGGAAGATGACTCGTATATTCTCGGGCTTCAATCCCAGCAGCAGTGCAGTGGTCGACCGCTGATACCAGACCGCCTGCGTGGGTGACCAGAGTGTAGCTTTCTCTCCCTGAACGTCCGCTACGGCGCAGGAACTGCCCACCGATCCGTGCATCTGATATGGGTGGTAGTAGGTTGCCTTGAGGATGGCAGGGGCCTCGCTTAACTTCTGTTCTGTGTCCTTCGAGTCGACCAGCAGCGTATCGCGCACGGGCTGCTTGCGGAGGTGATCCGCGAAGTCAGCCTGTTTGGGTAACCCGGTTCCGGGAGTCCACGCGACCTTGAGTTTTCCGGCGGCCTGGAGCGCCTGCCACGGCTTCTCCGCGACGACGCCGACGAAGTTCTTCCTCACAAAAACTTCCACCACGCCCGGCATGCCCTGGACGGAAGACTCATCGACGCTCATGACACTGGCGCCGACAGCGGGGGGCCGGACCACTCGGCCATGCAGCATACCCGGAACGCGCACGTTATGCACGAACTCGAATTGGCCGGTTACGATGGCGGGCAGATCGGGGTTCTGGACCGGCTTGCCGAGGACGGTCCACTCGCGCGGGTCTTTTCGCCTGGCTTTGGCGTCCAGCGTCAGGTTGAACTTCTTCCCTCCGACGAGATCTCCGTAGCCGACGCGCCTCGACGGATTGCTTCGCACACTGACTGCGCCATCTGCAGCCGTGAGCTGATCGACCGGAACGCTGAGCCGTTCGGACGCGAGCCGGATCAGAGATTCGCGTGCGGTCGCACCAGCCTGCGCGAGATTGGCGTGATTGAAGTTGGCGGGGTGCGACTGGCTGCCCGCGGTGTAAGCCTGATCGGGCGTGAAGGCCGTATCGCAATAGATTAGTTTCACGCGCTGGAACGGCACGCAGAGCTCTTCCGCAACCAACTGCGCCTGCGCGACCGAGATCCCCTGTCCCAGTTCTTCCTTACCGCTATAGGCCGTCACACTTCCGTCGGCCGCGATGGCGATCCATGAGTCGAGCTGGCTGATGGGCGGCGAACCTCCGACTGGTGCACCGAATTGAGCCCAGGCGGATTGCCCGGTCATGCTGAAGCTGACGATCAACGCACCGGAGGATTTCAGGAAGTCGCGACGCGAGAACCCTTCGCGCTTCAACGCGGCGTTTGCGGCACTGCTCATATCCGGCGTCATCATGCCTTGACCCCGCGCGCGTAGCGTTCGATCGCCGCAAGCATCCGGACGTGAGTGAAGCAACGGCATAAGACGCTGGACATCGCCTGCCGAATCTGTTCTTTGTCGGCCTTGGGGTTTTTATCCAGAAACGCCTTCGCAGTCATGATGATGCCGCTCACGCAGAAGCCGCACTGCGCTGCCTGCTCATCGATGAAGGCCTGCTGAATGGGATGCGGCTTTTCGGGCGTTCCGAGTCCTTCAAGCGTGGTGATTTCCCCGCTCGCCGCAGTCTTAACCGGAGTGATGCAGGAGCGAACCGCATTGCCGTTGAGGATCACGGTACAGGCTCCGCATTGGCCCAGCCCGCAGCCGAACTTCGGGCCGCGTAACTCCAGATCGTCACTCAGGGTATAGAGCAGGGGAGTGGCCGGGTCGAGGTCCAGTGTGTGGGTGCGGCCATTTACCTTCAGGGTTACGGCGCTCATAAGGAGGGGACATGACCATCATAACCGCGTTCGGGTGGAAGCCCGTTTCATGCTATAAAGGGTGAAACACCCTCCTATTGTGTTGTTTCGCACGCGCTTTATTCCTTCATTCCTTTTGTTCGCTGTTGCGGCGAGTGCACAGCAGCAGCCGGACGCTGCCTCCCAGGGCAGGCTTAAAGGTCTGAGTCTCGAGGAACTGGGCAACGTCGAGGTCACAACCGTTTCCAAAGGTCCCGTAAAGCTCTCGCAGACATCAGCGGCGATCTACGTGATTACGCAGGAGGATATCCGGCGATCCGGCGTCAGGAGCCTGCCTGAAGCGCTCCGGCTGGCGCCCGGTGTGGACGTGGCCCAAATCGATTCGGTGAAATGGGCAGTCGGTATCCGGGGATTTCAGAGCCGCCTTTCGCGAGACATCCTCGTACTGATCGACGGGCGTAGTGTTTACTCGCCGCTTTTCCACGGCGTGTATTGGGAGGTGCAGGACACGCTGCTCGAAGACATCGACCGGATCGAGGTGATCCGCGGACCCGGCGGTGTGATCTGGGGCGCAAACGCCGTGAACGGCGTCATCAATATCATCACCAAGAGCGCGAAGGACACCAAAGGCACACTGGTTTCGGCCGGTGGAGGCAACGCGGATCAGGGCTTTCTGGATTTCCGTCAGGGCGGAGGGAATAACGATGGGTTCAGCTATCGGGTCTACGGAAAGGGCGTTGACGATGGCCCCGAGTATCATTCCGATCATCAGCAGTTCGACGATTGGCGGCGGGCGCAGGGCGGGTTCCGCACCGACTGGGATGTCAATACCAACAATTCCCTGACGATTCAGGGCGACATCTATAACGGGGTCTCGGGAGAGAACGTCAAGGTCTCAACCCTGACGCCGCCTTATCTCGCGAACGTTGAAGCGAATGCGCAACTCTCCGGCGGCAACATCCTGACGCGGTGGCAGCGAAAACTGAAGGACGGTTCCGATATTCAGTTAACCGGCTACTACGACAGGGTGAACCGGCTGCAGGCAAATCAGGCTGAGTACCGCGACACCTTCGACGTTGACTTTGTGCATCACCTGATGCTGCGCCGGCAGAACTTCATCTGGGGGCTGGGCGCGAGGCTGAGCCCGGCCAAAGTCCCGACGATCATTCCGACTTACTTCTTTACGCCCGACGAGCGTACCGATCAGGTTTATACCGCATATGCGCAGGACGACTTTGCGCTGGTACCGGACAAATTTACGATCACCGCCGGAGCGAAGGTTCTGCACAGCAGCTTTACCGGGTTTGACGTCGAGCCCGGCGTGCGAGCGCTCTGGACCCCCACGGCGCGAAGCAGTTTCTGGGCTGCTGTTACCCGCGCGGTGCGCACTCCTTCGGACACTGAAGACACGCTCAACAACACATCCGTGGTTTCCACAGCGCCGCTTGTTTATTCCGTTACACAGGGGGACGGAAGGTTTACGTCAGAAACGCTGATCGGCTATGAGGCCGGTTACCGCAGCCTGATCAGTAAAACCGTCTCGCTGGACATTGCGGCTTTCTTCAACTCATACGACCATTTGCAGAGCCTCGAGCCCGCCGGTGCTCCGTTTTCCGAAGACCTGGCGGGGACGACCGCGCTGTTCTACCCGTACATTAACGCCAACGGAATAAAAGGAACAACCGCGGGGACGGAAATCACGCCCAGTTGGCGGCCAGTGTCCTGGTGGCGTCTGCAGGGGTCATTTTCGCTGCTTCACATGGACCTGAGAACGATACCGTCAAGCCAGGACGCGACAACGGTCTTCACCGACGAGAACTCCAGCCCGCATCATCAGGCGCGAATTCAGTCGTACTTCAATCTGGGCAGGAATCTCGACTTCAGCCTGACCTGGCGCTACGTCGGAGCGCTGCCGTATTACCTGGTCAGCGGTTATGAGACCGGGGACGCGCGCTTGGCGTGGCGGCCGAAGCGGCATATTGAGTTTGCCCTGACAGGGCAGAACCTGGTGCAACCTCGCCATTTCGAGTACGGCGGCGATCCGGGTGCACTGGTGGGAATCAGGCGCGGTATTCTTGCCTCGCTGACATTCCGGAAATGACCGAGACCGCGAACTGATGCACTCGCCGAACGCGGTCCTGCGCAGATTGAAGCAATTGCTGTATTTCGCTGTCGCAGTTACCGCGTTCGTAGTGCCCGAAGCGCACGATCTGCACGCACAGACTCCCAAACCCACCGAATATGAAGTAGAAGCCGCTTACCTTTCCAACTTCGGAAGATTCGTTGAATGGCCTGCCCGAGCGGGAGCGGCTACCGAACCTTTCAACGTGTGCGTACTGGGCGCCGATCCTTTTGGGCCGCTGCTCGATGCCGCTCTCAAGGGCGAGACGATCGCGGGCGCGCCGATGGCGGCGAAGCGGATATCGAAGCCTGAAGAAGCCGCCTCCTGCCGCATCGTCTTTGTGGGATCGGTGAAGGATTCGCAACTGAACGGCATTCTTCAGTCGCTGCGGGTATCGAACGCTCTCACGGTCAGCGATATGTCCGGGTTCTCCCGGCGCGGCGGCATGATTCAGTTCGTACTCGACGGGAACCGGGTACGTTTCGAAATCAATCTGGCCGCGGTACAACGCACGGGGCTTACTGTCAGCTCCGAACTTCTCAAGGTCGCGCAGGCGGTCAGGAGGGCTCCGTAAACCGGAGCTGCGGCGATGCTCAAGGTTCGCAATTACTCTATCCGGCAGAAGCTGACGTGGATGAATATGCTCGTCAGCGGCGCTGCGCTGCTGTTGGCCTGTACCGCATTTGCCGGTTATGAGTTAACCGACTTCCGGCAAACTCTGGTGCAGGGCCTTTCCATCCAGGCACAGATTGTGGGAGCCAACAGCGCCTCGTCCCTGCTGTTCAACGATCCGGAAGCTGCACGGAACACACTTTCCGCGCTGACGGCAGCTCCGAACATCATTTCGGCCAGTATCTTCACTCCGGATGGAGTCTTGTTTGCAACCTATTCGCGCGACAATTCGCCCGCACGTCCGCCGATGCCGGTAATGAACGCCGGACAGATTGAGACGTACCAGTTCACGGCTGACGAATTGATCCTGGTGCGCGCGATTGAGTTTCAGGGGAAGCGAATCGGAACGGTCGGAATTCGGTCCAGCCTGAGGGAAGTCAACGACCGCCTCCTGCGTTATGCCGGCATTGTGGTCGCGGTGTTGTTGGTGTCACTGCTGGCGGCATTTGCGTTCTCTTCCGTCCTGCAGAAGGCCACGGCACGGCCCATCGCGCAATTGGCGGAAACGGCGCGAATCGTCTCCCGCGAGAAGAAGTACTCCATACGCGCTCCCGCGGCAAGGAACGCGGATGAAATCGGAGGGTTGATCGACGCCTTCAACCAGATGCTGGAGCAGATTCAGGAGCGCGACTCGGCTCTCGAAGCCGCGCGCGACGAATTGGAACTGAGAGTCGCGCAAAGAACGTCGCAGCTCGAAGCAGTCAACCGGGAACTTGAGTCCTTTACTTATTCGGTAGCGCACGACCTGCGCGCGCCTCTGCGCCATATTCAGGGTTTCGCGGATGCGTTGACGGAAGAGGGCTCCGAACGCCTGGATACGGCGGCGAAGGGATATCTCAACAGCATTATCGACAGCACGCGGCGCATGGATCAACTGATCAACGACCTGCTCGGGCTCGCCCAGGTCGGCCGCCGTGAACTCCGTATCCTGCCTGTGCAGCTCAAACCGCTGGTGGAGGATGTGGTCCGGGATCTGGCATTGGAGACACAGGGCCGGAGCATCGAATGGCGCGTCGGAGATCTGCCGACGGTCGATTGCGATCCCGGATTGGCCAAACAGGTCTTCTACAATCTGCTTTCGAACGCCGCCAAATATTCGCGGCCGCGCGATCCCGCCGTCATCGAGGCGGGACAAACGATACTCAACGGCGAACGAATTCTCTTTGTACGGGACAATGGTGTTGGGTTCAATATGAAATACGCGCACAAGCTGTTCGGGGTATTTGAGCGGCTCCACCGGCGCGAAGATTTTGAGGGAACCGGAGTCGGATTGGCGACCGTCCAACGTATTATTCACAAGCACGGTGGCCGTATTTGGGCCGAGGCCGCGATCGATCAGGGAGCGACGTTCTTCTTTACATTGACCGCGCCGATCTCCACGTCCGCCCGACCGGAAGCAGTTGAAACAATATGAACGGCGATGCACGCATTCTATTGGTAGAGGACGATCCACAGGATGTGGAGTTGACGCTGCGCGCCTTTCGCACCGAGAAAGTACAAAGCCGGATTGAGATCGTGCGGGATGGCGAGGAAGCGCTGGACTACCTCTTCCGCCGCGGCGATTACAAAGATCGCCCCGTCGACGAACCGCCGACGCTGGTCCTGCTGGATTTGAAGCTGCCAAAGATTGACGGCCTGCAGGTTCTCCGCGAAGTAAAGACCAGCGCCGAATGCCGGTCCATTCCGGTGATTGTATTGACCTCCTCCGGAGAGCAGCGGGATATCGCAGAGAGCTATAAGCTGGGGGTCAACAGCTATATCCAGAAGCCGGTGGATATTGCCGAGTTCCGCAAGGCGATCCGCGCGCTGGCGCTCTATTGGCTGGATGTGAATCGCCCGCCATTTTCGCGTAAGGCCGGAACTTTTCCGCCGGCAGCCCCTCCGTTGAAGCCGCAATGAGTGAACCAGTCCGCGTGCTGATTGTCGAGGACGATCCTCACGACGCCGATCTGATGATCCGTGAGCTGAAGCGCGGTGGATTCGCGCCCGACTGGGTGCGTGTGCAAACGGAAGAAGAATACGTGGCGCAACTGGATCAGGCGCCGGAAATTATCCTGTCAGATTCAAACATGCCCATGTTCGACGGCCTCGAGGCCCTGGATCTGCTGCAGAAGCGCGGTCTCGATATTCCCTTCATTCTGGTTTCGGGGCGCCTGGGCGAGGACCTGGCCGTGGAGGCCATGCACCGCGGCGCCTGCGACTACCTGCTGAAGGACCGTCTTGCCCGGCTGGGAGAAGCGGTGCGTCAGGCACTCGATCAGCGGCGTCTGCGGGCCGAAAAAAGTTGGGCGGTCGGGGCTCTGCGCCAGAGTGAAGAGCGATATCGGCTGGTTTCGGAAGCCAGTTCGGATTACGTTTATTCATTGAAAGTGAATCCGGACGGAACGCTGACGTGCGAATGGATCACCGAGCCTTTTACGCGTATCACCGGATTCAACATCGACGAGATCAATTCGCAGGGTTTGATCAGTTTGTGTCACCCGGACGATCGGGAGATTGTGAGCCAGCACCAGAAAGCCCTGCTTGCCGGAAAGCCGGGCAGTGTCGAACTGCGGGTGGTTACAAGAGATAAAAAGACACGATGGATTCGCGTTCATGAGCGGCCGGTTTTTGCGAGTGGAGGCAGAAATAGCGAGGCGGGGTTCCCGAGTGAATCGCGAGTCGAGCGAGTTTACGGCGCCGCGCAGGATATCACTGTTCAGAAACAGTTGGAAGAGCAGCTCCTTCAATCGCGAAAAATGGAAGCGGTCGGTCAGTTGGCGGGCGGCGTCGCCCACGATTTCAACAATCTCCTTACGGTCATCTGCGGATATGGCGATCTCCTGAAAAAACAGCCGAATTCCGGCCCCTTGACCTCTGAGTATGCCAACGAAATTCTCGAGGCTGCAAAACGCGCCGCGCAACTGACGAGGCAACTGCTTGCTTTCAGCCGCAGGCAGGTACTGCAACTGAAGACCGTCAACCTCAACAACGTGGCAACCGATATCGAGAAGCTGCTGCGCCGTCTGATTGGGGAGGATGTCGAGCTGCGTACCGCCTATGCGACCGATCTCGGAATGGTGCGGGTGGATACCGGCCAGATCGAGCAGGTGGTCATGAATCTTGCGGTCAACGCGCGCGATGCCATGCCCAAAGGCGGGCGTCTCACCATTAAGACCGCCAATGTCGATTTCCATGCGAACAATGCCGATCGCGAAGCCATACTGCCCAGCGGACCATATGTGGTGGTGACGGTGAGCGATACCGGTACGGGCATGGATCCGGAGACCGCGGCTCGGATTTTTGAGCCCTTCTTTACCACCAAGGCGATCGGTAAAGGCACGGGACTGGGGCTTGCCATGGCCTACGGGATTGTCAAGCAGAGCGGCGGAGATATCCGGGTCGAGACGGAGCCGGGGCGGGGAACGACCTTCAAAATCTATTTGCCGCGAGTGGAACAGGCGGTGGAAGCAGCGGTCGAACCCGCGCCGTTTGATCTGCACACGACTCCGGCGACGGAGACAATCCTCCTTCTGGAGGACGAGGACGCGCTGCGCGGTCTGATGCAGCAGATCCTTTGTCTCGCGGGGCACAAGGTTCTGGACACGGGGGATCCGGAAGAAGCGATTCAACTTTGCGAGCGTCACGAGGGAAATATCGATCTTTTCATTACCGACATGGTGCTGCCGAAGCTGAGCGGGCCTCAGGTGGTGGAGCGGGTCTCACCCATGCGGCCTGAAATGCGGATACTGTACACGTCCGGATATCCGGGCAAGAGCGGCCTCGCGAACGGAGTGCATCGGAATGGCGCGGCGTTCTTTGAAAAGCCGTTCACGCCGGATGCGCTGGTGCAAAAGGTGCGGACTGTGCTGGATGCGGAAGGGTAGCACTCGTGAGTACATTGCAGCGCCGCCGTAGAAACATGGGAGGGGCCTTACGGGCCAGAACCGCGAGTTCGGGAAACACTTTAAAGTCTTCGGCGTTGAAGGTGTAAATTCGCTGAATTCCGTTAGCCTGCATCGTTGCGACGATTTGCAAATCGAATACATCTCCTCCCGTGACGGGATGACGGCGTAGCAGATCGAGCCATCCTTCCACAGTGCGGGCCGGAATCGGCAGGACGTGCAGAAAAGCGAGCAAGCCGGAAATAGCGCGGAGTGCGTCATCAGGAGAGCGGGGATTGGGAACCCGCCGCGCATTGGTCACGATGGAATAAAACTCGCAGAGTATCTGCGAGGTCACATAGAGCGTTGTAGCCGATTCACGAGCCGCGTCGAGCAAGGCACGTGACGCCTATGCCGCGGGGCATCCGCGCCCATTGCATAAACCAAAACATTCGCGTCGATGATCCCCGGCTCAACCGACATCGTCGTAGATGTCGCGCCGGTGGAGAGGACCAATCACTCCGAGATGCCAGACGGGCAATTCGGGGGCGGGGCCGGCAACCTGGGCTGCTACACCAAGTTCGCTCATGAGCCGTTCCAGCAGCGCTTCCGCGGAAATACCCTGCCGCCGCGCTTCGTCGATGAGGCGGGCTTCGGTTTCGTGTGAAATGTCGATACTCATAGTGATTCCTGTCTTCAGGTCACCGTGAAGCTGATTTTACGCCGGTTCGGCGGCTTTGTCACGGTCCGGCTTTCGCAGTTGACCATGGTTGCGGGCCTATGGTCAGCCTTGGCAGGCTGCTGAAGAAACGCTTCTTGCCGCTCCCTCACGGTCACGGTTCGGAAAAGGAAAAGCCAAGCGCTGATTCCGAAGCAGTTCAGCAGGCTACCCTTGCTTAAGGTAATATGATGGTCCGCGATGAGAGTCTTCGCATTCCTGTTTGCCTTCGTACTGCCGCTTGCCGCGGCGGATCTGAAGATCGATCATGCAACCGTTGCCGGCGCGAATCTGGATGAGATGCGCAAGGCACTCAGCGGCGTTGCGGGATTTGAGACGGAATACGGCGGTCCGCATTCCAACCACGCCACCGAGATGGCGCTCGTCAGTTTCCCGGATGGGTCTTACCTGGAGCTGATGGGAATTCAGGCGAAGGCCGATACGGCTGCCGTTGCCGCACACGAGTGGAGCAGGTTTCTGCGGAATAACGCGGGACCGTGCGCGTTCGCGCTGCGTGTGCCGGATATTGGGGCCGAGGCGCGCGAGTTGAAATCGGCAGGGATCGAGACGAGTAAACCCGAAACAGCCGGGCGCACGCGTCCCGACGGCACGAAACTGGTTTGGCAAACCGTAAGCGTCGGCCCGGGCAAACGCGGGTCGTTGTTTCCATTTCTGATTTCCGATCGGACGCCGCGCGAGAAGCGCGCCTGGCCGAGCGGCAAGCCCACAACGGATTTGTATGGGGGGATCGCGAGGGTCGTGGTGGGAGTGCGCGACCTGGACGGTGCGATTGCTCAGTATCGGAAAGCATTTCATCTTGCCGCGCCAATGCGGCAGACGGATCGGAATTTCGATGCCGATCTGGCATGGTTTGAGGGCACGCCGTTTGTTCTCGCGCGGGGAATCGGCGATGGGGCATGGCTGACTCAGCGGGTGAACGAGTACGGGGACGCGCCTGTTGCTTTCGTGCTGGAACACGGGAAGGCGGGATATAAAGACTCGCCATCGCGCTGGTTTGGACGCGATGTGCACTGGATTGGCGGTTCCAAACTCGGATGGCGGCTGGGTGCGTTTTGACAAAAAAAGGGCAGGCCACAAGCAACGATGGCCTGCCCCACGTTCTGTGTTTCTGTGGCTTTAACTATACCTACCGGGCCAGAGGATCGGGCCGGATCTGGAACTTCACGATCTTGCCTTTGGTTCCCTTGCCGCCTTCAATGTGCCAGACGAAATGCGTGCCGTAGTTAGAGTAGAGCGCACGGCCTTTCCAACCGAGATTCGGATCGTCGATGCGGGCGTCCATGCCGCGCGAGTAGAAGCCGAGCGGATACGGTATACGGAAATAGGTCCACTTTTTCGTTGCCGTATTCAGAGCGATCTCCGAATCGGAGTTCGATCCGGTGAGAAACGGCGTGTTTGCGCCGAGCCCCATCACGTTATGCTGATCCACCCAGGCGTAATAGTGGAAATCGGCCGGAACATTGGTTCCCTTCAATTTCGGGCCAGGGGTTTGGTAGAGAGTCCAGCCTTCCCTGCACTGGCTGCCGTCGGCCTTCGCGGGTCCCTTCAGGTCCCTGCACTTGCGAGCGTCGAAGCTGGCCAGATCGCTCGATGCCGCGAGGCCGAGCCAGACCACTCCGTTGGTGTCGATGTCCACGCCGCGCGGATCAAAGCCCGGTGAGGGCACTTTGAAGATCTGCGTCCTGCAGCTTTCGGGCGGATTGTTGCCGCGCATCATGCGCACGAGCATGCCCGGGTATGGGCTCTCGGCCACCCCCCACACCGAGTCATCGACCGGGCTGGGGATCACCGAATAGAGGCTGTAACTGACTTCGGTATCTTTCGTCGGATCGAATCCCGCTTGGGGCGTCCCTCGTTGCGCGCCACGGCCCGTGGGTAACGCGGCGCCTGGAGTATCGGTGTAATAGAGAATCGACGCGTCGCCGCCCCGCGCGGTCTGCATAATCTGGAAGGGCCGGGTGATCTTTCCGTCGCCGTTGGTGTCGAGCGTCTGTCCGCACCAACCCACTGCTTTCTGCTCTTTTTGCTCCGGCGTCCCGGGGGTCGCATCGTAAACCTTGGAGTCGACCCAGCCCACGATGGGTCCGCTCAACTCGTTGAAGTAGACCGTGTTGTCAGGATCATTGTCGAACTGCAGGTGGTGCGTGGAATAGCAGGTATCGATCAGCGTGAACTGTTTGGTCTTCGGATCGTAGAACGAAGCCTGCCGGCCGCTCTGGCGAAGCGGGTACCAGTCGGCGTATTTATTGTTGGCCGTCGGATCGTTGCACCAGCTCGGATCCGCGTTGCTGCGAATCTTCGAAGTCATCCAGACGCGACCCTGGCTGTCGATCATCGGATTATGGGGGTCGGCCGGATTGTACGGAGGATTGGACCACAGGTGCTCGTTGCCCCAGAACAGAGACGGACGATTGGGGGAGGGGAAGCGCGAAGGAACCTTGTCCCTGGGTTCGCGCGTCGGGATGTCCAGCGACAACGTGCTGTTGTCGGACTGATTCATAATCACAAGCTGGCCGTGTCCGGCGCTCACCGCGTAGTTGGGGCCGCCGCCATTGATGGTCGGGTTGCGCTTGTCGGTGGAGACTTGGTCATGCATGAAGGAGTGGTCGTCGCCTACATCCCACAGCGTCGCTACGATATTGCGCTCAATGCCGGTGGGGCGAGCGGGCGCCGGAGGCACCACGCCTTTTTCGATATCTTCCGTCCAGGTAGACAGAGAATGAAGCGTGGGGTCTTTGCCCATCTGGCCGAGCAGTGAATACATATTGGTTCCGCGAACGCCGGTGCCGAGACGCCATTCCCAGGCTTCAGTGTCGGTTTTGAGCTCAGGCTTGGCGGCGAAGACGTGCTTGGTGTCCCGGGTCAGCGCGTTGCCGAGCTGATGGCAGAAATTGCAGCCGGATTTCACTGAGTTGATCCAGTGGTCCTGTGTGAGCATTCCGCGGCCGGTACCGTTGCCATCGTTTCCGGTGCCCGGAAATTTATCGGGCGGAGGAGGCGCCATCATGGAAAGCCAGTAGTCGCCGGGATAAACTTTGGCGGCTTCCTGCGGAGTCTTCGCACTGGTTACCTTCAGGGTGACCGGCTTGGTGGTGGGCTTCATTTCGATGGGGGTGGAATCCGCGAGTCCGTAGCCGCGCACCCAGACTTTGTAATTTGCGCCGGGCAGCTCGGGCAGCATGAACCTGCCCTGATCGTTGGTGACAACGATCTTGATCATTTGTGTCTGAAGGTCCTTCGTGTCGGCGATCACCCAGACGCCGGCTTCAGGACCTTTTTCGCCCTGAACGGTGCCTGTAATGTAGCCCGGCGGGCTCACGTAGTGGGATGTGCTTTTGGTCTGCTGCGCGTGCGTCGGCCGGGCGACGAACAGGGCACCCAGGCCAATGACCCCTGTGCACAACAAGGCGGCCGTGATCCTGGAGTGGATGATTTTCATTGAAACTCTCCTCATGAGATGCAGTGGGCGGGAAATGCCCAAACCAGTATATTACTCCATCTTGTATGCACGCACCGGTGTGGGCGGCAACGCCGGACTGGGGCCGCGCTATGGTAGAGTGCAATTTTCAGGGGGCCGATGTGCGTATTCATGACGGGCTGAGACGAACGTTACCGGGTCTCGCCTGTTTCGTACTTGCCGCGACGGTGCCGTCCGGCACTGCATTTCAGAAGGGTTCTTCACCAAAACCAGGAGATTTGAGAACGAATTCCAAGGACGGGCTCAAATATGTCTGGGTGCCGTCGGGCAAGTTCCGGAGCGGGTGCTCGCCGGGCGATAAAGACTGTTTCCGCGATGAGTTTCCGACCCGCGATATCACGCTGACACGAGGGTTTTGGCTGGGCCAGACGGAAGTCCCGCAGGCCGCATACGAGAAGATCGAGGGATACAACCCCAGCGTCTTCGATGGAGCGACTCTGCCGGTGGACATGGTCACCTGGGAGGAAGCCGATATGTATTGCCGCGACATCGGCGGAAGGCTTCCGACCGAAGCGGAATGGGAGTACTCGGCACGCGCGGGCACGACCGGTCCGCGTTACGGCAACCTGGACGACATCGCCTGGTACTGGAAGAACAGCGATTTCTCCACGCATCCGGTGGGCAAGAAGAAGCCGAACGCGTTTGGGTTATACGACATGCTGGGCAACGTCGTGGAGTGGACGTACAGCTGGTATACCGTCGAGCATTCGCAGGAGAACATCAACCCGAAAGGGGGTAACAGCCTTTCGGAGTTCAAATCGCTGCGGGGCGGCGGATGGTGGGACGACCCGGAGTTAGTGCGCGCATCTTATCGCGCGCGAATTGAACCGGGAGACACGGACTACAACATCGGCTTTCGCTGCGCGATGGACCAGCGATAGTAAACCTCCCGCGCGGGCCCGAAGGCCCACGGCAGCGCCGAAGCGCTGCCCTACCTACTTCTTGTCGGGGAGGGCGAAGACATAGAGCGCGTTCCCGTTCGACGGATAGTGCACATCCGGCTCCAACACGGTGGGCACCATGCGCGGACTGCCGCCGCCCAGGCCGGTTGGCACAGCGACGTACTGTTTGCCATCAATGCTGAACGTCAGAGGGAAACCCTGCACGGACGTTCCCAGCCGCGTCTCCCACAGAGTATTTCCCGTCTTCACATCCACCGCGCGGAACCTGCGGTCCATGTCGCCGACGAACGCGATGCCGGTTGACGTGGAAAGAATCGCCGTCATGAACGGTGCATGCTGACGCACGGCCCAAAGCTCCTTCAGCGTGCGCACGTCGTACGCGGCGAGCTTGCCTTCTTTTCCATCCGATCCCGGCGATTGAAAGAACCGCCGTGTCGCGCCACCGGCGCTGCCGCCGCCTTCCTTCAGATCGATCTTCTGTGCTTTCATCTCCTGGCAGCTTTCGCGGACGGGAATTATCAGCGCGTGGATGGGAGCGTTGTAGCTCATCGCGTGCCAATTGTGTCCTCCTTCCGATGTGGGGCAGCTCTGAACCCATTCGCCGACCTGCTGCTCGACGATATCGTTGCGATAGTGCGGTTCACCGGTCACCGGATCGTATGAATCGTAGATGTTCTGGAAAACGGTTTCCTTGTGGCCGAGGTACTTGCCGGTCTTGCGGTCGTTCTTCCAGAGCACACCGGCCTTGCCCGCGCTGAAGACCAGCTTCTGGCCGCTGTCGTCAACGAGCACGCGTTCGAAGACTTCATCGAGATCGAGCGATTCGCCGGGCGCATGGTTGTAATACCAGGCCAGCTTCCCTGTGTCGACGTCGATCGCGACGGTGGAGTTTGCATAGGCGGTTGCTCCATTGCCGGATTGGCGGCTGATGCGCATCCACGGCTTCGACTGCGCGACGCCCCAATAAGTGAGGTTCAGATCCGGATCGTAGCTGCCGGTGATCCATGTGTCGCCGCCGGCGCGAAACAGGTTGGGCAGCTTGCCCCAGGTGTCGCCGCCCGGTTGGCCATCCTTGGCAATCGTGTAGAACTTCCAAACCAGTTTGCCGGTGTCTGCGTCGTAGGCGCTGATGAAGCACTTCTCTTCGCGGTATTGATCGCAGAGCGAGCCGCCGAGTCCCTGAATCACTTTGCCCTTCACGATCAGCGGACCGCTGCTGGTGGAGTACGAGCCGTTCGTGCGGTCGCCAATCACCGTATCCCACACGTTCTTTCCGGTGCGGGCGTCGAGGGCCCAAATGTGGGCGTCGCTGGTGGTCGCATAGACCTTGTCGCCGTAAAGAGCGATGCCGCGCTGCGAACTGCCGTTGGCTTGCGTGCCGACGCGGTTTTCCCAGATCAACTCGCCGGTTTTCGCGTTCAGCGCCTCCACGGTATTGCCCGGCGTCATCATAAACAGCGTCCCGGAGTGCACGAGAGGAGCGAGTTGGTTCGTCCCGTCATTCAGGGACCAGACCCAGCGGAGCTGCAGGTCTTTTACGTTCGCGGCGGTGATCTGGTTCAGGGTGCTGTAATTGTGCGCGCTGTAGTCGTGGCGCAGCATGACCCAATCGTTCGGATCGGGATTTTTCAACATCGCGTCGGTGACCGGGACGTAGTTTTTGACTTCGCCCTGGATGATCAGACCGCGCGGAGTGGCGGGGACCGGAGCTTCGGCGCGTCCGCCGAGAGGCTGCTGACCATTGCCGGCGCGGCCGCCGCCACGTCCGGCGCGGCCACCTGGAGCCGCCGCTTGCGCGACTTGCAGGCGCTGGCCGTTTGCGATCGAGCCGATCTGAACGGCCGTCGCGGCAGTGAGAGCCTGATTGCCGGGACGAGCGCCGTTGGAATCGAGAATAAACGCGGCGACATTGAGATAGGTGGGTTCGCCGAGTCCGCCGGGATTACCGGGGGGCATGGCGCCCTGGAGGAAACCAATGAGGTCCTTCGTGGTGCGTCCGCCCCAACTGCCCATGAAGAGACCGCCCTGGAGCGCGGAGGCATCGTTGCGGCCGCCGAGATCGGCGCCGTGGCACCCGGAGCAATTCGTCTGATAAGCGGTGCGTCCGGCTTCGACCTGGGCTTCGGTAAAGGGACCGGCGCCCTGCTGGGAAAAAAGCGCCGGCGACAAGATCGCCAGCGGTACAGCGAGCCAGAAAAGATGTTTCTTTTTCATCGATATCTCCTATTTCAAAAACCAGCCCCAGATCACACCGTCGGGCGCCTTCTCGCTGTGAATTTCCACATAGAGTCCGCCCTTATGCATGTTCGTGACCTGCTCAGGCGTGAGATCGGCAGAGCCCGAGATCGTTCCACTGGTTGCTTTTGCGACGGTGAGATCGGCGATGGCAGGTCCGCGCACGCCCGCGGCCACCGCGATGTGCAGATTGGCGGTCGTGGCCGCGCTCTTGAATCCTTCGAAGGAACCGGTGACCGACACCTTCGAACCTTCCAGGACCGCCGTGGCTGTTCCGGAGCCGGTGAGTTCAGCCCGCGTTCTGGCATCGGCGGGCACGGCAGAGAGCCGGGCTTTGAACGTCTCCTTCGTTTGCGCAGTCAGGGAAAGCGCGATGGCGCCGATGCCGGCAAAGAGGGCGGCGTATCGCATGAATTTCATTGGTGAGGGCATAAAGGCATTCAAAATTCTACACGCATTCAGGCGATGTGCGCGCCCGTGGTGAGCACGTACACCTCATAAAGAGATTGACTGGCTGCCATGAAGAGCCGATTCCGCTTCGTTCCGCCGAAGCAGATGTTGGCGCAGTTCTCGGGCAGGCGGATCATGCCAATGCGGTCGCCATTCGGGGCGACGATCTGGACGCCGGGAAAAGCTCCGGCCCAAAGGTTTCCGTCCACGTCGCAGCGGATGCCATCGGCGGCAGCGGGCGGACTGAATTGTACGAAGCGCCTGCCGTTGCGAATGGTTTTCCCATCCACATCCCATACCTTGACCTCGCGGCCGGCGCCGGTATCGGCGATGTAGACCTTCTTGTAGTCCGGTGAAAAACAGATGCCGTTCGGCCCGGACATTTCATCCAAGAGTTTGGTCATCTGTTTAGTTTTGGGATCCACGCGATAGACGGCTTCCTTGAGTTCCTTGTCGGCTTTGAAGCCTTCGTAGTTGCCGTTGATGCCGTAGGGCGGATCGGTGAACCAGATGCTGCCGTCGGGATGGACGACGATATCGTTGGGCGAATTCAGGCGTTTACCTTCGAATTTGTCCGCGATGACGGTCGTTGTGCCGTTATATTCGTAGCGGACCACGCGACGTCCGCCGTGTTCGCAGGAAAGCTGGCGGCCTTCGAAATCGAATGTGTTGCCGTTGCTGTAGCCGGAGGGATTGCGGAAGGTGGTGATGCGGCCGTCCTCTTCGACCCAGCGCATCTGCACGTTGTTGGGAATGTCGCTCCAGACCAGGTAGCGGCCCACACCGTTCCACGCCGGGCCTTCGGACCAGAGCGTTCCGGTATAGAGACGCTTGATGCTGGTGTTGCCGATCATGTAACGGCGGAAGCGGTTGTCGATCGCGACGATGTCGGGGTCCGGATACCGAACGGGAATCCGGCCGGTCCAGTCGCGTGCGGTAGGGGTGGTGTCGATGGCTTGGCTGGACGGAGCCTGCGCCAGGACCGATGCTGCCGAGGCCGCTCCCAAAGCGGAGAGGAGGAAGGAGCGCCGGTTGACGGACGGAATCACAGCCGGGGAGGTGCGGTGGCTCATATCATGAACACTCTACACCCACTTTGGGGAAGCGGATCTTTCCTGAAGGCATGAACGAGAAAATTCCTCCGCAGCACCGGACCGGGGCTCGATGTTCTTATCGGCCGGCTTATCGGCTGGCCCCGGCGGCTGCGTCAGTAACGCCGACTCGTTGTATGACCAGGCTGCCGGCGGTTATCTCACCCGATGAGCCACGCGAACCCGCGGCTCGAAACAAACATACGATTCCCAATGGCTCATGGAACCGAAGCTTGCTCGATGCAACGACTCCGAGCATGAGTTTCTGAAGTCCGTCCCTGCGCTGTGCGAACCCGGGGTCGCCCGCCAGCGAGGAGGGGTCGCGTCCTGCCAGAAATGTCCGCATCTGTTCTATGGCCTGGCCGGCTTTCTGCATGCCGGCGGCCCACCAGGAGATCTCAGCGAGATCGCCCGTTACGTCGGCCAATACCAGATTGAACTGCGGATCGGAGGTCGATAAAGGAAGAAGATCGCCCAGCGCCGGGCTCGGCCCGATCTGTACGGCCCGCGTCCACTTCGAACTGTCATCCAGGAGTTGGTACCGCATGCGGTCGATGTCGCCATTGGCAGGATCAAGCAGTCCCTTGAGCGCCTGCCGTCCGATTTCCTGATATTCGGAAACGGGCCGCACCTTGCCCTGCTCATCGAAAAACAAAGCCTCGCAGAGCGTATCGTCGAGGTGCGTTCGCACGGCGCACCGCGACGGCACGCCTTCGTCGAAATGGGTCACGAAACCCGCACGCTCATCCGGGGTCATCAGGCTCAGCACCACGAACCAATTGGTGTAGCCGGCGAGTGTCTGTTTGTCAGTGTTCCGGCTGAGCGTAAAGTAAGTGGCATCGCAGGCGAGCGCAGGCATTGTTACCGCTTTGCCCGCAACGTAGGTTGTGGTCGCGAGGACGGAATAATACAGCGCCTGCCGCAACGCGTCCTGCTTTTTGACCGGATCCGTAATTGCGCCGATCTTTTCGCTCTGCGCCGTTTCCTTAATTGTGAGGTCGCCGCTCGCGGGTTCGAAGAGAAACTCGCACTTGTTCATGAGTTTCGTCATCGAGATCAGGTTGACAATTCCGAGCAGGTTGACCTTGAGCGTTGCGCCCTTGGTTCGGGCGGTGGAAAATACGCTGTTCAGAAGTCTGATGCCCGGCGCAATGGCGCCATCTCCCTCGGCATTTTCTTCCAGAGCCGTGATCAGGGTCAGATCGCCCTTCAGGGCACGCTCGACTGCCCGGCGCGAATCGTCATTAAGAAGCTCGGTTCGGATCTCGTATTGAAAGGCTGCCTGATCGTCCGTCTGAGCCGAGAGGGCAAGATCGATCGAAGCGGCCACACTATGGTCGACTCCGGCCTTGACCGCCGCCGTAAAATCGCCGACATCGTCAGGCGAAAGCGAGGAGAGCACACTCGGATCGACGCCGCCCTTCTCGAAGGCGCCGAGAAGTTTCGCCAGAAGATCGGTGGTTCCAAGATCGACGCTCACGCCCGCCGAAGCTGTCAGATCGGTCTTGAGCGTTGTTCCGGCCTCCCTAAGATAACTCAGCTGTATCGCGCCTCCGGGCAGCCTGAGCACGCGAATCTGATAAGAGCCGGAAATGGTGAATGACACGGACAAGCCGGCCATAGCGCCACCCTGTATCGCCAACGTACCCGTACCCAAGGGAAGGTTGACCGACGCCAACGGATTAACCGGAGTTGTGACACTCACACCACCCGAGACCTGCAAACTACCCTGCCCCGAAACAGAACACACATCGTTGACGCCGAGACGATCGAGATCCGCGACTCCGGCCGGGATCACAAAGCTCGAAAGCATTTCAGCCGTCGCATCCCCGAGCGTCGGCTCGTTGCGATCGACAGGGAAAGCCTTCAGATATTCGATAGTGATGCCGGTGTTCCGGTCGATCCCGAAGGTAAGGTCTCCGGACGTTCCGCTGACGCCGAGGTCCAGCGATCCTTCAAGGGACAATCCCACATATCCGGTCTGGGGGGGAACCTTCACGGGAACGTGAAACGCGTCGCCGTCGAAGAGGTTACTTCCGGATGTTGCGTTCACGGTCAGCGTGATCGTGGAGTTTGGGGTGAGATCCACCTCGGGCGTTGCGCTACCCAACTGGAAATCGTGCTGAATCGAGAAGTGGAATGTCGTGGGATCGGGCGCGGCCGCGGTAAGCGGCTTGTCTTTGCGCGAAATGAAATCAGGCACTACCAGCAGATGGAGCGATTCGGACTTCGCGTAATTCAAAAGCGAAGATGCGGAGGTCCAGTTTATTTTCGAAATATCAGTCGGGTTACCCAGCGAGTCGGCGATCGAAAAATCCGGCATGAATGTCTCCTGTTATCGGTTTGTATGCGGTTATTGCGTGTGGGTGAGACGCCGGCTTCCTGTTTCCGCAGCGGTCAGCAGGGAACCGGGCTGGCCCGACAACTGTTTCCGGATCGACTCGTACCCGTTCCTGGCCTCGTCGAGTTGGCCGGCAGCTTCCTCAAGAACAGAAAGATCCCCTGCCCGCACGAGACTTTCGGAATTATCGAGATCAAGGCCGGCAAACGCCCAGCGGAAAGTTGCGACATGCTCAGCGGGTGGCACCGCATTGATAAAACGCGGGGTCTCCGTATTCGGCGGAATCAGTCTTCCGTAGTACACCGAGAAGATCCGATGCCGCATTTCCGAAGGAATGGCTGTTCCTTCTCTCCGCATCGCCGTCGCTACACGGACGATTTCTTCCCCGGAGGTTTCGTTGTTTTCATTCAGGAGCGCGGCCAATTGGAGGCGGCGCACAAATTCGCGTTCACGGCCCGAATCCAGCGCCGAAGAGAAATGCCGCGCGGCCTCTCCCGGCTCGCCGTGATTCCAGAGAATCCAGTGTCCCCACATCGACTGAGCGTAAGGATTATTCGCATCTTTCTTAACCGCATCGGCGTAGCTTGCGGCAGGGTCCAGGCCGTCCTTTCCCTCGCGGGATCGCAGGAAATACGACCATCCCAGATGCGCCAATAAATCGGCCTCGCGCTGCCCCGTTTTCTCGGCCGCGATTCCCCGGGTGAGAACGGGATCCAGCTTTTCCGCGATATCCGAAAACTTCTCGTTGTCCTGGACGCGGATGTCGTCGAGCCATTGCATCGCCAGGTTTTCCTGAGCAGCGCGGACTGGAGGCGAGCCCGCGTCCAGCTTCGAAGCCCGATCCAGGGACTGCCAGGCTGCCGCATAGTCCCGCCCCTGCAACTGAATCTGTTCCGATGCAAGAAGAGCGCCGACCTGACGCCGGACCTCTGCCCGATCGGTGAATACCTTGGTCAATCCGCGGACGCCCGCGATGAGCGACAGAATGGCCGTGGCGTAACCCACCCATTTCAGGACGTTAGAGAATTGAATGCCCGCCATTCGGAACGCCCCGGTTCCCAGCTACGACGCGGAACCGCCCTGGATCAGATCCGCAAAGAAGGGATTCAGCATCCGTTTGTTCGGGTCCATTGTGCCTATCCATTTCACCAGATCGAGCCAGCGCTGGCCGTAGGCCGCCTGAACGTGTTTCTGCTCCACGAAGGGGCTTTGATTCAGCAGAGGCATACCGTTCCGTTGAAATGCGAAGTCGTTGAATGCCTTCAGAAAATTGTGCCACGCGGTATCGTCGGTACTCGCGTGAATCGGGTCGAGGGAAAAAACTTCCTGATCGTACGTATAAGACAGAATTGAATTGGTGTCTTTTCGGATATGGTAAGCGCCGAGAGGCATGTTACAGCGAAATCCGGTCGTCTTGAAATATTGATCGGCGAAATCCAGATACGCGCGCAGCGTCTCCAGCCACTGAGCCCGCGGAAACGCCCAGAAGGTGAATGCATATTTCGCGGAGTCCGGCGTGTCGCGATAATCGATCGTCTTATCCGGCGCGAGGAGCGTGATGCCGCCGAACAGGTGAAGCGTTCCGTATAAAAATTTCGTAAAATCGAAGTCCGCGTTCTGCACCGCGTCGCGTAAAGTTTTGTCCTTCAGGAATTCGTCGATGAGATGGCCCGCATGGGCGTCTCCGAAGTTCCACAATCGGCGGCGCGCAGCGGCTTCCAACGACCCGAGAATGCCCGCGTCCGCCACTTTCTTTCGGCATTGAAATATGCAGGTCCGCCCTACCGTCCAGCAGATGAGGCCCTCCGAGGTGAGGAAGTCATCGACCTCGCTTTGCGTCAGTTCATCCACCGGACGGGGGATGTAAGTAAACTGAAGCGCTTCAATCGGCTTGATCTGGAAAGTAACTTCATAGACAATCCCCGCGAGACCGTAGCTGGAGCGCGCAAGCGGCAGCAATTCGGGATGGACAGCCGCGGAGGCTTCCGCCAAGTCGCCGGCGGGCGTTACCCATTTGATGCCGGTCACGTACGAAGATACCTGCCCGAATTCGATTCCGTCGAGCGCATCTTTGGTGTGGCAGCAACAGGCCGAGCCGAGCGTCATATTCCCGATCTCGATGTTGGTCATGAACTGCAGGTCCTGCGCCCGCAGTGCTTTCGACGCCTCTATGAACTGAAGACCCGCCTGCGCCGTAAACCTGTTGTTCGCCTTGTCGATCGCGACGACCTGAGTCATGCGTGACATATCGACAACCGTTCCGTCCGATGAGACGCAGGGCGTGAGAGAGTGATAACTCCCCTTCGCCCGCACGGGACTTGGGTAGGTCGCGGAATCGCGCAGAATTGCCTGGATCTCCTGGACGGTCTGCGGATAAACGAGTTGCTTTGGATTAGCGGTGATGCTGCCGTCGTAATTAACGATTGTGTTGGCCATAAGTTATTTCCCAAACGCCGGATCGGCCGTCGCCCGCTTCTGCGGAGTCCATTCGACTGAATAGTATTGCCCGCGGTCGCGCGCCCACGGATCGAAAACATTGACGACGTTCTGTAACTCGGGCGCCAGTTCCGGAATGTTTCGCAGCAGGACTCTCTTGAGCGGCGAAACCGGTTGTTTATGGCCGTTCGGCATACCTTTTTCCATTTGCTCCGGCCCCGGCCCGTTATGATTTACCCAATCGACCCCGAGACGGGTGTAAAACTCCGGCCGGAAGCTCGATGTGAAAAACCGGTCGCTGAACAACCTGCGGGAAGCGTTGAGAATGAATACGACAAACTGCGTTTCCGAGATCGCGAAGCCGTGCGGCCGCACGTTTTCCGCCAGCCAGCCGACCACGGTATCGACATCTTCGATGTTGTCCACGACCGTTCCGCTGGGATGCCCGAGGCAGTCGTTGATCGGCGTACCGTCGTCATTTACCTGCGCGTCTGTGATGACCTTCGACGCGTCGCACACGTGCGTGCCGTAGACCTGCCGCAACTGCCGTGCCGACATTTCCTGTTGCTGCCGGGCAGGTGAATCGGCGGGAAGAGATTTGTCCGTGAAGTCATCGAAGCTGGTCAATTGGCGCAAGCCATACTGGCGGCGGAATTCATTGAAGCGCGGCACCCCGCGCTCACGGTCACGAATGATGTCGAGCGCAGCGACATCGAGCTGCTTCGTGGGACTGTCCAGCCGCGGCAACATGATGTTCTGTATGAACTGCGGTATGTTGTGGAGCGTCAGCAGCCCCAACCTCTGCCGGCCCATGCTCAGACCCCAGTTGGCGAGCCCGCCCGAATGCATTGCATCGGTCGCCTTCCCTTCAAAGGTATTGATGACCGCGACTTTCTGCGCGATCTGATTGGGATCCTTCGCAAGGTCGCGATATTCGATCAGATCCGGAACCATGGCGTGCAGGCGGTAAACGGTAACAAATTCCTCCGGAAAATTGAACGGCGATCCAAAATGGTTGATGCCGCCATTCGTATCGTCCGGGTTCGCGACGTTGTAATGGGGGACCTTGCTGCCAAGCCCGAATATGCCGGGTCCCGATGCGAACACCGAATACCATTGAGACGCCTTGGCTACATCTTTCGATTTTCCGAAATCGTGAACGACAATGTCCGAGAGCGCCTTCGAAACATCCGGATCGCCCTTGCCCAGCAGGCCGTTCCAATTGCCGTTCATGCCCTTATAGAGCGGTTCGTCGTAAAGAAGCTGCGGCGTCCACTCCGTGGTGTGAATCTTGGCAATCTCCGCGGCAATGACAAGACGCGCAACCTCAAAGAGCTCATCCGCCGTCACGTCCTTGTTTCGAATCTCATGCGTCGGATTGGACGGATTGCGCAGCCCGCTGTCGGCATTGGGCTTCTGCATCGCTTCCTTACGGAATTCGTCCACGAAAGCGTTGTGTTCGCGCGCAAAAAGATTGTGCAGAAAGCTCAGACCGATCGACCAGTTGTCCGGGAACGCCGCGGACTCCTGCCCTGCCCACTGCGGCTGTATGGGATCGCCGGTCTGGAACACAGGAAGATAACCGGGACCCGGCAATCCGGGTACGGACTCGAGAAGCAGCTTCGCGGGATCTTTCGGGTCGCGCTTCACACGCTTCCGGGACGTCTCGTCATATCCGTACAACTGCGAAGCATCCCACCATGCGGTGTTGTCGTTGGCGAACGTTTTCGGAGCCCGTGAAAGGTAATCCTTTCCTCCACTCGAAAACGTCTCCGGCGGAGAATCCTTCAGCACGTAGCTTTTGTCGACACGATCTTCCGGACGGCATCCCAGTTGCCTGACGCGATCGGGCGTCAAAGGCATTTCCACGTTATTCACCAGCTCTTCTTTGCATCCGACCGACATGTATTCGGACGCGTTGTGGCCATCTTCCATATGCGAGAACCAGTCATGCGTCATGAACTGAATCCAGTACGCAGCAAGGACGTTGAAGAATGGAGCTTTCTGGTAATCGCAGTTCGCAGCCGCCGAATTCCCGGGGAGTCCGAATCCCGCGTTGCAGGCTGCCGGGTTCGACTGAGTACGGGTGAAAAGAACGCGGCTGATGACCTGGGGATCCGGCGTCAGCAGACCAAGACGGTCGCCGTGGCGGTTCCGGGTCAGGGTTGTTTTCCCCTGATCGGGAAAGGTGGTTTCAAATTCGACATTGCGGGCGAAAGGCGTGCCATTGGATCCCATCAGGGGGTTACGCAGATCGTTACAGATGCCCGTAAGCGTGCGGGCGCGGATCAGATCCCCTTTGCAGATCTGGTCTCCGTCCCCGCCGACAGCCTGGTAGTCGGGATGGTCCTTTGGGAGCCGCATTTCCGGCCAGGTCTTGATCGCCGGCCCTCCCACACCGTTCACGCCCGAGACGTAACTCCGCCACGTGCCGGCGTTGTCGAACAGATTGAATTTGATCAGCTCGACCCTCTGGTATTCCAGATCGAGCAACGCGCCGGTGACACCGCGAAACGCCGGCCCTTTCTTTGAGAGATACCCGGTCGGCAGCGAAGACATGTCGCCCGTTCCCCAGTATTGAGACCAGTCAACCCAGGGCGTCAGGCGGAACTGCAGGCTCTTCTCGCCCCCCCGGCAGAGCATGGTGGTTTCGTCGACTTTGCCGAGAAATCTCTGAGAGCGAATCTCGGGGATCTTAAGAAATCCCTGCAGAACCATTTGGGCGCATGCTTTCAGCTCGCGCGCCTCCTCGGCTTTCGGGTTCGGAGTGACTTCGGCTGCCGTCGCAAGTCCGCACAGGCAGAAAAAAAGGATGACTTTCATGAATTCCCCTTGGGTTTGCGGCAGCGCTTCGCCGCCGCTCGATCAAAATCAGTTAAACGCTGCCCGCTGCGGTCACTGTCTGCGTGACGACCGGCACTTTCCGGTAGCCGGAAGCGGGATCGTTCCCCGCAAAACTCAGGTTGTCCGGCCGGTAGGAGCTGTCGTGTTCACATCGGACGAACACGCTGTCCGCAATCGAGGAATTGGGCGCGATCTCTCTTCTTTTGGGGAACGTCCAACCGATATTCCAGGATTCATGCTTCGTGTCGAGAGCGCACTTCGGGTCCATCGGAAGAGCGTACTTCGTTTGAACGCCTGGGTCGAACGTCAGGCCCAGCGACGCCGCTTTGCCGATCATCCACGCCAAGGTAAGATCGGCGAGCGCCGTACCGTCCGGATCGTCGGGATAACTGCCGCCTACGTCGCAATGAACGCCGCAGAACCAGACCTGCTCGAGCGTTTGGCCCGGAGCAGGGGAATCCCACAGCGTAGCCGGAAATTCGCAGCGTCGTTCGTCGATCGCGAGCGCGTGGTAGGCATGGAGAACGTTCGGGTGCAGAGTTGTATCGAGGAAACCATAAACGAGCGGGCTGACACCGCCGAAAATGGCAGGAATACCGAGAGACCCCACGGTGTCCCAGACGCCGACCATCGACAGTTTCGCGTCAAACAGGTCACACGCTTTGTTCAGATCGGCGAGCAGATCCGCTCTCTGGTTCTTGAAACGATATGCCTGAAACGCTTTGTCGACTACGTCATCGCTGAAGTCTTCGGTTGGTAATCCGCAGACTGCGATCATTCCCGCCAGACAACGCGCGGTGTAAGCGCCCCGGCTGAAACCAAAAAGGAAGACCTCATCTCCCTTTTCGTAAACCTGCGATATTTTTGAGTAGCCGTCCTTGATTTTCTGGAAGAGGCCGGCGCCGAATGCACCGCCCGCGAGTTTTTCGAGCGGCAGCCCATCCGAGCCGACGCCATCATCGTAAAAGGGTACCTGATCGGCCGTGGTTTGGAGCCCTTTGAAGATCTTATAAACGTTGGTATTTTTCCCGGAATTATCCCAGGTACCATCGGAGCAAAAAACAATCCGCTTACTCATATTTTTTCAATCTCCAGGATATTTATTCAGAAGGGCGCAACGCACCAATGTGACTCGGTACCCAACCGTCTTTCGCAAGTCTAAAGGCTATCAAAAAACACCAAATCGGCTGCTGTCCGAGAGGCATTAATACAGGTTCAGCGGTAGCCGAATGGTACGGAAGGCCACCGTTGGGCGACAAGGGGTATGGCGTAGTTCCCGACAACGCCAATTGGCTTGGGATCTATGCCGATAAATGTATGAAATATCACGGTTACATAGGCGAGTTCGGCGAGGTCTATTTGGGAATTTTCCTGGGAGATAGCGACTGAACTTCGCGGTAGAGCCGACGGCTGTAGTGAATGGATCCCGGGAGCGATGTTTGGGATCTGTTCTGCTTCGACTTTATCTTAAGTTAACCCTTTATTTTCATTTTGTTAACCGATGTTCGGTACCGGTACGGATCGCATTGATACACACCATTTCGCCTGCTAGCATCCAATCAGAGGAACCGGAAAAGGGCGGAGGAAATTTGAAAAGACCCCCGGGACCTCGAAAGAAAAGTAATGATAAAGATTCAGAAAATTCTGATTGTTCCGATGGCGCTGGCTGTTTCGGGCATAGCCAGCGCAGACTCAATCACGCTGGGGCCGATAACGACTTCGACGCCGGTCTCCCTTTCGTCGACCGACTGGACGAACACGTTGGCTTTCGCGCAGTTCGATTCGAGTCTGGGAACACTTCAGAGCGTGACTTTTGACATCTCCGGCCAATTGCAGACGACCTTGACCATCACCAATCAGGCGTCCGGCAGTTCTACCGGCCATGCCACCACCGAACTCCAGGTCGGCCTGGAGGACGCAGGCGACAACCTCGGTTTGGATTTCAGCGACAGCAACCCGGCCATCGACGCGCTTTCTCCCAAGTATTTCTACGATCTCGGGGCGGGTCAGTCGGCGCAATCCGGACTTTTGACCAAGACTTACGACTCGGGTGCGCTTACCTATACTTTGTCCACCATCCTGAATGAGTTTTCGAATCCTGGCGGCGGGACTGTCGATCTGACGGCGGATACCTTTACCCAAACGTACCTGTCCAATTCGGGCGGCAATACGAGCGCGAGTCAGGTGACAAGCGCTTCCCTGACCGGCACCGTAACGTATGTCTATCAGGCGAATCAGCCCGTGGGAGGGCAGCAACAGCTCAGTGCCACTCCCGAACCAGACACGATGGCCCTGTTGGGCGGTGCACTGATCGGTCTGGCGCTGCTTGGCAAACGCTTCAGGAAGACGAATTGACTCCTAATGTATGGTACCGGTACCAGATGTATTGATTCACACCGTTCCCCGCCATTAACATCCCAGATAGAGATCCAAAGGGAGGATACATCCACTGGATCTCGGAGGACCATGAGGATATACCGCAAAGTTCTGATCACTTTGGCGGCTGCTTTCGTTGTTTCGGGCATCGCGAGCGCCGACTCCATCACTTTGGGGCCATTAACAACATCGACACCGGTACTTGCAGAGGCGACCGACTGGACGAATATGCTTGCTTTCGCGCAGTTCGACTCCAATCTGGGTACGCTCCTGAGCGTCACATTCGATATTTCCGGTCAATTACAGACCACGTTGACAGTAACGAACACGGATAGCGCAGCCGGTTCCAGCGGTAATTCGAGAACAGAACTGCAAATCGGTCTCGAGGATGCCGATGACAGCCTGGGCCTGGATATCGACAACGATACCCAAGCCATCGATGTTATGTCCGGCAAATATTTCTACGATCTCGGGAAAGGGCAATCCTCACAATCCGGTCTTCTGACCAGCAGCTACGATTCGGGCACTCTTACCTATTCATCGCTGACTGTGCTGAACGAATTTTCGAATCCCGGCGGCGGGACTGTCGATCTGACCGCGGATACCTTCACACAAACTAATTTGTCCAATACCGGCGGTAACACCAATTCGAACCAGGTAACAAATGCTTCTCTTACCGGTACGGTCACGTATACGTACCAGGCAGCTCTGCAGGAATCGCCCAGCACTCCCGAGCCTGCCACTTTGGCGATGATGGGCGGTGCGCTGCTCGGCCTCGGCCTGCTTCGCAAACGCCTCAGGAAAAACTAAATAAATAATTCCGGGTTTTCATTTGTTTCCCAAGCGGAGCCGGCTCTTGCCGGCTCTTTTTTTTCAGCTATGGAGGCCCTTCCGCAATTGAAATATTTTCCGCGGCAAAGTCACCTTTTTCTGAGTATTTTAAAGGTATCGGAAAGTACATGTATGGTCTATAATGTTTTAAATCAGAAGTTTCAGGATATGTTTGATTGGCTCTCCCGCGGCGATTGGGAGGCTGTCCCGATCGCTTGCGATTTCCGGCTGAGATTGCCGGGACTACAGTCTTTTTGCCTTCCCGATTGAACCTGAAAGCGGCACGATGACCAAGCGGCGCGGATTCCTTAGAGCAACAGCGTTGGCGATGATTGCATCGCAATTGGCGAGTGCGGCGACCGTGGGGCCTACGGCGACGTCGACGCCGATTCCCGCTACATCTACCGACTGGACGGGTACGCTGACGTTTCCGAAATTCGACTCCTCACTGGGAACACTCACCAGCGTTTCGATCGACATCTCCGGAAGCCTGCAGACCACGCTGACCGTGACGAACACGGATAGTACAAACGGCTCCACCGGAACCGCAAAAACCGAGCTGCAGGTCGGTATTGAAGACGCGGGGAATAGCTTCGGCTTTACGAATCCGCCGAACAATACGCCGGCCGACAACCCCGCGGTAGACGTGCTTTCGCCCGGATTCGTATATAACCTTGCAAAAGGGGCATCTTCACAATCTGGTCTTTTGAACAAGGCTTACGATTCCGGCGCTCTGCCATTCAACTCCGCTCCGATTCTCGCCGAGTTTACGGGTCCCGGAGGCAGCCCCGGAACCATCGCACTGAACGCCGGTACGCTGACGCAGACAAATTTGTCCAACACCGGAGGCAACACGAACTCGACGCAGGTGACTACCGCATCGCTCAACGGAACCGTGACCTATACGTACACCGCAGGGACACCGGATCTGCAGACAACGAAGACGCACGTGGCGACCAGCCTGGTGCCCGGTGGCACCGTGACCTATACGATCACGCCGAACAATACGCTGGGAACTGCCGCGACGAGCGGGTCGGTGACTATGTCGGATGCGTTGCCGGCGCAGCTGACAGCGGTTTCGTTCAGCGGAACCGGGTGGACCTGCACGCTGGTTCCGCTGGCCTGCACATCGAACGGCGCGTTTGTGTCGATTCCGGCGGGAGCCACGGGTACCCAGCCGCTGACGCTGGTAGCGACGATCAACGCGGGAGTAGCGGCAGGGACTGTTTTGACGAATACCGCGACGGTCGGTGGGGGCGGAGAAGTAAATCTCGCTAATGACATGGCGACGGATCCGCTGACAGTCGTTGGGGTGCCCGATCTGCAGACAATGAAGACGCATGTGGCGACGAGTCTGGCGCCGGGCGGCACAGTGACCTATACCATTACGCCGAACAACACGCTGGGCACGGTCGCGACGAGCGGGGCAGTGACGATGTCGGATGCACTGCCGGCGCAGATGACGGCGGTTTCATTCACTGGAGCCGGGTGGACCTGCACGCTCACACCTCTTGCGTGTACTTCTAATGGCGCGTTTCTATCCATTCCATTGGGAGCCACGGGCACGCAACCATTGACGCTGGTGGCGACGATCAACGCGGGGGTAACGGCAGGGACCGTTTTGACAAATACCGCGACGGTGGGCGGGGGCGGGGAAGTAAATCTCGCCAATGACACGGCGACCGATCCGCTGACAGTCGTTGGGGTGCCCGATCTGCAGACAACGAAGACGCACGTCGCAACCAGCCTGAATCCGGGCGGCACCGTGACCTATACGATCACCCCAAACAACACGCTGGGCACGGTCGCGACGAGCGGAGCAGTGACGATGTCGGATGCACTGCCGGCGCAGATGACGGCTGTTTCGTTCACTGGAGCCGGGTGGACCTGCACGCTCACACCTCTTGCGTGTACTTCTAATGGCGCGTTTATATCCATTCCATTGGGAGCCACGGGCACGCAACCATTGACGCTGGTGGCGACGATCAACGCGGGGGTGACGGCAGGGACCGTTTTGACGAATACTGCGACGGTGGGCGGGGGCGGGGAAGTAAATCTAGCCAACGATACGGCGACCGATCCGCTGACAGTCGCCGGAGTGCCCGATCTGCAGACGACGAAGACACACGTCGCAACCAGCCTGAATCCGGGCGGCACCGTAACCTATACGATCACCCCAAACAACACGCTGGGCACGGCGGCGACAAGCGGGGCGGTGACGATGTCGGATGCGCTGCCTGCGCAGATGACGGCGGTTTCGTTCACTGGAGCCGGGTGGACCTGCACGCTGGTTCCGCTGGCCTGCACATCGAACGGCGCGTTTGTGTCGATTCCTGCCGGATCCACAGGTACGCAGCCGCTGACACTGGTGGCGACGATCAACGCGGGGGTAACGGCAGGGAGCGTTTTAACGAATACCGCGACGGTCGGCGGGGGAGGAGAAGTAAATCTCGCCAATGATACGGCGACCGATCCGCTGACGGTTGGGAATCCGACGTCAACGCCGCCGCCGGTCCCGCAGATCCCCGATATGACGATCGGTAAATCGCACACCGGGACATTTACCGCGGGGCAAGTCGGAGCAACATACACCATAACGACCTCAAACGTGGGGAATACCGCAACTACGGGCACGGTGACCGTAACGGACACTTTGCCGACCGGTATGACCGCAACCGCGATCAGCGGCTCCGGATGGAACTGTGTTTTAAGCCCGCTTTCCTGTAACCGGAACGACCCTCTCGGAGTTAGCGCGTTTTATCCCCCGATCACAGTGACGGTAAACATCGCGACGAGCGCGACGGGAACTCTCGTCAATACAGCGGTGGTTGGCGGTGGCGGAGAAACCAACCTCTCAAACGACACGGCAACCGATCCGGTAACGATCCTCGGGTTACCGGACATGACCATCACGAAGACGCATGTCGGAACAAGCTTCGCTCCAGGCGGGACCGTGACGTTCACTCTGACAGCGAGCAATGTCGGAGCTACCCCGACGACCGTGGTGGTCACCGTTTCCGATATGCTGCCTGCCGGACTGGCAGCCACCGCAATCAGCGGCGGATCGACATGGTCGTGTACGCTGTCGCCGCTTGCCTGCGTCAATCACACTATTCTGAACCCGGGCGCCACCTTTCCGCCGATCACGCTGACGGCCAATATAGCCGCGCACGCAAGAGGAACACTGGTCAACAATGTGACTGTCGGAGGCGGCGGTGAGGTGAACCTCACGAACGATACCGCGAGCGATTCCATCAGCGTACTTGTACCGGATCTGACCATAACCAAAACGCACACCGGCGCTAATTTCTTCGTCGGTGGAAACGTAACCTTCACGCTGACGGCGAGCAATGTCGGCGTGGGGCCCACCAGTGGAACCGTAACAGTGACCGATGCTTTACCCGCCGGTCTTGCGGCTACCGCGATCAACGGCGCGGCGCCATGGTCTTGTACGCTGACTCCCCTGGCCTGCAGCACCACCGCAGTCCTGGCTGCCGGAGCCGCTTATCCGCCGATTTCCGTAACAGCAAACATCACCGCTACAGGCGGAGGCACGCTGGTCAATAACACGACGGTCGGAGGGGGAAGCGAAACCAATCTGACGAACGATAACGCCAGAGATTCGATCGTCGTTCTGATCCCCGATATGACGATCACCAAAACGCATACGGGAACGACCTTCGCGCCAGGCGGCACAGCAACCTTCACTTTGACCGCCAGTAATGTGGGTCCCGTGCCAACATTCGGAACCGTTACCGTGACGGACACTCTTCCCGCCGGACTTACCGCGATATCGGTGAGCGGCCCGAGCTGGACCTGCACCTTGTCTCCTCTTGCGTGCACAACGCCGGTCGTGCTGGCGGCGGGCGCCGGTTATCCGCCCATCACTCTGGTTACGAGCATCGCTTCCTCGGCTACCGGCACGCTTACCAACAACACGACGGTGGGCGGCGGCGGGGAGACGAATCTCGCGAACGACAACGCCGGCGATTCCATTACACTCCTGATTCCCGATCTCACCATCGTCAAATCGCATATCGGAACGATGACGCGAGGCGGCACGGGAACCTATAATCTGGCGGTTTCGAATGTTGGCGCAGCGCCTACGGTTGGTACGGTTACTGTCACCGATCAAATGCCCGCGGGCCTGACGGCGACCGCCATCAGCGGCGGTTCCACCTGGAGCTGCACGTTGTCGCCCCTCGGGTGTTCGGCGACAACAGTGCTGGCGCCGGGAGCGGCGTATCCGCCGATTACGTTGACGGTCAACATTGCCGGGAACGCGCCGGCCTCAGTAATTAACGTCGCCACAGTGGGCGGCGGAGGCGAAACCAATCTCACAAACGATACGAGCTCCGACCCCACCAGCTTTACCGGGAACTCGCCCGATCTTCTGTTGACGAAGGCGTTTGAAGGAACGCCGGTGCGAGGCGGATCGGGACTTTACCAACTGACTGTCATGAACGACGGCACCGCTCCCACGACCGGCGTTGTCACTCTGTCGGATCCGCTCCCCTCCAGCCTGACGGCTACCGGAATCAGCGGACCGGGATGGACGTGTTCTCTGGTCTCGATATCGTGCACGCGCAGCGACGTGCTTGCTCCCGGGTCCAGCTATCCGCCGGTGAACATCACCGTCAACATCGCCTCCAATGCGCCTGCCAATATTGTGAACGTCGCCAATACAGTGGGCGGTGGCGCGCCCACATCGAGCGGCGGCACCGCGCAAAACACTGTTACGGTGGCCGCGGTCCTCCCCACGATCACGCTGGTTAAGACCGCGGACCGGACAACAGCGCAACTCGGGGACGTGGTCGGATACACGATCACGATCAACAACACGAACCAGTTTCCCTACTCCAACGATGTCGTGAATGACGTTTTGCCGGCCGGATTTGAATATGTTCCCGGCAGCGCGCGTCTGATCGCCGGCTCCGGCGCGGCGGCGCCGATCGTTCCCGTTGGTACGACCGGAACAATTGTGTTCAACCTGCCCACGCTGGGCGCGCTGCAGACCGACACGATTACTTATCGCATACGCATCGGCGCCAGGACGGCGATCGGGCAGAACGTAAATACGGCTCAGTTCACGGGAACCAATCCTACGGGTGGACCGGTCGCCAGCCAGGCAGGCGGCGCGGGCGTCAATGTCACGCCGGGCTTCTTTACAATGCAGCAGTTCCTGATCGGGCGCGTTTTCGTGGATGCGAACGGAAACGGCTCTTATGACAAAGGTGAGCGTCCCCTTGCGGGCGTTCGCGTTTATCTGTCGACCGGGCAATCCGCCAGCACGGACTCGCAGGGGCTTTACAACATTCCGGTGATCGCGCCGGGATCGGTGGTGGTGGCGCTCGATCCGGCGACGGCGCCGAAGGGATACACGATTTCAAGCGGAGGCCGTCTGCCGGACGAGAACTGGTCGCGGCTGGTCCGAACGCCCCTGCAGGGCGGCATCATGCTGCGTCAGAACTTCGCACTGAAGAGATGCCCGAACTGCGCCGGCGTACCGGAGCCTCCTCCGGCGCCACCCGTTGTGACGCGGGCGACTTCAACCAAACCGGCAGCGCGCATCGAAGTCCTGCCGCAGCAGGATTCCATCGCGGCTGACGGGCGAAGCACGATGACGGTCCACGTACGAGTGCTGGATGCCGACGGCAATCTCGTGCCGGCGAAGGAAATTCGGGTTCGCGCGAGCGCCGGTCAGTTCGTGCCTGCGACGGATTCGAGCGCGCCGCCCGGACCTTCTCCAACTGGCGTAGCGCCGGGCGAGTCGAACATTTTGGGCGTCCACACCAAAGCGCAACTGGGACGAACCACAGAGCAGGTTCCGGATACGCTTCAGGCCGGAGTTGCGCGGATGACACAGGGAGAAGCGACCTTCCGGCTGATGGCTGCCAATCAGCCAGGAACGGCGGAGATTGTTGCGGAAAGTGGAGATCCCGATCACCTGCTGCAGGTCACAACCGAGATCACCTTCCTGCCGGAGAAGCGGGGACCGATTCTGGCGACTGACGGCGAAGTATCCGTGGGACGCGCGGCTCCGGATCTGATCAGCTATGGACAGGACAAAGAAGTGGTTCGCCATGGCGAGGCGTTTCTGCGCACGCCGCTGGGCGATGACTTTCTGCTGACGCTTGCCTATACCAGCCACCTGACGATCAATGATTCGAACGGCAATCCCGGCCTGTTCCAACTGGATCCGTTGAACCGCGTCTATCCGATCTTCGGCGATTCTTCGACGCAATACCAGATGGCGCAATCGAACTCCCACGTTTATGGACGGTTGGATCACCAATTGTCCTATTTGTTGTTCGGTGATATCAGAATGGGGGCCAATCCGGCCGGAAGCGGTCCGTTTTCCACGGCGGAGGGATTCGTTTCGCAGCCGGGCGACGCGCCATCGAATTTGTCCGGCGCGGGCGATTACAACCGCAACGTAGTGGGGGCGGCGATCCATCTTGAGGACAAGCGCCACAACTCTCTTACGCTGGAAGGCGCGCGACCGAATACAGCCTTCGCGAGAGACATTTTCCCCGGCTCGACGTTCGGCCTCATTCAGCTTTCACACGTGGGCATTGTGCCAGGAACCGATAACGGGGTCCTCGAAGTGCGGGACCGCAACAATCCCGAAATCCTGATCTCGCGCGAATCGTTGGTTCGTTCAGTGGACTACAGTATCGACGTCACGACCGGAGGCATCTTTTTCCTGCGTACGCTGAACGCCTTCGATATGAACCTGGATCTGGTTCAACTGGTGTTTACGTATGAATATCTGACGATCGGACAGACTTCGAGCGTGTATGGAGCGCGAAGCGAGCTGCGGCTTAGCTCGATCGGTCTGAAGCTGGGATTGGGATTCACCGACCAACGCGATCCGACCGCGGGATCCTACTACCTCGGAAACGCCACGATACTGGAAAAACTGCCAAATGGCGGACATTTCAATGTAGAGGTCCCGGTGAGCCACGGCTCGGCGCTTGCGGCCGGCTATTCCAGCTCAGCCACGGACGCACCCGCCGACGTGAACGGCACCGCGATTCGCGCGGATCTGAGTGAGCCATTCGGCTTTATGCACGGCCGTCTGACGGGAAGCTTTTCCAAGACGGATCAGAATTTCTTTAATCCATTCGGAACGATCGTTATTCCCGGATCCCTGACCCTGCGGGAAGCGGTCGAGCTTACACCGGTTAAAGGAACGAAACTCAAGTTCGGCTACACGGAAGAGCGGAACCACACCAGCCTGGTGAACAACCATCGCCAGAGCGGGTCGCTCGAATTGAAACAGTTCCTGACCCAGCACCTGAGTCTGGTGGCCGGTTATGACTATCGCGATTTCCAGGACACGATGAACGTGCTCCATGTGAACTCGAATGAGGTGAATGCAGGTCTCGATTGGCGGCCCACCAATAAGTTCACGGCTTCAGTGAAGCGGGAACAGAATCTCACGGCGAGCGACCCGACCTATCCCAACGAAACGCTCTTGAGCGCCCGCTATCAGGCGAGCGAAACCGTGCGGTTGTATCTCACGCAGCGGTTTGCTTCCGCTCCTATCCTGCCGATCGCGGACCTGAGCACGACCGGACTGGTGACACCGAGCGGTAAGAATGAGACCAGCCTCGGAATCGAAGACAAGTGGAGCCGGTACACCAGCATCAATACCGGATATCTCATCGAGAACGGTATTAACGGAACCGACAGCTACGCAGTTATGGGGCTGGTGAACCGGATTCCGCTCGACGAACATGTCAGCCTCGACCTGGGCCTGCAGCGCGGCCAGTTGTTGACTGGTAAAGACGGCAGTTTCGATTCGGGCACGATCGGATTTTCGTGGCTGCCGGTGAAGAGTTTCCGGATGTCCACCCGTTATGAATTGAGAGATCAGGGCGGATTGGGCGAGATATTTACGGTTGGCGCGGCCGGTCGCTTGTCTCAAGGCGTTACGATGCTCGGCCGCTACCAGCTTTCGTCGGCCGCTTTTAATCCGGGATCGGGCGCGATCGATATGCTGAGCTCCCTTTCGACGAATCCGATTCTGTCGCAGCAGACGAATGCCAATCAGGGTACCGCGGCGTTGGCGTGGCGCAACTGGAAAACCGATCGCGAAGGACTGCTCTTCTCCTGGACGATGCAAACCTCGACGCTCGATGGCGTCAACACGACACTGCCCGAAAACGATCGGGTGAACCTGCTCATGACCGATGCGTACTATCAGCCGCACCGGCGCATCGAGTTTTACGGGAAGTTCGCTTTCAGCGACCGGCAGTATAACTATGTCGGCGACGGCGCCCTGTCGACGCAGACATACCTCTACCAGGGCAGGACACAGGTCCGGATCGGCCGCCGGTTTGACGCCGCGCTGGAAGCGCGTTTTGTCATGCAGCCGGATACGTCGATCGATCAATGGACGGCAGGTGCGGAGGGCGGATTCTGGCTGCTCAAGGATCTGCGGGTGGGATTGGGGTACAACTTCAAGTCCGCCGACCAGATTGCCGCCAACTTTCTGACCAATCCGGTCAAGCAGGGCGTGTATTTCGTTCTTTCCTCCAAGCTCTCGAACATGTTTAACCTGTTCGATCCCGGCGAATGCAAGTGCGCGGCGACTCCTACTCCGGTGGTGATTCCTCCAGCGCCGAAACCGGTCGCGAATATTCAGATCTCCGCGATCACCGGCGCGCGCGATGTCTGCCCCGGCGAAAACCTGCGTCTCCAGGTGACAGCCGGCGGATGGCGGCCCGACCAGAGGCCTGTGTACCAGTGGTACGTCAACGACCGGGCGGTTCCAGGCGCAACCGGTCCGACCCTGATGGTTCCCACGGCGGATGGTTCCGGGATGAAGTCAATCCGGGTGACCGTTACGGCGGGGAGCATAACCAGGACATCGAACACGGTGAATATGGATGTGAAGAGGATCGCGCCTCCGACGATCCAGTTCAGCGTGATGCCGTCGACGATTGCGTACGGCGAAAAAGCGCCGCTGACGGCGACGGCTGCGGCGTCGGAATGCGCAATGCCTCCGGTGATTACCTACACCGCATCCGAAGGCGCGATCGCGGGGACTACATTCGATTCGAGCAGCATGCGGTTCGACATGACGAATCGGACGAAGCCGCAGTCGCGGGCCGTTCAGCTGACGGCGACGGCAACCGACCGCATTGGGCAAACGGCCGTAGTAGCGGCGACGATTACCGTTACGCTGCAGCCGGAGGCGAGACGGCTCGACGATATTGTTTTCGCGAAGGACAGCGATCGGGTGAACAATTGCGGCAAGCGTCTCCTGCTGGATGAGTTGACGCCCATGCTGCGAGCCGATCCGGAAGCCCGGGTGGTTCTTATCGGCCATCGCGACGGCGATGAAAAGAAGGCCGGCCTGGATGAGGGACGCGTGCTCAACGCCGCGGCCGTGCTCAGTGCTGGTACCGGAATCTGCCCGCAACTGGATCTGAGCCGCATTCTCTTCAACGCCGCTGGTACCGACCAGGCTTCCGAGACGAGACCGGCATTGTGCGGTTCGTCCGTTCGTGAACGCACGGGCCAAGGCGTAGCCGAGTCGGACAAACGGGCTGCTTTCCGACGGGTGGAAGTCTGGATTGTGCCGGGTGGGGCGCAGGTACCGGCCGGCTTGGGCAATCTCCGGACCGTGCCGGCAACCACAGTTCGGGCAAAGGGCTGCCCGAAATAGCGGACTCCTGCTTTTGTTTTGTGCCTGGCTTCTGTTTTTTGTGCTTCGCTTGCCCACCTGTGCTCGCATGGCACATTGAGGCGCGAGGGCAAGTCCGCTAGAATGAAGGATTCATCCGATAGGCGCAGGCGTGCAAATGGGAAACGCGAGGCTGAAAGGGCGCGTCACTGCTTAAACGTGGCGACGTCCGGGCTTTTGGAAAAGATCCCTTGCGCAAGATGGAAAGGAACCGGGTCTTCATGATTTCACTCAGGCCGATGCGCCTGAATAGTGCGTTCGTTTGCCTCTGCGGTCTGCTGACCGTAATTTCCGCACGGGCGCAGAATCCGCAGGCGGGACAACAGCAGCCCGCCACTCCCGCGGCGACTCCACAACAGCCCAAAAATCCGTTTGAGACCGTTCCCCAGGCCGAGCCGGCAAAACCGCCCACGCCTCCGGCCACGCCTCAGTTCGAAGCACCCAAACCCGCCGAACAGGGCCCGCAGCAGCCAGCCGTAGGATCGAACATCGTGGAAGGAATCGAATTCCGCGGCGCGCGCCGGGTTCCGCAGGATACTCTGCGCGCCATGATCTTCAGCAAAGTCGGGGACGTCTATAACGAGGACACGCTGCGCCGCGACTTCATGGCGTTGTGGAACACGAACCGGTTCGACGATATCAAGCTCGAGACCGAGAAAGGCGAGCGCGGAGGAGTAATTGTCCGTTTTGTCGTGACGGAGCGGCCGGTCATCCGCGACATCAAATATGAGGGCGCGAAGTCTGTTTCGACCTCCGACATTCTGGATCGGTTCAAGGAGCGCAAAGTCGGGTTAACGGTCGAGTCAATGTACGACCCGAACGTGGTGAATCACGCGGCGGTGGTCCTGAAAGAACTCCTGGCGGAGCACGGACATCAGTTCGCGACAGTAACTCCGGAACTGCGCCGCATTCCGCCCTCCTCTCTGGAAGTGGTCTTCACTGTGGTGGAAGGCCCGAAGATCAAGGTTGGCGAAATCACCATTCTCGGCAACAAAGCTTTCACGCGGCGGGATGTGGTCCGCGCGATGAAGAATCTGCATCCGATCGGCATTCCGCATTCGATCTTCTTTGAAGAGCTGTTTCCGGTGACCTTCGATGCCGCGAAACTCGAGGAAGATAAGGAACGCGTCCGCGACGCGTATCAAAAAGAGGGCTACTTCACAGCCAAAGCGCTCGACCAGACCCTCAAGATCCGCGACGTGGGCGGGTATAACGGCGGATTTCACATCCCCATCATCAAGGAGAACAAGCCGGGAAAAGTCGAGGACATCACGCTTCCGGTGGAAGAGGGAAACCGCTACTATCTGGCCAAGATCGATTTCGAGGGCGTCAAACTCTTCCGCTCCACCGCCTTTCTCGCGCAGCTCTTCCAGATGCAGCCGGGCTCTATTTTCTCCACGGAAAAGCTTCGCAACGGTCTGAAGAATCTGACCAAGGTCTACAGCCAGTTCGGCTACATCGACTATGTGGCGGAGCCGCAGATTGACATCGTTCCGAATTCCGACAAGATCAATCTGACCCTGAATGCGGATGAAGGCAAACAGTTCTTCGTTCGCCGGATCGACTTTACCGGCAACACGACGACGCGCGACCGGGTTATCCGGCGCCAGATTCTGATCGATGAGGGCGACGTCTATAATTCCACCCTCTGGGACGCCAGCATTCTGCGGCTCAATCAGCTCGGGTATTTCGAAGTTCTCAAAGAGAACGAATCCTACGAGCTGAAGCGCAACCCCGGCACGAATACGGTTGACATCAACCTGAAGGTGAAAGAGCGCGGCAAGAATTCCATCAGCCTGAACGGCGGCGTTTCGGGAATTGCCGGAACGTTCATCGGACTCAACTATTCCACCAATAACTTTTTGGGACTCGGCGAAACGCTGACGGCTCAGTCCCAGGTGGGAACGCTGCAGGATCGCATTACGCTTGGCTTTACGGAGCCATATCTTTTCGATCGTCCGCTGCAGGCCGGCGTCACGGTTTATCTGAGCCGCTACAACTATGACGAGGCGCGCCAGGAATCGCTGCTTACCGGAGTCGATCTGCAGCAGTTCTACAACTCTCTCGGCAGCGCGAACGTTCTGAACTATGTTCAGGATTCGAAGGGGATTACGTTTTCCGCCAGCTATCCGATTTCGCGTACGTTCGCGCGGCTCGGCGTATCGCTTGGTTATGACATTTCCAGCATCAAGACCGAATCGACAGGCGCGGCGACTTATTTCAATTACATCGACTTCATGGGCGTCAACGGACCTAATGCCCTGAACGGCATCAAAACACTGAGTATCACTCCCTCATACAGCTATAACTCGAAAAACAGTTTTCAGAATCCGACGGCTGGAAAGAGCATTTTCTTCTCAGTTAAAGCGGCGGGCAGCGTGCTGGGGTCCAACGTCAATATGATTCAGCCCACATTCGACGCGCAGTATTATCACGCCAGCCCCCGATGGCACAAAAACGTACTGGCCTTCCACTTTCTCGCCACTACTATTACAGGCTTCGGCGGAAAAGACGCTCCACCCTTTGCGCGCAGCTTTATCGGGGGCGAAAACGACGTCCGCGGATTCGATTTCTTCAGCATCACTCCGATCGCCTACCTTCCGAGTTGCGCGTGTCCCCCCAACAGCACGGGCGTCGCCATTCTGAACCCGGACGGCAGCCAGCGTACACAGGTCCAACCGGTCACGGGATTTCCTTCGCCAGTCGCCGCCTCCCTGAATATACCGACTTACCAGATCATTACGCCGGGCGGCGATACGCACGCCGTATTCAATTTCGAATATCGGATTCCGATTGTCGGGCCGATTACCCTGGTGCCGTTTTTCGATGCAGGCGTGAACCGAATCCTGTACAAGAATCAGTTGACGGTGAATCCCGGCGAGGTGACCACTCTGAACAACCAGTTTCCCGAAGCGGCTTTCACGAACTATGTCAAGATCGCTCCCGGAACGCAGAAGATCCGCATGTCGACCGGCCTCGAACTCGATGTTGTCCTGCCTGTCGTGCAGGCCCCGTTCCGGGTATACTACTCCTACAATCCCTCTGTCGTGCGTGAGTATCTGCAACCGCCGGTTGTTTTCGATCCCTCCACGTTTCCCAATGCAGCGACGTTGGAAAACGCGATCGCCTCTTACGGTACGGCGTATCCGCTGTTCGAGAGGCGCGGAACGTTCCGATTCACCATCGGAAGGACATTTTGACCAACCATGCTCGTCCGAGGCCTGTATTAAGCTTGAGTTTTGTGTGAAGGAGTTCCAAACGTGAGAAGTGAATTGAAGCAGCCGCAGGGGCACAGGACCATCATGAGGGTTTCGACATTTGCGGCATTGCTCGCGCTGACCTGCGGCGTCGCCGCGGCCCAGACTACGCTGAAGATCGGCGTAATTAATATGCAGGAAGCGCTCCTGAGCACTAAGGACGGCCAGAAAGCAGTGGCCGATCTGAAAGCGAAATTTTCGCCCAAACAACAGGAGTTTGAGAAGCGGCAGGCGGAACTGCAGGCGAAACAGGACCAATTCCGCAAAACCGAGAACACTATCAGCGAGGAAGCCAAAGCAAATCTTTCCCGTGATATCGATGTGATGACCAAGAACCTCCAGCGCGATACCGATGACGCGCGGCAGGATGTGGATCAGGAGCAGCAGCGCGTTCTGAACGAGCTCGGCACGAAGATGATGCAGGTGATTCAGAAGTACGCGAACGAAAAACAGCTGACGATGGTCATGGACGACACCGGCCAGCCGAACAATATTCTTTTTGCCTCGAACACCATCGACATTACGCGTGACGTCATTGCGCTCTATGACGCAGCGCCTCCCGCGACGACCGTAACATCCGCACCCAAGGCTCCGGCGAGCCCGGCGCCGAGGGCAGCCGCTCCGGCTCCGCGTCCCACTGCTCCTGCTCCAAAATGAGTGCTAACCTGAGAGCAGGGGAGGTCGCAATGAAGGCTTTCTTGCCTCTGGTTTTCCTGGTTGGGTTTGCCGTGACTCCGGCCCCGGCGCAGTATGCCATGCGAACGGGTTCGCTGGGCGGCAGTCTTTCCTCCCGCGCGTTCAGCCATCCGCTCGGCGGATTTGCGCCGAGCGGTAATCGTAACTTCCGCGGTTTCCCGCGTACGCCGTTGGGCTATCCTTATGCCTATTCGGTCTGGGTGCCGGATTATTTCGATTACCTGGACGCGCAGAGCCAATATGCTTCGCCGTACGGGTATTCCGCCGCTTACGGATTTCCTCCGGGCGCAAACCCCTATGGACCGCCTCCGGTCACAGCACAGGCTCCTCAGCAGCCGGTGATCATCAATCAGTATTTCTCGACACCGCCGGCGCAGCAAACGCCGGCTAGTGCGCCCGAAACGAACAACACTGCGGCGCAGGCGCCGGGCAACCCGATCGGAACTCCGACGAACTATTACCTGATTGCATACAAAAATCACGAGGTTTATTCAGCGCTCGCTTATTGGGTAGAAGACAAAACCCTGCACTACGTAACGACGCAGAACACGCACAATCAGGCGTCGCTCGACCTGATCGACCTGGCGCTTACGAAGTCGCTGAATCAGCGGAACGACGTGCCGTTCTCCCTTACCGGTCAGTCAAGTCCCGCGGCTCAGTAAAGGCCGCCAGAAACCGCGCGTCGCCCTCCAGAAAATCCCGGTTGGCGAGAGCTTCGAGGCGTTCCCACAGGATCGCTTCGAAGATCCGATTCTCGATGTCGCCACGCCATTCGGTAACTTTGAGGAAGATCAGCAGAATCGATTGCTTGCCGGGGTATGCGAATTCATAGCGCATGAGCTCCGGGCCCGCATCCGATTCGATCCCCAGTTCTTCGCTCAACTCCCGAATGAGGGCTGCTTCAGGCGATTCGCCAGCCTCCAGTTTGCCCCCTGGAAACTCCCATTTCAGCGGGTGTGCCTGATCGGCGCGGCGCCTGCAGATCAGAATCTTTCCGTCGTGTTCGAGCACGCCAGCCACGACCGTCGTCATTTCTCTGTTACTGTACCGCTGGCGGTCTTGCCGCCGGCGCTTTTGCGCGCGCTGGACCAGGGCCAGTCCTCCTCTGCCGCAACCAGGCCCGCTGACACCGGATTCCTTTCGACGTACGCCACTACAGACGTCAGTTCTTTTCCGGACCGTGTCCAGTGATCGTAATACTCCCGCTGCCAGAACGGAGACCCTGATTGTCCGAGTATTTTATTCGCGCGGTTTGCAGTTGTAGATTTCAGCCAGTGCATGATCTCAGATAGGGGTTCGTGCGGTTGTATGACGATGTGTACGTGGTTCGGCATGACCACCCACGCGGCAGGATCATATGCGCGTCGCGTGTGTGCGCCATCTTGCAACGCCGAGACAAACATGTTTGCAACTCGCGTATCGCCCAACCATCTGGGACCGAACCGGCTTCTGTCCAGCTTTCGATCGAAATCGGCAAAGGCTTTCCCGGGATTCGGATCGTTTTTGAGTAATTTTGCGGGAGGGATTGGGATAGAGCCGGCCAAGCGCCAAGTCACGAAAACGGCGTGGCCTTCGGGAGTATAGTGCGGGAGGTATCTTTGCCAGAACATAAAAAGCGCCGGCGGCAAAGACCGCCGGCGGTACAGCGGGTACATGATAGCGTGGGTTTACCCGCGAAATTTTCTCTCATGTCTCCGGAGCTCATTGAGCACTTTCAGAATCCGCGCAACGTTGGGGAACTGCCCGCGCCCGCGGTGACGGTCGAGGTTTCGAACCCCATTTGCGGCGATATCCTGCGTCTCTCCGCGCTGGTCGAAGCTGGCCGTATTGCTCAATGCCGATTTAAAGTTCGCGGCTGCACGGCATCCATTGCAGCGGGATCGGCGCTGACGGAACTGATCGCCGGGCGGGATCGAAGCAGCCTGAAAAACCTCACCACCGCTGAAATAGAAGGCGCTGTAGGCGGACTCTCCAACGAATCGAAGCACGCGGCCGTCTTGTGTATCGACGCCGTGCGCGCGCTAATGGGTCAGCTTCCGGTTTAAGAGATCCAGAGCCATCTGGGTTGCAAAGGCACGGACGCGTATGCGATCGCTGGTCGGCCAATGGCGATGGTAAGTCACCGTTTCCTGCGGTCCACTGATGCCAACATGAACCATGCCGACAGGCGCCTGCTCTCCATCGGTTGTGGGTCCGGCGTTGCCCGTGACCGAGACGGCCCAAGTGGCTCCGGTGCGGCGACGCGCACCAATGGCCATGGCTTCGGCTGTCTCGGCGCTGACCGTGCCGAATTTCTCCAGCGTTTCCGCGGGTACTCCGAGCAGCTCGATCTTCATCTGTTTCGCATACGCGACGAAACCGCCCAGAAAATATGCGGAACTGCCGGGCACGCTCGATATTCGCTCGGCGAGCCCGCCGCCGGTGGCGCTCTCCGCTACCGCGAGCGTCGCGTGCAGCATCGCCAGTTTCCGGCCTACAACAGCTTCCAGCGGATCTCCGTTTCGCGAATAGATTCGATTGCCCAGGACGGTATCGATCTGTCCCCCGACCTCGGCCAACAACGCGGTTGCCTCCGCCTCGGCTGAGCACCGCGCGCGCAAATGCACCTGCATGTCCCCGTTGTGCGCCAGTATTGTGGTGACCGGATTTTCGTAGCGCTTATAGATGGGTGCGATGGCCTGATCGAGCTCCGACTCGGACATCCCGGCGATGCGGAGTTCCAGCGTGCGAATTGCCAGCGGCGGCAGGATGCGCTCCAGACGCGGCAGACATTGGCGGGTGAACATCGATTTCAGCTCGTGCGGCGGACCGGGCAGGATCATGACGATGCTGCCGCCTTCTTCAATCCATTGGCCGGGAGCGGTACCGCGGTCATTCGACAGCAGGTGCGCGCCTTCGATCACCATCGCCTGACGGCGATTGATTTCGGGCATCTGACGGTTCATTGCACGAAAGCGCTGCTCGATGCCGTCGTTGATCTCCGCGTTGAAGACCTGCCTGCGATCGAGAGCCATGGCGACGGCATCGCGGGTGAGATCGTCCTCCGTGGGCCCGAGGCCGCCGGAGACAACCAGAAACTGCGCCGAGCCCAGTGCGCGGCGTATCATAGCGGCCAGACGCTCCAGATCGTCACCGATGACGTGCTTTGCCGTTACCTCGACGCCCAGGTTATTCAACTGTTCCGTAATGAAGAGCGAATTGGTATCGACCCGTTTGTGGGTCAGCATTTCGGAGCCGACAGCAATGATCTCGGCGTTCATGACGAGCCGATATCAGGCGAACTGCGAGCCGCGAACGCCGACATCCACGCGGAAGATGGCGTTGGTGGTGGAAACGATCATCGCGCGCGTCGGTGAAAAGGCCAGACCGACGATGCCGGGTCCCGAGACAAAAAGGTCCGCTTTGCGGTCCGGTGTGATTCGCACGACACCTTTGCGCCCCATGTACGACGAGGCTGAATAGAGGTTGCCGTCCACGTCAAAGGCCATGCCCTGCGGACGTCCCAACCCGCGATAGAACGTTTCGACATCGCCATTGTCCGCCACGCGATAAATAGTGTCAAAGCTGGACGTGGTCGGGCCGCTGACGTAGAGATGCTGGTCTGGTCCCCAGGCGAGGTGATACGCGGAGATGGACGGCTCGATGGTTGCGAAAACAAAGATCTGTCGGCTCGGACTGATTTTGAATACGGTGCCGCTGCGGTCCCCGACGTACAGGTTATTTTCGTCATCGAAAACGACGCCGGTCGCAACGCCCATTCCTTCCACGAATACCGACATGTTGCCGCTCGGACTCACCTGATAGACCATGCCGTCGAAGCGACTGGAAATATAGATCAGGCCATCGCGGCCGATGGCAATGCCGGTCGCGTTCATCATGTCGTTGATGAAGGGCGTGATGTTGAAATTCAGGTCGATACGGTAAACGGCGACCGGCACCTTCTGGCCGCGCGACCCGCTGAAGGTGGTGTAAATGTTGCCGAGGGAATCGACCGCCGGGCTGGTAACCGGATGCAGGTTTTCCGCCACCTGGATGCCGATATCGCACGTCCAGGCTTCGCTCGACAGCTTTCCGTTTTCCACGACCAACTCGCCCGCCGAGGCGCCTTCCGGCACCTTGACGATCACCAGAGAATTGGAGCCGATGACGACCGGCGCGGATACATCGCCAATCGTGACGTGGGGCCGGTCCGCGGTCACGAGACCCTTCCCGCGAATGTACAGTTCTCCCCCTGTAATTGCCGCTTCCGGTTGGACTTCCGAGATTACCGGCCTGCCGTTCGAATCTTTACGAGTTGCCATGAGTTTGTGTCGTCGAACTAATGATGATTGAACCACCCCACCAGAAATAAGACAAGTGCGCCGTAGGCGCCGGCCATCATGTCGTCGAGGACGATCCCGGCGCCACCCGGAATCTGCTCGATCAGGCGAATGGGTGGGGGCTTCCAGATATCGAACAGGCGAAAGAGTCCAAAAGCCAGAGCGAAGGTGAGAAAGTCGAACCGGAGTGCGCCCGCCAGGGTGAGCCACTGTCCAAGAACTTCATCGATCACTATGATTTGGGGGTCTTTTCGCGCCGAAAGCGAGGCCACGATGCTCGATGCGCGCACCGCCGGATAAAGCAGGGCGAACGACAGAATCAGGAAATGGATCCGACCGAATCCGATCCGCGACAGCGGCCATGCCAACAGAATCGCCACCAGCGATCCCGCAGTGCCGGGTGCGAATGGCGAATAACCGCAGCCCAGAAACGTGGCGAACAAGGTCGCTGCTTTATTCCTCATCAGGTTGAGATACTTGTGGGGCAGACGATCGTTTTCCGTCGTCTGCCACTCTTCCCGGCAGACCACACAAAACGACGGTCTGCCCCACTGTGTTATTCATCATCGGGTTCACGGTCTGGCTGCGGAGGGGCAGGCGTCGAAATGACGTACCTTTCCGCAGCCCAATTCCCCAGATCGATCGCTTTACAACGCTCGCTGCAAAACGGGGCGTCCGGATCGTTCAGGCTTACGGACTTTTTACAGATCGGACACTCCATTGCTTCCGCTTTACCGTGCGGGAATCTGATTGGGGATCACGAAGGCCGGTGCGATATGGACGAGAGTTGAGGGCGATGCCCCGAGCGGCCTGTCGGGTTCGTTTGACGCCAGCAGCGTGCCGATCAGGTCGTAATCGTGCGCTTCCGTGATGCGCAGCAGACGCATTTGCCCGGGAGCCGGCTCCGCACCTTCGAAATCGTTAATCAGCACTGTGCCGTCTATCTCCGGCGCCTGTGTTGACATGCGCGCCTGCCACAGCAGATCGGTATCGGGCGACCGGCCTTCCACAAGGACCGGAACGTCGCGACCGATCATCGCCCGGTTCCTGACACGCGAAATCTTCCGTTGGAGGGCCATCAGACGCCGTTTGCGATTGGAGATCGTGCGACCGTCGACTTTGCCGTCCAGCGCATAGCTCTTACTCGTGTCTTCATCTGAGTAAGAAAAGACGCCCAGACGATCGAGCTGCGCGGCTTCCACGAACTGGCAAAGAGTTTCGAAGTCGGCATCGGTCTCGCCCGGAAATCCGGCGATGAAGCTGGTTCTGATTGCTACGCCGGGAATGGTCCGGCGAATTTTCGCGATCAGCTTCAGGAAAATATCCCCTGAGGCTCCCCGCTTCATACGCTTCAGCACGGGCGCGCTGGCATGCTGCAGCGGCATGTCGATATATTTGACCAGATCGGCGTGTTCCGCGATCGTGTCGAGCAGCTTTTGTGTGACTTTGTTCGGATAGGCGTAAAGGAAACGAACCCACTTCGGCAGCGGAGTCTCGACCTGCGCGAGGCGCGCGAGCAACTGAGCCAACCCATCCTTCAGCCCCAGGTCTTCTCCGTAGCAGGTGGTGTCCTGGCCGATCAGGTTTATTTCGCGAACACCCTGCGAAAAGAGCCGGGTGGCCTCGGAAATCACCGATTCGAACCGGCGGCTTCGGAAGTTCCCGCGATATTGCGGGATCACGCAAAAGGTGCAGGGATGATCGCAACCTTCCGCGATCTTCATGTAGGCGAAATGGCGCGGAGTCGCCAGAACACGCGGCGTCAGATCGTGATAAAGATAAGGCGCAGGATCGGCAACGGGGTCGTCGATTCCTTCGCATACCGCGACAATGTGGTCGATTTCGTTGGTGCCGATAACAGCATCGACTTCCGGCATATCCTTCCGGATGTCGCCGCGATACCGCTCAACCAGGCAACCCGCCACAACCAGCCGTTGCGCCCGTCCTACTTTCTTGTATTCCGCCATCTCCAGGATGGTGTCGATGGACTCCTTCTTGGCTGGATCGATGAAACTACATGTATTAACGACCAGGACATCCGCCTGATCGGGATGAGGCGTAAGTTCATGCCCGTGCGAGGCCAGTTGCCCCATCATGACTTCGCTGTCAACGAGATTCTTGGGGCAACCGAGGCTGATGAAACCAACTTTCATGAATTGGGGAGCCGGCCGCAACGCAGAAAAGGTTAACGCCGAACTGCCTTTATTCTATCGTGCCCTCTGCTTTCCCTAACCGACTACGCGCTTGGGTTCCAGACGTATTTGCCCTGCTTATTGATGTAGCCTTCCCGGCCCGCCAGCCAAACCGGGGCCAAGCCGTTCTGGAAAGTTCCCGCTTTGTCGAACTGCGGATTGATCTCAAACTTGCCGTCTTCGCTGATGAAGCCGAATCGGGGGCCAATGGCGACCAGGGCGAGACCGTCGCTGAAGTCTCCCGCCGCGCTGAACTGTGGCTGGATGACAAACTTCGCGCTTCTATCGACATAGCCGTACCGGCCGCCGGAACTCACAACGGCGCGTCCGTCGTGAAAATCACCCGCGACCTCGAATTGAGGATTGATGACCAGCTTGCCCGACTTATCGATATAACCGCGATCGCTGCCGATGCGAACCGCCGCCAGTCCTTCCGAGAAGCTGCTTGCTTCGTCGAATTGCGGCTGGATGGTCATTGTGCCTTTCGGATCGATGTAGCCCCACCGGCCGTTGACGAAAACCGGCGCGAGATGGCTGCCAAACGAACCTGCGCCCGTATACGTCGGCTGCACCGCATATTGGCCATCCGTCTTCATATACCCCAGCATTCCGTTGACGCCCACCAAAGCCAGCCCGTCGGATGAAAACGGATCCGCCAGATCGAACCGCGGCGTGACGACCGGCTTGCCGGACCGGTCGATGTAGCCCCATTTGCCGTTCGTCTGGACCGGCGCCAGATTATCCACGAATTCGCCCGCCGCATCGAACTGCGGCGTGATTGCCAGTTTTCCGGACCCGTCGATATATCCGTAATGGCCGTTCACGACGACCGGGTGCAGACCTCCGTTTCCGCACGCCTGCAGAAGGAGGAAAGCCGGAAGAAAAACGCCGGAAAGTGTGGGCTTTTTCATAGACCGAGTCTCTCCTGCATTTCAGAAGCAGTTTTGCAGCCATTTTTGGCGATTCACGAGCAGGGTACACGGAGAGGTACGGATTGCGATGTTTCTGCGGAACCGACAGTATGTTCTATTTGGGGTCGGTATCCTGCTTCTATTGGCAGGTGCAGGCGCCGCCGCCTGGATGTACCAGGCGGAAAGCCGTCCGGCGACACCCGTCGCCGCAGCCGACGCGAGTTACCAGACCGGAACGGCAAATTATGCCGGTGCGCCTTCCGTAACCGGCAGCAGCGACGGATACTATCCCAGTATTTCGCCTCCTGTGTTCGTCAACCAGACACCGCCTGCTCCATCGCCGCAGCCGGTGATCGACCAAGCGGCCAATCAGTATTCAGACGGCCAATATGTCCGAGGGCAGTACGCGGGGGGCGGCAGGCGCGTCTACCACGAACGTCATCGTCGTCACGGGCGATCGAAAAAGCACTCGATTGAAATTGTTGCCGGAACGGCAGCGGCGGGTGCGGCCATCGGCGCGATTGCCGGGGGCGGTCCAGGTGCGGCCATCGGTGCTATCGCCGGTGGGGGAGCCGGATTCACTTACGACCGGCTGACGCACAACCACTAACCGCTTCGGCCTGCCCTTTGTTTCAACCGGCGGTGGACGAGCGGCCGCCAGCTGCCTTGCCGCTCATCAGCATATGGATCGCCAGCGGTATCTCATCGGGGTGCGTCGCGCACCAGGCAATGATGCTGTTCAGTTTCATTGCATCGTCGGCCATTGCGCTGATCTCAACCAGTTCGGTCTCGACGGTTTCGGGTTCTCTCATGAACCTTCAGCATCGCACGGAGACGGAACCCGTGCGCCCCGGCTATAACAGCTTGAAATTGACTTCGACAACCGCCTGCACGGCAACCGGCTCGCCGTTGAGAGTGCCTGGCGCGAAATGCCATTTTTGGACGGCTTCCGCCGCGTTTCGGTCCAACCCGGCGTTCAGACCTTTGATGACGCTGATGTCGTGGGCGAGGCCGTCGGTTCCGATCACCATCGAGAGCTGAACAGAGCCGCTGATTTTCTCCGCGCGGGCTTCCTCGGTATACTGCGGCTCGACTTGGTAGAGGGGGCGTGGCGATGTGACGCCGTCGCCAACTTTGTAGACTTTTTCGGACTTGTCAGCCGGCGTTGCCTGTGCGCTGCTCTTTTGGAGACTCAGAACTCCAATCGCGCAGAGGACAATGGCGAATCCGCAAACGGTTCGAAGGAGTTTGGCGCGTGAAGCGGTTCGCGCGATGCTGCGGTCGAGCAGGCGCGTAATTCTCGTTTTCAGGTTCGTTTGACTAGTCATAGGGCATCCTTCCAGTAATAGTGTTGAAGCGGGAGTTCGCGCCACGGCAATCAGGGCCTCGGCGTATGTTGCAGGTTCAAAACCGGAGAACAGAACTGCGTCGTCGCATGCCGTTTCCTGGCAGTCGTGCAGGTAGCGATAAAGCAGCCAGGCCAGAGGGTGAAACCACCAGACTGCGCAGGCAAGGTGTGCGACCCAGGTTGGTTCGGAGATCGCCGCGCTGAATGTGCATCCGCTCATGGCGTACTGCCGCTTCCATCTGCCAGGCCGGCCATTCCGCCGAGGAGTGCGGCATCAAAACCATGGGCCGGAACAGACCGCAGACAACGGGAACATTCACATCGGCCATCGCTATACCAGATGTCGCTACACCAAATAACGACACGTCAGCCAGTTCCGTGGGAGTGGCCGAGCGAATCAGCTTTCTCGTACGCCAGTGACCGGCCGCAAGACGAACGATCGACACAAAACAGCCGAAAGTCCAGAGCCCCAAAAGCAGGTTGTAGGCAGACCAGGTTGCGTTTTGCGTCACGCCGGAGGAGACGGCGATAGTGTCGATCAAAGGCACCCGCACTGCAATGACATGCGTCGGAAACAGATTGGTGATCGGAAGAAGAAGGGAACCCGTCAGAGCGCAGAAGCACAGCAGATGGCGGATTGACGCGGCGGATCGCTTCGAAGCGAGAAGCGCGGACAGCGTTACGAGAAAAAGCAGGGTAACTTTCGCGAGGAGCAACATTGGGCTTTCTCCTTTACCTGGTATCTTTCATTTGTTTTCTTTACGCGCCTGACGAATCAGGCGTTCCAGTTCCTTCAGGTCATCCTGCGACAGCCGCGCTGTGCCGGGATCGAGGAACGCGGCGGCCGCCGCCTTTACAGAGCCATCGAAGAACGTAGTTACCAGTCTCTCGATAGCTGATTTCTTTGCCTTCTCCCGCGTGATCACAGGCATGTAGACGTAACGCATGCCCTCCTCCACGTGCCGGATATGGCCTTTGCGTTCGAGCACGCGGAGGATGGTACGGACTCCGGAGTAGCTCGGTCGATCGGGCAGCCGCTCCTGGATCTCGGGACCGTTCGCGCGCCCGAGCGTGAAAAGGATGTCCATGATCTGGCGTTCGCGCCGGCTCAGGGTTTCTGTCATTTTCGTGTCTCCTCGACAGCCTGCCGGATTGCGCGTACGACAACCTCGGGCTGGCTGATTTCAATGGAATGGAAGCTTTCGGCGGCAATGAACTGATGGCTGGAGCGCGAGAGCGCAAGCAGGCTCTTCTGCAGTTCGGCATAGCCGGGCGCGTCATTTGCCGTGCTGACTACAACGAGCGGCAGACTGCCGAGCGCGGTGGTTCCCAGCTCCGAGATGCAGGCACGGGCAAGTGCGGCGTCGGGCCGGACGGGATTGCGGGACATGGCCCACTGCTGGAGATCGCGGACAGACTGCGGCAGTTCTTCGAACCCCGGCTCATCGTCGACACCGATTTCGATGGGCGTTGCGGAGATCAGAACAGGCGGGCTGTCCGGACCAGAGATAGCGGGCGGCGCAGCAACGGGTGGGGGGAGATAAGCGTGGTCGATCAGAACCAAAGCCGCGACGTCTTTGGGATATTCTCTGGTGTACAAACGGGTGAAGAGGGCTCCCGCGGAAAAGCCGGCGAGCACATACGGAGGGTCGATCTTCGCGCCGGCGAGCACACGATGGATTTCATCGACTCTGCCGGGGCACGTCGGCGCCGGACCGGGATCGCTCCATGCGGTTCCCGAAGCGTCGTATGTGCAGACCCGCGTGAACTTAGCCACTTCCGACTGGACGAGGGCCCAGTCGAAAGAGAAGCCCCCGACAATCATCACCGTGGGAGTTCCCGCGCCGGTGCAGTAGATGTGAACGCGGTAACCGCCTGCGTCGACCAGAGTTCCTGGGGGCGCCTGTGCGAAGGCAACCGCGGGCACGAGAGACAGAAGTGCGCAAAGCCGGATCATTGCTGTTTCCAGGAAATGTTTTCGCCGCCGGTCAGGTTCAGGCGCAGAATGGATGGGCTGGAACGGTCGAAGTCCACAGGAGTGGGACGGCCGTTAAAGAATCGGGAGATGGCGAGCCCGGGCAGCACGGTTTCGGGCTGCCGTTCCCCCGCGTTGCGGATTACGCCGGCGACATTCGCGCCCCAGGCAACCATGACCTCGACGCCGTTGACTGTGACGGGAACCATCGGATTGATCGCGACGCGCCGGGGAATCGCCACGCACAGACCGCGGCTCCACTGGGCACAGGAAGCGGCGGCGGTGTCGAGTATTGCGGTGCGGCGGTCCAACTCCGCACGTGTGGGGGCGGCGACGACGAACGCTGTAAAGTCCGTCTGGCCGGATTTATAGAAGAGGCGATAGAACGCCGCATCTGCCGAAAATTGAAGATAGTCGGTGGCCGGTTGCGCGCGACGTTCGGTTGTATCGTTCACATGCCGTTCCGTGTAGAGCGGCGAGATGCTGAATCCGGTCCCGTGCGTTCTCGGCCTGACGCCATACCAGGCGGTTTCGTAGCCGATGAGGTTGTCGGTCGCTTTTACAGTGACGGTGATGCTGTTCCCGCTGCCGGTCGTCTCAAGAATCGGTGCGTCGGGTGCGACGCCGTCGCGGAGAAACGGGCTCACAACCTGAAGACGCACCGGCGGCGCGATATCCACCTGCCCGGTCTGCAGATTATTCGGATACAGCAGATGGAAGGCGAGATCAGGATCAAGCGGGAGAGATTCGGCGACGCGGAGGGCGAGTATGGAACCTTCGCCCGGCGCGATGCAATCCTGTGATTCGATCCCGGCCGCCCACGCCGTCAGCCAACCCGCTGGCTGCCGAAGAAGCGTGTCGCGCGTCACCGTGACGAATACGCGTTTCCCTTTTACGCGGATTACCGGCGGGCAGGCTCCATGGCCAGCGGCGAGATCGAGGGCGAACGTTCGCCGCGCGAGGTCGGGTTTGGCGACTCCAGGCGGGATCAGGACATCGTTGCCTCCCTGTTTGGTCAGACGCCAGTTTGCCGTAATCGGCCGGTGCGCGGCGCAGCCTGTACCAATCAGGCCGGCACAAAACAGAAGAGCGTAAACGTTATGCGCAAAAATAAACAACCTGCGCGTAAATTAGCATGGCTGGCGAGCCGGAGTCAAGCGGAAGCGCCTACTCCTTTGCCTACTCCTGGCGTAGCGCGGCCAGTGGATCGATTTTGGACGCGCGCCTCGCAGGAACAAAACCGGCAACCAGCGTGACAGCACTCAACACAACAGCGACTGCAAGATACACCAGAGAATCGTTCGGCTTCACTTGAAACAGCATGGTGGTGAGCAATCGCGTGCCGGCAACCGCAGCGGTCAGGCCCAAGGCTAAACCGAGAGCCGCGAGGGCTAATCCCCGGCCGATGATCAGCCGAAGCACCGAACCCGTCGTGGCGCCGAGGGCGATCCGCAGACCGATCTCGTTCGATCGCTGGCCTACCGCGTACGCCATGACGCCATAGACACCGGCTATCGCCAGACAGGCCGCCAGTGCGGAGAAGAGTCCAAACAGCAGAGCGCGGAAACGGGGCGCGGCGACGTTATCCGAGACGATCGCTTCCATAGTCGTGAACTTTACCGGCACATCGGGCAGCCTTGCGCGTGCGATGCCACGCAGAGTTTGTGTCAGCGCGGCAGGATCGCCGGTGGTCCGCACGACAATACTCAGCGCGGTTCCGTTATACACGTGTTGCCGGTATGCCATGTAGCACTCCGGGATGGGCTCGCTGCCGGGGCCGCTCTGGCGCACGTCTCCGACAACACCAATGATCGTCATGCCCTTTAAGGTGTCGAACGGGCAGAAGATCGTTCTGCCAAGAGGGCTCTCGCCGGCAAAGGACTTGCGAACCAGTGCCTGATTCACCACCACGACAAGCGGCTTGTCGGGCGTATCGCCGTTGTTGAAGTCGCGTCCGCTCGTCAGCGGAATTCCGAGGGCCGCGAACGTGCCCGGAGCCACCACATTAAGCGCGACATGCGGGGCGGTCGTCCAGTCGGGTTGCGCCGGCATGTGATCGAGGAAGTAGCCGCCCGACGACTCCACGTGTCCGGGCGGCGCCATCGTTGCGCCGGCTGCCAATACGCCGGGAAGAGCGCCAATCTGAGAGATTACATCGTTGAAAAACCGGTTGGCTTCCGGTATGGGGGCGGGCACGGTGGCCCTCATGACCAGCACGTTTTGCGGCCGGAAACCCAAGGCAACCTTTTGCAAAGCCACAAAGCTCCTGGTCAGCAGCCCCGCTCCGGATAGAAGCACTACGGCGAGCGCGATCTCGGCCACCACAAGCGCTCCCCGCACGCGAACCATTCCTCCGCCGGTCACGGATCGCGTTGCCGCTTGTTTCAGCGCGCCGTTGAGATCGGCTTTCGATGCCCAGAGCGCCGGGACCAAACCGAACAGCAGGCTCGTGGCCAGTGAAACTCCCAAGGTGAACGCCAGAACCCATGAGTCGATGCGGGTGTCGGCGAGCCGCGGCAGATCGGCGGGAGCCAACGCCACGAGCGCCCTGGATCCCCAATTTGCGAACAGAAGCCCAGCCGCGCCCGCTGTCAACGCAAGCAGCAGACTTTCTGTGATCAACTGCCTCACTATGCGTCGCCGACTGGCCCCTAACGCGGCACGAACGGCGACTTCCCGCGTCCGAGACATCGCCTTGCCAAGCAGCAGCGTCGCGGTGTTGGCGCAGGCGATCAGTAGCACCACGCCCACGGCGCCGAGCAGAAGGTAGAGGGTCAGGCGAACGTCACCCACCATTTCATCACGCACGCGCGTCACAGTGACAGTCCGACCCTTGTTGGTATCCGGATACTGCTGCTCCAGTCGGCGAGCGATGACGGTCATTTCGGTTTGAGCGTGTTCGAGAGAAACACCTGGCTTGAGCAGCGCGATCGCATAGTCGTTTTGCGCCAGGCGGGATTTCATCAGGTCCGTTTCACCGTGCGGGACCCAGAGATCCGTCTTATCCGGAAAGTGAAAGCCCGGCGGCAATACGCCGACGATCGGCCTCGCGAGGTCGTACACACGAACCGTCCTGCCCAGCACGCGGGCGTCACCGCCAAAATGATTTTGCCAGTATGCATAGCTGATCAGCGCGCCGCCACCTCCCCGCTTCACGTCTTCTGCACTGAAGAAACGGCCGACCACCGGCTGAACGCCAAATACACGGAAGAAATCGGCGCTCACCCCGGTGACCTGAGCGTACTCAGCCGTGGAGCCCGCCATTACCGGAGCCTCCCTGCCCTGGTAGTAGGCCATCGCCTCGAATGAGGAACTCTGGTCACGCCAATCCTGGAAATTTGGAATGGATACGAGCCTGGCTCCCAGCGCAGTGTGCGACTCGCCAGTAGTCAATGGATTGGTGAGACTCACAATTCGGTCCGGATCGCGATACGAAAGGGGTTTCAGCAGCACCGCGTTCACGACGCTGAAGACGGCCGTGTTCGCACCGATGCCCAGCGCCATGATCAGAGCGGCGAGCGCTGAAAACCCTGGACTCCGGCGCAGAGACCGGCCCGCATACCGGAGATCGCGGGCGAGGTCATCGATGAAGTTCACGTGGCGCATATCGCGGCATTCCTCCCTGCTTTTCATAATTCCTCCCATCGCGCGGAGAGCGCCATACCGCGCGCCTTCCGGTGTGAGGCCGGAATTCACTCCATCGGCGATCAGACGTTCCAGATGATATTGGAGTTCCTCGTCGAGTTCCTCATCGACGCGGTTTCGGCGGAATACGGAGCGAAGCGTAAGGCGAAGACGTTGGAGCCCGCGGGACATCTCTTGTACTCCTTGTTAAACCGCGCGCACGATTGCGGAGATAGCAGTAGAGAGCCGTTCCCAGTTGGCCGCCTCTTCGATCAGTGCCTTGCGTCCGGCGCGCGTGAGTGAGTAGTATTTGGCGCGGCGGTTTGTTTCGGAGATCTTCCACTCCGCTTCGATCCAGCCTTGTTGCTCCAGCTTGTGCAATGCGGGGTAAAGCGCGCTCTGGCCAACCTGCAGGACCTCGCTGGACATTTGCTGGATTCGATGCGCGATCGCCCAGCCGTGCATGGGTTCGAGGGCGATGATTTTCAGGATGAGCAGGTCCAGAGTGCCCTGCACGAGATCAGTCGGTTTACTCATGGCGCGCTTACATCAGTTACTGACAACAGTATGCGCCCGTAAGATGGCGCTGTCAAGAGCAGCGAGGCGCTACTCCTGACGCAGAGCGAGCAAAGCTGGAAATTAAGTTACTTGCGACGGGGTTCCTTGCCCGGAAGCGCCGCGGGGTTTTGCTGCACGCGTTCGCGGTAACGGCCGCGCATCCCCGAGCCCAACGCGACGGCCGATTCGCCGTAGCGGTCGCGCAGCCGGTCGGCGGCTTCAAGGGCTTGCCGCCAGCGCTCGGAGCGTCCGCCATCCATCAGGTCGAGCTGGCCCTGATCGCGCTCGAACCCCGACGTCTGCACGCCGAGCAGACGAATTTCGCGCCGGGTCTCCCAGTTGGCGTGCAGAAGATGGCGGGAATGTTTAATGAGGTCGATATCGAGTTGTGTCGGCGCGGAAAATGTGTGGGCGCGGGTAATGGTGGAGAAATCCGAGTAGCGCAGCTTCAACTGCAGTGTGCGCGCGTGCAAGCCGTGCTCGCGGAGGCGGCGCCCGACCTTTTCCGCCAGATGACTGAGTGTCGCTTCCAATTGACCGGGGTCTTTGGTGTCGGTGTTGAAGGTGTGTTCATGGCTGATGGACTTGGGATCGGAGCGTTCGCCGATTTCGGAATCGGGCACTTTCCGGTCAAACCAGCCGCCGGCATCCAGTCCCTGAGCCTTGCCCGCGAGAGCGAGCCCCCATTTTCCGAATCGCGATTCGAGTATTTCCTCATCTAGCGCGGCGAGGTCGCCGATGCGGCGGATGCCGAGCGCGTGCAGATTCTTCTCCATGACCTTGCCGACGCCCGGGACTTTCCGGACTTCCAGCGGCGCAAGAAATCGGCCCTCCATGCCCGGCAGAACGCGCAGAATGCCGTTGGGCTTGGCCTGATCTGAGGAGATCTTGGCCACAAGGCGCGAGGTAGCAATGCCGATGGAACAATTCAGCAGCGTGTCCGTTTTGACGGCTTCATGCAGCGCATGCGCAGCGCGGAGCGCGGGACCATGCAGACGCTCGGTTCCGGTCATATCGAGATAGGCTTCATCGACGGACGCCATTTCGACGAGCGGCGAGAAGCGGCGCAGGATTTCAAAGACGCGGCCGGAATAATCGCGATAGCGCTCCGGGTGTCCTTCGACAAAGATGGCGTGCGGGCAGAGCTTAAAAGCGGTGCGGAGCGGCAGAGCTGAGTGCACGCCGAATTTCCGCGCTTCATACGAGGCGGCCGAGACGACGCCGCGCTCATCGCTTTTGCCGCCGACGACAACGGCTTTGCCCTTGAGGTTCGGATCGAAGAGCTCTTCCACGGAGACGAAGAACGCATCCATGTCGACGTGGAAGATAGTGCGGGTCATTTGGAAACCCGCCGGCGACAAGATCGCCAGCGGTACATTATGACTCGCATATGAGGACGCGCGGGATTCCGGCGAGGTCGGAGAAGAGTTGCAGGTTATGCCAATCGGAGGCGAGTGCCGATACGGCTTCGGACTGGCTGAAACCGATTTCAAGCGCCAGGATGCCGCCCGGTTTGAGGACGCGCATGGCTTCGGGCAGCAGGCGCTGGTAAACCGCCATGCCGGAAGGGCCGCCGAAGAGAGCCAGCGACGGTTCCCAGTCGCGCACCTCGCGCTGCAACGAGGTTCGGTCGGAAAGAGGGACATAGGGCGGATTGGAGACGATCAGGTCCGTGCTGTTGTCCGCAAACGGTCTGAGCAAATCGGCTTCGAGGAACCGGACGTTTGCGCCCAGTTTCCGGGCATTGGACTGAGCGACTGTACAGGCTTCGAATGACAGGTCCGTGGCGATGACGGGACGGTCGAGTTCGAGAGCCAGTGTAATGGCGATGATGCCGGATCCGGTCCCGATATCGATCAGTCTTCCCGGCGCCGGTTTCAGTTTGAGAACGGTTTCGACGAGAAGCTCGGTTTCAGGGCGGGGAATCAGGACATCGCGCGAGACGATGAACTCCCGCCCGAAAAATTCCTGACGCTTCGTGATGTACTGAGTCGGCTTGCCTCTCAGACGTTCATCGAGATAGCGCCCGTAGTGAATCCATTCGACTTCACGGAGTTCCTGCTCGGGATGGGCGTAAAACCAGGCTCGGTCACGGTGGGTCGCATGGCCCAGCAGGACTTCCGCTGTCAAACGGGGTTCCGCGACACCGTCCCGCCCGAGAAGTTGCGAACCCTGCGCGAGAGCTGTGCGGATAGTCATGAGACGACCCTATGCGCTTCGCGAAAGAGTCTAGGCCGCGGCGCCTTCTTTTTGAAGTTTTTCGGCTTGGTAATGCGCGGTCAAGGCTTCAAAAATCTGATCGAGCCTGCCATCCATTACCAGATCGAGTTGGTGCAGCGTCAGCCCGATGCGGTGATCGGTCAAGCGGTTTTGCGGAAAGTTATAAGTGCGGATTTTTTCGCTGCGGTCGCCAGTGCCGACCATATTCCTGCGCTCGGCGCCGATCGCGGCCTGCTGTTTCTCCAGTTCCATGTCATACAGACGGGAACGGAGCACGCGCATGGCCTTCGCGCGGTTCTTAATCTGCGATTTTTCATCCTGGCAGGACACGATTACGCCGGTCGGCAGGTGGGTGATGCGAACCGCCGAGTATGTCGTGTTGACCGACTGGCCGCCAGGGCCGGAGGAGCAGAACGTATCGATACGGATGTCCTTCTCTTCCACCTTTATTTCGACTTCGTCCGCTTCGGGAAGCACAGCGACAGTAATAGCCGAAGTGTGAACACGGCCCTGCTGTTCGGTTTCGGGGACGCGCTGCACGCGATGCACGCCGCTTTCGTACTTCAGCTTGCTGTATACCTTGTTGCCGCTGACCAGCGCCAAAACTTCCTTCAGCCCGCCGACCGCGGATTCGCTGCTCGAAGTGACCTCCACTTTCCACCGCTGTGTTTCGGCGTAGCGTGTATACATGCGGAAGACTTCCGCGGCGAACAGGCTGGCTTCATCTCCGCCTGTGCCGGCGCGGATTTCGAGCACAACGTCCTTATCGTCGAGAGGATCTTTCGGGAGCAGAAGGATCTTGATGTCTTCCTCCATCTGCACGATTGCAGGCTCGAGGCGTTCCACTTCAAGCGTGGCTAGCTCGCGCATGTCGGGATCGGACTCGTCCAGCATGGCTTTGGCCTGCTGCAACTGATCGGCGGCCTCGCGATATTCGCGGTATTTCGCAACGACTTCGGAAAGGTCGCTGTGCGCTTTGGAGATTTTCCGATACTGCTCGCCGTCGCTGATCACGGCGTTATCCGCCATCTGCGCGGTTAGTTCTTCAAAGTGTTTTTCGAGCTGGTCAAGCTTATGAGCGTATTGCATGGGAGATCGGGCTGGCCTGCTGTTTAAGCAATAACAAGCTCGCCCCCCTGCTTCGCTTCGAGCGCCATGGCGCCTTCGAGAGCGTGGATTGCGACAGCGGTCTGTTCATCGGACGGCGGCTTGGTGGTGATGCGCTGGGTCCATAATCCGGGAGCGGCGAGCATGGCGAGGAACGATCCGCGCCGTTTGGCTGCGAACCGAATCATCTCATAGCTCAGACCTGTGATGAACGGCAGGAAAGCAATCCGTTCGACAATCTTCGCCGTGAACGTGGGCGCGGGGACAATCATATACACGAGCATCAACAGCAGCATGATCACGAACATGAAGCTGGTGCCGCAGCGCGGATGAAACGTGACGAACTTCTGGGCATTCTCCACGCTGACGGGTTGGCCGGATTCGAAGTTAAAAACGACCTTGTGCTCGGCGCCATGAAATTCGAAGACACGGCTGATGTCCTTCGCGCGCGAGAGCAGGAGCAGGAAGCCGACGAAGATCGCGATCCGGATTACACCGTCAACAGCGTTGAATGCGATCTGTCCTTTAAGAGCAGGCGCCCAGCGGCCCAGATATTCGGTTAGTTTGAGGGGAACAAATTGGTAGAGGGCAAGGAAGAAGGCGACGGAGAAGATGACCTGAACCGTCATCATCCAGGCAGGGACTTCGGTGGGTTTTTCGCTTGAGCCATCGTCCAGAGCGGCGTTGGCGGAAAACTTAAGAGCCTTAATGCCGAGCGACATCGCCTGGCCGAGCGTCCCGAGCCCGCGAAGCACCGGATATTTCAACCAGGGATATTTCTCGGACATCCGTGAAACCGCCATGTCCTCTTTTACGAGCTCCCCTGACGGCTTGCGGACCGCGACACAATAGCTGTGCGGCGCGCGCATCATTACCCCTTCGAGGACCGCCTGACCGCCGACGAGCGTTTCCTCCCCGCTTTCCAGGATGGGTAGCAGCTGTACGTGCATGAAAAGGCGAAGAAAAGTACGGATAGACAAATGTCGGGAACCTCGAATCCTTGAAATACTATTATACGTGGCCGCGAAGGGGTAGAGTGCAGCCGGAAGTACTACAAAAGTCCGGCATTGCGCATCTCCTCCTCCTGATCTTTTTCAGAGATGTAGGAAATGATCTTCCATTGCCCATTCGAATTCTCCAACAGATAGGTGATTCGAAAGGTGATCAGGCGGTCCGACGTCTTTTGGAACCGGGCTCCCCACTCGACCGTAGCTAAAATGTGCAGGGGGCTCAACAGGACCGGCTCCTGAATTGAGACCACGCTCATGGACAACAGCCCGACCTGCTGGTTGTACTCGTAGAGCTGCCTGAGCCAGATGGCGAAGTTGCCATCGTTTTTGAAAGCAGCACTGCCTCGTGGGCCCGCCACCATAAAGGTGTCGGTATAGAACGCCGCGGTTCGGGCCGCTGAGGGTTCGGCAGAGGAGGCGGCGTAATCCTGGAAATATGCCGTCAATGCGGCTACGCTGCTGTCCAACACGTTCCTCCGGGAGGGATTGTATCAGCGAGTCTCTCCCCGCACCACAGCCTACAATTAGGTGGATGCGTTGCCGATTGCTGCTGCCTCTGCTGATCGCTTGTTTGGAGCTTACTCATCTCTCCGCGCAGGGCCGCCCGTCTTCTTGTAAGGACTGTCCTGCGTGGAACATGCCGCAGCAGCCCTTCAAAATTTACGGCAATTCCTACTACGTCGGCACGCATGGCCTGGGCTCCGTGCTGATCACTTCCGGGACCGGCCACGTGCTGATCGATGGAGCGCTGCCGGAGTCGGTTCCGCAGATCGTCGATCATATCCGGTCACTCGGTTTTCGCGTCGAGGACATCAGGCTCATCGTCAACTCGCATGTGCATTTCGATCACGCGGGCGGCATTGCCGAACTGCAGAAGCTCAGCGGAGCCCGCGTCGCAGCGAGCAAGTGGACCGCCGATGTCATGCAGAAGGGCGCAGTCGCACGGGACGATCCGCAGTTCGGCGTCATTATTCCCACTCCACGGATCGCGCGTGTCGAGGTATTGAAAGACGGGGAAAGCCTGCGCGCCGGCGAAGTGGCCGTCACCGCTCACTTCACTCCGGGCCACACTCCAGGAGGCACGAGTTGGACCTGGCGCTCCTGCGAGGGCGGACGGTGTTTGAACCTCGTCTACGCCGACAGCCTGACGCCCGTATCGGTGGATGGCTTTCTGTTCACTAAGAACTATCCGCACGCGGTGGACGACTTTGAGCGGAGCTACTCATTTCTTGAACGCGCGCCCTGCGATATCCTCATCACCCCGCATCCGGATTTCTCCAACCTCTGGCAGCGACTGGAGCGGCGCAAGTCGAATCCCGACGCCTTGATCGATTCAACGGCGTGCCGGACGCTCGCCAAAAGCTCGCGCGAACTGCTCAGGCAACGGCTCGCCAAAGAGAACGGTAAGTAGACCGGCTCAGTTGTCCGACGGTTTGTCGAGGCGGTCGATCACGAGTGCTTCGACGAGTCCGCGGGTTGGTTCGATTTTCAGACCGAGCTGCTGTTGCATCGACGCATAGAGGCCCGGCTTGCCGGAATCGGGCGCGCCCGGCGGCAGGTTGCCGCCGAATTCAGTACCGTCCGGTGTCCAGTCGAGATCGAATTCGTAGCGGCCGGTTAGTCCCGTGTGATCGACTACCGGCCTGTCAAGAATGGCGCGCTGCAGGATGGAGGCGAACTGCGTCATCGTGACATTGCGCGCGGGAAGGAGTATGTGATCGATTCCGCCGCTGGCGGCGGGAAATACCGTGCTGGTCAGGTTCGGCGATTCATCCGGCGGCGCGGCGCTGGCCTTCAGCTTCGGGCCGCCCTTCGCAACGGAGAGTTCGTAGATGGAGAATTCTTTCTTCTCGCGATGGGCGGCGAGGTTGAACCGATCCGCCAGAAGCTTCCGCAGCATCACCATCTGATCGTCGTAAGTGGGCCGCAGGTCGCCCGGTGTTTCCGCGATGATCTCGTACCGGCTGGAATCCGTCCAGGATGGTCCGCCGGAAATGGTGCGGGGATTCAGATCGTATGCCGCGGCGATCAGCCCATTCACGGTGTAGTTCTTTACCTGAAAGCGGTGCGCGCTTTGCATCCGGATGTACCTGCCGCCGTTTAGCCCCTCCGGCGGCGTTGGTCTGATCGTCGCAACTTCGAATGCGTCGAACGGATGCGATGCAGGCGATTGCGCGCTACTCGATTGTCCGTGGGCCAGACTCGCCAAAACAAAAAGCGCCGGGACGATACCGCGCCACATCATTTTCGTTCTCCTACTTTGCGGCGCTTGCTTTCGGAGCGTCCACCTTGGGAGGATCGACGATCTTCGGAAGCTCGGCTTTGCCGTCGAGCACGAAGGTCAACAGCTTCGGCGACGCGGTTGGTCCGCCACCAAAACCGGGCGGCGGAGGCGGAGGAGCCCCATGGAGTCCCTCGCCGGCTTGCGCGGCGGGTGCGCCTGGCGCGGGTGCTGCTGCCGGAGCCGTCGGCACTGCCGGAGCTGCCGCGCCCCCTCTTCCCGGGGCTGGAGCGCCACCTGGCGGGTCGAACCGAACCGTTCCGGTGCCGCCGGCAAACGTGACGTATTGTTTGCCGTCCAGCTCGTAGGTCACCGGCGGTCCCATGCCGCCGCGCAGACCAGTCTGGATATCCAGAAGTTTCTCGCCTTTGTCGGCGCTGTAGGCCATCAGATGGCCATCGGGAAGGACCTGGAAAACAAGATTTCCGGATGTCGTGACGGTACCGCCGCCGATACTCCCGCCGCCGGGCGCAACCCACTTCTGCGTCTGCGTAACAGGGTCCCAGGCGATCAGGGCGCCGCGCTGGCCCTCCAGCGGTTTCGGCCCAATCGCGGGCGGAGCGGGCAGGATCTTGTCCGGAACGACGAGACCGTTCGGCCCGAAGAAAGGCGGGATCCCCATATTCTGGCTTCCGGGCTTGAACACGAACTTCGGGTCCGTCGCATAGTTGAAGCTCCCGGTGACCGTAGCAGGAACATAAACGAGACCGGTTTTCGGATTGAAGGACATCGGCGACCAGTTGTGCGCGCCCCCCGGTCCGGGGGTGATGGGAATGGACTCCTTGCCGTAGTATGCTTCGCGATTCACAATCGGCCGCCCGGTGGCTTCGTTGAGGCCTTTGGCCCACGTTACCTGGACGAATGGCTGGCCCGAAATGAATTTCCCGCTGAGCCGGTCGATTACGTAGTAGAAGCCATTTTTATTAGCCTGCATGATCACTTTGCGCGGCTGCCCCTTGACAGTGATGTCGGCCAGCATCAATTGCTGCACGCTGTCGAAATCCCACTCGTCTCCCGGAACCAACTGGAAGTACCATTTCAAAACGCCGGTGTCGGGATTGACGGCGAGGATGGACGCGGCATAGAGATTGTCTTTGTTGTCTTCACTTTTCTGCCCACGAGACTCTTCGGTCCAGGGGCCGGCGTTACCTGTACCGATATAGAGCAGATTGGCATCGGGATCATAGGCGATGGCGTCCCAAACCGTCCCGCCGCCGCCCATCTTCCACCATCCGTCGGGCCATGTTGCAGCGGCCTTCCTCATGGCGTCATTCTCGAACCCCTTGGAGGGGTCGCCCGGCACGGTGTAAAACTTCCAGGCAAGCTGGCCGGTATTGGCATCAAAGGCGGAGAAGAATCCGCGCACCGGGAACTCGGCGCCACTGACTCCAACAATTACTTTGCCTTTGGCGATCCGGGGGGCCATGGTAACGGTGTAATTTTCCTGAGATAACCCCACGCGCGATTCCCAGACCCATTTGCCGGTTTCCGCATCCAGCGCCACGAGTCTTCCATCGTTCACCGGAGCGATGATTTTCCCGTTATAGAGGGCGATACCGCGATTTACCACTCCACAACAGAGTTTCGGGCGCACCGCGGTCTGATTCACTTCGGGGTCCCAGCGCCATTTCTCTTTGCCTGTGCGCGCGTCGACCGCGTAAACCACGCTCCAGTTGGTGATGCTGTAGATGGTTCCGTTATAGACAAGGGGAGTGCCTTCCTGATTGCCGCCGCCCGAGCCGATGTCATACGACCAGGCCAGTCCCAGCCGGCCTACGTTACCTGTGTTGATCTGATTAAGCGGGCTGTAACGGGTTTCGCCGGGCGTGAGGCCGTAGCTGATCCATTCCGTGCCGGTCTTGCCCGCATTCCGGAGAGTGGCGTCGTTCACCGGCTTGGCCTGCTGGCCAATGAGAGTGGAAGCCGCAATAGCCAGCCCGACAGCCGCGGGGAACAAGAGTCTCAGGTTTCTCATACGCATTTTTGAAGGAACCCCTTTAATTACCCGTTTGTAATGGGCAATTCTATCGCAAATCTGCCTTCCGGTTGGCGAACAACAGGCATGCTGAGAGGGTAACGATTTCAATGGCGAAAAGGTTCAAACAATTGTCGGCGGCGGTGTGCTGCCGTGGCTGGTAGACTCCCACAGAAAACTGAGTAAGCGGGGCCAGGGAAAAGCCGGTTGGTCCAGCGCGTGCAGGCGAAACTGCGCCATGACCAAGACTGAGCAGCCGTTTCTTACGGACGTCGAACATCTGCGCGCCAACGCACGCGCCAGCATCAAAAATGGAGCCGTTACCTCCAACTATCAGGGGAGCGTGAAGCAAACAATCGAAATCCTGCAAAGTGTTCTTGCTACCGAGATCGTTTGTGTGCTGCGGTACACAATGAACGCCATTGCAGCCACAGGCATTGCCAGCGAGAGCGTGAAGGCGGAATTCGATGAGCACGCCGCCGAAGAGCAGACACACGCGCGGCAGGTAGCGGAGCGTATCAACCAACTGGGAGGAACACCGAATTTCAATCCCGAGGGATTGGCCACGCGGTCGGCATCGCAATACTCCGTTGGCGAAACCCTGGTCGACATGATCAAAGAAAACCTGGTTGCCGAACGTATCGCCTGCGAACACTATCGGGAACTGATCCGTTTCTTTGCTGACAAAGACCCCACCACCCGCGTGATGATGGAATCCATTCTGTCCAAGGAAGAAGAGCACGCCAACGATATGCACGATCTCCTGGTGGCTCACCAGGGATAGCGTGGGGCAGGTCATCGTTTTTCGTGGCTTGCCTTTGCTCAGCAAGCAGGGCAGATAACAGAAACGCAATCGTCTGCGCCACGATATTCTTGGGGACATGGCCCCACTCTCCCGTCGGGAGCTTCTGATCGCCGGCGCAGCGGTCATCTCTGTGCCGTTATCGAAAGCGCAGAATACACCCGCTACTCCCAATATTGACGACTTCTTTCGCGATCTGACAGCGGACTGGGTCCGCCACGACCCCAGCCTTGCAACCAGATCCAACTATTTTTCAGGCGATGAGCAGGATCGCCTCGCGCGCCAACTGACTCCGCGCACGGTGGAATGGAGGCGCGACCGCATCGCCCGCGCCCGAAAAGCTCTCGCCGACGTGCGCCGGTTGCAGCGTGGCCATCTCACTGATTTGCAGCGAATTTCGGCGCAACTGCTCGCGTGGCAGATGGACATCATCGTCGACGAAGAGCCGTATCTGGATTACGAATACCCTCTGCAGCAGATGAATGGCGCGAACGTCAATCTGGTCGAGACGCTGACGGTGAGTTATCCGCTGACTAACGAAAGAGACGCGGAGAACTATCTCGTGGTGCTGGCGCAGGCAGCGACGCGGCTCGATGAAGCAACTTCAGAAGCACGCCGCCTCGCGGCGAAAAAAGTGGCGCCGCCTCGCTTTATCCTGCAGGCCACGATCAGACAGATGCAGGGATTTGTCGATTCTTCGCCCGCTCAGAATCCCTTCGTAACTTCATTTGCCGAGAAGCTCTCGGCAATGAAATCGCTTCCGGATGCCAGGCGGGACGTGCTGCGTTCGGAAGCCGAAAAGATCGTCGCGGCGCAGATTTATCCCGCATGGAAGCGCGGCATTGCGCTGCTCGAATCGCAGATGGCGGGCGCTGCGGATGACGCGGGACTCTGGCGTCTGAAGGACGGTGACGACGCGTATGCGTACAATCTTCGCCGCTATACCACGACAAAATTGTCAGCCGAAGAAATCCACCAGATCGGGCTCGATCACGTGGCGAGCCTTGAGGCACAGATGGATAGGCTGCTGCGACGGATCAATCGCCCGCAGGGAACGGTGAAAGCGCGCATCGAGAAACTATCGCGGGACATGCAGTACCCCAACCCGGCTTCCGAAGCGAGCCGGGAGCAGATCATGCGCGATATCGATGGCATTCTCCGCGATGCGGAGAAGCGCGCGGCGCTGTTGTTCGATATCCGGCCGAAGACGCCCGTGGTGGCGCGGCCTTTCCCGGCGTTCCGTGAAAACAATGCCGCGGCGAATTATAACGGGCCCCCTCCCGATGGTTCGCGTCCGGCCGTTTTCCAATATCCGCGTCGGATCGACAAGATGACTAAGTTCGGTCTGCGCAGCACTGTGTACCACGAGACGGTACCGGGACATCACTTTCAGATCGCGCTGGAAGCGGAGAACCAAGACCTGCCCCGCTTCCGCCAGATTCGCGCGTTCGGCAACATCTCGGCGTTCAACGAGGGTTGGGGGCTTTACGCGGAGAGGCTGGCCGCTGAGTCCGGTTGGTATGGCGACGATGTGGAAGGACTGCTGGGACAGCTCGATTCCGAGCTGTTCCGCGCTCGTCGTCTGGTGGTGGATACAGGTCTTCATGCGAAACACTGGACGAGGCAGCAGGGCATCGACTACGGCATCGAGGCCAGCGAAGTGGAACGCTACGCTGTATATCCCGGACAGGCTTGTTCGTACATGATGGGCGAGCTGAAGATTCTGGAATGCCGGGATCGTGCGAAGAAGGCGCTGGGCGCGAAGTTCTCGCTGCGGCAATTCCACAACAAGGTGCTGACAACGGGAACCGTGCCGCTTGAAATGTTAGATCAGCAGGTGGATGCTTGGGTGAAGTCGCAGGGGTGAAATGTACCGCTGACGATCTTTGTCGCCGGCGTTATTTAAAAAGAGCCGGCGGTACAAATCAAAGCAGCGTCAGCGGATCCACATCGATCACCAGCGCTGTCGCATTCCACTTTTGCGCGTGAGCGAACTCCTGTGCTTTTCGAAGCAACAGATTCAGTTCTTTCCGGCTCCCCGATTTGATCAGCAGCTGATAGCGGAATTCTGCTTTGAGCCGCGGCACCGGCGCTTCGGCCGGCCCCATAATTTTTATGTTCTCCGGCGCGGGCGTGATGTGATGGCCCAGTTCAGTCGACATCCGCAGCGCGTCCTCCTGCTTTGGCGCCCGGATCAGCACGTTCGCCATCGCGGCGAAGGGCGGATACTTCATGAATCGCCGGAATTGCAGCTCCTTTTCGAAAAATCCGGCGTAGTCCTGCTGCGCGGCGAAACGGATCGCATAATGATCCGGATTGATGGTCTGCATGTAAACCATCCCCGGGAGATCGCCTCGTCCGGCACGTCCCGCGACCTGCGTGAGGATCTGAAACGTTCGCTCCGCCGCGCGAAAGTCGGGCATTCCGATACCGACGTCCGCCGACACCACGCCGACCAGCGTCACATTCGGAATATCGTGCCCCTTCGCGATCATCTGCGTGCCCACCAGAATGTCAAAGTTCCGTTCACGGAAGTTCTGCAGAATATCCTCGAACTGCCGTTTGCCTGCCACCGTATCGCGATCGAGCCGGGCGATTCTCGCTTCCGGAAATTCACCGTGCAGTTCGTCTTCGACGCGTTCCGATCCCGAGCCCATGAAATGGACATGCTCGCTATCGCATTTCGGACAGACCGAAGGAATCTTTTCCGCATATCCGCAGTAGTGGCAGAGCAGACGCCGGTCGCGCCGGTGGTAGGTCAGCGTGACAGCGCAGTTTATGCACTGGATGCGCTCACCGCAGGAACGGCAGGCGACGAAAGTGGAAAAACCGCGGCGATTGAGCAGGATCATCGCCTGCTCGTTGTTTTCCAGGCGTTCCCGAATGGCCCCGATGAGCGCACGGGAAAAGATCGCATGCTTGCGAGTCTCAAGGAACTCCTGCCGCATATCAACCACTTGGACAGTGGGCAGCGGCCGATCCGCGATGCGCTCCGGAATTTCGAGCAGAGTGTATTTGCCGGGCTTTCCCTCAAAAGACGACGCGTTGAATCGGCTTTCGAGACTCGGAGTTGCCGATCCCAGCACTACACAGGCATTCGCCGCCTGGGCGCGGACAATGGCGACATCGCGGCCGTGATAGCGCGGCGTCTCTTCCTGCTTGTAGCTGGCGTCGTGCTCTTCATCCACGACGATCAATCCGAGGTTGGCTACTGGCGCGAAAGCGCCGGATCGGGTTCCGACCACCACGCTTGCGCCGCCCGCGCGGATTCTGCGCCATTGATCGGCGCGTTCCGAGTCGCTGAATGCACTGTGCAGGATGGCCACGCGATCGCCGAATCGGGCGTAGAACTGGCCGGCAACGGCGGGAGTCAGAGCGATCTCCGGCACCAGCATCAACGCGCCCCTTCCGGATGCCAGCGCGGCGTCGATCGCATTGAGATACACCTCGGTCTTGCCGGAGCCGGTGACGCCATGCAGCAGAAACGTGCAGAATTTCCGGGTGGCGATCCCCGCCTCGATCAGATCGAATGCGTTCCGCTGGGACAGATTCAATTCATGCGGCGCGCGAAGCGGGACGTTGCGGATGGCCACGGGCTCCGTCGTTACGGTGACTGCCTGTTTGCGCGCAAGCGAACGAGCCGCCTGGCTGGCATTGTGGACCAGGGCTTCGAGATCGCCGACATTGTGCGATCCCGGATGAAGCGCGAGATATGCGAGCAACTCCCGTTCGGCTTTGGGGATTTTCCCCTGCGGCTCCGCGCCTGTTAGTTCGATGCGCAGCTTGGCCGCCGGGGCGCGCAGCGGGTCGCGATCATGTGAGACCGCTTCGATCGCGATCCAGCCTTTCCGTTCGAGCGATTTCAGGATGCGGTCGGCCAGAGGAATCTTCTTCTTGATGTAAGCCGCGGAGAGCGTTCTCGCCGCGAGCATCTGGATGACCTGATTCACGGTGTCTTCCGCTTCCGGCTGAATCGACATCTGACGCGAGGCATCGCGGCCGGCATCGGTAAGCGAATAGATCTTGCCGGAACGGATGTCCGAGGCGAGCGGCAGCATGGAACGCAGCACCTCTCCGAGCGGTGCGCAGTAGTAACCGGAAATCCATTTGCCGAGTGCGATCAACTCTCCGTCGAGAACCGGTTCCGGGTCGATGAGCCGCAGCGCGTCTTTAACGGCCAGGTCGGGCGCATCGTCATGGACATTCAGGACGACGCCGGTCAGCTTCCTTGTTCCGAACGGAACGATCACGCGCGCGCCCGCTTTTACGCGGTGCTGCAGGGTCAGAGGGAGCGAGTATGTGAAAGCCTGATCGAGCGGCACCGGCAGGCTGACGTCGCAAAAGCGGGGCAAAGCTCAGTGTATCGGCGGTGGCAACAATCAAGCGATAGCTAAACAGCGTTGGATCGCGACACCACCGGATTCCGCAGCGTGCCGATGCCTTCGATCTCCACTTCCACCACATCGCCCGGATGCATGGCCCGCGTGTTGCCGGGTGTGCCGGTATAGACCACATCGCCCGGAACGAGCGTCACGTAGCGGCTGATAAAGCTGAGGACCGTCGGCACGTCGAAGATCAGGTCGCTGGTGCGTTGCTGCTGCGCCACCTGGCCGTTGACGCGTGTGGTCAGTAAGAGGTCGGAATAGTCGAGCCCGGTGACGATTACCGGGCCGAGCGGTGCAAACGTATCGCATCCTTTCGCCCGCCAGTACTGCACGTCCTTGCCGGGTCCGCGCTGCCAGTTGCGATCGCTCACGTCGTTGCCGCAAGTCAGGCCGAATATGCCCGCCACAGCCTCTTCGCGCGTGGCGTTGTGAACGGTCTTTCCCATTACGATTACCAGTTCGCCTTCGTAGTGAGCGTCTTCGGCGTCATCCGGTAATTCGATCGGCCCGTCCGGATGCTGCAGGGACGAGATCGGCTTGTAAAACATCTCGGGCCTGCTCGGCGTCTTCCGCTCGCCGAGATGGCTGATGTAGTTCTGACCCACGGCGAGGATCTTCGGCGGTTCGCACGGTGTCAACAGTTTCACTTCATCGAAAGTGAACTGCCGCCCGGTAGGCTCGGGAGGATCGAACAGCCCCCCTTGCAATTCCTGCCATTTTCCGCCCGTGGCAACTCCATAGGACGTCCTGCCGTTCTTCTCAAACCGCGCGAATGTAGCCATTGTTTCCTGAAGTATAAACCGTCGATTTTTCTGAAGCCGGAACACTTTTTGTGCGGAAAATTACGTTGCGGCTGCGTTACAATGCTATCGACCCTGCCTCCGAATCATCAAAACTTTTATAGGGTCCGGAACCGAACCAATGGATAAACCAGCGCAAAACATACAAGACAGCTTTCTCAATAATGCGCGCAAAGAAAAAGGATTGATAACAATCTACCTTTTGAGCGGTGTCAAACTCTCCGGGCGTATCAAGAGCTTCGACAAATATTCGCTCGTGCTCGAAACCAGCAATCAGGAACAGTTGATTTTCAAGCATGCTATTTCAACGGTAGTGACTGCGCGCGCCGTTCAGCAGCCGGCGTCAGCGCACCCGGCAAATAATCAAACGGCTGCCCCCGCCACAGCCCAGGCGGTGGGCGCGGCGCACATCGAGGGTTAGACTCCGACGATTTCACTGGAGCAACACCCGGAGAAGGCGATCCTCGCGGGCTTCGAACGCGGCAGCGGGTCGGCGTCCACGGCTGCGTCCGAGTCCTTTCGCGAATTGGCGGAACTCGCGGCCAGTGCCGGCGCAACTGTTGCCGCCGAGATATTTCAGGTCCGCCCCGCCTTCGACGCGGCCACGCTGTTCGGATACGGCAAAGTTCAGGAACTCAGGGAACTGGCGGCGGCTTATCAGGCCGACGTCCTGATCGTCGATCACGAACTTACGCCTACACAGCAGCGCAACCTCGAAAAAGCCGTTCAGATCAAAGTCATCGACCGCACGCAGCTCATCCTCGACATATTCGCGCATCGTGCCCGCACGGCCGAAGGACGGCTCCAGGTGGAACTCGCGCAATTGAAATACATGCTGCCGCGGCTCGCCGGCCAGGGTAATTCGCTGTCGCGGCTGGGCGGTGGAATCGGTACACGCGGTCCTGGTGAAACCAAGCTGGAGTCGGATCGCCGGCGCATTGCGATGCGCATCAAAAAACTCGAGAACGATTTGGAGCGCGTACGCACCGGCCGTGCGCTTCATCGCGAAAAACGCGGCTCGGTGCCGGTCCCTACAGTGTCCATTGCGGGCTACACGAACGCCGGCAAGTCCACTTTGTTCAACAGGCTGACTGCTGCCGGCGTCCTTGCGGACGCGCGCATGTTCGCCACGCTCGATCCGACCGTTCGCGCGATTACGCTTCCTTCGCGGCGGCGCGTGCTCCTGAGTGATACCGTCGGCTTCGTTCGCAATTTGCCCACGACCTTGATCGAGGCGTTCCGGGCCACGCTCGAAGAAGTCGCCGATTCGGCGTTGATTCTTCATGTGGTCGATGCTTCCTCCGAGCAGGCCGCGCAGCATGTGTCCGAAGTTTTCCGGGTGCTCGGCGAAATCGGCGCTTCGTCCACGCCGCAGATTCTGGTGCTCAATAAAGCCGATCGGCTGCAGCGCGAAGAGTGGGCCGATGCTGTCTCTCAGGCGCAAGTTCTCGGTGCGCGCCTTCTGGCGGACGCCGGACAGAGCGCGCTGACTCCTTCCGTTCTCGTCAGCGGTCTGACGGGCGAAGGACTTTCCCGTCTCTTCGATGTCATTGATGAAGTAGTTCCATTCGACGCACTCGAAACCGTCCGGTTTCGAGTGCCACTTTATGACGGCGCCGCTATCGCTCTGTTACACCACCGTGGCCGCGTGCGCGCGGAGGGCTATGATGGAAATTCATGCGAATTGGAGGTAGACGCGCCCGAATCGCTTCGCCGCCGTTTGCGCCGCTATCTGGTCGCGAATTCCACCGTGTCTGTGGAAAATTCTGTGTACAAATGATTTTAAGTGCGCGCAAAACATTGCTGTATCGGAGCTTGTTGGTAATTGAACCGAAACGCAGCAATCCCGGTAACCAACTCAGCAGAAAAGCCTTAAGACACTCATGGCGGGCTCATCTCAAGCGGGACTCGGAGCGCCCGATTCAGATTAAATTAACGGTGATTTCCACAGTTGGGGGGAACTGATGAATCTTCCGAATACCCTGACCATCGCTCGAATATTCTTTGTTCCGCTACTCGTCGCGGTGCTGGTACAGGAAAGAATCATACTCCATTGGAACGGCGCTGTCATCACAAATGATGTCGTTGCGTTAATTATTTTTTGGGTGGCCGCCGCAACGGATCTGCTGGATGGTTATCTCGCGCGCCGCTGGGGACAGGTGACTACTATCGGGACACTGCTGGATCCGATTGCGGACAAGCTTCTGGTTTCCGCCGCGCTTATCGCTCTTGTGCAGGTGCGCGTGGTTGCGGGCTGGCTGGTGGTCCTGTTGGTGGGCAGGGAGTTCGCGGTTTCAGGCCTGCGCAGCATCGCGGCTGTTGAAGGTTACACCATCAAAGCGAGCGAGCTCGGAAAAACGAAAACCTTCTGGCAGGTTCTCGCGATTTCATTGCTGATGCTCAGCCGGCATCATCATTCATTTGAGAGGTGGGCGGACTACTCGCTTTATATCGTCGTATTATTTTCGGTCTGGTCCGCTGTTTCCTACTTCGCTAAGTTCTGGCGCAAGGTCGATATCAGCACGAAACAGCGCCGCCGTCAGGAATTGCTCATTGCCGAACGGCAGAGAAGACGTCTTTTGCTGGAACAAAGACGGGAAGCAATGCGGAATCGGCGGCGGGCCGCTCGGGCCGCTAAAGCGGATCGGGCGGGCGCTGGGAATCTGTCGAGAGGAACTGCGGACCTTCCGCCGTCAGCCTGACTGACCGAACCTGGCCGACCGGCCCGATCGAATCCAGCGTTTTTCCGTTCAGTGAGATCGTGAGGGCGCCGGCATTGCCGGTCAGGATTTTCACCTGTTCGACCGCCGATACTTCCTGCGTTTCATTCGGCTTCAATGTTCCGCTGAATGTGATGCGGCCATCCACGCTTACCTGAACCCATGCGGACTGATCGTGCGCTGTAAGGGAAACCTGAACCGGTGCGGTCGCGGAACTGAAAGCGGCAGCAGGAGCGGCCAGGGTTTCCTGCGCGTCGCTTGTTGTGTCTGAAGCCGGTTCGATGTCTGTTCGTTGAGGCGCCGGTCTCTCGGATTGGGCCGACATCGGTTGAGACGAAGCAGGTTGAAACGCCGAAGCGCGCGTCGAGTGCTTGAAATAGAAATACGCTCCGCCACCGGCGCCACCTGCCAGCAGAACCCAAACAGTGGCGGAGATGAGTGTGCGGCGACGGCGATCCCGGTAATAATTCGAGCGCGGACGCGCGGGAGGATTCGGCAATGGCGCCGTCGATTCGTCGTGCCTGGGCAGTTCGGCGAGTAACGGATCCGGATCCAGATTTAATATCAGCGCATACTGACGCACGAAGCTTCGGGCGAAGATCAGACCGGGTAACGTAGAGTAGTCGTCCGTTTCAATGGCTTCCAAAAAACGGGGCGCAATTCTTGTGTCGCGGGAAATGTCGTCGATCGCAAGTCCTCTGCCGACTCTTTCCGTCCGTAACTTCGCGCCGATGCCAAACGAAGCCAAAACCCTTCTTCCCCTACATTAATGTTATAGCATTTCCGGGAGGCAAGTTATTGTGATCAAAAAGGTTAGGGATTTGGCCCTCCGGTTGTGGGAATAGCGAGAGAAACCGTTTACTCTGGTTACATGCCCCGTCGATTGGGTTCGTTTGTTCTGGTTCTGCTCGTTCTGTGCGTGGAGTCCTCTTCCGTCCAGGGCGCGGAACGCAAAAATTTCAGTGGTGCGGATGCGTTCGCCTTCACTCGTCAGGCGGTAGCGCTGGGACCGCGACCCGATGGGTCGCCGGCGATCGCAAAGTTACGCGCGATGATTCATCAGCAGTTATCTCTGCATGGTTGTGAGGTAATCGCCGACCGCTTCACCGCTCAGACGCCCGACGGCCCGGTTCCGATGGAGAACATCATCGCGAAGTTTCCGGGAAAATCGGGCCGCGCCATCGCGGTCAGCGGTCATTACGATACAAAAAAACTGGCGAACTTTGTCGGCGCAAACGACGGAGGGTCTTCCACCGGCGTTTTGCTCGAACTCGCCGCGGCGCTCGAAGGCCGTCCTCGGGTTGACGATGTTTACCTCGTCTTCTTCGACGGCGAAGAGGCGTTTCATGAATGGACCGACACGGACAGTCTCTACGGCAGCCGTCATCTCGTCGAAAAGTGGACAGCCGATGGAACCATCCGGCAACTCAAGGCCCTCATCAATGTCGACATGATGGGTGACAAGAATCTGCGGCTGATGTGGGACACCAATTCCGCGGCTTCGGTGCGGAAATTGGTTTGGGACGCCGCCGATTCGCTGGGGTATTCCGATGCATTTCCGCGACAAGGTTCACCGGTTACCGACGATCACATGCCTTTTCTCAAAGCAGGTGTGCGCGCCGTCGATGTGATCGATTTCGAGTCGGAGGCCACGTTCTGGCATACGCCGCAGGACACGCTGGATAAGCTCGATCCGCACAGTTTCGAAGTTGTCGGCGACGTTGTCATGAAGTCGATCGGGGAATTGGAACGGCAGAAGTGAGCTGGGAAGGCGTCGTAATCGTTGACAAGCCCGAAGGATGGACGTCGCATGATGTGGTTGGCAGGATGCGCGGCATCGCGGGCACCAGGCGAGTCGGGCATCTGGGCACACTCGATCCGATTGCCACCGGCGTCCTGCCGCTGATGATCGGACAGGCGACCCGCCTCGCCCGATTCTGGGAGGGCTCCGAAAAAGCTTACGAGGCGGTGGTCCGCTTCGGTTTTGCGACGTCCACTTATGATCGGACGGGCGAGCCATGCGGCCAGAAAACGGAGCCCACTATCACCGCCGATCAGATCGAAGCTTGTCTGGCTCCGCTGCGGGGCGAGATCGAGCAAGTGCCACCGGCAGTGTCGGCGAAAAAAGTGAATGGCGTGCCCGCATACAAGCTTGCGCGGAAGGATATCCCCGTTGAACTTGCTCCGGTGAAGGTTTCCATTTATGAATTGACGTTGCTGGAAGCCGGAGGGGCGACGGCGCGGCTGCGCGTACGCTGTTCCGCGGGGACTTATGTCCGGTCCATTGCACACCAAATGGGGATCTCGCTGGGCTGTGGAGCGCATATCGAAGCGCTGGTACGGACGCAGTCGGGTTCGTTTACACTGGCTCAGGCATTTACGCTGGAGCGTTTGCAGCGGCTGAAAGACGAAGGCCACCCGGACGAGGCCCTGCTCGCGATGAAGGACTTGTTGCCGGAAATCCCCGCAATCGGCGTGGATGATGTCACCGCAACGAGTATCCGGCATGGCCGCGATTTCAGCGTTTCTCCGTTTCGCCAGGGCGGGGAATCGCCGCATGTGAAGGCAATCGGTCCGGACGGACAGTTGATCGCGATTGGCCGGATTGCCATGCCGCATACATACCATCCCCTGGTTGTGTTCCCGGCGTAAGCGGTGCTCCAACCGTTTGGCGAAATTGCGCGTATCATAATATATGGGGCGGGAATACAGACCCCGATTCCCGAATAGTTTCTGGAGATCGAATGCGAAACAGAATATTGCTTTTGTCGGCGGTACTTGCAACAGCAGGGTTTACAGTTGCACAGGCAGCGAGCCTGAACTTTCCGGAGCCACCGAAGGCGAGCGCGCCGACGGCGGGAACAGCGACAGCGGTTCTCGCGGGTGGTTGCTACTGGGGAATGCAGGGCATCTTCGAGCACATGAAGGGCGTGACGAACACCGTGGTGGGATTCGCCGGCGGCAAGAAGGACACGGCTCGCTACGAGATCGTCGAAGACGGCACCACCGGGCACGCGGAATCCATCAAAATTACGTATGATCCTGCGAAGATCACATACGGCGATCTGCTGAAGGTTTACTTTTCGGTAGCGCACGATCCCACGACGCTGAACCGGCAGCACTACGATGTCGGAACGCAGTATCGGTCCGCCATCTTCTATGTCAACGACGAACAGAAGAACGTGGCCGAAGCTTACATTAAGGAGTTGAACGGCGCGCGCGTGTTCAAAAATCCGATCGTCACTCAACTCTTGCCGCTGCAGTCCTTCCCGTTCTACTCGACCGATCTGCAGGATCATCAGCACTTCCTCGATCGCTACCCGACCCAAGGTTACATCGCCGCGATGGATATTCCGCTGTTAAACAAGTTCAAGGCGACGTATCCGGAATTTTATACGAAGGAGATCAAGTAATCATGTTGAACACGCCAGTCTATCGTCGCGGATTTCTGATGAGCCTTGTGGGCGGAGCGGGCGCACTGTCCCTCCTCGCCGCCGTGGATAAGGCAGGGCGAGGCGGCAAGGTTCGTATCGCCGATTTCGATGCGAACGGAAATAAAACGGGAGTCGAGGAAGTCGACAAGATCGTAAAGACGGATGCTGAGTGGAAGAAGCAGCTCTCGACGGGCGCCGAACGGATGGCGTTCGACGTTACGCGCAAGGAAGGCACCGAGCCCGCCGGTACCGGCAAGTACGCGTTCAACCATGCCGACGGTCTGTATCACTGCATTTGCTGCAATACGGTATTGTTCGATTCCAGGACCAAATTCGAATCCGGCACCGGCTGGCCGAGCTATTATCAGCCCATTGCGAAAGAGAATGTGGTTGAGCAGACGGACCGCAGCTTCGGCGAGGTGCGGACGAAGGTGAGTTGCGCGCGCTGCGCTGCGCACCTCGGACACGTATTTGACGACGGTCCGAAGCCGACCGGCCTACGTTACTGCATGGACTCGGCATCTTTGACTTTCGTGCCGAGAGGCAAGACCTCCGCGTCGTAAAACGCGAATATCCACCAGCGATTGAAGAACCGGGCGCTCCCGCCACGCGTGGAGCGCCCGTGTATTTTAGGCGTCCTTACCTCTTCGGATTGCCAGCGCCTGTGCGTCCCCGCACGCGCCTGCGGCAATTGAAGTCCACACATTGCCGGATTGGAGAGGCGTTTGCTGACCATCTGTCCGGAGTCCACACCACGCCCCGTCGCGAATCGACAATTCAGTTGAAACGGGTCTATGACAAGCCCGAGCCGAATGATGGCGCCCGCTTTCTCGTAGATCGCTTGTGGCCGCGCGGCCTTAAGAAGACCGAAGTCCATCTCGACACCTGGGCGAAAGAGGCTGGCCCGAGCGATCAGCTCCGGCAGTGGTTCGCTCACGACCCCAAAAAATGGGCGGACTTTCAACGCAGATATTTTCTGGAGTTGAATGAGCATCCGGACACCTGGAAACCGATTCTGGACGAGGCGAAGCACGCGGCCGTGACGCTACTCTACAGCGCGCGCGATGCAGAGCCCAACAACGCGGCCGCTCTGAAGCAATTCCTGGCCGCGAAGCTCGCGCACAAGAAAATCGGGCCGGCGGCAGACGGAGAGACGGCATGATGCGGAGAGCGCGGTGTGGATTTTCCTCGAAGTATTCAAGTGAAAGGAAGACCGAACAATGTGCGATTACTCGTTGATGATGGTTCCCAATCGGCTCGCCGTTGAAGGCGAGGAGCTTGCTGCTCACAGGTTCAGCAGCGGCTCGATGGGGCTGCTGTCCATCCGTGACTTTGACTCGTGGGTCAACCGGCAGCCCAGACGCTTTTGGCAATGGCTCATGGAGGGCTTTTCATTCCCGAAAGAGCCGAGGCCGGTTGTGTGCGTTCCTCCCGGAGCGCGTCTGCGGCTCATGAGCATACCTGAGGTTCTGAAATCCGATTTTCCCGCGGGTTCCTCTACAGACGCGGTATTTACTCAGATTTCAGCCGAAACAAGTCACTATCGCGACGCGTTGTGTTTTGCGAACGGCACAGCTGTTCTTTTGCAGCTGCTTCCGGAAGGTCAGAGGCTGCGGGTTCTTCGCCTGTCGTCATCCGAAGACTTCGAGCCGGAGCGAAATTGGTCCGAACCGGTACTTGCCTGAAGTAACGGGTGTATGTTGCATTTGTGGCGCTGGCCCTATGCGGCCGGCGCTTGACGGCGGGATGCCGATTTATTCGACTCTTTACTCGCGTCGAACAGCGGGAGCAGGTGAGGCTCCAGATCCTTCAGAACCTGGACGGCCAAAGCGCTGGTAAAATTGTAATTTCCCGCGGTTCTACCCGGCACGAACGCGAGGACGGTTCCATAGAACCGGTCGCCGATGAAGAATACAAACGCCGCTGTCCGGCTCACCACTTTCGAACCGATCATCGAGCCATGCGGCCCGAATTCCTGAAGGCGATTATCGCCCGTTCCTGTTTTGCCTCCGATCGGGAGCAGAACGCCGTCGGGGAGCCTGATGCCGCCTCGGGCGCGTGCGCCAGTGCCGTTTTCGACAACTCCAATCATTTCCTTCCGTACCAGCCCGGCAATCACAGGGGACAATACCTGCCGACCCGCACTCGCCGAGCGCGCGAGAGTTGTTTCAAAAGGAGTGGCGCTTGCGAACTCGAGCTGTTGAATACGAACCGACGGGTAACGGACACCATCGTTCACCAGAATTCCGGTCAGAGTCGCCAGAGCCTGCGGAGTGTCTCCGGAAACACCAATACAGGTGGCATAGGAAGGCGTCAGGGAGTCAAATGGATATCCCAACTGCTGCCATGCCTGATGAATCGACTGAAAAGCATCGATCTCGAGTAGCGTTTCGATGCGCTGGTTTTGGGCATGCTGGTAACGCGTCTTGAACAACCACTGATAGACCTCCTGCCGTTGGCCCGTGCTGCCGGCAAGGACCTCCCGCAGTGACGCCTTCGGATGCTGCTCGCGATAGAAGAGCAGCCAAAGCTCGAGAGGATGAAGGTGCGCAAGATATCCGCGATCGTTCAGGTTGAATTTGTCGGTGCCGTACTTTTCGTATAGTTCCGGCAGATCCTGACGTGCGATCACCGCAGCCGGCAAGTGTGCACGAAGAAAGGCACTGAAATCGTCCATCGATGCCTGCGGCCGGACGGATCGAAAAATGACGGCGGCGCGCACGGGCGTAAGCGGAACGCCCGTGGTCAGCTCCTGCAGGGATTGCGCGGGTGTCTGACCATCGTACTTTTCGTAGAAATGGCGGAGGAAGGTGCGCCCTTCGAGATCGGCGAACCGGTCGAGATAACGTTTTCGCCCAGGATCGTTCGGATCCGTGAGAACAGTTGGCGAGGCGCCCGGTACGCGGTACCTGTAATAGTGTTCGATGTCCCGCATCAGGCGAATGAAAACGAGATTCACCGAGTGCTGGAATCCCTGCGCGACGGTGAAGATCTGACCGTCTTCAGACGGCTCGAAATTATCGAAATGATGCAGTCCGCCGGCGGTGAAAAACGACTCGCCGGTGCTGCCTGAATATTTGCGCCCGAGTGCGGCTTCGAGCATTGGCTCCAGACTGCGATCGACGGCGGTTGAGAGGTACGTAAGCGCCCATTGAGTCAGTGTGTCGTCAGGAAGGACCGTCACCGATTTCAATTCAGCGGAAGACATCCTGGAATATTCGCCGTGCAGGATCTCTACGATCTGGAGGTAGTTGATCAGGGTACGCAACTTGGCTGTGGAGCCCAGTTGCAGGCGAGTGCCCTGATTGATGTCCAGAGGCTGGTTAAAGTTGTCTGTCTGGACGCGCAGCAGGTTGGCTCCCTGTCCACGCTCATACAACGTGACGCTGTAGATGACGGACTTCGGATTACCGGAGTCCAAAAGCTGATATTGATTCAATCCGGCTGCGTTAACCGCGCTCGCAGCAGACAGGCCATCCAGGAAGTTACTTACCGATTTCTGGGCGGGCTGATCGAGCGTTGTGCGGACTGTGAGATCCAGACGATCGAGCGAATAAACGCTATCAAGGCCGAGCATGGGCAGCAGCGCCATGCGGATGGCATTCGGTCCTTTGACGGCGGTGAAGCTTTCGAATTGGTTTTGCTTCCGATCGGGATGCGTGTGCTGCTTCAGGTGCAACGCCGTGTTCATCTCCCTCGCCGAAATGATGCCGGCGTGCGTCAGCGCCGGAAGATAGCGATCGACCTGGGCTTCGAGAAGATCCTGATGATGAATCAAATCGCTGGTTGGTTCCCGCAATGCCAGCAGCAATGACAACACCTCGCGATAGGCTTGGGCCCGCGCAGTGAACTGCCTGGAGTTCAGAGAACGTCCATCGGCGGCAAGAAGGCTGTTTACGGTCTTGAAGTCGGCTCCATACCAATCTCTCAAGCCGTCCGCCAATCCGATGACTTCGCCCTGATGTGTGGCGGCCAGCGGAATGGAGTTGATGTAGTTGCGGACGATTTCCTCGCGGGTGCGGAGAGTATCCGGTCCGCTTTGATACGCGCGGAGCGAAGCAGAAGCCATCTGGCGAAACTTGTCCGCAACGGATTCGGTGCGGCCCTCGGTGGAATGACGTGTTTTTTCGAGCTGGGTAGCCAGCGTGCTTCCTCCAATGACGGCAATCCGATGATCGACAGAGTGAATCGCGAGGTCGAATGCCGCTTTGCTGAGGCGACCCCACTGCACGGCCGGATTGCGATCCGGGTGACCGCTGTCGAGAATTTCGCGATTTTCGATAAAGAGAAGGGTGTTGACGACAACGGGCGGAATGGATTGGAAGTCCGGATACGATTCACGGGGATATAGCGCACGATAGATCGTCCTTCCGTTGTGGTCCTCAATGTGAAGTCCGGCTTGGTTTTTCTCGTGATAAATGGGGAAGACGCCGAGGCGCGTCAGCGCAATCGATGTGCCACTGTCGCGAGCCTGCGTTTCGATTCGATAGTCATGCGATTGAAGCGAGGTCACGAATTTCCGGAGTTCGGCCAAACCCAGGCGCTGGTCGTAGGGTCCGTCGGCGGAGCGTTCGAGATGAGTGCTGGCGCCTTTTTGAATCAGAAATGTGGTGTGCCCGGCGACCTGCGAAAGTATGTGGGCTTCGATCCAGGACGATTGCACATCCAGAACAAAAATTCCGACCAGCAGAGCGCCGATTGACAACCCGATAGCCAACCGAAGCGGCCATGACAGGCGCCGCTTCTTGATATCGGAAACCTTCTGTGCAATGGAAAATCCCCAGCTCGCGACCCAGGTACTCATTACACAACCATCCGTTGAACTTACAAGCAAGTCAGGGACCGAAGGATGTTGTAGGGGAGTTTAATCTGGTGCCCGGGGCGGGAATTGAACCCGCACTCTCCTTGCGGAAAAAACGGATTTTAAGTCTAAACCATTCATTTTACATCAGATATCGGCAGGCTGCCGGAGTTGCCCAGAGTTATGCAGACATTGGACTTGCGGCGCTCCGTGCCTCAACTGAGTTTTGATGAGATCCGACGATTTCGGCGGAGTTCGCACACTATCCGGCACGGCGGTCCTTGCGAATTTTGTTAAACCCCGACCGCCGCGAAGTTTCGTTTGATGAGATTGTTCAACGCGGTTATAAATCTGGTATGTCCTCTCCCAGCACCAGTTCATTTTTGTCTGAGGGCGGCACTCGTCTGCGGCTTCTTAACGTGAAAGAAGTAGCCAAGAGACTCGACCTTTCACTCCCGAGGGTTTACGAACTGGCCCGCGAGGGCATCCTACCAGTGGTGCGGCTGGGGAGACAGATACGCGTTGACGAAGGCCGCCTGATCGCATGGATCAATGACGGCGGAAGGGCGTTGCCTGGCGGCTGGAAGCGCGACCCTGATGTCTGACGGATACACCAACGCTGGGTTATGCACCATTGGTTCCGAGGGGACCGAATCAACACGGCCGAATGCTGGGGAACTTTAAGGCGGGGAATCAAAGACAGCCGATGTGTCCCCTGTCAGCCTTGGCTTCGGTATCAGTGGGTCGCCACCGCCCGAACCAGCTTCGCCGGTCGAGAGATTCCGGGGATGAGTAAAAGTGGGTCCGCCTCGAAAAAGAAAAAAGAACACCGGCGGCGTGACAGAAAAAAGAAGATTGAGCAAAGTGGGACCTCGCTCTGACGTTGAAGCGGTTGATGACCCGTTCGACATATCGGATGAAGAAGCGGGAGAGCTCTTGTGGGAAGTTGTCGCCCTCTTTAAGAGCGTTGCCGAAGCGTATTAAGGGAGGAGGCGGGATGTATCGTAACTGCGGTGAGGCCGAAGAGCCGAAATCACCGCCGCTCGTGACGAACAACTTCAGGCATTACTAAAAGTTTCCAGCTTGTCGAAAGGGTAGCAAGCCCTGCCGCCGTTATTATCGAGGACAACCCAAATGGTTTGCCCCTGAATGAGGTCAACAGTTCCGGTGCTGAAGGGCGGTTCTGTCCGTCGAACCCGATCACCGATCACAAATTTTGTCATCATGCTAAACGGTCTCCGAAGTTCTCAAAGCCGGGAACTGTCTCTTGCCAAGACTTCCACTTCAGCACGGCAGACCGGACAGACGCCGGTGACGATTACGTTCTCCCCAGAGCTAACATGACTGACCGACGGATTCAGGGGAGTAGCGATTTCGGCTCCGCATTGCTGGCAGCTTTGTCCGGGGATTGTTTCGACCATACCCAAAATCCTAACGCAATCAGACGGCGAACACAAGGCGAACCCATCGCCCTGTTCCAGAGAGTAATCTTTGGAAGGAATGAGCATTTTCAGTCACTCTTGGAGGAGCGTTCCAGTGAACTCCAACGTATCCGGGTGAAGCTGGATTCGATATTGCAGTTGATTGCCCACCGGAACATCATCGAGCCGCATAATCGGCGTCGAGTTGCGCATTTGGGTCAGAACATTTTGTGGAATGTAGTCGGCAAAGTTCCCGGTGATTGCCTGAAGCGGCAAAGGCCCATAGTGAACGATCTGTGCGTTGAAGGGATATCTGTTCTTCCGAATGAAGACGTTCTAACTGTACCGACCGCGCTCCCGCGGGCGTGGCCGGCGGAGGGCGGCCAGAACTTCGTCACGATTGCGAACCACCACATTGCCAGCGCCGGCATTCGCAAGATAGACCACGACGTTTCGACCGACGCCTGTCGCGGACGGAAAAACCACACTCTCGACGCCCTTCGCAATCCAGATCCCAGCCAACTCCTGGGACGCAGAATACCCGCGGCCACCAAGACAGAGCCCAACGATATTTGCCAATTCCGATGGAAGAGTGGACGTAAGATCAAGGTTTCTGTGGGTGGCCACGGACAGGATGTATGTCATACGGGGATATTCCCCGATGTTGATTTGATTTCGACCGCTCAAAGCATTCTTGCGGGTAGTGACTTCACGCATCGCGGTTTCTTCTTCGAGACTCGCATAGACCGCCCTCACGCCTGTCGGCACAAAGCGACCGCCGTTCAATCGGGTCCCTTCGCCGCTGATCACGTCGTCGGGGTGAAAATACCGGAACGCCACGGACCGGAAGAAATCGCCTTGGATAGAGGTGGCGCCTACGATCAGCTCCGCGAGCTGCTTTCGTGCAGCGCGTCCCAGCTTCAAGCAGGGTCTCCAGCCTGCAGACGCCGAAATTCGACGATAATGTCGCGGGCTTTGCCTTCTTTCAGAAGTTCGATCGGGCGCGCTCCGGCAAAAGCCTCGCTTTCCGATCTCAGCCAGACCGGAATGTCCGTGCCCTTAATAGACTCCTTCAGAATGGTCCACAGCTCTTCAAGATCCCGAAGTTGCCGCGGACTTCTGGCGACACCATTGCGCTCCCAGTTTTGCACCGTTCGCAGACTGACACCGAGAGCGTGCGCGAGTTCGGTTTGGGTCAATCCAAAGTGCTCGCGCAGTTGCCGGGCACGAGCAACTGAAGAAGACGTGCCGTTTTCTTTAGCGGAAGATCGCGAATGCTGCAACATTGATGCTGCTGCGGTCTTCGCTTCAAACACGACGCTGGTGTGATATGGACGCGTCTCGCCGACTAGTTTACCGAGTTGTGCGGCATCCTCCGGCGCAACACGGCTCGCGTAATAAATCACCACATCGGGACTTCCCGGCTTCAGAATCTGCAGAAGCGAGCGGAGGTGATCATAGTCCGGATGGGTCAGGTACACGAGTACGGGTTGAACCGGCGCTCGTCGTCCGAGATCCTCAAAACTTCTTAACTCTGCGTCGCCGAGGACTTTCGTCGCGAAACGACCCGCCTGCTGCCAACTGCTGGGTTCTGCACACACTACGACGCTTGCCATAACATTCCTCGATCTATTATACGCAATATTGCATACGAAAGCGCAAATCTGCGCATAGAAACGGCCCGACAGCTCTGTGTGCCGAGGACGATCCGAGTCTGTTTGCGATGGATCTTGATGTGTCTTATACAAAAGGCAGTCTCTCTTTGATGGTCCACTTTTCCGCTTCGGAAACCGTTCTCGCGAGCCGTCAGTTAGTGTCGGGAGGCTGGAGTTTCGCCTCATCGCAACAGGGCAGCATCGAGGCCACATGTTTGGCGGCTTTCGCGCTGGCAGATGAGACGCCGGCAAACGCTGGTGCATCGACTCAGTTCCTCCTGAAATCGCAGTTTGCGGATGGATGCTGGCCAGCGTTTGAAGGTGATTCCGAAGGTTCCTGGACAACCGCCCTTGTTCTCTGCCACCTCAACGGGATGACTGATTTTGCGAGCGCCCGCGAGAAAGCCTATCGCTGGCTCATCGACGAACGGGGCCGCGAATCGCACTGGCTCTGGCGGTGGAAATTCAAGACTACTGACCGAAACGTTTGCTTTGATCCCGACAAGTACGGATGGCCTTGGGTCTCGGGCTCGGCGAGTTGGGTCATACCAACGGCTTTTAGTGTCATTGCCATCAAACAATTCACGGTTTGCAATCGCTCTGAGCTGTCGGAGAAACGAATTCGACTGGGTGTCGATATGGTCGCCGACTGGTTTTGGCCGAAGCATTCAGTGTCCTATCAAAGGCCCCGCTCATTTGTAGCGATTCTGAACGCGACCGACTACTCCGAAAAGGTTGAAGCGCTGCTCATGGACGGGTTGCGGCTGTTCCGTTTGAACGTGGCTGGCAGGAGGGTTCTCCTCAAACCAATCCATGCCGCGCGGCCAGATCATCGCCCGTCACCCCAAATACCTTTCGTCGTAAACTTTGCGGGGATCGGACTTACTCAGGCGCCAGGGCAGGCTTGTGCGGCTGTATCAGAGCCGGGATCCCGCGACCGGCAGGCGCCGCTACCTTAATAAGACGGTGCATGGCGCGCGTTCCGTGGCCGGGGCGCCCGTCTCCTCTCCCAAATCCCGCCGCGCCCGGAAGCGCGCTCGATTCTCGACGAATACCTCGACTGTTGGCTGCGCGCGGCGGTCGAGGGCCGGCTGCGCGCCAAGACCGCGCGGGATTACCGGACGCTCCTCTCGCTTTAGGTGCGCCCCGCGCCGGCACAAACCAGCCATGCCGTAACCGGACGCAATAGGCTGGTCCGCAAAAAGATTCGCCCTCCCCATTGACTGGAACAACTCAGATGACTGTTAGTCGGGTGCCACGATTTCAACGTCAATCACTGTTTCGTCCTGCAAGGATTGCAAGGCGTTGATCTTCCGCGATCATTTCTGGCGCCGCCCTTCCAGGCAGCAGACCGTGCGCACTTTGAACCTCGCTGCCAATGGCTCTTCCTCGCGATACCCGACTTGCGGGTTTGCGGAGCAGACGAAAATTCCATCGCCGCCGCTGGTCAGCAGATGCTCCGTGGGACCGTCACAGGGTCGCGGCTTACAGGCGGCCGTCATTCAGGTGATTGGCGCGGTGCGCAAAGCCGGAGCGCGCAACCACGATTACTTGCCCCAGGTAATGGCAATCCACAAATCATTCATGGAGTTGTTGTCCAATTCCAGCGTCAACGGCGGATGCGCTGCATCGGTCACGGCGGCCGGCAGAGGAATGTTCGCCAACTTTCCGGTCAGCAGATTCCCCAACAGCGGATTGCGCACCAGCGTATCCGTATGACCATTCTTGTCGGACAGATTGACCTGCGTCGCAGTCGCGGAGGAAGTCATCTCCGCGAACAACTGCACCCCTTTGACCGGAGCGCTCCCGACAATCCCCTGCGCCCAGAAAGGATAGTGCTCGCTCCGCAGGGCGAGCGACAGTTCGGCTGTGGGGGTTGCGGCGTTGATCGTCACACTCTGGAATTTTGCCCACTCCGTGGGGAAATCGTGCCGGGCTGAGAAAAGACAGACGGATCCGACGGTGGTCGCCTTGTTGATGCCGGTTTGCAGATTCTGCACGGCGGCCGCCCGAAGGATTTCGCCCCCTTCCCGGGCCGTATAGCGCACATGCAGGATCACGTCGGAAATGGTGTCGAAATCGAACTGGCGGACCTCGGCCGGAATGCTCACCTGCCACTGGCTGTCCGCCACCCCGGCATACTCAAACGGCAGGTACCGTTCGTCTTTGAGACTGGTTTCGAAGAGTCCGCTGTCCGCCTGCGCGGAGCTGGTGACCACCGATTGGATCGTGCCGTAGTAATCGTCGAATCGCGGATCGTCCGAGCCCTGCCGCGCGTAGGCTTTTCCGGCGTCCGTGGTGATCCGGATCGAGCTCTTCTGCAGCGTGAGAGTACAGTTCACGCTGGTATACGGACCCACCACGCAGGGCAGCGTCACCGCAACCGATTTGATGCGGCGGAAGTAGTGGCCCGGACCATCCATGTCGAATAATTCCTCCGGCATGGTGAAGCTGCAGCTTCCGGTCGCGCGCAACTGGATCAAAGCCAGTGGATCGACCTGCAGCAGGCTGACGTGTTTGGTCAGTTCGTACTCGCGCTGATTCAGATCGAAGTAAGCCATTTCCATGGTCTTCAGATCGAACATCAGCTTCTCGCCGGCCAGCAGTCCTTCGGTTCCGTCCAGATAGTTGTACTGAATATAGGAGAGCGACGTATTGCCCAGCTCATTCTGCAGAGCGCGCTCCGCTTTCTTCGCCACGTCATAAGCGAGCTGAAAGGCGTTCCCGTAGATGGCTTTCAACTGGCGCTTCATCAACGTGTAGAAGCCTGTGGTGGTCTCCTTGACCGGGACCCCGCCGCCGATGTCGTTGCCCGTCAGGAAATCCACGATCTGCTGGGCATTCGCCATCTGCTGCTGGTGAGTCTTGTACTCCTGGTTGGCGATGGCCTCCCGGATCTGCGAGCCGCGCAATTGTTTGAAGATTTGATTGATGTCGCTTTTGGCCGTATTGCTCTGAAACGTCCACTCCACCTGACGGCGCGCATAGGCGCCCAGTTTGCCCGCTTTGGCGGCATCGTAACTGTACTCTTCGGCGAAGGCCTTCGATATGCCGGACAGGCTCGACGCCATGGCATGCAAGTGCTGCCCGCCGATATCGACCGTTGCGCCGCAGCCCATCGGTTGCGCGTGCGCCTTGAACTGCGGAATGATCGCCAGCACCGATCCCAGCGACTCCAGGCCGCTTGCGGCGATGTTGTAGTCGCGAGCCGTGGCCATGTTGTCCAACTCTTCGACTTCCTTGTTGCTGAGCGTCTGAATCTCTCCGTCGCTCACCTGAGTCGAGTTGGTGGAGATGTCCGGATTGATCGCGTCCAGCGGCATCAAGGGCTCGTTGGAGGTGTCCGATTGCGAGAATTGCAGACTCTGCAGGCTGGCGAGATCCAGTGGATCGAGCTGCGGAATGCTGTTCTGGATATCGGTATCCGACCGCCCCAGCAGTTTTTGATAATAGGAGTAGCGTTGGATGGCGTTGGCCAGCGAGAGCTGCAGCCCCTGCGTGGCTTTCGCGGCATCCTGCACCTGCGCATACTTCACCAGCTCCACCATGCCCAGGATGGCGTTTTCGTGCTTCGCGCGCAGCAGGGATATCGACTCGTTATCCTGTTTCTCGATGGCGGCCAGAAACTCGGCGCCGAGAGACTTTACCTCCTGGCAAAGTTCCGTTGCCCTGGAGACGAGGAGCTGGAACCGGACGAGCGGCAGCGGTTGATTTAAGCCGCTGACGACGGCGCTGACGTCGAGCCCGGCAGCCGTAGCGCGCACCAGCAAGGCCGGATCGATCGGCGGATCAAACAACGGAAGCTGCTGGAAGACGCCTTGCAAATTGAGGCTGTTGTGAATCTTGAACAGCCGGTCCGCCACCGTGTCCCAATATTGCAACAGTTGATCGTTCTGCGGGATGCAGAAATAGAGCGTCTTGCCGATGGAGGGCAGAATCTGCGAGCCGTTCAGGTCGTTGCCCGAGCCGGAGGGCGTCGTGATGTCGAACGGAATATCCGTCTCCATATCAACCATCGCGTCGCCGAACGGATCGAGTACGCTCGCGCGAAGCTGATTGTAGGTGAGCGCCTTCACCGATCCCTTTTGCGGCACAGCCTGAGGCTTGTCGCCGAGGATGTTAGCCGCCGTCACATAAAGCTGGGTAGCTTCGTTGATGGTCTCGACAGTGTATTGCTGAAACAGGGAGTCGCCCCAGGCGATGAGATTGTCGAGATACGCCATCACCGTTTTCAACATGTAAGCGGTGGGGCGGAATTGCGCCACGGCCCAGGGCTGAAAGGGATTCGCCATCCACGCATTGATGCTGGCGACGGTCTCATCGTACAGCGGCATATCCTGCTGCGTGGCGAGATTCGTCAGGATGGTCTGAATCATCCGCACGTCCGTGGACTGGAACGGCTGCACTTTCCAGAAACGCTGCGGCGTTGGCCCGGCGCTGTTATCGGTGGGATTGAAGATGTAGTGGAACCAGTTCTGCGCATCCTGGAACTTCTGGTTCTGGCTCAGATGAATGGCGATCAGCAGCGGAGCGTGGAAGAAGAGCTCCCAGTTATAGATGGAGTAAGCGCCGTTGTAGTTGAAGTCAAGGTTCTTGACGGGATATGGTTGCTGTACGTTGTTGAGATCCGGCGCGTACTGCGCGGCGAAATCGTCCGTGTAGAAATAAGGCTGGGGCAGGCCGCTGCGAATCGCCACCGCGGTGCCGGTCGGAAGCTGCACCTGCGAACCGTCGTTGGTGAGCACCGCGCTCGCGCCGGCGGCGAGCGAAATGGTTACGGACGTGAAGTCCGGAACGATGATCGCGCCGGCGCCATTGATGTTCTGAATGCCGCTGGAAGAAGAAACGGGAAGAAAGCCCGGCAGCGCGAAGGAGACTGACGCCGCCAGTGTGGTGGAAGATCCATCGGGGTTGCCCACCACCGTGCCGGCCGCGGCCGTGACCGTAGTTCCCGCCGGAAGCGTGAGCGGCGTCCCCGCGGTTAGTGCAACGGATGGCCCTCCATTCGGACGATTGCCGGTGACATTTGCCGCTAGTGTCGCGCGGGTGCTGTCCGGAATCACCGTGAGGGGCTGCAATGGCTGTCCGCTGGGCGGATTGGGCTGCGGCAGGTACAGCGTGTCGGAGTCCTGCAGCGCGTCGAATCCGCCATCGTTCAAACGCTCGATCAGCGACGGCACATAAGGATGGAAATGAGGGAAGAACTGATAAGCCAGGCTGCGATTGCGGAGCGTGATGTAAATCGGCACGGCTTTCCAGTTGTTGGCGGGCGTGAACGCCTGGTACTGGCGCGCCAGATCTATCGTGCTGTGAAAACTGCGAGCGAGTTGCGACATGACCCTTTCCTCCTTATGCGATCCCGAGCACCGGCTTTAGCGATGCGACGATCTGAGCCGGAGCGCCGGACGGAAGTTTGATGCTGAGCTTTGCACCCGCGGCCACCGCCGGAGCCGTCGCAATGCCGCCGGTTTTGCCGATGGGCACACTGGCGTATGAGATCACCGTACTGGGAGCAGTAACCCAGTCGGTTGCGTTCTGCAGTTGAAACAGTGAGTAGACCGGATCGCCAGGGTTCACTGGGACAGGCGCCGCCGGCACCTGCGCGACAACATTGATTTGCTGCAAGGCGCCGGGATTGAGCGCGACCTGCGCGGGCGAGGTGAAGATCGCCCAACCGTCCCATTCTTCCACCACGGTTTCGGTGAGCGAGGGTTGCACGTAGAAGGTGCGCTCATCGCGGAAGGCCGCGTTTCCGGCCGCGCCGGGATTGCTGGTGTCGCGGAAAAAGACGGGAGCGACCAGAGCTCCAGCCGCCGCATAAAGCGGTTCGGAGGAACTGAGAAACGGCGGGACCACAGTGTTCGATGGTGTCAGGACGTCGAAATTATTCACCGTGTTCAGCACGTTCTCGGTTTCCGTCGTGCTCGTTCCGTTGGTCTGAATCTCGCTTTGGAATGCGTCCGTGAGATTCGTGGAGCCCGTGTAGAATGTGGCGTCCACTCCCGGCGTGTCGTAGGGATAAGCCTGAGGCGCCTGCCAGTAGGCCGAGCTGAAATCGGGATCGCAGTTCTTGCTGGTGACGCGGAACGTGTGGTTGGCGCGCGGAATGGCGGCCAAAGCAGCCTCGTCCGCCGGAACTTTGGACGGGTTGAAGGCCGCATCGAGCAACAGCACAATCAGCCAACCCACCCATGTGTCCCAGTACTCCGTTTCATACACCGCTGGAAAATCGACGTGAATCAGGATCGCGCCTTCATTGCCCTGCGAGTCGATTTCATTGGTGACGTGGAGGTGTACCGTGCTTATATCGAAATCCTGATGCACCGCGATGGTGGGCGACTTACTGACGTCCGTCGAGATGCGATTGGTCCACTTACCCTGCACATACTCGCTCCAGTGCAGTTGCACCTGGACCAGTTTCTGCGGGGTGCCTGTGAAAATGTCGCTTGAAAGGTCGCTGAAAGCCAGCCCCGATACCGGCGTTCCGTTGTTGCTCGCCCCCGATGCTCCGGGTCCCTGCGCCTGCACAACGAAGCTCAGCCAGAAGACGTTCAGGCGCCCGCGCCATACCGCCAGCGCGATATGGTCACCTTCGATATCGAGACTTACCGGAAGCCAGCCTGACCACACACTGTTCACATAGGTGCGATAGAAGTATTTGTGCGGATGGCCATAGGTTCGGCCGAGCACGTGCAGCGTGCTGAGACCGGGGTTCACCGCGTCCTGCTCCAGATACGTCGCGACAATATCCAGCCGTGCCCGAAGATCCAGACCTTTGAGATACGTGAGGAACGAATCTTCCACCAGGTCGCTGGTGACATCGCCCTGCAGCAAATCGCCTTCGAGCGCCTGGAAAAGATCCGTTTTGTCGAGCCGGAGTTCGGGATCCATCCAGTTCTCCGGGAACAGGAAGATCTCGCGGTTCGCCTCCCAGACGCGATACCGCTTCATCCACTCCCACCAGTCGGCGCGGATGGCGTTGGGCGCCACATTCTTCGCGGGCGCGGTGGTGTTGCCGTTCTCGAGGTTGAGCAGACAGCGCTGCACAAACGTCTGAAGCGACGACATCGCCAGACGCAATCGTGAAGTCTGCACCACCGGCTCCATGCCGGGGTCAACCAGGAAGTATTCGAACAACTGGTTTGAGTTCTGAAGCCCGAGGGTATTCAGCAGATACGAAACCAGCGCGTCGCGCTTCCTCTGCCGCAGCGGATCAAAGACGGATTGCGCGATCGGCCGCCACTCGGTGGCTGTGTACTGCGCCCGCACCGCGTTCCTGAAATTGGCCGCGATCTGATCCGGGCCGGCTGGCGCCGGGTTGATGATGCCGGTGGCGGCTGCAATCGTTGTCACGGGCAATCCCAGCACCTGCACCAGTTGAAGCGCATCCCACATGCGCCGGATACCGGTGTTGTTGGAGAAATGCGGATCCGGGCCGAGCGCCGCAGCTACGTCCTGCACCACCTGAGGATCGCGGCGCGTGAGATTCGCCAGCACTGTAGCGGGCGGCGTTGGAGGCGCGGCCTGCGAAGTGGCTTCGAAGACGTCAATCAATCCGTCGGTACCGCCGGCCGGACCTTTCCGCAGGTCGGCGTAATCGGCGAGCGCGAGGAACTGCGAGAACAGCGCGACGGCCCTGGGAACGGAATCGTCCGACGGCTGCGTCGGAAGCGAGCTGAGCCGGAGATTGTTGAACTGAGCCGAATTCGCGACCAGCCAACTGATCTCGCGTACATCGAGATCGGTGACCTGCAGGATCTGCAGAGTTTTGGCCAGGAGAGTTCGGCCGCGGAGAAACGCGTCCACGGCGCTCTCCGAGTAAAGCTGAAGCTGGCTCAACGGTCCTTTGGGCAGATTCTCGCCCTGAACAAGCAAGCGCGCCCCCGCCGCGCCCAGTTGCTGGAAATCGAGCGTGAAGTGATACGCCACACCGCCTTTTAATTGCAGGAACTGGCTCGCCTCATCGCCGTCTTTAACCGCGGTCTGCTGGATGACCGGATTTGGCGGCAGTACACTGGCATCCGGCGGATCCACACGCAGTGTGACTTTTGCGTTCAGGTTCCCCAACTCCGCGAAAAAGCGGTAGGGACCATCGACGGGCGCCTGCAGATAGCCTTCGAAATGGCAGCTTTGCGTGCCGCCCGCGCTGTTGGTTGGATCGCTGGTGTCCGCGGTGGCGGCGACACCCGACGCGCTGGCCGCGCCGGTTTCGTCAACGGATGTGTAGTAAGTCGCGCTGACTCCCTGTTGTCCGATTTTGAGGAATGCCTTCAGCAGCGATTCTCCCGGACTGGTGGGATCGGTGAGGAGCGCAGCGTCGGTCACCAGAGCTTCGGTCAGGACCGGATCCGAGTCGAGATTCTGCGACAAAGTCTCGACGACGAAATCGCGCGAGAGTTTCTGCGTCTGCAAGGGCAGGAACACCTTCACCAACTCCGCCTTGGCCAGCCGCTGCTGATCAGCGGCGCCGGCGGCCAGATACGGTTGCGCATTGTTGTCGAGATCGTTGGGGCCGACAGTGAGCAGATTCGCCGCGAGACTCTGGTAGAGTTGCTCGGCTTGTGTGTGCAGCGAAGTCAAAAGCGTCGCCAGGACCGGCGAAGCGATCAACCCGGATAGCTGCGCTCGCATGGCATCCGTGAGAACCCCCTGGCACGTGACGCTCTCGGTCTGCGACGCCGGATTATATTGGAAGGCCAGCACCGGCACCGGGTTGACTATGGCGCCGTTCTGCTGCGCCTGTACCACAGCCGCGGCGAATGCAACCGGGTCGATCTGGTTGGCCGGAGCCACTCCCGTCTGCGAGGCAGAATAAGTCTGGCCGTTGGCCCACATGGCAAGCAGCGAGCCCGTCATCTCGTTATAGGCGGGCAGCGACTGCTGCTGCACCTGCGCCAGCAGCGTTGCCAGGGTCGCCGAATTATTGAAACCCGTGAGCGCGGTGCGTTTCTGGTCAGTGAGCACGCCGCGATAGCCGAGCCATTCAAGCTGGTCCGACTGGTCGTAGCTGAAGCTTAAAGCGGCGTCCGCGGCAGCCAGTTGTCCGGCTGGATCGCCGATCGCCGAACCCGCGGCCACGCCGGTTGCGACGGCCTCATATTGAGCAAGGCTCGCCCACACTCCGAGGAGATCGCCGATACTTTGCGCGAGCGCCGTCCAGGCCTGCTTCTGCAATCCATCCAGCAGGCCGGCGAAGAGCGGCGTCGTGTCGATCGTCTCCAGTTGCGCCTTCTTCCAATCGGGCAACAGGCCCTCGTAGCTGACGGACTGGGTTTGCGTCAACGCGACGTACTGGAAACCGAGCTCGGGCTCCTGTGCGAAGGGAGCCGGATCGATCGCCGCCGCGACACCGCCTTGCGACGCCGTGTAGGTGGTCGAATTCGTCAGATGCCCGAATAAGGTTTTGAGGATGGTCGCCGGAATCAGACCGGAGAGGGTCTGGTCGATCAGACTCTCCGCCAGGCTGGTCAAATTCGCCGGCACGGCTTCCTGCGCGGCAATCTGCTGCAATCCGGTTCCGGCGGCCTGAAGCAGCGTGAGCAGCGCATTCGGATCGGTGGCATATTTGCCGACCGGATCGAAAATCTGACGCAGCAGGTATTGCAAGTCCTCCACATCGAAGCCGCTGTTCCCGACCACGGAAGCCTGCTTGACGAAGGCTGCCGTCTGGTTCCACAGGACGTCCTGTGCAAGCGTGGTGATCGAAGTCCCGGACACAGGCTGGAAAGGATTCAGCCCCGAGAGCGTCGTCAGCGCAATCAGATCGGAGACCGTGACGTCGAGGCATTGCGCCAGCAGGCTGTAGCGATAGCAGATGGAGAGATTCGCCAGCGTGAACTGCGCCAGCGCGGCAACTCCCGCATCGGCAAGGATCGCGTTGATGTCGGACGCCGAGAGGCCCAGCGATCCCTGAACCATGGCCGCGTGCGCGGAGAGAGGACGCAGCGATGCGTTGAGGTCCGCGGAGGGCCACGGGAAGTTTCCGTTGGGATCGTCGAACGCGAAATCGCTGTTCAGCACACCGGCATTCAGGAAGAGCTGGCTGTAAAGCGAGTTGTCGCCCTGCGTCGGAAGATTGGACCAGAGCGGCAGCAGCGCCGGGCGCCCAAGCGCCGGCTGCAGCCTGGTATTCAGGTCGTCGAGGTGAGCGAGATAGACGAGTGCGGTTTTCCAGGCCTGGCCAAAAGCGGCATTGAAGCCCGAATCCGTAAACGCCGGAACATCCGACGGGAAGAAGGCCTGCAGCGCACGATCCAGCTCGTCGAGAGTCCAGCCGAGCTTCTGCCGGAGCCTCACGAAGAGATTGAACTTGAGCAGATCGAGGACCGCGACGGGCGACCCGTCCGCGTACTGCAGCGTCGTTATGGCAAAATCACAGCCGCTGTCGGGATCGGCCAGCACCAGCACCTTCTTCGAGTAGTTCGCCGGCAGGAGCGTGGTCAGCCACGTCCTCGCGTTGAACGTGGATGTCGGGTTGAGCTTTACGTACTGGGCCGTGATGCCGTCGAGCTGCGCTTCGAACGTGGTCGTCTCCTGCGCTGTGAACGCAGGGTAGCCGGGCTGATTGGTGTAGCTGAACGCATCCGACATATCGAGGCCGAATCGTTCGAACTGGAAAATCAGCGGGTATAGACCGGGATTGAGAAAGCCCGTTTCCACCAGATCCACCACATCCTGATATGTCACGCCCAACTTCGCGGCCAGCGATTTGGCCGACTTCAGGTCCGCCAGCGCCGCCGCCTCATTGGCGTAGGCACCGTAAAGCTGAAACCAGTTGGCCTTGTCGGTATTGGTGTAGACTGCATACTCGGCCGGCGAGATGCCCAGCGATTCGGTCAGAATCTGCGCGCGGTAATAAGGCGTGACCGGAGTGCCGCTGAATAGTTCCAGCGTGTCGGCGCCGCGGAATTTCTCAAGCACGCCCGACAGCGTGATTTTGAAATAACCGAGGAAGCCGCGAACGGTTTCGATCCACAGATCGAACGGCAGATTCAACGGATAGCGCGCCTGCTGCAGCGTCGTGGTGTAGACCTGTGGAATGATGTGCTGCGGTTCCGCGATCAGGTCGGCGGACGCGGCCGTGCCTGTGTCGTACGCGACTCCGGCATCCAACTGTGAGTGGGCGATGTAATATTCGAAAATTTCGTTTACCAGGTCGATGTACGGCAGTGCCGTGTTGGTGTTCTCGCAGGTCAGAGGTAGCGCGCCGAGATCCGGCCGCCGTCCGGGGACCGTGGCGTCCTTGCCGATCAGCACGTCAAGCGGCACGTAGCCGGCGGCGTTGGGCGCGGAATTCGTTCCCAGCAGGTCCAGCACATCGACGAAATAAGCTGCCGGACTCAAAACCGAACGGCAATCCTCGCACTGGCAGAAATCGATATTCCCGAACAGGCTTGCCATCGTCGGGAACTGCTGCACCAGGGTGTTCTTGGCAACCTGCAGATCGTCCGAACTTGCGGAGAGCCCGTAGACCGGAGGCGATGTCTCCATGGCCTTCGCGGAAGCGAACGCCGTGAAAGTCACCGAGCTGACAGTCCGCGCCTGGCCATAGATGAGCGCGGCTTCGCCCGGCGGAAACGCATATGCGTATTTCGCGGTGAATTCGTCCTGCGGGATTTTGGCGATCTGGTTTGCCGACGTGAGCCCGAGTTTCAGCGCCGCCTGCAGCGACTCGGTGCTGGGTGTGATCTGATAGAGGCGATGCAGGGTCGCCACGCTGTTCTTCGTCGTGGAATCGAGCGCCGGCGCCTTACCCGCCGAGTCCGTAAGGAAACGATTCAGGGGTGTGCGGCCAAGGCTGTATCCAAGTGTTGCCGCGGCTCTGAGGAAGGCGGTAGCCTGCGGCGCAGTGGCCGCCGGAATCGCGAGATCGCCGGTTTCGATCATCCGCGCGGCGACTTGTGTGGGATAACTCAGACGGACCTGCCGCGCCAGATCGCCCGCATAAGCGGCCGCTCGATCGGCTGTCGCGCTGCCCGGATAAACCGGCGGAATCAGCGCAGAGAGCGCGGTGTCGCCCCCTGCGCCGGCGAGTTGAGTCAGGAGGTTCTGCCACGTTGCCGGTTTGTGAAAGTCCTTGTCCGCGAGTTGCGACAAATTGGCTGCGGACGGGATTTGCTGCTGCAGCGCGGCGGCCAGCGGAGCGTTATTGAACGTGAGAAAGAGAAACTTGCCCTGCAGCCGCAGTGCATCGACGGTTACGGAGGGAAGGTTTAGCTGGGCGGCCTGCGCCCAGAAATCGCCATTGGTTGCTGTCTGGCTGAAATACAGATTCGCAAACGCTGTCTGCTGGGTCGCGTTGCCTTTGAAAACGGGCGTCAGCAAATCACTGAACGTCGAGACTGCGCCCGGCGCTTTGAGGGTGAGCAGCGTTTTCGTCGAGAAATTCTGGACGGCCACCGTTGCGTCTTTGATCTGCGCATCCGTCATCTGGACGATGCCCGCCGTCGAAGCTTTTGTCAAAGCAGCTGTGATCGTTGTGCCGGGAACCGTTGCCAGCAGGGACGGGTCGGTCGGCAGGGCGGTGCGGTAAAGTGCGTACAGCGCGTTCGCGGTAACGCCGCTCGACGTAGCCTGCTGGCTGGCCGTCGCCGCGAATGCGATCAGGCGCGCATCCCAATTCGTGGTTTGTGAGAGGAGCGTCAGGTCTTTTTGCGATCCACTCTCCTGCGCGGCGCCCAGGTTCGCTTTTTGTCCGATCGCGCTCGTGAGGGCCGAAGTGAGCCGGTCGAATTCTGCGGCTGGCGGCTTCACTGTTACCGGCACGACCAGATTCAAGGTCTCGGATGCCGCGGCGCCGTACTTGATGGCCGAGATCGTGACTTCTTTGCCGGTTGCATCCACCACCCGCATTTGCAGGTTGACCGTCCCCGCCACACGGTACGCGATAGTGTAAGCGCCCGCCGTATCGCTGGCGGCTTCGCCCAGTTTGGTGGCTTGCCCGCCGAAGCCGATGTTGTACGCCCGCACCGTAACGCCGGCCGCCGCGAGGCCGTTATCCAGCACCAGACTGCCGTGGACGCTAAGCGGCAGGATAATGATCGTGCTCGCCGGTCCTCCCACCACCACCGTGACCTGCGCGATTCCGCTCGCCGGGATGCTGACTTGTTGCGAGACCGGCTTCACCGTGGAGTCGGCGGGTGTGACGGTGAGCTCATAGTTCCCGCCCGCCGCGCGCCCGAGTCCCGTTACATCGATTTCTTTCGATGCGTCCGCGCCCTTGAGTGTTACGGGCTGTCCACCCGTAACAGCGCGGGGTTGGAACGCCAGATCGACGGCGCCTGCGAACGGCTTACCCTGCGCGTCGACAACGCTGACGCGAGCCCCGACATCGACTTGTGGCTGCTGCATATTTTTGCTCCTGATTTATTCGGTCCGGCCGGCTTCTTCGATGATTCCGGGCATGGCTTCTCTCGCGTATGCCCAGTTGTGGCACTTGAAGCTACGCAGATCGACGATCGGAACCTTGCAGTTGTAGCAGACGAGGTCCGCGATCGCGTGCGGCGCTTCGACGTTCACATACTTCCGGTCCCCCAGAATCACCTCGACCATCAATGCTTTCTGGTGAACTTTGGCCAGAGCGGAACCCACGATGTCCAGCCAGTTGAATTCCCGTCCGCACTTCGGGCAGTTGGGCGTGTCGCCGCTGACCCACAACGGCGCGCCGATGCTTCTTTCCGGAATCCCCAGAATCCGTTCGACGGCGCGCACGTCTTCATCCTTCGTGACCCAGCGATATTTGCCGGGCAACGACGCCGGCGAGTCATAAACCTGCCTGAAGACCTCCGGACTGACGACGCGCGTTGTGCGCGGCGGGGCCGGATTGCTGCTCTGTGACATTTTTCCTCCTATGTGAAACCGCGATTACAGGAACCACATTTTGTGGGTCCAGAACGTTGTAGTGAACATCACCCCGATGTAAATACCGTCGGAGGTGCTGGGTATCGCATGCGGGTAAAGGATCGAACCGACGCCCGGTATGGAGCCCAGCGGAAATGGCAGCGACGGCTCGTCGGCAGTGGTGTACGAGACCGACGAGCTCGGCGAAATTCCAAACGATAATATCGAGTACCCCGATTTGCTGTACCGGAAGTACGAATAGCCGACCGACGTTCCCGCGCTGAACACCGGGATCGCATAGGGCGGGCCGGTGGGATGGATCTCCGGCAGCGTCAGTTGACGCGCCATCGTGGTATCCACGGTGTCCGGAGTCGCTTTCAGATTGGGCGGCCGGTACGCCGCGAACGGATCCACGCTGGGCGAGAGCCCCAGCGGTCCTACTTGAATGCCGAAATAATGGCCGCTGGCCGACAGGCCTGTCTCGGAGTTCAGGTCGAACCGCCCGGTGGCAAACGCCACTGGCGGAAGCACGAGACGGAAGTCGCCGTGGATATCGTACCCTCCCGGACCGAAAGTGCCTTCTCCGGCAATTTTGGCGATATTGATGTTCTTCCCCGGGTCCAGCGTCGGGAGGCCGACGTATCCCTTCAGATGCAGCGCCCCGGACTCACCCTCGCTGTCGGCGGTTACTGAAACCGCGCCCAGCACGCGGTTGATAGGGCCCGCGCGCAGAAAGATCCTTCCTGAGAGGTTGGCGCTGCCCTGGAAGTGGTCCAGCGTATAGCGCAGCGAGTCGGCGGGCGCACTCAGGCTGATGTTCTGATCCAGAATCGACGTTCCCAGCGCGTCGGCCTTGAGATCCAGCGCCAGCGGGCCCGCGGAAAGCGTAGCGCTCGCGCTGACATCCGCGGTGAACAACCCGTGCGTCAGACTGAGTTGCTCGAGATCGACGATAGCCGTACTCTTGCCGCTCAAACCGAATAGCGAGGTATCCGCGGTGAACTGCAATTTACCACCTGCAAACAAACTGTTCACGGTCAGGGAACGATCCGGCGAAAACAAGTTGTTCAGCGTGAAACTGGCGTTCAGTTTGAAGTCGCCGCCAAGCGTGATGTGCTTGAACTGGAACGGCCCCAGATTTACCGCCCCGTTATCCGGATCCTTCCCGCCGGGATCGCTGAGCACGATTGGATTGTTCCGCGAATACAGATACGGATTGGGACCGTCCACCAGTCCCGCCGGATCGGGACTGATCCAGCGCCCGATCCAGGAAGCGTAATAGCGGGCGCTGTTGTAGTTGAATCCGTTCTCTTCGTCGCGCTCTTTGCCGATATACCGATATCTCTTGAGGCTGACTTCCGCGAGCGTCCGGCCGGCCTGGTACGACGTGCCTCCGAACGGATAATATTCCTCGTAAGAAATCACCGCGCCGGCGTCGTCCAGTTCCAGACACGCGGATCCCAGATGATTCCCGTATTGATAACGGATCGCCGGAACCGGAACTGCGCCCGCCGCCGCGCTGCTATCGACCGTTTTGGTCTCAATCAGCGCGATACGCTGCCGGTCATCCATGACATGGACGGTTTGCCGCTCCAGCGAAATCGAGCCCCCGGCTCCATATTCCCGATAGATTTCAAAAGTACCGAGATAGAAGCGTTCCTTCAGCTTGACGCCCGCCGCCGATTGCGTGACCTTTCGAATTCGCTCACCGTTGAAGTCGTAGATATAGTAAGTTCGTTCGCCCTGGTGAAGGACGCCGTCCTGATCTGCGGCGTTGACGGCCTGGCGCTGCGTCATGTTCAACTCGTCTTTGAAGTCCCATTGCATCGCCTGCAACTGGATCATGCTGGTCGTGTTGCCGCGGGCATCATAGGTATACGGCTCGTTCAAAGGAGCGGCGCCGCTTACTACTGTTTTTGTCAGCCGGTTGTTTACCTTGCCCGGCTCCAGCAGGCTGGACTCCGCGTAAGTGTAAGTACGCGACCAGCCCGGCGAGGCGGGACTCGACCCGGCATGAGCCAGCTGCAAAAGATTGCCGATGCCGTCGTATTGAGACGTCTCGTTGTAAGTGCCCATGGCGTTGCCGTCGCCGGGCTGCGGCAGATTCACGCGCAGCACATCGTTGTACGAAGTGGGCGTGGGCGCCTGCGGCGTGCCACCTGCCAGACCCAGTTGCTCCCGCCCGATGGCCTGGATCAACCGGTAAAGCGCATCGTAAGTATAGTCGGTGCTTGGCTCGACGCGGCGGTTCTGGAAGTAGATGACGTTCTGAATGTCCGCGTTATCCTGCAGATGCGTAATGTTCCCGGCAGGATCGTAAGTGTAGTTCAAGTCCTGCACGACTTGCTGGTCCGCCGGAAAACCGGTTCTCGTCGTCAGCAGCCGCGTCAGCCGGAAGATCGCCGGATCGTAACTGTAAGTTGTGGAAGCCTGGTTGCCGTAAGTAATGCTGGCGCGCTGGCCCTTCGCGTTGTAATCGATGTTAGTGACAAACTGGGTGGCCGCGGCCGCTCCGCGCAGGTTGACTGAGACAGCCTGTAACAGATTGGATGGCGTGTATGCCGGATGGACCACGCTGCCGTCCGGCCCGGTCGCCGCAATTGGGCGGTTCAGCGCGTCGTACTGCGTGCTGCCCCGGAACACCTCCGGTCCGAACGCCGGGGACGGTCCTGCCCAGTTCGGCAGCGCCTGGTAATCAGCGACCAGAGTTCTCTGGCTGCGGAGTAAGTTTCCCTTGAAGTCGTAAGCTTCGTTGCCACCCGTCGCGGGATTTGCGTCCATGAAGGTCAGCAGCCCGGAGGGGTCGAAATGCTGGAATACACGGCTGCGAAGATTCAGTACGGTATCGTTCGGCTGCCCTTCGCCATATACGAGTTTTTCGTATTGCACCTCCGCGGCCAGAGTCCGCGGATCCGAGTTGGCGGCATCCGTGCCCTGGACGAAAAGTCCCACCGGGCGCCGCATCGCATCATAAGCCGTTCGCAGATTGTGGCCCCGGCTGTCCCACGCGCGAATGGCGCTCCCCGTTGCAGCATTGAGCATCCAGCTTTGTCCGGAATCCATGCTGGACTGGGCGATGCGGTTCTTGAGCACGTCATAGGTCACGGTCACGACGGTACGGTCCAGCGCGTCGATGATCGCGATCTGATTGCCCGAGATATCCAGTTCGAATCTCGCGTGGAACTTACCGCCTGCTCCGTTATCGAGAATCGTCAGGAAGGTCCGGCCGAGGCTGTCCATGTACATCACGGCCGGTGTGTTGGCATGCGCGGCGGCTTTGTTGGCGGCGTTTTGCTCCTGCACCCCGAGCGCGCCGCCAATGCGTTGCGTATACCAGGTTGGTGAATAGTCGGCTTTGGCGAGGCGGAGGAAGAAATCGCCGGCGTCCGGATCGGTGGTCGGATCAGTGATCAGCACAGTATCGTTGACGTCCCAGGTTTCCTGACGCCACGGATCGAACACCGTCTTCTGATAAGTCTGATTCGCGTTAACGGTTGCGATGATCCTGCCGAGCGGATCGTATGAAGCGATGGGACTGACGCCGACCTGCATCGCGAATTCGAATTGATGGCCCCTGGGCAACTGGCTGAAAAAGGGCTCGTATTGGCGGACCGGCTTTCCCTTGTTATTGAAAATCGTCCAGCCACTCCCCACCCATCGCAGATTGACCGTCGGACCACCATCCACCACCGGACCGGCCTCTGCCTCGATCTTCTTCTGGATCTCGCGGCCGTATCCGTCCGAATAACTGAAGGTGATCTGCATCGGGCTTTGCGCCCCGGGGGCGAGATCGTAGTAGTGGGTCTCGCGGCTGATGGTCGCGGAAAAGGGCGCTTGCCACTGCGTCGGATCTGTGGGAGCCGCTGCGCGGGAGTTGAGGAACCGATTCAGATCGTATACCACGCGGGTCGAAGCGTTGCCCAGCAGCGGCGCGGCGACGGTGTGCGGATCCACCGCGTCATAGAACCCATCAATATCGGCTTGCGTCAGATCGGCCGCGAATCCCGTAAGCAGATCGCCGAGGTTCTCGGTCGCTTTGCCCATCGTTGCCGTCGCGGCCACAAACCCGCGAACATCGAAGGCCACTGCCGCACGATTGCCGTTCGGATCGGTCAGGGTTGCCGGCGCCAGGACCCGATAGTCATTCGACGCCGCTACGGCATTATTGACTGCATCCGTTGTCGCAGTCGCCAGCAAATCGTAAGCGTCATAATCGACCGTGGCCGCATTGCCGAATGGGTCCTCAAACCGCCGGCAGAGGAAGAAATGCTGGACCGCCTGATTCCGTTCCGCCGGAGTCGCGGGGGGCGTGGAGACATAGTATTCGCGTCCGGACGGTATCCACCAGTTACCATCGCCATCGAGATTGACGTAACCCCCACCGTCCGCGGCCACGCTGCCAAGCACATTGGCCGGAACCGGCAGCAGCGCCGCGCCGTTCCGCTGGTAAGTCTGTGTAACTAATCCTGAAGTAAGTGCGAGCTTGTAAGTAATTCCGGGAAGCGCCAGTGACTCGAGAACTCCGAATCCCAGCAAAGCCTTTGCATTCCCGGCAGCGGCGCCCATATCGTCGGGACGATACAGCGAGCGCGTTCGTCCAAGGAGCCGCCGATACGGGGCGCCCGGCGTCAGCCCCGCCGGCTTAAGATCTTCAAACGGCAGGTCATGCGCTCCATCCCCTGCCTGCTGGACAGCGTTCGCCAGTTCATCGAAACCGAACAGGTTCGTCACGCCCGGAACGTTCGCCGCCGGCTGCACCTGCAACAACTCGAATGTGCCGGTCTGCGAAGTCAGCGGCGCCCGATACGCGTCATCGGAGATCACGGCATTAGTGAATTGGTTCTGCGTGTAAGTGAGAAGGATGGCGCTTTGCTTTGTCTGGTCAGCGGGAATAAGATCCGCGTCCGGATAGCGGCGGCCATAACCCACGGCTGCCGTTTCCAGCACGTTTCCGAACGGATCGACCGCGAACGTGAAAACGTGCGTCACCCGCGGATCGGCGACGTTTTTGCCGCTTATCGGGTAGAGCCTGCGCTCGTAATGAAAATCGATGCTCTCGCGCGCATGGCTGAAGAAGACGCCAAAACAGTTCGGCCGCCGCGGCTGCAGCACCTCGATGATGTAATTCCGCTCCGACACGCTGTAAGGCCGCGACGACGCGTCGCTTCCGTCGGCCGCATAAATTTCCTGGCGCAGCACGGATCCCCGCAGCGCGCGGCACGCTTCGCGCATCTCCTCTCCGGTGAGGTCGTAAGCCACTCGCGATCCATCCGGGAGCAGGATGCTGGCCGGAAGCACAGTGTCGTCCAGCAACATGCTCTCGTCGGAAGCCGTGCCTTCGCGGTAATACTCGTGTTCGAAGTACTTCGAAATCCTGTCTTCGCCCAGAAAGGCTCCCGTGTGAAACCACGTCTTCGTACACACCGGGGGGACATTCGACGCCCCACTCAGGTTCACCGGCTGTGGGAGATTGGGCGAGATCGCCAGCGTCGCGAGTTCTTCGGTGTCGAACTGGTCCACTCGTCCGAAGCCGCGAAACTCACGCTCGACGCCGTCATAGTAACCGTGGTGGTAGGTGTACCGGCTGACGAACAGGTTGCGGCTGATGTAGTCGTATGTCTGGACCTGTTCGACCACTTGCACCGGAAACGGCAGCCGTGTGACCCATGGCGTCCCCGCCAGTTTGTCCGCCACATAGAACCTGGTCGAAGCCGCATATTGAACGAAAGTCTCCGCGCCCAGATTGTTGGAAAATCGGACCAGCAAGTGCGGCTTCTGCCCCCCCATCAGATCGATGTAGCGCATCGGACGCCGCTGCGCTCCGGCAAGCGGCGACGACCACACCAGACAAGCCGTGCCGTTCCCGATCAAATCCACAGCCGTGGCGGTGGAAACACGATCCACCGCAGGAAAATGGTTCAGAACCCGCCGCGTCCCCCACGCGTTGCCCGACTGATTGAAATACAGATGGATGGCATTGGCGGCGAAGTAAATGATGTCCACCGTTCCCGAGCCGTCAATATCAGCCAGCCGGATCCGGCGGCTGTCGAACATTTCCGGGCGGTCAAACCACGGCGCCTGATCCATTGAGACTTTGGCCCCAAACGATCCGTATCCGACGTTCGGCCAATAACACACCTCACCATTGCGAATGCGAACCAGATCCGTCAGGCCGTCGCCCGACATGTCCGCCATGAAGATCGTTTCGGTACCATCCCAAAAAACCAGTTGCGGTCCGCGCTCTTCGTCCACCGCCGCCGGCACGCGTCGCTCGGCACTGAAACCTTCTTTACCCAACGAACCGTGCCAGCAGAACGCATTGTCCTCAGTGATCAGGACGTCCGGGAGACCGTCTCCGGTGAGATCGATGAACTTGAGGTCGGGGTCGCGCCAATCAACACTCGGCAATGATCGAAAAGGCTCGAATCGCTCCCATTTGCCATTTGCCGAACGGTCGTAGAAGCCCGCATTGGGGCCCTCGAAATCCACCAGGTCCGGTTGGCCGTCGCCCGAAAGATCAACCAACTGCTGCCGGCCGGAACTCAATTTGGCGAGCGATGGTTTCCGGCTGACGACCTCCACCGGGCCAAATTGCGGAACAGCATTCGCCGGACTCAAATTCGCTTTGTAGAACCAGCTCCCGGCCTGTTCCGTCAGAATCCCCGACGCGCCTTCTCCATTCAGATCGATCCACCGGTAATGCGAGCCGTCCAGTCCGTAAGGCAGATTCTGCAAACTGTCCGCACTGAGATCGCGAACGGTTTCATCAATGGTCGCCGCACTGTAACTGAAGTCCACCGGCGGCATCGGGCCGGTCAGATATCCGGCGCCGCTCGAGCGCCACGCCGTTTGCGTCACTGAAGACAGAAATGAATAGAACGCCTGCGTCGTATCGGCTGGCGGCGCGGCCGGCGAATAAGTGAAATCCGTCGAGCGGACCAGGCAATTCAGTCCGACATCCGGCTCGTTCTGGAAATGATGGAACATCAACGCGCGGCGGCACAGGCGGTAAGTACGGATTTCGAATGCCGAGCGGTAAGTCGAGAACGGGTCCAGCCGGCGGTTCCATTTCTGGCTTTCCGTCGGCAGGGGGACGTTGAGGTCGTGCTCGCCGAAATCGAACACCAGCTCGAAGCACCAGTCGGTTGGTAGCGGAACCGGCGCCGCCGCGCTCCAGTCGGGGAAGTACGGGGTCGGGTTGCCGTAGAAAACGTGCTTCAGGTAAACCCTGGCGGAACGCGTGGATTGCGTACGATTCCGCTCATTAGCCTGCGTCATGTCGACGTTATCGGAATTCTCCCGCTTGTATTGATATGAGGCGACGTTACCCTTATCGTCGTAGCTTTCGGCGATCAGCCACGTGAAAATCCGCGTGGGGTCGCCGGGATCCGCGATACGCGATTGCGCCGTATTTCCATACAACGTCGTCACGTTGTCTTTGGAAATGGATCGCCAGAAGACATCCTGCGAATTCCCGGTATTTACCCACCGTTCAATTCGCGCAAACAATCCTTCCACACGCGGCCGGTAACGATGAACCTGGTAAGTATTGTCGTTTGCCGTGCGATTCAGAACAACATCGCGCACCCAGCCGCTTTTGCCGTCGATTAGCGCGGGCACGAGGTCTTCCGCGCCCGAGAGAATGAATATGTCCGACTCCTGCGCGTCCGCATATCGCGGCAGACCTTTGTCGGTCTTGCGTGTGACGGAGGGCAGCGAAAGATTCCAGCCGAATCCGAATGGACCGTTGCCGGCGCCGGAATCATAAGTAATCGCGAGTTGCGGGCCGAATCCCGATCGCCCCGGACTTGCATAAATCGGGATTGTCAGCGAGCCCGAACCGGTCGCGGGATTAGCGGCAAATTTTTCTCCAATGCCGCGAATTGCGCCTCCGCCTTTCGGCAGATTCAATGACGGCAGCGAAGCTGCATCAGGAGACAGACCGGGAGGCTGCTGTATGGATTCTTTATTCACCCGCACTACGGAGTTTATTGTGCGCTGAACGGTCGAGTTATTACAATTCCTGAAAAATATTGCCCGGTAATGTTCCGCACCTTTGTGAATGGCCGCTCGCGCCAGTCTGCGTGGAGATTAACACGATGTTCAAAAAATTAAGAGCGCAAGGTCGCCCTTGATTCGACTTGACCGCTGGCATTGGCTGTATAACCCGGCCTGCGTAGATGCCCATGGCTCCGATTCCGGCGCTGTCCACATACGGAAGCGTGGTCAGGCGTGTTTATCAAAACAAGACCATTCACGGAACGAAAAAGGACGCTGAGAGCTATCTTGCCGAGGTCATCCATCAGAGAGACTTGACGGGCACGGATTCCGCCGCGCAGCGGACGCTATTCGGGAACTGTTCACCGACTTGCTCGCCGACTACAAAGTCAATAACAAAGGCGTGAAGTGGGCAGAACAGAAAATCAGGCTCCACCTGGAACCTGCGTTCGGCGAAACGCGGGTCCGCAATCTGACTACGACCCTGGTGCGTCAATATGTCCACGAGCGCCAGAGGTCAGAGGCAGCGAACGCCACTATCAATCGCGAACTCGCCGTCCTGAAGCGCGCTCTGAATCTCGGCCGCAGACATACCCCGCCGAAGGTCGCACGCGTAGTCTATGTACCTATGCTCGAAGAGAATAATGTACGCAAAGGCTTTTTTGAGCGCGGGGAATTCCTTCGGCTCCGAAATTTCCTTCCTCCGGTATACCGGCCGGTTCTGACTTTCGCGTATTACACAGGTTGCCGTCGGGGCGAAATCCTCTCTCTTCTCTGGAACCAGGTGGATCTGGAGAAGGCGTAGTTCGGCTGGATCCCGGAACCACGAAGAATGACGAACCCGGAGTGGTCCCGATGACAGCGGAGCTGCGCTCGGTTCTGGCGGAACAAAAGACATTGCGGGATCGGGACTACCCGGCCTGCCAATACGTGTTCTTCGAAGACGGCAAACGGATCAGTAACTTCCGTGGAAACTGGGAGCCCGCGTGCTTTCAGGCAGGTCTGTGGACCGGAGATCAGAAAACCGGAAAGCCGACTCGGCTCTTTCATGATCTCCGCAGAACCAGAGTCCGGAATCTGATCTGCGCCGGGGTGCCAGAGAGAGTGGCAATGGCGATCGGCGGTCATAAGACCCGATCGATTTTTGATCGGTACAACATCGTCAGTGAGTCCGACCTGCGTGAGGCGGCGGGGAAACTTGACTCTTACCTGAACGAAAGGTACGAAAGCGAGCGGGACCCCAAAAGTTCGCACACTATACGCACACAAGATTCTGCCGATAAGGAACGAAAACGACCCCTCAAAAAAGCCAGTAAATTATTGATTCTTTGGTGCCCGGGGCGGGAATTGAACCCGCACTCCCGTTGCCGGAAAACGGATTTTAAGTCCGTTGCGTCTGCCGATTTCGCCACCCGGGCACATTTAAAAAAAAACTTACGAAGCTACTGCTATATCGCCCCCGGTCACTGTGGGGGAGTTTGTGGGGAGTCGGCGCAACTTCATCGCGGTCATGCGCTCATGCGCCAGTTCGAGCGCTTCCGGCGACGGATATACGTACCTTTGAGAAACTGTTACCGTCGAATGCCCCATTAGTCGCATTATAGTGAACGCATCCGCCCCGGACTCTCCGAGCCGCGTTCCGAAGGTGTGCCATAGCGAACCCGAGCAACGCGCGAAAATCGCCGTCGGACGCTCATCGCTCTCGCAGTGGATTATTGGGTGAATGGGAGGCTGGCGGTAAGCGTGGAGAACGATCGATCTGGATCGCGCTCAAAGTGAACCGGCGCACAGGGACGAAGGGCACGTGCCCTCCGATTACTGGCAAGTGGGTCAGTCAAAACCGGACCGAAATCGAAAGGGAAATCGACGCGAGAAGAAACCCGCGCCTGTGAAGTAAGGTCCGTTGGGTCCCTCCCTCGGACCAGCCTCGGTACACATCCATTCTTACTGCACCTCGATCCGTTAAACTCGAATACATCGGAATGACGTTCGAAGCTGTTTACGAGAACGGGGTGCTCAGGCCGCTCGAAAGCCTGGCCCTTCCCAACATGCACCATGTGCTCGTGACCATCTCCGGTGCTCCTGCGACTGCTGACGACGTGGCCGGTCATTTCGAACCCGAGGAGTGGGAAGCCGCGCAGCGCGATGACATCAGCCTCCAGGAGGTTCGGCGTGCGCTTTCGTCAATTCCGGGATCGCTGGTGGACGCAGTGATCGCGTCCCGCGAAGAACGCTGATTCGCTAAACCGGCTCTTCAGAAAACGGCGTGATTTTCACAACACGCCCGTCGGAAAATACTGCGCGAATCTCCAGATCCACATCGTCAGCTTGAAGATAGCTGGCGAGTGTGCCGACATAAATGTCCGCACGCCGCTCCAGTTCGGATACATCCTCCGGCCCCATGTGCAACTCGTTGGCGATCTTTTGTCGGGTCTGCTCCCGCGCTTTCCGAAGTTGGAGCTGCGACATCTCGTCCACGAGGCAATGGTGCTCAGCCGCGCTCGCAGTCTTAGATTCGGCGGACATTCCGGCGCGCAGTTCTGCGAAATTCTTCGCCATGTTCATCGCTCTCCTGGCTCCCGAAACAAAGCCCGAAAGCCTTCCTGCTCAAAATGACGGTCGTTGGTCAAAACTTGAGTTAACCCCTCGCGGCGCATGGTTTGCATTGAAATGCAATCCGTAAGGCTGTAGCCCTTGTCAGGACGGGCGGCGTAAAGGTCGAACCCGGATAGAAACGATTCATGGCTTTGCGGAATAACGTGTACAGCGGGTTCGGACAGAATCTCTCGCACGGTTTCTACAGCGCGGATTCTAAGCCAGGTGTCAGCGGCGAAGAAAGTAAGCACTTCGACCAGCACCTCTTCGGTCGTGTAAACGCTGCCTCCGGAGAGAAGATCGTCAAACCGCTGGACCTCCTGAGCGAATCGGTCCCCCGGATTGATCAAGGCAATCCAGTAAAACGTGTCGGCGAAAACCGCGTTCACTCCGCTCTCTTGGGTACGCCGTAGATGTAATGATCGTGCTGGCTCGCGCCGTCGGGCGGTAGTTTAGCTCGGACTTCGTCGGGGATGTCGGCCCAGATTTCCCGGATTCTGACGGCAAGGGGCTTTCTGGCGGTCGCGGACGCCAGCGCCTGCTCCAGCACCTGCCGCGCATACTGCTCGGCAGAGAGGCCATGTACAAGCGCTGTCGCAGCGAGCTCGGCTTCGATCTCCGGCCTGATGTCAAGCGTGATGGTCATGGGTGCGGCCTCTTTGTCATTATGACTGATCGATCTATCCTTCTCGGCAGAAAGTCTTTTTGGCCGTGGCCAAGGGAAGGAACAGCGTTCGGGGCTGACTGGCCAAAATCCGAAATCCGAAACGCTGGTAAAAGGCCACAGCCTGATCGTTTTTGGCGTCGACCAGAAGCGTGAATGCGGCGGCGTCCGCCTTCAGGGCTCGGGCAGCGGCATCGGCCAAAAGCGCCGCACCCAGGCCACGACCCTGAAATCTCTGGTCTACCGCCAGCCGCGCGATCCGAACGGCAGGCACAGTAGGATAACGCGGCAGACGCTTGGTTTCGTCCGGCCGAAGATCGACCAGCGGGATACTCGCGGCGGAGATCGTGTAGTGTGCGGCGACGTTGCTCGTGGCGGATTCCACAGCCACGAAACAATTAGCAATATGGCGTCGGATGTCCTGGGTTACTTGCGTCTGGAAATAACGATCCGGCGCATCTTCGCCGCAGCGAAATAAAGAGCGCTCGTGTTGCTTTCCGAGCGGCTCCGGACGAAACGGGAACGTCATTCCAGGCCGAACAGTTCACGCCGCCGTCGAAAAGCCTTCTTCAGAGCAGGGGTGGGCTTCGGAGGATTAAGAAGAGCTTTAGCGATTTGCCGCTGGTCCTCGACGGAGAGCCGGATAATCTCGGTAGCTTCGATGGTCCGGCAAGCGGCTTCACGGGCCGCCGACACGACAAAATCCGTGAGGCTGCGCCCTTCGATTTCGGCAGCACGCTTCAGGAGCGCGTGAATATCGTTCGGCAAACGCGCTTCAAGTCGGGCGGTGGTTTGTATCTCTTGTGCCATGACACTGGCCATTATACGGCAAAACGCCGTACGCCCAAAAAACTTGGTTTTGCGTGCTGCGCCGCATAACGCCGGGAAAAAGGAGTCAAAAGACTGCGGGACTCGGCGTTTAGCAGGCTTATTCGCGCTTGCTACACGATTTGGACCCACCTGCGCCGTCCTGATGGCCGGGAAAAGGAATCGACAGTCGCTGCGGGGGAGGATTCCCGTCTGCTGCCCATTCGTAGCCGCGTGCAGTCTTTTCAAGAGCTACGTGCAGACGCCTTTGCGGATATGGCATTAAATCAATATAGATTATATGCTATATTAGGACATGGCATGGGAAGTCGAATTCACAGGCGAGTTCGAGCAGTGGTGGCATACGTTGTCCGAATCCGAGCAGGGAAAAGTCGATGCCCGTGTCAGTCTCCTGATGGAGCGCGGCCCCAATCTCGGGTTTCCGTTCAGTTCACAGGTCAAGACCTCACGGTTTCCCGAGATGCGAGAACTGCGCGCCCAAGCCGGTGGCGATCCGTTGCGCATGTTGTATGCATTCGATTCGCGACGCACTGCGATCTTGTTGGTCGCCGGGGACAAAACCGGGGACGACCGCTGGTACGAGAAGAACGTGCCTGTTGCAGATAGGCTTTTCGAAAAGCATTTGAGGACGATCGAAGAGGAGGGGGCCGAACGTGGCTAAAAACTTCAAGGAATTGCGAGCCGGGATGTCAGCCCTGGCAAAGGCGGCTAGCGCGACCGAGCACCGCCGCCTGGTAGAAGAGATGTCGCTTCTCCAGCTTCGGAAGGCTCGGGAACTGACCCAAACAAAGATTGCCGGGGACCTGCATATGGGACAAGGCGACGTTTCCAAACTGGAGCGGCGGACCGACATGTATGTCAGCACGCTCGCCCACTACCTGCAGGCTGTCGGCGCCGATCTGGAGATCCGGGCTGTATTTCCCGATGGGCGCGCCGTGAAAATTACGCAGTTTTCCGAAGACGGGATTTAGCGAATACGAACGGAATGCGCGAGCTTCACGCTTGGGCAAAGCCGCGAGACCGTCGGAACCGTATCGGTTCACATTCCCAGAAGTTTTTTCAACTCGTTCGCCTCACTCCACGCGCTTCTCGCATCCTCACGGACCGAGGCATTTGAGAGTCCTATAAGGAGGCTGGCGATCCGTTTAACATCATTATTTGATGGGACTTGCCTTAACAGACAGAAAAAACTATGAAGGTGTACAGCTCGTAAGCTGGCCAGCAATTCAGACGCGGATTTACGGAGTTCTTTGGAAGCTTCGAACTCCAGATCATCGCGAAAGTTCACGCCGGGGCTGGAATAGACGTTCGCGTAGTAAGTAACAACGTACGCGGCGCGTCCCAGCGCTTTCATGAGATCGGTAACCGGATCTAAACCGAATCGCTGCGCGAGCTGCGTTGCGCCAAAGATAACGAGACCGCCAGCAATGGTGAGCGCCGGGGTGATCAGAATGTTGGGCATTGTCGGGGTCCCAACCTCACGATATGACATTAAGAGCCAGATTCCAGAGCCAGCGCTGCTTCGGTCGCGTAATAGTTTATGCGATTGTTGGCTTCTGCCGAGAACTTGCATTGGGCAGCGGTTATCTGGCGGCGACTCGGCCCAAGCAGCTTCGATCCGCAGTACGCATTCGAGGATAGATCGCGGGCCCACGGTCACCAAGCCGGGAGGCACGGCAGGCAATGCATAAACGAGCGGAAGTTGCCACAATCATTGGACTTGCGCGGTATGCTATATCCTTGGGAAACCGGCAATCCCGAGGGCTGTAGCTACTAATTACGGGCGTGGCACGCGGTTCAGCCACAAACTCCCGCGCTCGGGTTACCTCACTGAGACTGTCACCTGCGAGTAACTGATTAATAAACTGCTCGTCGAGCGACTCGCCGTCGACCGTCAGACCCTCCGTGGAAATCGCGGGCCGCGTGAACAATACATCACCGACCTCATGGCCCATGGCACGAAGTTTCTCAGCTTTAGTCAGCCATTTCTCATTCATAATTACCAGTATGCATCTCGCGACCTGTGGATTCTGTTGATCCGCAAGCTCCCCACTGACGCCGACTATTTCTACGGAGCTGTGGAAGTTGGTTCCATGCACCGAATAGCGTACTATCGGGTAATCGTCCGAGAGTCAGAAACGAAACTGTCGCCAAGTGTCCAAAAACATTGTGCCCAATTTTGTGCCCACCCCGTGCATAGAAGCGTTGTTACGGGTTGTTATCGCGTAGCTCGCTATCTAATATTTACAACTACTTAGCAACGGGTAGCAATCCTCGCGGGAGGTCATTGATTTTAAGTCCGTTGCGTCTGCCGATTTCGCCGTCCGGGCATCAGTCGCATCATGTAGACGCCCGATCTCCCCTTCCTCCGTTCACAGCCCTCCCGCTCTATTATTTCCAATAACTTAACCCCCAAAACCCGCCCAAACACTTGACACGATGCATTACCCTGACTTCAGAGCCTGACCAGCGCTCAAACCGAAATCCGGCCGCCGCGCCGCCTTAATAAGGAACCTCTATGGCTACTGATGCTCAAATCGCGGCGAATCGCGCCAACGCCCAAGCCTCAACCGGACCGGCCACGGCTGCCGGCAAAGCAAACTCCTCCCGTAACGCGCTCTCGTCCGGACTCTTTTCCCAGGGCGACTTCGTCCGCCCCGACGAACACGAACAATACGCCGAGTTCTGCGGCGCTTTCACAAAGGACCTCGCCCCTCAGGGCGCCATCGAGCTCACTCTGTCGGCCGAAATCATCCACGCTGCCTGGCGCCTGCGCCGCTGCTCCGCCATTGAAGCGACCCTGACCCCGGCAAACGGCCTCGATCCCATCGCCGACGAAGCATCTGAAGGTCGCGCTTGGCGTGCCGTCGATCGCGCCCGTGCTCAGGCCACGCGCACGCTGCATCGCACGATTGCCGAACTTCGCCGCATTCAAACCGAGCGGCAGCACCGCGTCGAGTTCCTGCAGGACTTCGACCGTTCCGTGGGGCTCGCCAGTCTCAGGGATCTCATGCCGCCGTCCCCGATAGACCTGCGGCGTCGGTTCCTCCACCACAAAGTCAGCGCCTTCGAACCCGACCATGCCCAGGAAACAGAATTTACAAAACAAAGCCAATCCGTCATCCCGATCACCGGCCGAAACTCTCCCTGCACCTGCGGTTCGGGCGTCAAGTTCAAGCGCTGCTGCGGAAAAGCTGCTCCGCCGTTGCTGCACAGGCCGCTACTCGAGCGGCCGTTGTGCGCATGAGAGCCTGCTGCAAACCGACTCGCTCACGGTCGCGGCCCTGTAACATGATGATTCTACAGAACCGTGACCGTTAGGGAGCGGCGCTCTAAGACTTCTGCCACAGGCTGTTAGGGGTGCTGGCGTGTGAAGGAGCTGGCAAGAAGCCTTCCTCACCATTCTGCCGAAAGCGAACGATCAGGAAGGAGATCTCTGAACAAAACCGGACGATTCAGGGAACTCCATGTAGCCCTGATGGGCAGGATTTCTTGGTTAACGACCCATACCTACGCTGGAGGGGGATACTTACCTCTCATGTGGTCTTTCGCCTTAAATTCGCCTTAATTTCTACTAATGGTAGTTACCGGAGTCACCTACGCATTTCGTAGTATCTGCGTAAGCCAAACAATTTCCAATACTTGACGCAAATATCCTCTTGCAACTCGATGTAACTCGTGACACAATCCGTAGTGGGTCCGGTGTGGACTAAAGTGGTTAAAAAGTGGACAACGAAGGGAAAGTTTCGAATGCTTTGTCGGCCGAATTCCCCCGAGGCAGGTACCCGGGGAGGCTCGACGACAAAGGCAGGCTCAAGCTTCCCGCAGCTTTTGCACAGTTTTTCAATAGTTTGCCGGAGAGCAAATTGTATTTGACCAGCCTCGACCGTCGCATAGCTCAACTTTACCCGATTGCGGAGTGGCGGGCCAACGAATCTTTCTTTAATAATTTCCGCGCCAACCCGGCTGCGGCGCGCAACATCCTGTTCAATGCCCAGGATCTGGGCGCGGATGTCGAGATGGATGGACAGGGAAGGGTCCTCGTTCACCCGGATCTTCGGCGCGACTTAAAACTGGAAGGCCAGGAACTGCATCTGATGGCGGTCAAGGGTCGCCTTGAAATCCTTACCGACGAGTTGTATCGGGAACGGAAGCTCGAAGCAGTAAAGCAGACCGAGCGGGACCTGGAAATTCTGGAAATGGAAGGGCTCCGGTGACATCCGTTGACGCAGCTTCCCGAGTCGCGCAAAACCGAGCCTGCGCCCTTTGCGCGGCATTTTCCGGTCATGCTGGCCGAGTCGTTGGAGTATCTGGCGATCAAGCCGGATGGACGTTATCTGGATTGTACTGCGGGTTTGGGCGGTCATACCGCGGCGATCGCAGCGCTGTTGAATCAGGGCGGCAAGCTCATCTCGAGCGATCGCGATGCCGAGTCGCTCGATATGGCGCGGAAGAACGCGGCGGCGCAGTTGGGGAATCAATGCGCCGATCGAATCGAATTTCAGCAGGCCAGCTTCTCGGAGCTGGACGAATCAAGTCTCGACGGATTGATTGCGGATCTGGGAGTGAGCCGGTATCAGCTCACCGAGCCGCAGCGTGGATTTTCATTTCAGGCGGAAGGGCCTCTGGACATGCGCATGGATCAAACACATGGCGCGACAGCGGCCGAACTGCTGAACCACAGTGCCGAAAAGGCAATCGCCGGCTGGCTCCACCAGCTCGGCGAAGAAAGGAGAGCGCGGAAGATAGCCGGAGCAATCGTTCGAGCGCGGCCCATTCGGAGCACACTGCACCTGGCGGGTGTAGTGGAAAGGGCCGCACCTCGGACGGGACCGCTGCATCCCGCGACTCGCACTTTCATGGCATTGAGAATGGTGGTCAATCGGGAGCAGGAAGAGCTCGACGCGTTGCTCGATGCCGCGCCGCGCATGGTGAAGCCGGGTGGCCGGATCGTCATCATCTCCTTTATGTCTCTGGAAGACCGAAAAGTAAAAGAGAGTTTCCGGGAGCTGAAGCGTACAGGACGAGCTTTGATTCTTACCAAAAAGCCGCTGACGCCCGGCGAGCAGGAAGTCCGGGAGAATCCGCCGTCGCGCAGCGCCAAGCTGCGAGCGGTGGAAATTGTTTAACAGTCCGGTTCGAGCACCCCACGCAACGTAACAGAAAGTAAGCGAGGAAGAAGAAAGCCATGGCCACCCTGGCAACATTCATTACAGGCGCAAGAAGGCGCGGCGACGCGAGCGCGGTTGCCGCCGGCAGATCGGAAGCGGTTCGCGCGCAGGACGACTCCTTCCTGTTGCGCCCGCTGCCTAACGATGACATCTACTTCTACTCGAAGCGGATCGACAATGGCCGCATTGTCCGGCAGGCCGATCCGGACGCGCGTGGCGAGTGCTGGTCCGCTGTGGGCGCGGCGGCGGTTCTGTTGATGCTGGGGGCCAGCATTATCGCTCCGCACGTCGGTTCGGTTCTGGCAGGGTACAAGCTGGAAGCGCTGAAGCAGGAACGCCAGACCCTGATGGATCAGAAGCGCGATCTCGAGGTCAAAGAAGCCGTGCTGCTGAGCCCCGCGCGGCTCAACGATCTGGCGCGCGTTCGCGACCTGGATAAGCCGGTTGCGGGTCAGGTGATTCACCTCGACAACGTTCCGGTGGATGGAAATTTCGCCCGCAATCAGGCTCCGCCGGTGCCGGTCTCGGCACGATTGAGCGCCCGATAAGGATCCGCGGCCGTGGAAGTCTGGAGACGGATCACATCGCGCTGGCGCTATCCGTCGCCTAAAGAAGCGCACACTACAACGGCAACGCTGCGGAAGGCGTCACTGCTGCGGAACAGTTCCGCGGTCCACCGTTTGACTGTGCTGGCCATGGCGCTGACGCTTTGGGCGTGCGCAATTTTTGCAAAGCTCATCACCCTGCAGGTGATACAGCACGCGAAGTATTCGGCCATAGCGCGGTCCCAGCAGGAGCATGAGGTTGACATTCCCGCGCCTCGCGGATCGATTCTCGACCGTAACGGCCAGCCGCTCGCCATCAGCGTTCCGGTCGCTTCGGTTTCGGTCAATCCGCAGCAGATTCAGAGTCTGCGCGTCGCCACGGAAGTTCTGGGCAACACCCTGAATCTGGATCAGCAGGCGTTGCTCAGCCGTCTGGAATGGGCGCGCGACCACCACAAAGGCTTCATGTGGGTGAAGCGGAGAATCGACCCCTTCGAGACCGATCGTCTGAAGGCGATGCATCTCGATTGGGTGACCTTTCATACCGAAAGCCAGCGTCACTACCCAAAGGGCGAGGTAGCTTCTCACGTTCTCGGAGCCGTCTACAAAGATGAAGAGGGTGCGGCGGGGGTGGAACGGGCGCTGGACAAAGTGCTTCGCGGGCGCGATGGTTCCGAGCGGCTGGTCATGGATGTCAAACGCCGCGGGCTGGATTCGCATATGGATTCGGCGCCGCGGGCCGGGGTTGCGTTGACTCTCACAATCGACGAGCGTATGCAGTATGTAGCGGAGCGCGAGCTCAAGGCCGGAGTCGAGGCGAAACACGCGCGCAGCGGGACCGCGATCGTGATGAATCCGTATACGGGCGAGATTCTCGCGCTGGCGAACTATCCTACGTTCGATCCCAACATGCCTCCGAAGCAGGGCGACGATCCGCTTTCCCGCTTCGATCTCGGTACGTCCGTTCCTTTTGAGCCGGGATCGGTATTTAAGGTGGTCACGCTGGCCGCGGCCCTTGAAACCACTAATTTTCGGCCGGACACTCTGATTCCCACCGGCAACGGCGTGCTGGTTCTCCCCGGACGCGTTATCCATGAATCCCATCACGGATACGGAACGATCACGATGCAGGAAGTGCTCGAGAAATCGAGCAACATCGGCGCCATCATGATCGGCACGAAGGTGGGGCGGGAAAACATGTACGAATATGCGCGGCGATTCGGCTTCGGTCAGAAGTCCGGCTTGCCGTTGCCTGCCGAGTCGGCGGGCAAGCTGAGGACTCTCGATCATTGGGGGACCACTTCATTGGCTTCTATCTCGATGGGGCAGGAAGTCAGCGTTACCTCGGTGCAACTGGCGCGGTTGGGATCCATCATGGCGAATGGCGGCATGCTGGTGAAGCCGAGGTTGATTCTCAAGCGCGGCGATAAGCCCGAGCCCGTGGAGCCTCCGGTGCGCGTAATCAAGCCCGAAACCGCGATCACGATGCGCCGGATGATGGAGGGCGTCGTTCTGCGGGGCACCGGACGTGTGCACGCCCGACTTGATGGTTACACTTCGGCGGGCAAGACCGGCACCGCGCAGATCTTCGATTCGGCAACGCATCACTACACGCACGACTACAACGCGTCGTTCCTCGGTTTTGCGCCGGTCACAAATCCCGCGTTGGTTGTCCTCGTGACGGTGCACAGGACGTCCGGCGAGAGTGGACAGGGTGCGGACGCGGCGGCGCCGGTGTTCCAGAAAATCATGATGGAAGCTCTTCGGATGCTCGACGTGCCGAAGGATATTCCGGAAGAATTCCTTGCCGCGAAAAAACCTGAAAAAGAAAAGCCGGGCGAATTCGCCGGCGATCTCGCTATAGCGGATCTGGGCGGCCAGAGCATCATGGACGAGGATCCCGGCATTCGTCAGTTGTTGGAGGAGCAGATGAAGCCGCAAAAGGATCCGGATGAAATCCCGCCCGCGAAGCCAGGCTGTTGTACCGCTGGCGATCTCGTCGCCGGCGTCTTTGCCATAAAACCCGCCGGCGGCAGGATCACCGGCAGCACGGTTCCCGATTTCCGCGGTAAATCCATGCGCGATGTGGTGGAGGAATCCTCCGCGAATGGAATTGACGTGATGATTGAAGGCAGTGGAATGGCGCGCGCGCAGATTCCTTTGCCGGGTAGCCCGTTGCGCCAGGGGGAACAGATCAGGATCGTATTTGCACGTTGATATGAATTTGCCATGACGACAAGCGAGGTGCTGGCCGGAGTACCGTTGGTCTCAGAGTTGCCGCCGTCGCTTGCTCAAACGCGGATTGAGGGTCTGGAATACGATTCCCGCCGCGTGAAGCCCGGTTATTTGTTCTTCGCTTTTCCGGGTTCAAGGGTGGACGGACGTGAATTTGCGGGTCAGGCGGTCGCAAACGGGGCGATCGCGGTGGCCAGTGAACTGACCGCTCCGGAAGGGGTTTCGGTTCCCTGGATTCAGGTGGAGTACGGGCGTCGGGCTCTGGCGCTTGCCTCAAAAACGTTTTATGGGAAACCGGACGAGAAAATTCCATTGATCGGAATCACCGGAACGAACGGCAAAACCACCACGAGCTATCTGATCGATTCGATTCTGCGCACGGCCGGAAAAACGACCATGCTGGCGGGGACGATCGAGTATCACCTCGGCTCGAAGATTCTGCCTGCACCCAACACCACGCCGGAATCGCTCGATCTGCATCGAATGCTGGCGGAACTGGACGCGATGTCCGGAGAGACGAAGGCCGCGACGATGGAGGTGTCGTCGCATGCGCTTGCGCTGGGACGTGTCTACGGGCTGCAATTCCGCACGGCGGTGTTTACGAATCTCACGCAGGACCATCTGGATTTCCATCACACGATGGATGAGTATTTCGCGGCCAAGCAATTATTGTTCACGGGGAATGGCGCGCCGCCGCCCCGCTATTCCGTGCTCAATCGCGACGATCCATGGGCTGAAAAACTGGGGAGCCGGAAGCTGACACCCGGGAACACCTCCGAAGTTCTTTGGTATGGACTCGGCGCTGGATCGATGGCGCGCGCGCGCCACGTTCACTCGGGCCTGAACGGATTACGCTTCGATGTGGTGATCGACAAAGTCCGGTTCGAGATTCGTTCGCCACTGATTGGAAAAGTGAACGTCTACAACATTCTTGCCGCCTGCTGCGTAGGGATGACTTTTCAGCTTCAGCCCGAGGTGATTGCGCGCGGTGTCGAAGCCTGTTCCGGCGTCCCCGGCAGATTTGAGCGCGTGGACGAGGGGCAGCCGTTCGCGGTGGTTGTGGATTATTCCCACACCGACGACGCGCTGCGCAACGCGATCTCTGTTGCGCGCGCACTGGACGCCAGGCGTGTCATTACGCTATTCGGATGCGGGGGAGATCGCGACCGGACCAAGAGGCCATTGATGGGTCGGGTGGCGGGGGAATTGAGCGATCTCGTGATTCTCACGAGCGACAACCCGCGGTCGGAAGAGCCGCTGCAGATCATGAACGACGTGCTGGTGGGTCTGCGGCGCACCGATACGCGAACGATTGTGGAGCCCGACCGGGCCGCGGCGATTCGAAAGTCGATCGAAGAGGCACATGAGGGCGACATCGTAATCCTTGCGGGCAAGGGTCACGAAACCTATCAGATCTTCCGCGATCGGACCATTCACTTTGACGATCGGGAGGTGGCGCGAGAGGCGCTGCGCGCGTTCGGGTTTGACAAGAATAACCAGCGTGGCGGGGGAACCGTGCAGTGACGCTTTCCATGGCTGCCATCGCGGAAAAAATTGACGCTGCCCGATGGAATGCGCCCCTCGAAATGGGCGAAAGCATCGATTCGGGTGGCACGATTTCCGGCTGGAGTATCGACAGCCGCACCGTGAATCCGGGAGACTGCTTCTTCGCATTGCGCGGGTCTTCGAATGACGGCCACAATTACGTCGAGAACGTTGTCGGGAAAGGCGCGGCGCTGGCGGTTGTCGAGCATCCGCTGGACGCGAAGATACCGCAGCTCATTGTGCCGGATACTCTCGCCGCGATGCGGCAGCTCGCGAGCCGGGCGCGCGAACGATGGGGCGGAACGGTTGTCGGAGTGACGGGCAGCGCCGGTAAGACGACCACAAAAGACGCCATCGCCAGGCTCCTGAACGTCGAGATTCGTACGGGCCGCACGATTGGCAACTACAACAATCATTTTGGCGTGCCTCTTTCGATTCTGCGGCTGCCGGACGATTGCCGCGCTGCCGTCATCGAGATGGGCATGAATCACGCGGGCGAGATTCGCGAACTCGCCGGAATTGCAAAGCCCCGGATCGGTGTGGTGACCAACGTCGGATGGGCGCACGCCGAGTATTTCGAGAACGGCATCGAGGGTGTCGCCTTGGCAAAGCGGGAGCTCATCGAGGAGCTTCCGTCTGACGGAATCGCGATTCTGAATGCCGACGACGAACGAGTACGCGAATTCCGAAACGTCCATCCGGGGCGTTCGATATTGTTTGGTCTTTCCGATTTCTCCCATTTCTCCAAAGACGTCGAGGTTCGAGCGGAAGATTTGCGTTTGTGTCCCAATGGAGCGCACTTCCGCTGCCTCGGTGTCGAATTCGATTCGCCTCTGGCGGGCCGCCATGGTGTCAGCAACGTGCTGGCAGCCATCGCCGCGGCGCGGGCCCTGGATATTCCGCCGGAGCATTTACGTGAGGCGGTCCGGGCGCTTGCGACCGGAAAGATGCGCGGCGAGCAGTTCGTCCGCGGCGGCGTCACGGTTATCAACGATTGCTATAACGCAAATCCCGAAGCCATGCAATCCATGCTGGAAGTGCTTCGGGGCACTCCCGCGCGGCGCAGAATCGCCGTGCTGGGAGAAATGCTCGAGCTTGGCCGGGAGGCCGGGACCCTGCACCGCGACATAGGACAATTCGCGGCGGAACAGGGCATTGATGCCCTTTTGGGCGTACGCGGCGCTGCACGCTTTATGGTCGAAGGGGCCATCGAAGCGGGACTGTCGGGCAGCGCCGCGTCCTTTTTTAAAACGCCGGAAGAGGCAGGAGATTTTTTGCGCGGTTATGTGCGGCCGGGCGATGCGGTCTTGTTCAAAGGCTCGCGCGGCGTGCAAATAGAAATAGCGTTGGAGCGGGCATTCGAAGGAATGCCGGAGGATTCCAGGGCATAACCGATGCTGTACTGGCTCCTGTTTCAGAAGCTGTCACCGGTGGTCGGGCCGTTCCGCGTGTTTCGTTATGTCACATCGCGGACCATGTTCGCGAGCCTCACTTCGCTCTTTCTGTGCATCATGCTGGGGCCATGGATGATTCGCAGGCTGCGTGAGCTCCATTTCGGCCAGCAGATTCGCGAAGACGGGCCGAAGTCGCACATGAAGAAAGCCGGGACGCCGACCATGGGCGGCGTGCTGATCGTGATCAGCATCGTGGTCCCCACACTGTTGTGGGCGGATCTGACGCAGATTTATGTTTGGATCGCGATGTTCGGTCTGGTGGCATTTGGCGTTATCGGCTTTATCGACGACTACGCGAAGATCACGAACAAACGCAATCTGGGCCTGACGGCGAAAAAGAAATTCGCGCTGCAGATGCTGGTCGCCGCGCTGATTACCGCTGTACTCGCGGTGATGCAGTTCTACGGACAGTACACGACGACGTTGAATGTGCCGTTCATCAAGCAGTTTCAGCCGGACTTCCTGATCCATTCGCTGATGAGGAGTCCGTTTACCTATATGTTTGCGTTTCTGCCCTTTTATTTGTTCTTTGTTTTCGTGGTGGTGGGATCGAGCAATGCGGTGAACATTACCGACGGGCTGGACGGCCTCGCCATTGGGCTCATGGTGATTGCCGCTGGCGCATTAACGGTTCTTTGTTACACCAGCGGCAATCGGGAGCTGGCAACTTACCTGCTTCTCACACGCAATCCACGCACCGCGGAACTCACGATCTTCTGCGCATCGATGACCGGCGCAAGTCTGGGATTTCTCTGGTGGAACGCCCATCCGGCTGACGTCTTCATGGGTGATGTCGGGTCTCTTTCCCTGGGTGGAGCGATGGGAGTGGTAGCGGTACTCATCAAGCAGGAAATTCTGCTGATCTGTATCGCCGGCATGTTTGTCGTCGAACTGATGAGCGTGATTCTGCAGGTGGGCAGCTACAAGCTGCGCAAGAAACGAATTTTCAAAATGGCGCCGATTCATCATCACTTCGAAGCGCTGGGATGGGACGAATCGAAGATCATAGCGCGCTTCTGGATTGCGGGTTTTGTGATGGCGCTCTTCGCGCTGACAACGCTGAAGCTGCGGTAGCCGATTTATGGATCGAAGGTTTTTGGTGGGCGCATGTTGAAACTCGAGGGCATCAGGGCGCTGGTAGTCGGCATGGAGAAATCCGGCCGGGCGGCTTTCGAGTTTCTTCATGCCCGGGGATCCGATGTCACAGCCACCGATCTGAAGTTCCACGACATTGCCGGGTTTCGTCCCCAGGAAGACGAGCTGTTTGACGAAGAATGGGATCTGATTGTTCCTTCGCCCGGTGTCCCTTTGGATATTCCCGGCCTCGCGCGCGCCCGGGCTCGTGGCGTGAACGTGATCGGTGAAGTGGAACTGGCCGCGGCTTACCTGCGGGGGCCAATCATCGGCATCACCGGATCGAACGGGAAGACCACCACGACTTCGCTCGTCGGCCATATCCTCCGTAGTTCGAGAACGCCGGTGCAGGTCGGCGGAAATATCGGAACGCCTGTGCTGGCGATGACGAAGACGTCGCGGGCGGATCAGTGGAATGTTCTGGAGCTGTCGAGCTTCCAGTTGGAAACGATTCGTTCCTTTCGCGCTGATGTCGGGGTCTGCCTGAATGTGACGCAGAATCACCTGGACCGGCACCACACATTCGCAAACTATGCGGCGGTAAAATCGAATCTGTTCCGCACGCAAAAGCCTGGTGATTTCGCGGTTCTGAATGCCGACGATGAAGTTTGCCGCTCATTTGCGGATCTCACCGCCGGCCAGGTGGTTTGGTTCCGGGGTCGCAACATCGGCGAACTGATGCCGCCGAACGAAGTGCCGATCCCCGGAATGCATAACGCTGAAAATGTCATGGCGGCAGCCGCGGTTGCCGAAATTGCGGGAATCTCGAAGAGCGAAATCACAGCCGCTGTCAGGACGTTCCATGCGGTGGAGCACCGGCTGGAATTTGTGGCCGAGATCGATGGCGTGCGTTTTTATAACGATTCCAAAGCGACCAGCGTGGACGCGACGATGAAGGCTCTCGATTCGTTTGCGGGAAATCTCTGGGTGATCCTTGGCGGTCAGGACAAGGGCAGCGACTACCGGGTTTTGCGCGATCGGCTGCATCAAAAGGCGCATGCGGCACTGCTGATCGGCGCGGCCGCCGAAAAGATCGAGTCGCAGATCGAAGGCGCGGTGAATGTGGTTCGCATCGAAACGCTTGAAAATGCAGTCGCGGAAGCCTGGAGGCGGGCGCGAGCGGGTGACACCGTGCTGCTGGCTCCGGCCTGCTCGAGCTTCGATCAATTTCAAAGTTACGAGCATCGCGGGCGGGCGTTCAAAGAGCTTGTGAACGGGTTACGGGTAACCAATGGCACAGCGGCTTAAAACAGATTGGATTCTCTTCAGCACGGTGGTGCTGATGGTGCTCTTTGGCGCGCTGATGATTTACAGCGCGTCGTCGGTAGTGGCGCAGATGCGCATGGGCGCCAGTTACTATTTCCTGGTGCGGCAACTCATCTGGATTGCGATTGCGATTCCTCTGATGATGTTCATGAAACGTCTAAATTACCGCAAGCTTCAAACTCCCGCTGTCGCGTTTACCGCGATGGGCCTGGTGATGATTCTTCTGGCCGTAGTCTATTTCGCCGATCCCCGGCAGCATCGATGGATTCGCTTCGGCCCGTTTGGCGGATTACAGCCTTCGGAGTTCGCCAAGCCGGCATTGGCGCTGTTTCTCGCTTACTTCATCGCCTTGCGGTCGCGCGCCATCAACAGCCGGTATACGCTGCTGCCGGCGTTTCTCGCCCTCGGTTTTGTAACCATGGCAGTGGTTGTCGCCGATCTCGGGACGGCGCTGGTTCTGGTGGGTACTGCCGCCGTCGTGTTCTTTGTTGCCGGGCTGGAGTCGCGCTACATCGTGATTGCTTTTATCCTCGGCATTGTCGGTTGCGTGGCCGCGGTTGCAGCCAAGCCCTATCGGCTCGCACGTGTGGTCAGCTATGTGGATCCGCAGTTCAAGACTGTCGACAAGTTCGATAAGCACGGGTGGATTCGCAGCCAGATGAAGAAGTCGATCACGGCGCGCGATACGAATTATCAATCGGAGCAGGCGAAAATTGCCGTCGGCTCGGGCGGACCGATTGGCGTCGGGCTGATGCAGGGACGCCAGAAACTGTTCTATCTGCCGGAAGCGCACACCGACACGATTTATGCCGTAGTCGGTGAAGAGTTCGGACTGTTCGGTTCGGCCGGGCTGCTGCTGGGCTTCGTCGTAATTTTGTGGCGTGGAATTCGGGCGACAGTTCTGATTCCTGATGAATTCGGACGCTATCTGGCGCTCGGAGTCACTACCATGCTGGTGATCCAGGCGTTTTTCAATATGAGCGTGGTGCTCGGAATGGTTCCGACAAAAGGGATTCCGCTGCCGATGATCAGTTTTGGAGGCAGTTCGCTTCTGGTGACGCTGGCGTCGCTGGGAATTCTGTTGAATGTCGCGGAACATGCCGGTTAGCGAGCCGGGACTTTTCATCATGGCCGGCGGCGGTACCGGCGGGCATGTCATTCCGGCGATCGCGGTTGCCCGCGAGGTGAGCCGGATGGGATTTCGAGTCCTGTTTGTCGGAACGGAGCGCGGTGTCGAGAGCCGGCTGGTGCCGGCTGCGGGATTCGAGCTGGAGAAGATTCGCGTTGGCGGGATTAAGAACCTCGGAGTGGCGACGCGCATTTCGAGTGCGTGGCGGCTTATCGGCGAGACGGTCGGGCAGGTTGCGCACTTTCGGAAATGGAGGCCCGTCGCGGTCTTCAGCATGGGTGGTTATGTCGCTGGTCCGCCGGTGCTGGCGGCGTTGTTGGGCGGTGTCCCGCTGGTCGCGATGGAGCCGAATGCCGTGCCGGGGTTTACGAACCGCTGGATTGCGCGATGGGTGAAACGGGCATTGATCAGCTTCCCGGAGACGGAGCGTTACTTTCCCGCGGGTCGAACGGAACTGACCGGGTTGCCGGTAAGAGAAGAGTTTTTCAATCTGCGGCAAAGGTCTGACGGTGAATTCACGGTGTTGATTACCGGTGGGAGCCAGGGCTCCCGCACGCTCAATGAAGCGGCGCGGCAGAGCTGGCCGTTGTTCCGGAAATCGGGTCTGCCGATACGGTTGCTTCATCAGAGCGGTACTCCGATGTACGCGGCGCTTGCGAGTGAGTTTCGTGAGACGGGGTTAGCCGGAGAAGTGTCCGCGTTCATCCGGGATATGCCCGGCGCCTTTGCGGAAGCCGATTTTGTCGTTTGCCGGGCAGGCGCGGGCGCGGTCTCTGAGTTGGCGGCGGCAGGAAAGCCTTCGATGCTGGTTCCGTTCCCCTTTGCGTCAGATCAGCACCAGTTGAAGAATGCAGAAGCGTTCGAGAAAGCAGGCGCGGCGCGAAAGTCGTTCGACGGCGAATGGAGCGGACAGCGCTTTTTCGAGACGGTTCGCGGATTGGATGAAGACCGCGCGCAGTTAAAAGCGATGGGAGAAGCCGCGCGGCAGTTCGCTCATCCGGGCGCGGCACGGCGGGCCGCGGAGATTTTGTTGGAAGTTGCACGCAGGCATTGACAGTATTGAAGAGACTCGAAACAATAGTTAGTTAAAATGTTTTTTTCGAAGCAGCATCTCCATTTTGCGGGAATCGGCGGAATCGGAATGAGCGGTATCGCCGAAGTGCTGCTGAATTTGGGTTACACCATCTCCGGTTCGGATCTGAAGCTTTCACCGACGACCGAAAGATTGGCCCAACTGGGTGCGCGGATCTACGAAGGGCACAACGCGGAAAACGTCGCGGGCGCGAAGGCGCTGGTGGTCAGTTCCGCGGTCGAAGAATCAAACCCCGAGGTCCAGGAAGCGCGCCGTCTGCAGATTCCGGTAATCCCACGCGGGGAACTTCTCGCGGAGCTGATGCGCCTGAAATACGGCATCGCCGTCGCGGGAAGCCATGGGAAAACGACGACCACTTCCATGGTCGCCACTATTTTGAGCCATGCCGGAGTCGATCCCACGGTGGTGGTGGGCGGTAAGGTCGCGGCGATGGGCGGATCGAACGCGAGAGTCGGCAAGAGTGACTTCCTGGTGGTGGAAGCGGATGAAAGCGACGGATCGTTTCTGAAGCTGTCGCCGATCTTCGCGATTGTTACGAACATCGATCGCGAACACCTCGATCACTATGCTGATATCGGAGCGATTCGGGCGGCATTCATCGAGTTCGTTAATAAGGTGCCTTTTTACGGGGCCGCGATCCTCTGTCTCGATGACGAAAACGTGCAGAGCATCCTTCCCTCGGTGAAGCGTCGCACGATCACTTATGGCCTGAATTCACAGGCCGACTATCAGCCCGGCGTTAGGGAGTCCGGAGACTTTCACAGCTGTTTCACTTTGCGTACGCGGACGACGGACCTGGGGGAATTCCATCTGAATATTCCCGGTGAACACAATGTGCTGAACGCGACGGCCGCAATAGCGGTTGCGCTGGAACTGCGCGTTGAGCCGGATGTGATCCGCGAAGGATTGAGGAAGTTCACGGGTGTCGGACGTCGATTCGAGGTGCGCGGTATTGCCAACGGTGTGACTGTGGTCGACGATTACGGCCATCATCCGACGGAGATTCGGGCAACGCTGGCGGCGGCCAGGTCCTGTTGTCACGGCAAAATGCACGTTCTTTTTCAACCGCACCGATACACACGGACGCTGCATCTGCTCGACGATTTTGCGCGCGCTTTTCATCAGGCGGATTCCGTGGTTGTGCTGGATATCTATGCCGCGGCCGAGAAGCCGATCGAAGGCGTCTCGGCGGAAATTCTGGTGGAACGCATGCGGCAGTTCGGACACCGTGGCGTAGAGTACGCCGGACCCAATAATGCCGGCGTCGAAATGATTACACAAGATGTCGAGCCGGGCGACATGATTCTGACGCTTGGCGCAGGGAGCGTTTCGCAGTTTGGCGACCGGATTCTGGAGAAATTGAACATGCAGGAGAAAGTCAGAGATGCCTAAACCGCTCGCGCCACCCAAACCGAAAATGAACTGGCGGCTGTGGATTCGCCTCGTTGCCTGGACGGGCATCGTCGCGGGGCTGGCGTGGGGAGGCAGGGAAGTCAACTCATTCCTGCTGCGCGATCCGCGCTTTCAGTTCGCGTGCGGCAACAACGAGCCCTCCTGCGCAAATTTTGAAATTCGCGGCGCCGTATACACCAGCCACGCACGCATTCAGAATGTCTTCGCGCCGGACTTCGGCGCAAGCGTTTTCAGCATGCCTCTGGCGGAGCGACGCAGGCGGCTGCTCGCCCTCGATTGGGTGAGTAGCGCGTCGATTTCCCGCGTCTGGCCCCGGGGAATTGTCGTCACGGTGAAGGAACGCACCCCGGTTGCGTTCGCGAGACTGCCGATCGCCGGCACGGCCCGCTCCCGCTTCTCGCTGATCGATAGCGAAGGCGTTCTGTTGTCGATTCCGGCGCGCGTCCGGTTCCGGCTCCCCATATTGAGCGGAGTGACGGAGGCGCAGACCGAAGCCAACCGCAGCGTGCGCGTTCAGGCGATGCAGCATCTTCTCGACGATCTGGGTCCGCAGGCCAGGGACATTTCGGAGATCAATGCCGCAAGCACGATGGATATGCGCCTGATCACCGCGATCGATGGGCATGCAGTGGAACTGTGGATCGGCGATCAGCACTACCGTTCGCGCTATCGGCACTTCGTGGAGAGCTACGAAGAGATTCGCCAACACTCCGATCAGTCCAGCGTCTTTGACTTAAGGCTCGACGACCGCATTCTTGCCAAATGAAAAACAGACCGGAAATGACGCTGTCAATCCGAAAATGTGGGGCAGGGCTTTTGCCCTGCCGCCGGCCTTCCGGCCGGCGTTTCGAGGCGAGGGCTATGGGCGACGCCGAGCGGAAGCCCCGCCCTGGAAGGCTGACCAACTAAATGAGCACTAAATCTATCTTTGCGACCGGAGTTGACGCGGGCAGCGCTTATACGCGCTGCGTGATTGCACTATTGGAGGATCGCCGGCTGCGGCTGGTCGGCTACGGGTCCGTGCCGTCCGAAGGCTGGGCGAAGAGCCGCATCTCGGATCAACAGGCAGTTTCGGAGTGCGTGCTTGCGGCGGTTGAAGAAGCCGAGGCCATGGCGCAGACGGCCATTGAAACGGTCGTTACGGGGATGGGCGGTCTGACCGCGCGCGGCGCCAACAGCCGCGGCCGCATGGATTTTGGCCGGCCGCGCGAGATCGAGCAGCGGGACATCAATCGCGCCGTGGATCGCGCCATGCACATCCAACTGCAGGACGACCGGATGGTGCTGCAACTTCTGCCGCAGGATTTCGTGGTGGACGACCACCCGGGCTTCCACGATCCGCGGAAAATGATGGCGTCCGTGATCGAATCCAACGTCCACCTGATCACGATTTCCACCCAGGAACACAACAACCTGATTGGCGCCATTAATCGGGCGCATCTTTCCGTCGACGAGACTGTCTACGAGCCCATCGCCTGCTGTTATGCATCTGTTCTGCCGTCCGATCGCCGCGAGGGGGTTGCGCTGATCGATATCGGAGCTCATTCCACGGAACTTGTTTGCTACTACGGGGAGTCGGCGCAGGTTGCGGCGTCGCTGCGGGTCAGCGGCGATCATTTCTCGCGGGACGTTGCCCATGCGCTCCGTATTCCGGTCGAAGCTGCCGCGATGGTGAAGCATGAGTTCGGCGGAGCGGTATCTCAGGGAACTGCGGGGAATTGCATGGTGGAAGTGCCTCTGGCCGAAAGTTATTTGCGTGAAGGGGGCCATGATGCGCGGGAAGCGCCACGCAAATTCATCAACCAAATTCTGGAGTCCCGCACGGTGGAGCTCTTCGAACTCGTGCGCGCGGAACTGGAACGCGCAGGGATGCAGCGCGCGATTGCCAGTGGTCTGGTGATCGCGGGAGGCGGCGCGTTGCTGCCGGGAATATGCGACGTCGCCGAGAAGGTGTTGGAATGCCCCGCGCGCATCGGTTTGGCACAGGGTTTTCAGGATTGGCCCGACGAATTGAACGATCCCGCATGGACGACGACTGCGGGACTTTCGATGTATGCCGCGCGGCTGCGCAGCCAGGTGGACCTCGAGCGGCAGTCGGTGGGAATGTTGGGACGGATTCTGCGCTAGTTCTTGGAAAGGCATCGGCCGGGAGACGGCAGGGAGAGAAAATGGACTTCAAATATGAGCTTCAGGAAGAGCCTCGCAAAGGCGCCCGGATCAAAGTGATCGGTATCGGTGGCGGCGGATCGAATGCCGTCGGTCGTATGCATGAACAAGGGATCGATGGTGTCGAGTTCTGCGTAATGAACACCGACGCGCAGGCACTGGAGGCGTCGAAGGTCCCGAACAAAATTCAGATCGGCGCGCGGATTACCGATGGTCTGGGCGCGGGTTCCGATCCAGGAGTCGGAAGGCAGGCGGCGCTTGAGGATACTGAACGCATCCTCGCCAGCCTCGAAGGCGCGGACCTTGTATTCATCACTGCAGGCCTCGGCGGCGGCACCGGCGCCGGCGCCGCGCCCGTCGTTGCGGCGCTGGCGAAGCAGCTGGATGCCCTGACGATCGCCATCGTCACGAAGCCGTTCACATTCGAGGGCGGGAAGAGAATGCGTCAGGCGGAGCGCAGCCTGAACGATCTGGCTTCGTCGGTGGACATTCTGACTACCATCCCCAACGATCGCCTCCTGGCAATTGCTTCGAAAGGAACGAGCATGTCGCAGGCTTTCGGAATCGCCGACGATGTGCTGCGCCAGGCCGTGCAGGGCATCAGCGAAATCATCCTGACCCCCGGGATGATCAATCTGGACTTTTCGGATATCAAGGCAGCGATATCCGGGATGGGTCGCGCACTGATCGGCAATGCGGTGGCGCAGGGTCCGAATGCGGCAGTCGAAGCGGCGCGGGCGGCCATCAATTCCCCTCTTCTCGAAGACACTCGGATCAAGGGCGCCCGGCAGGTGCTGATGAACATCACCGGCCCGGCCGAAATGGGCCTGCACGAAATCAACGAAGCCTGCTCGATTATTCGGGAGGCGGCGGATTGTGACGATCTGCAGTTGAATTTCGGCGTCATCGCCAGGGAAGGAATGGGCGACTCGGTGAAGGTGACCGTGATCGCTACCGGATTCACGACACCCGAAGACAAGCGGGAATCGATGATCGAAGTGAGGCCCCCTTCGGACTTTTTCGCGGACCGAACATTTGACGCACCAGTAATGGAACCGTCGCGGGAGACGGTGCCGGTGGCCGCGGCCGCCGCGGCGCAGGTCTTCGAAGAAGAGCTGGACGTGCCTGCTTATCTGCGCCAGGGAAAGCTGCTGAACTGACGCTTAAGCGGGCAGGGGAACGGCGTGCCGGATCGCCCTCGCGGCCCGTTCCAGTGCGATCTTTTCCGGAGTCATCATCGGCAGGGATGCGGGCCCGGGCGCGAGTTGAAGCTGATCGAGAACACCACACCGCGCCAGCTCGAACCGGTTGCGAACGCCCATTTTGTGGAAGAGTCGGAACAGGTAGATTTTTACGGTGCCTTCCGTAATTCCCATTTCGCCTGCGATCTGTTTGTTTCGCATGCCCTGACGCAGGAACGCGACGATCTCACGCTCGCGCGGCGTCAGCGAAACGCGGCGGCGGGGTTGAGCCGCATCGCCCGCGGAGCCGAACCCGATCTGCAACTCGCCCGCCAGCACTTTCCGCATTGAGTCCAAAAGTTGTTCCGGCTGCGCGTTGCGTTGGACGACACCGCGAACTCCGAATTCCAGCGTCTTGAACATCAGCTCGAGAGGAAGCGCATCGGCCCAGAGCACAACCGGGCATTCGGGAACGCGCGCGTGCAGTTCACTCAGGTCGGCGAAGGTCAGGCCTGCGGTGATATCGAGCAGCAATACGTCGGGGCGGCGGCCGGATTCGACGGTTTCCGGGATAGCGGTCGCGAAGGCGCCGGCCTCGCAACTGCCCACAATTTCAAAGCCCGCGCTTCGGAGAACGGATTCGAATCCGCACAATAGAACGGGCTGATCGCTTAAAAGAAAAACCTTTGACAATTCTGTCCCTCCGGATACAAATTGGCCGAGTTATCAGACAGTCCGACGCGCATGCGCGTCAACCGCTCTGTTACCCGCCGCCGTACCCGGCCGGGATGATATGTTCGCTGCCGTCTCTGTGGGACGGCTTGTTTGTTTCTCTGTCGCCGGTGCGCCTGCATTTTGCGTCTTGAGGCGGCGAGTCCTGAATTCGTACTTATCGATCCGCATGGCCAGCAGGCCGTTTACATTTCGAACGATCCGGCCTTCCGCCACCAGCTTCAGCGGTACCTGATTTTCGAGGCGCGCCGGCCAATCGACCGAAACCTGTATCAATTGCCCAGGTTGAAGTTGTTCGTCCGTTGCGAAAACGAGGCCCTTACTGCTGATATTCAACGTTTCGCTGGTAGCTACGCCCGAAAGAAACGGGTGCTCCAGCGCCTGATAACTCACGGCCAGCCGGCAGGGAAAGCGTGCGTTTGTCCGGCGATCGCCTTCGCCGGGTTCCGCTTTCTGGCCTTCCGCGTTTTTCAACGCTCCCTGTACCGCGCGACGCAGATTGGCGAGATCCGGATCTTCATAGCAGAAGAAATCGTATGCGCCCTTGCGGACCGCACTGACTGCTGTATCCCTGTCCTTGCCCTTGCAGAGCACAATGATCGGTGTCTGCGGAGCATGTTGATTCAGGTGGCGTACCGTAGCCAGCCCCTGCCCGTCGGGAAGATACAGGTCCGAAATAATCAGATCGAAGGCGCGCTCCTGCAGCGTCCGCAGACCGTCGAACAACGCTTCGACGCGCGTCCATTCGACTGCTCCCGGGAATCCGTCGACCAAAGCGGCCTCGATTTTGTCAGCCGGATGTTCATCCGTTCTGATGTAGAGGATCGAGTATTCAGGCATCGGCTATATACCAGCTTACCCTCTCATGCATACCGGAGACCAACTCTTACGGGACACTTTCACATTCGAAATCAGATACTTAGAGAGATAATCGCAGAGGTTATTGTGACAATGTGTCGTGCTGCTGAGTCGCCGGGTGACAATCATGACCGCGCGCTCACGCTGCTTTCCGGCCGGGATTAGGTGGTCCTGCCATCCGTGCTGCCATCTTGGTCAGGGCACGGCCGAAGGGAGTTTCCGATGGAAATTCAAAACGATCGCGCGGTCTTTTTTCGAACATCCCATCGTCGCTCGGAATAATAGCGAAGACGCTCATCTCGAACATCTGTTCAATACTCTCAACCCAGAAATCCTGGGGAGAGCTCAGATTTTTGTTCAGGACGATCCGGATACGGCTTTTGTCAAAGCCTCGATTGGCCAGCGTTTGAAGAATAGATCGGGTCTGGAACAGCGCAAGGACGTCCGGCGCCGTGACAATGAAGAGCTCCTCGACGTTCTGCAGCAGAGTCCAGTTTGCCGGGTTCAGGTGTCTGCCGAGATCGACCAGTATCCAGCTGTACTGGCGGCCGATGAACCGGAAAAGGCTTTCCACCCGCCATTGATCGGGCGGCTCGGATACCGGGTTCGAGAAGGTGTCCGCCGGCGATGCCAGCAAATCGACTCCGGCCGCGGTTGGCGTGACGAACTCGCGCCAAACCCCGGAACTCAGACGGCGTACGGCATCGAACGCCTCGCCTGCGTGTGTTTGCGGATGAACGCGAAACACTCCGCGCGCGCCCGGCGACTGGTAATCCAGGTCCGCAACAAGTACGTGGGCTCTTGGCTCGGCATTGCCGGCTTTAGCGAGGGCAGCGCTCACGTAGCAGGCAATGCTGGTCGCGCCACAGCCGCCTTTGGCTGAAAGCACGCCTGCGATTTTTCCGCGCTCCACCAATGAGTTACGGCGTGTCTCCAGCAGCGTGCCGACTCTTTCCATCGCTTCGTAGATCGCCGGTCTGACGGGGAGCGACAGGAATTCACTGGCTCCTGCCCGAAGCGCGGAAATCATAGCCATGGGCTCGGCGGATGGATGAACCGCCACGATGAGCGGCGTTTCTTCACCCGCTCGCACGTCCGCGATCCACTCAGCCGCCGGCCTTGACGCGGACGAAAGTTCGACAAACAGGAGATCCGGTTTGTTTCGTTCGACGGCACTCGCAACCTCGAACGAAGAGGTCGAGGCGGGAAATTCGAAGACCTTCTCTGCGCCGGCTTCCGTGATGGCGGAGAGCAACTCCGATGACAGTTCCGGAGTGTCGAGGACCAGTCCGACCTTCCACGCCCAGTCCGGTCTGCGCGACGTGTCCGGCTTCGTAGATGTCATCGGGGCATTGTACTGATGTCCCATTAGTAACATCTGCCGCCTTCCCCCGAACAGACTAACTTTCGCCATACAACCGTCGGCATTCGCCGTTTATTCCCCTATCATGAATCATGCGGCAGCCAGCCTGTTCCTCTTACGATCGACATGGTCTGACGATAAAGCCGTCTGACGATAAACTGGTTAGCCGATGCTACTCATCCGATCTTTGACCGCGCTTGCGCTTTGCACGCTTCCCCTGTTGGCTGCCGATGCGGCGCCCGATGCACGGCAAATCTTCGACCGGCAACTCAGTAACACGGAACGCGAAGTCGTCGGACTGACCGAAGCGATGCCCGCCGACAAATTCGACTTCGCTCCCACCAACGGCAATTTCAAAGGCGTGCGGACCTTTGCGCTGGAGGCAAGACATATCGCTTTTGAGATCAACACCGTGGCCAGCGCGCTGTTGGGAGAAACGATTCCCAGCCAGGCGCACGATAATGGACCGGACGATCTCAAGACCAAAGACGAAATTGTTAAGTACCTCAAAGATGCGTTCGCGCATGCGCATCGGGCCGTCGCGACTTTGACGAACGCGAACCTTATGGAACTGACCGCGAGTCCGTTTAACCCAAAAGGCAAGAGCCCGCGCGTCGAATCGGTGGCGATCTTTTATTGGCACACCTACGACCACTATGGACAGATGGTCGAATACCTGCGCATGAATGGTTTGACGCCTCCGGCGAGCCGCTAGAGCGCCATGAGAGGGCTTACAGCCGTCCTGCTGGGCGCATGGCTCGGTGCGAGTATTCTTGCCGATATGGCGGTCACGCAGAATTTCCAGGCGGTGGATCGTTTTCTGGCTGCGCCAGGCAACGCCGGAACGTCGGCGGAATTGAATGCGATCGGCCGCGAGAGGGAGCGCGTCATTCTTCGCCGGAATGCCGGCGAAGAGAATAATTGGATTTTTCTCAACTGGGAACGGGCTGAGCTTGTTATCGGCGCGGGACTCCTGCTGCTGTTTCTGTTGGGAGAAAGACAGCGGCGGAGCGTGCTGACTCTCAGCGTGGTTCTGCTCGCCGTCGTCGCGGCGGAACATTTTTTTCTTACGTCGCGGATCACCGATCTCGGCCGCATCGTGGACGATCTTCCCGCGACCGATCCCCGATACAAGACATTTTGGACATTGCACGGCGTTTACTCGGGGTTGGATATTTTGAAAATCGTTGCTCAGTTCGGCTTGGCTGCGCTGCTGATGAGGCGGTCGAACGGTCTCGCAGGAGTCGGGCAGGAGATCAGACTCGGGCAGGAGCTCAAGCATGGATAAGCGCCGCATGTGCCCGCACTGCCGGGCGTTTATCGCCGCCGGCGATCATACGTGCCCCTACTGTGGCCAACCGGTGGGCCGAAGAGCGATCGATATCCGCCAGCCCGGTCAAATCCTCGGTGGATTGATTCCGCAGGCTCACTTCACGACGATTTTGATTCTGCTGATCAATTTCGGCTTGTTCATCGGAACGCTTTTTTTAGAGCGGACGATCGGCGAAACAAACGCTATCGGAGTCCTTGGCGCGAAGTACGGACCGTTTATATTTCAGAACCACCAATATTGGCGGCTGATCACCGCGGGATTCCTTCATGGCGGATGGCTTCACATTCTGATGAACAGTTGGGTGCTCTACGATCTGGGCGCGCAGGTGGAGCAGGTATATGGGACCCCACGGTTTCTGGTGGTGTATTTTGCCGGCACGGTTGGGGGCTTCTATATGAGCGCCCTGTTGAATCCGCTGTCGCCTTCCGTGGGCTCCTCGGCCGGAATCATGGGGCTGATCGGGGCGATGATCGCGTTCGGAGTTGCCAACCGATCGTCGGTGGGCCGGGCGATTCGGAATTTCTACGCTCGGTGGGTGATTTACATCATTGCGTTCGGGTTGATCCCCGGTTTTGCTGTCGACAACTGGGCGCACATCGGCGGACTCGCCGCCGGATTCGTGATCGGATATGCCGCCGGAACGCCGGTTCGATCCTCCGCTGCGCGGGAAGGCGCGTGGCGCGCTGTGGCCGCGCTTTGTGTCCTGCTGACCGTGTGGAGCTTCTTCCTTGTTTATCGCAACTTCCCATCTCCGGATCAGCTAAGATAGGACCAATGAAATCGCTGATTCTGGCTCTCGCTCTATGCTTCGCATTGTCTCCGCTCGAAGGTGCGACGTTCCACTCCGCGAACATGCACCTGGTGAAGGCGCGAAAGAACAAGAACAAAGCCAAGGTGCGGAAGCCTCCGAAGCGAAGAGGCCAATCGCGCTCCCGCGTCAATTAGTGCAGGATCTGAATAAAGTCGCCCGTCGAAGCATCCACCAACACTGAAAAGCTGCTTTCGCCGGCGCTTTGTCCCCAAATAACGCGCCAGGTCGGGTCGCTTCCCTTATCCATCTCGAGTATCCAGGAAATCGGTATCTTTGGGTTCTTGCTGTTGTATTCCCTGCCGTGCTCCAGAGCGGTTTCCCAAACCTTATCGGTATCGACTTTCGCCGCCTCGAGCAGGAAGGGCTTTCCACCTCCGGGCCATTCTTGTGGAGCATCCGGAAAGATTCCCTGATGTAATGTGGCGCTGGCCTCATAGACCGAGATCGTGTAGGTGCGCGATTTGGCCAGAGCTTGCGAAACGAATATAACCTGCCATGCCGGGGCTTTACCGTCCTCGTGCTGAACCTCGGGAATATTGATGCTGAAGTACCGCAGAATCTGCAGGTCCTGTGCCCATGCTCTCGCCGACGTATACAACTGATAGAGGGCGTGGAGTCCGGTAAGAGGGACCGCGGGTTTCCCCGGAGCTGCCACGGGAGGAGGTCCGGACGAGCACGACGGCAGCAACAGTGCCGGTGCGAGAGCGATAACGGTTCGGCGAGTCATTATTCACTACAGTCGCACGCATCATTCCATTCTCACGCCCGGCGCTTCGCAGCTCACCGGATATCCGTTGAGATCGGCATTGTTTCGATCCACGCGTTTCGGCATGCGATACTGAACGATTCCGACTCACCTCGTATGCCGGATCAAAATCCTTTCGAAATAGTTGCCGCTCACAGCCCGGACTCGGACGATGCGTTCATGTTTTACGGGCTCGCGACCAAAAAAGTTCGCTCTTCATTCGTGACGTTTCGACACGTTCTGTCCGACATCGAGACGCTGAACCGCAATGCCATGGAAGGCGTGTATGAGCTCAGCGCGATCTCATATCACGCATATGCGTATGTTTCAGGAAAGTACGACCTGATGGCCAGCGGCTCGAGCGTGGGCGACGGTTACGGGCCCATGGTCGTGGCAACGCACCCCATGGAACCGGAAGAAATCAAAGGCAAAAAGATCGCGATTCCGGGAACGATGACGACGGCGTATCTTTCCCTGAAAATATTCGAGCCCGATTTCGAGCCGGTAGTTGTTCCATTCGACAAAATTCTCGAAACGGTGCAGGGCGGCGCGGCGGACGCCGGTCTGATTATCCATGAAGCGCAGTTGACGTATAACAAAGTCGGGTTCCATCGCGTGCTGGATATGGGCAAGTGGTGGAAGGAAAAGTTTGCCTTGCCTCTGCCGCTCGGCTGCAACGTTCTCCTGAAGAAGCTGCCGAAGGATGTGAAGAGTGAATGCTGCCGCATGATGCGCGACAGCATTCAGTACGCGCTCGACAATCACGCGGAAGCGCTGGAATATGCGCTGCAGTTCGCGCGCGACATGGAGCCGCGTCTGGCGGAGAAATTTGTTGGTATGTACGTAAACCACTACACCGTTGATGCCGGCGACGTGATCCCGAAAGCCGCGCAGAAGCTGCTGGACCTCGGCCACGAAGTGGGGATCATTCCCAAGCGTGTCAAAGTCGAGTTCGTTCGCTAGATACTCTTCCGGTTTCGCGGGATAATCGATTCAGATGCCCCGCTCTCTGCTATTTTTCAGCCTGATTCCGCTATTGGTCTCGGTGTGTTCCGGCCAGACCCCGAAGGATGTCCGCGCGGTGGCCAAACAGGGCCAGATCGCGATCCCCACTGTTGCCGGATATCTGAACAGCGCCGGCGTCGACACACGTATTGAAGCGGTCAAACAGTTAACCGCGCTCGGCGGCAAAGACACTGTCGAACCGTTGATTCGCGCAACAAAGGACGCCGATCCGGAGATGCAGATTCTCGCAACAGACGGGCTGGTGAATTACTATCTGCCCGGATACGTCAGACAGGGTTTGGGCTCGACCCTGATTCGCGCCGGGGCTTCGGTCAAAGCCAAATTCAGCGACGCCAACGATCAGATCATTGACGCATTTGTCATTGTTCGGCCTGATGTGATCGCCGCGTTGGGGCAGCTTGCACGCGGCGGGTCGAGCATGGATTCGCGGGCGAACGCCTGCCGCGCCATCGGAATCCTGCGCGGGCGCGCCGCCCTGCCGGATCTGATCGACGCGCTCCGCTCAAAAGACAACAATGTGATGTACGAGTCGCTCGCCGCCATGCAGAAAATTGGCGATCCGGCGGCGGGTCCCAGGATTACCTATCTCCTGCGGGATCTCGACGACCGTGTGCAGATGACTGCTATCAGCACAGCCGGGACGCTTCGCAGCACCGATGCGCTGCCCACGTTGCGCGCGATCATCGCCAATCCCCGCAACGCGAAAGCGGAACGCGCCGCCCTGGGCTCGATTGCCATGATGCCGGCAATGCAGGACAGAGACCTGTTCCTGCGTGAACTGGGCGCGAAGGACGAGAAGATTCGAGCCGCCGCGGCGGAGGGCCTGGGGAGAATCGGAAATCGCGCCGATGAGCCCACTCTCGACAAGTCCTGGCAGGATGAGGAAAAGATAGCTCCACGCCTCGCCGCGGCATTCGGACTGGTTATGGAAGGCCGGCTCGATCTTGCCGATGACGCCCCGTTTCGCTATCTGATCAACAACCTGAACTCAGCCGCCTGGCACGATACCGCGTATGCGTATCTGGTGGAAGCCGCGCGGCGCAAGCCGGTGCTGGAAGCTCTGTCCCTCTCGATTGATCCGGGATCAAAAGAAGAAAAGATTTACCTGGCGCGCGTGCTTTCAGCGAGCGGTGATCGGAGTTCGGTGTCTTACCTGGACAAAGTCAGCCGGGATAGCGACCAGGATGTTTCGAAGGAAGGTCTGCGGGCCCTGAGGTCGCTCCGGGCCCGCCTGGGAATCTGAAAAAGAACTACTTCGCTTTCTTCTGCTTCTGCTGACCGACGCGGATTTTGGACTGTTGCGCCTTAGCATCGGCGAAGGCCTTGTGGTCGTGACGAGCCACCGCTTCGGTGAGGAACGCGTCGACATTCGCGTCCTTCGGAAGCACAGCCATTAACGTATAGCTCTCGTTGCACGTCGGGCAGAACGGCCGGAACCGCTTTACATTGGGAATTGCCATAGCCTAACCATCGTAGCAAACGACTATCCTGGCAAACGGCAAGCGTTTATCCAGTCGGGCTCCTATTCGGTGCGCCAGCGGCGTCCGTCGCGCCTGATCAGATCGTCAGCCTCTTTCGGACCCCAGGAGCCGGCGGCGTAATTCGGAAAGGTGCGGGCGGGCAGCGCCTTCCAGACGTCGAGCACGGGCTCTACGACGCTCCACCCGGCTTCCACCATGTCAGCCCTCTGGAACAAGGTCTGGTCGCCGATCATGCAGTCGTAGAGCAGCCGTTCGTAACCGGTGCTGGGCTCGGCGCCGAAGTAATCGGCGTAGCGAAAATCCATCTTTACGTCGCCGATCCGGACATGCGCGCCGGGAATCTTAGCCCCGAAGCTTAATGAGATCCCTTCGTCGGGCTGAATGTGAATTACCAGCAGGTTGGGAGTGAGTTGATCGACCGGAGTTTCGCGGAACAGCACCAGCGGCGCGCGCCGGAACTGAATCACGATCTCCGTGGCCCGTTTCGCGAGCCTTTTTCCGGTGCGGATGTAAAACGGGACATCCGCCCAGCGCCAACTGTCCAGTTGGAGTTTCAGCGCCACGAAAGTTTCGACGTTCGAGTGAGGATCGACAAACTCCTCGTTACGATAGGCTCGGACATGCTCTTTGTCGATGGTTCCCTCGGAATACTGGCCGCGAACCGCGCGCGTGAGAACATCTTCGGGCTGAATCGGCTGGATGGCGTGGAGCACCTTCGACTGCTCGTCGCGAACGGCATCCGCCTGAAATGAAATCGGCGGCTCCATGGTAGTCAGGGACAAAAGTTGGAGCAGGTGGTTCGGAATCATGTCGCGCAGACAGCCGGCGCGCTCGTAGTAGCCGCCGCGCCTCTCGATGCCGATTGTTTCCGACACAGTAATCTCGACGTGGTCGATGTACCGACGATTCCAGACCGGCTCGAAAATGCCATTAGCGAAGCGAAACACGAGGATATTCTGAACGGTTTCCTTACCGAGATAGTGATCGATGCGAAACGTCTGGTCTTCGTTGAGAACCTGGCTGATTTCGCGATTCAATGTCTTTGCGGATTCGAGGTCGCTGCCGAACGGCTTTTCAATGATGACGCGCCGCCAACTGTCATTTTCCTCACGGGTCAGGCCCTGTTCACCCAGTTGGCGGACGATCTCTGAGATGAATTGGGGCAGTGTCGCGAGGTAGAAGAAAACGTTACCCTGCGTGTTGTGCCGGTGCTCAAGCTCGGCTATTTTGTCCTTCAGCCTGACGAAGTCGGCAGGGTTGGCGAAGTCGCCTGTGATGTAGTAAGCCCGGTCGGCGATCCAGTCGCACTGAGCGCAATTTTCCGGCGCGCCCGCATACTGACGAATGTCGGTTCGTGCCCGCTTGCGAAAATCTTCTTCAGACAGTTCGTCTTTTGCGAAGCCCAGGATCGCGAATTCCTGCGGCAGAAGATTGGTCCTTGCCAGGTTATAAAGCGCCGGCAACAGCATGCGGGTGGTGAGATCGCCCGATGCTCCGCAGATCACCATAATGCAGCGATCCGCGACACGACCCTGATCGTGAGCAGGCTCGGCCATTATTTGTTCTCGGGGGAATGCAGTTCCACATGTCCGCCGAACTGCTGCCGCATGGCGGAGAGCATTTTCTCGGTGAATGTGTGGTCCTGCCGCGACCGGAAGCGAACGTAGAGCGCCGCGGTGAGGACGTCGGCGGGAACGGCTTCCTCAAGCGCGGCCATGATGGTCCAGCGGCCCTCGCCCGAATCCTGCACGTAGCCGGTGTAACTTTCAAGCCCCGGATCGTGCGCGAGCGCGATGGCGCTGAGATCGAGCAGCCAGGAACTCACCACGCTGCCGCGGCGCCAAAGCTCGGAGATCTCGCCGAGGTCGAGGTTGTACCGATGGTTCTCCGGTAATTCGCTCGACGCGGCGTTCTTCATGATGTCGAAGCCTTCGCCGTATGCCTGCATCAGACCGTATTCGATTCCGTTGTGCACCATCTTCACGAAGTGACCGGCTCCGTTCGGTCCGCAATGCAGATAGCCGAGATGCGCCGTGCGGCCTTCGAGCGGCCGGCCTGCCGTGGGTGCGACATTGCCGGTGCCAGGCGCGAGCGTCCTGAAAATCGGTTCCAGATGCCTGAATGTTTCCGTTTCCGCCCCGACCATCAGGCAGTAGCCGCGATCGATTCCCCATACGCCGCCGCTGGTGCCCGCGTCGACGTAATGGATTCCTTTTTCTTTGAGTGCCTCGGCGCGGCGGACATCGTCCTTGTAATACGAATTACCGCCGTCGATCAGAATGTCACCGGGTTCGAAGAGAGCCGCCAGCTTGTTGACCATCGATTCCGTGGGCTCGCCGGCCGGAACCATGAGCCACGCGACGCGCGGTTTCGTCAGCAGCGCCACGAAGGCGGGAAGGGCGGTCGCGCCTTTCATGCCCTCGCTCTCGAATTCAGCTACTTTCGTCCGGTCGAGATCGAACGTCACGACCTCATGCCCGCCGCGCACCAGGCGGCGAGACATATTGCCGCCCATTTTTCCGAGACCCACCATTCCGATTTGCATTAGCTCAGTGCCTCCGTAATCGCTGCTCCCAGCGTTATAAGACCGGTTTTCAGATCCGCGGGAAGGTGAACGCGCAATGCGCGCCGCTGTCTTTCCGCAAGGACATCGAAATCGCCGCGCGCCTGCGCCGCTTTGACGATCCCAAACGTGAATTTCCGTCCTGGGATCGGGAGATCTTCGGCGTCGTCGCAGGTGACCTGCAGAAAAACGCCCGAATTGGGACCGCCTTTGTAAGCCTGACCGGTGGAATGCAGGAAGCGCGGTCCGAACCCGAGGCAGGTAGCGACCCGCTTACGGTCGCGAACACTCAGTCGCATTTTCCGCAGCGCGTCTTCATGGTCCGAATTCATCTGGATAAATCCGAGGAGCGCGAAATAATCGCCTGCACCGAGCCGATTGAAATGCGAGCGCAGCAATTCGACCGCCGTCTTGCCCTGCAGTTGCGAGGCATTGCGCGCGTCGGTGAAGAATTTCATCCCGTCGGCTTCCAGAATGGGCGATTCCGGAGGCAGCTTTCCGGTTTTCTCGTATCCGTCGGTGAGTTTGCGGGTGGCGATCTTGCTGGCTTCGACGTCCGGCTGGTCAAACGGGTTGATGCCGATTACGGCTCCCGCAACGGCCACGGCGATTTCCCAGCGGAAGAACTCCGCGCCGATCTCATAGCGATCGCTCACCTCCAGACGAATGACCGGATGGCCGGCGCGTTCGAGTTGGGCGACCGCATCCTCCTGCTTCGTGTCGACCTCCGGAGCGAAGCGAATGTAAACGAACGTGCGGTCCTGGCCATAGTCTTCGGGCCGTCCGGCAGGCTCACGGTCTACAGGAATCAGGGCGCGTCCGATCTTGCCGGTGGATTCGGCAATCAACTGCTCAAGCCATGCGCCCAGGTCGAAGGTTGCCGGAGAGGCAATCAGAGTGATCTTGTCGTGGCCATGTTTTGCCAGCGTACCGAGAGCGAGCCCGAGCGAGACGCCGGGGTTTTTCGCGGCATCCGGTTCGCGGCACTGTCCTGACATCGTTACAGCGCGATCGAGGAGCTTCGGAATATCGAGTCCGGCCGCGGCTCCGGGAATCATCCCGAAGTCCGAGAGCGCGGAATAGCGTCCGCCGATCGAAGCCACGCCGTAACAGATGCGGCTGAAACCATCGGATCTCGCGACCTGTTCCATTTTGGAGCCGGGATCGGTGACGGCAATGAAACGCGAGCCCGCGTTGCCGGAGACGCCGCCGGACTTCTCAAAAAAGTACTGCTTGAAGATATTCGGTTCGAGCGTGCTCCCCGACTTGCTGGAGACGATGTAAAGAGTCGTTTTGGGGTCGGCGAGGTCTTCGATAGCTTTCACTTCCGCCGGGTCGGTGGAGTCGAGAATATGGAGTTTGGGGAAACCCTCCTGCTGCCCGAATGTCATCGAAAGCACCTCGGGGCAAAGGCTCGATCCTCCCATTCCGAGAACTACGACATCTCGATAGCCGCCCGATCTGGCCTGATTCGCAACGGCGGCGAAGACCGATTTCTGCTCCAATTGCCTGTCGGCGATGTCCAGCCAGCCAAGCCATTTATCTTCGTCGGCGTTGGTCCAAAGGGTTTTGTCGCGATTCCACAGGCGGGCTACCTTTCCGCTTCGCGACCAGTCTTCGGCGGCAGTCTGGACCTCGGCGGCAATTTGCGGCGGGAGACTTTCCTTCATATATCCACTTTGGCTGTTGTCAGGGCCGGGAGGCAAGTTACAAAGCGGAAAATCCCAGTGGTTGCTTTTGTTGGCAAAAGCCAACTTGGGTTCTTCCGAAAATAGCCGAACCCAAGCCGTGTCGACTGTTTGCTTTCAATAAGTTCCTGGGACCTAATGGCAAAAATGCATTTGCGCCAATCTGCCCGGTCCGTCTTTTTTCATCCGCGCGGGTGAGTGAACCTCGTCACTGTTTCGTTCGGCAAAATTACCTTTTGCTGAGGCGCGGGTTGTACCAACCCTCGGTAGTTTTTTCCGGAGTAACTTGGCCACGAATGAACATGGATAAGACAAACTCGCGTTGCTGGTCATGCCACATTGTCGGTCGCCGAAGGGTGGGTTTCTCGTCGATAGCCGCACAAGGGCTTTGTTTTCAGCGAGAAACTCCTGGAAATCGTTGTGAATCGCCCGCGGAGCGTTGACGTAATGGGGAGTAACGAGTCCTTCCTCCTGATCCAAACTCAGTGAGCCGATGAGGGCGTCGGCTGCGGGCCGTGGGCTCTGCGCACCATTAATGCAACCGCGTGATGGCTGTGACACTTCCTGCGACCATTCGCCCATCGGGTCATCAGACAATGCAGGTAAGGAACAGAATCCATTGACATTCAAAATATCCCTACTATTGCCGTTGGTCGCATGCGGGGCTCTGGCGCAGCTTCCTCCACTCCCACAACCGGTACCGAACGGGCCCGCGCCTGTGTTACAGGAGCGACCACAGGTTTCCTACGGTGGGAGCGTAGCGTCCGGAACAGCGACAGCCACCCCGCTGGGCCTCTCGCTCCGCGAAGCGATACGGCGCGGCCTGCAATACAACCTCGGGATTCTGACTAATCGGGACATTGTCGATACTGTACGAGCCGAGCGCCGCCGTACTCTGAGTACCTTGCTGCCGAACCTGTCCGCGGGCGCCATGCAGACATCGCAGCAGATCGATCTGGTAGCGTTTGGCCTGAATGCTCCGGGGCTTCCAATCCCTTCCGTTGCGGGTCCGTTTGGTTATCAAAACGTCCGAGCGTATCTCGAACAGACGGTATACGACCGCACTTCGCTGAAGAATCTGAAATCGGCCACCGAGAGCCAGAAAGCGGCCGAACTCTCAGCGGAAGATGCGCGCAATCTGGTTGTCCAGGCGGTGAGCAACGCCTATCTCGGGATCATCTCGGATTCCGCTCGTGTGGATGCGATTCAGGCGGAACTGAATACCGCTCAGGCTCTCTTCGACCGCGCGACAGATCAAAAGAACGCGGGCACCGTGCCCGGCATCGACGTTCTTCGCGCGGAAGTGCAGCTCAAAACGGAGCAGCAGAGGCTTGTCGCACAGAAGAACCAGGTGGAGAAAGACAAATTGGTTCTGGCGCGGGCGATCGGGCTGCCGGCAGGGCAGCGCTTCAGTGTCACCGACCTTCTTCCCTTTGCGCCCCTGACAACGGCGATTGACGATCTTCTGAAACAGGCGTACGATCATCGCGCGGATTTCCGGGCGGCTCAGGCCAATGTTCGCGCCGCGGAATACGCCGTGCAGGCGGCGCGGTCCGAGCATTACTGGCCCAGCGTGGTTGTGCAGGCCGATTACGGCGATATCGGCACTACCCTGGCCAATTCGCACGGGACGTATAGTCTGCTGGCGGGCGTTCGCTTCCCGATATACGCGGGCGGCCGGGCGGCGACAGATATCGATCAGGCTGAAGCGTTATTGCACACGAAGAAGAACGCTTTGGAAGACCTGCGCGGCCGCATCGACTATGAGGTGAGAAACGCGCTGCTGGATCTGCAATCCGCGGCGGATCAGGTGACGGTAGCGAAGACCAACGTGGACCTCGCGACGGAGACCCTGGTCGAGGCCCGTGATCGCTTTGCAGCCGGGGTTACGGACAACATCGAAGTGGTGCAGGCGCAGCAACTGCTGGCGGCGGCCAATGAGAACTACATCGGAAGTCTGAACGCTCACAACGGAGCCAAGATCGCGCTGGCGACGGCTTTGGGAGGAGCGGAGGAAGGCGTGCCGCGGTATTTGAACCTGCAGCCGTGAAGAGCTGAGTTTAAGCCGTCGATTCGCGGGCCAGCGGCTTCGCCGCGAAGGCGTCAATCTTCTGATAAATCAGGCGCGGCGCGGCCATCATGGGAAACAGCGTCCAGCGGGCAGCGATCGGGATGAGCACGCTTCGGGAAGGAGTCTGGATCGTGTGGTCCAGCCGGGTTGCCATGATGCGGGCGACCTCGCCGCGGACGCTTTCGATTCCCTTGGCGCGGCGCAGTAATGCCAGCAGGGCCGGACCGCCCCACCGGAAAAGCCGGTCCTCCGGACCAAGCTGCTTTTCGACCATCCTGGTAAACGCGACCAGGATTTCGTCGCCCGCCTCCCGGCCGAACCGTTGATTCAGAAGCTGCAGCCGATCCAGCACGAGGATCGCGGCAAATGCCTGAGCGCCTGTGCGGCCCGATTCCGCCAGCGCCACTTCCGCCTCCGATCGCAGCGGCAGCCCGGTAATCACGTCCTGCCCTTCGGCCGGCAACTGGGTTACAGCGCGCTTCCGCACTTGGGTCAGCTCGTAGTTAAGCTGCTCAATGGTATCTCCGGTTTCCTTATGCTGGCGTTCGGCTTCATTCCGAATTTCGGTGAGGCAGTCCGACAGTTTGGCCTTGATGATGCGGACATCGTCGATTTCCGAGATCGTTACAATTCGGTTTTCGATGTCACCCAAAATAGAGGCGTTGGCGTTGCTGGCCGCGGTGACTGCCTTCACCGTGGATGTCAGCATCTTCACCATGTGCTGGAGTTCTCCGGTCTGGAGGTGCTGGTGCGCGGCTGTGCGACCGTTGTAGTCCTCAAGTGCGTTCAAAACGGAACCGGCATGCACAAGAAGTTCCGCCGGGGAAATTCCGTCCATCAGCGCATCGGAAATTTCCTGTATGCTGTTGCGAAATCGAGCGTACTCGCCGGCATCGCCTTCGATCGCGTGCTCGCCGATGCCCTGGATCAGGATACGCACCACATGCATCAACGTCTGATCCGCCTCGGTATCGAGCGCGAGAAATTTCTTAATGGAGATCACAGCTGTTGTTTTGTTTATCGGCACATTTGCAAAAACTTTATAGGCCTGCTGTTCCTTGCAGGTGTTCCTTCAATGGATGTTCCTACAATGAAGGTTGTCTCCGAACGAGCGGACCGCGGTGCCCTGCGACGGCTGCACGGAATGTTGCCGGAGTAATCAGGGCCTCGTCCTGCATCCGGATCAAGGCGATGACGTGCAATCGTACGAACATCGCGCTGTTAGTTCCGGCAGCACGGGAAATACCCTCTTTGTCCTTGCCGCGGACGAGAGCGGCCAATGCGTCTACCTCGGTGAACGCGGCTGCACGATTTACGATCGCCGCCCTTTCCTGTGCCGCAGCTTCGACTGCCGGCAGCATTACCTCATGCTCCCGCGGCAGGACCGGGACAATCTGGTCAGACTGGGGCTGTCTTCGCGGACCGTGTTCAACGCCGGCAAATCGCGTCTGAAAACATTGAGCGCTGCCGAACGGCAGGAATGCCGCAAAGTGCGGCAGGAATATTTTTCGTGACTCGGCTTGTTGACTCTTTAGCCCGCGGGTCGTAGTAGCATCTCGCTTATGGCCGCCGACGAACAGAAACACGCATGGCAGCGCTGGCTTCGGCAGCCGCAAAAGATCTGGTTGCGGAGGGCGCTCTTTCAGGTGCATCTGTGGAGCGGCCTGACGATCGGGCTTTATGTGCTCCTGATCAGCGTCACCGGAAGCGTCCTGGTTTATCGAAACGAGCTTTACCGCGCAGCCACGCCGCCGCCTATCGTTTCGAAGGGTTCCGGACCACTCCTCACCGATGAACAACTCACGGCCGCCGCTTTGCGCCTGTACCCCGGCTTCAGCGTCGCCAATCTTCACCATCCGCCGAATCCCGATGAGGCGGTCTATGTCAGGATGCGGCGCGGCGATGAAATCAGGAACCGGCTGTTCGATCCGCGGACCGGCGGCGATTTGGGCGATTCGGTTTCCACCGGCATCCGGCTCGTTTCGAAGCTGCTCGATCTGCACGACAACCTGCTTGCCGGAGAAGCGGGTCGGAAAGTGAATGGGCTTGGCGCGCTGGCGGTGCTCATCCTCGCTATTAGCGGCATGGTGATCTGGTGGCCGGGCGTCAAAACCTGGCGTCGCAGTCTGACCCTACATCGCGGCGTCGGCTGGAAGCGTTGGAACTGGCATCTGCACAGCATGATCGGCTTCTGGAGCCTGGGATTCGTTCTGATATTCGGACTGAGCGGAATCTATCTCGCGATCCCGGATCGAGTGCAGGATCTCGCCGATTGGATCGAGCCGCTTACGGCCGCCAACCTCAAAACACGCGTCGGCGACCAGATTATCTACTGGCTCGCATATCTGCATTTCGGCCGCATTAACGGCATCGGCATTCCCTGCCGAGGCCCCGGTATCTGCGATCAGACAACGAAGGCGGTGTGGGCCATCTTCGGGCTGGCTCCCGCAGTGATGTTTGTGACCGGCGGGATCATGTGGTGGAACCGCGTACTGCGCCCGCGCCTGCGGACCTCCCGCCATTTTCGTAAAAAGTGTACCGCTGGCGGTCCTGCCGCCGGCGACTTTACTTAAGCAAAGCCGGCCATCAGGCTTCATCGAAGGCTTCACACTAATTGTGAAACTGCTCTCAGCGTGGGGCAGGCCATCGCCGTTTGTGGCCTGTCCTCTCGTGAATATACAGGGCAGACGACGGAAAACGATCGTCCGCCCCACGAAATGAAATGTCCACCTATTTGTGGGCACTACACTGGCAACTGGCGCGACGAACATTCTCAGCGACGCTGTTAAGCCTGCGCCTTCGCTCGCGCTGGCGGCATGGATGGCAGCGCAGGATGACCGGAATCTTTTCATTTCGTCGCTGACTGTCGCGGAAATCCGGCGGGGGATTCTGAATGAAGCCGGCGGGCAGGAAGCGGCAGGAACTGCAGGCGTGGTTCTCGGGACCGGCTGGTCCACCGGCGTTATTCGTCGGGCGGGTGCTCGCATTCGATGAAAAGGCTGGTCTGCTCTGGGAGCGGCTGATGACGGAAGGCACAGCGGCCGGGCGTCCGCGCGATGCTCTCGACATGATTATCGCGGCGACCGCGGAGGCGAACGGCTGTGTCGTGGTCACCAGTAATCAACGGGATTTTGCGGGGATTGAGCACGAGAATCCGCTGAAGCGAAGTTAAGCCGCGGATCGATCTGCAAGCGACTTTGTGTCCGAAAATGCCATCTATGGAGCAATGTACGAGTGGCCGACTCACCCGCGGAGAGCTCTTCGACACAAGTCGTTGGTGCCTCCGTGCTTCGTTAACCAGCTGTTAGACCGGTTCGCTTGGAGTATCTAATGATAGATCGAGATCGAACGTGTCATCGTTTGATGGCCGCCACGCGCAAGAGAAAGGCCGAAGACCGTCACGCTGGGGAAGCGCTCGCCCAGGACAATCTCTATCCCCGCATTGCCGCTCTCAGTCGCCGCGTTCTGCGGAGCGAAAGAGCGCACAGGCCGCCCGAAGCGCGGTCCCTGAGGATCGGAAACCCCGCGCGGAGGGCGGCCGTTGTGCGCGGTTTCTGGAGAGTGTAATCCATGTCTCCGGAAGGTTCTGTTGGGTCAAGGTGAATGGCCAGTGGCTCTACAAGACACGCCGGATCGTGACTGGAAGGAATAAGCACCCGACGCGTTGGATGCTCTGGCGTCCGAACCGCCGTGCCCGGATCCCTTCAGCCCTGCGCTCCGCAAAACCCATCCGCTGGCGTCCGGCCGACGATAGGTGTAGAATCGTCCCGTGCTACACGTCCTTCGATCCTCGCGGGAGCAAGTAGCGTAACATGATCGATCACGGAGATTTAATGATGCGAAAACGTTCTCTCTTGTTCCTTTCGTTGCTGGTTCCAGCCTTTTTAGGCCTCGGCGGATATGCCGTCCTCCAAGCGCAGCAAAAGACTTCGACGGCCGGCGCGAAGCGCTGGTCTGATGCAGCCACCTGGCCTGACAAGAAGGTGCCTGGCAAAGACGCCGCTGTCACCATTGACAAGGACATGAACGTCGTCCTCGATGTCACGCCGCCGGCGCTGCGCAGTTTGACGATCAACGGCAAACTGAGCTTCGCCGATAATAAAGATCTTGAACTGACCACCGAGTGGGTCATGGTGCACGGGGAACTGGAAATCGGCACCGAAGCCAAACCCCATACGCGCAAGGCGACAATTACCCTCACCGACAACGTCAAAGACGAAGATATGAGTGGAATCGGTGGAACGAATGACCGCAGTGACCGCGGGATCATGATGATGGGCGGAACCCTGAACCTGCACGGTAACCGGACGAACTCCTGGACGAAGTTGTCCCAGACCGCCGAGGCAGGCAGCAACTCGATTGAAGTCCTGAACGCCGCTCAATGGAAAAAAGGTGACGTGATTGTCCTCGCGTCCACGGATTTCGATCCCCATCAGGCAGAGCGGCGAACCATTGCCGCCATCCGAGGCAATATGATCACGCTCGACAAGAAACTCGACTACATGCACTTCGGCAAGATCACCTTCGACGTGGATGAACGCGGCGAAGTCGGCATGCTGTCGCGCAATATCCTGATCCAGGCTTCGCCTGACGCGGACCAGACGCTCTTCGGCGGCCACATCATGGCGATGAACGGGAGCAAGATGTTTGTCGACGGCGTCGAGCTCAATCGCATGGGTCAGAACATGCATCTGGCGCGCTATCCCATCCACTGGCATCTGATCGGCGATGCGCAGGGCCAGTACATCAAGAACTCGGCGATTCACGACACTTACAGCCGCTGCGTCACCGTGCACGGCACAAATTACTTGGACATCGAAAACAACGTGACCTACAACAACATTGGTCACTGCTTCTTCCTCGAAGACGCCGTGGAGCACGGCAACCAGTTCGTGCACAACCTGGGGATCCTGACCAAGTGTCATCCGGACGCGCCGTGCGTGGGGACAAACCTCGGCCCATTCGGAGCGGAGGGCGGCAAGAACTTCGATTCGGCCGGCCAGAACGCCAAGGATATCCTGCTCCCTTCCGACAACACGGCGTCGACTTTCTGGATCACCAACCCGGACAATATTTTCGTGGACAACGTGGCCGCGGGATCCGAGGCGACGGGTTTCTGGTTGGCCTTGCCGCAGCATCCGACGGGCGCGTTCGCCGGCACGGAAATCAGCAAGACGACCTGGCCACGTCGAATGCGGCTGCGAGAGTTCAAGGGCAACACCGCCCATTCGAACTTTGACGGTTTCATATTCGACCGGGGCCCTCAGCCCAATGGCCATATCAGTCCCGGCGGCCATATGGCCCTAGCCAATCCGTCTGACGCGAACAGCCCGATCGTGGAAACGGTGATCGAGGATTTCACCAGCTACAAGAACCGGAATAGCGGAATGTGGGCCCGCGGCGAGATGGACACCTTCAAGAATCTGAAGCTGGCCGACAACGCCATCGGCTACACGCATGCGTCGGGCAACTTCGGACGTTCGGCGTTTACGTCACGCGTGGTCGACTCGCTGTTCGTGGGCGAAACCGACAACATCGGCAATCCCAGCACGCCCGCGGAAATAGCTTACGGCCGCAGCTTGCCGGAGCCCGAAATTCCGGATTTCCCCATCCGCGGCTACGAGTTCTACGATTACCGCCATGAACTGGTCAACGACACGTTCGTGAATTACGAGGACAATGCCACCCGCAAGACCGGAGCGATCTCGTACCTGCTGTTTACCAGCTTCGGAATGAGCACCAACAACACCGTCGAGCGCGCCAAATTCATCAACGCCAAGCCGGTGTATTTCCCGCCGATGGAGAAGAAGTGGACCAACGATGATTACGGCAATGGGAGCTACAAGACATCGGTGTTCCACGACTTGGACGGCTCGGTCACCGGGATCCCGGACTCCTACATCCTGATCAATGACCAAGATGACGAAATGGCCATCGACGGCGCCTGTGTGATCAAACCGACCTGGAATGCCGCGGTGTGCAAGGGCGACGTGGGACGCTTTGCTATTGGCGGCCCCAGCGAGGGCGGTGGAGGTGGCGGCGGCGTGGTGTTCCCCGCTCGCAGGTTTGACGGCGCCGGTGGCCCGGGTGCTGACAGAACTGCATCCGCGGCTCCCGTCGCAGCTGCCGGTCCCGGCACTGGCGCAGGTCCTGCCATGACCGCAGCCGCCAATTCTGGCCAAGGGGCTGGCCCGACTGGCGGGGCTTACCCATCTGCCGATGCTGGCCCATCCGGTCCTGGCCTAGCAGCAACTCGTCGAGGGCCCAGCGGACCTCCTCAGCCGCCGGTCATTGTCAGCCGCGATGGCAAGGAGTTCACCCTGACCGGCGCAACCAACATACGCGCCGGCACGGAGATCGAGGTGACCACCGAAAGGCGGTCGGTGGCATTGCAACTGAGCGAACTGGATAGCGGCTCGTGGGTCATCTTCGAGCTGCCGGGATTCGCCACGGCAGCCTCGGGTACGCCCGAGGACAGCCTCGATGCGCTGCGCAAGGCCAGCACCACCTCGTACTACAAGGGCAAGGACGCGCTGTGGGTCAAGGTCGTCTCCAACGGTGAAGGCGCCCGCACCAGCGGCCCTGCCGCCGGAGGAACCAGCGTGGAGGTCAGCCGGTAAGCGGGAATTTGCAGGTATGAGCAAGAGCCCCCGGCACGGGCCGGGGGCTTCCCCAAAGCTGAGAACCTGCGCCTCGACAGGCGCGCACAATGGTCGTGCAGTCATGCTCGCATTCGAAAGTGACTGATCTGGCGGCGCGCTCAAGGGGACGATTTCAGAACTTTCCTACGTGTGCTTGTCGCAACGCTGCCGCACATCGAGCACTTGTGAGGCGCGCCCCTTTGAGATCCAAGAGCATTTAATCCGCGAGCCGACTTACCAGGAGTTGACTCGAGGTTTATTTCCACGCTCGAAGCGCACGGCCACGATCTCGCCGCGCAGAGGGATAGCGCGGCGAGTGTCATGCGAGCTGCTTATTGGTTTTTGGGGCGCTTCAAGACGCAGAAGTAGCCTTGCTGCATATAGACGTTGATCGTGACAAGCTCCCAACCATCGGCACCGAGCTTGTTAAGGCTTGTTGGTAAATCCGAAGGCGTAGCTACACCGAGTGTCGTGTATTCCCATGTAGTTTTCACGGCCGGCCTCGTCTGCGCATATGTCACAAAAGCGACTGTCAATACGACCGCCAATCCAACGAGCAGAAGTCTTCTTATCATGGGCAAGCTCCTCCGGACCGAAGTTTCTCAGCACTTCGGGTTCAGTGAAAGACCCCTCTCACGCAACAAGGGCAGCTAGTCATTACGAAGCGCTGAGGTGTGTTGAGGCTGCGCGTTTGGCGTACAACGATTGGCCCAACCGGGACGAATTGTCGACGTCAGTGCTATCTTCGAAAAGCAGCTACGACGTTGGTCCCGCGCACTATAAATTCCTACTCTGCTTGCCTGGTCACCCGACATGCCAGGCGTTACTGTTGAAGCACTACATCGACTTCGGAGCCCAACCGAAAGCGGCCTTCGCTCAATGGTAGTTGACAGGGGAGGCTATAATGCAGCCCCATGAGCCCCGGGGGGAGCCTAATCGCGCGAAGATCCGCGCGCCTCGAAGATGCGGGGTCACCTTTGCATACGAAGGATTGATGATATGAGAAGACAATGTCGCTCGTTCCTTCTTACGTTGCTCGTTGCAGCATTCTTCCTCGTCAGCGCATTCGTCGTTTTTGCGGCGGCTCGGGACCAAGGATCGCAAGCGGTGAAGCAGGAGCGCTGGTCCAATCCTGCCACCTGGCCAGACGGGAAGGTGCCGGGCGCGGGGGACACGGTCACCATTGAAAGAGGCAAGGATGTGCTGCTCGACGTGAGTCCGCCGTCGCTGGGCGGCCTGCAGATCGACGGCAAACTCAGCTT
>DATAXN010000078.1:0-3561 GCA_036273015.1 Bryobacteraceae bacterium | reverse complement strand
GAAGAGGTGTATGCGCGCGTCCGAGTGCGCGTTCCGTCGATTTCTCTGGCCACCGTTTACAAGACCATCCATTTGTTTATCGAGAGTGGAGTCTTCCGCGAGGTCAGCCTGCACCACGGCACCCTGCGCGTGGAAACGAATGCGCAGCCGCATCACCACCTGGTATGCACACAGTGCAAGTCGATATCGGACATCGATGCCGAGGAACTGGGTATTGGCGCTAAGGCGCGCAAACTGCCGGGTGGTTTTCTTGTGCAACGCTTCGCGGTCGATGTGCTGGGGCTGTGCGCGGACTGCCAGAAAAGTCTGTCTTAGTAATTCATCTTTCTTTCTTCATTCAGTTCAACCCTAATTTCATCAAGGAGTCATACATGCTAACTGTCGGCGAGAAATTTCCTTCGTTTTCCGTTACTGCAACCGTAAGCACGGACAAGAACAAGGCTTTTGAGACCATCACAGACGCCAGCTATCCGGGCAAGTGGAAGGTCTATTTCTTCTGGCCCAAAGATTTCACCTTTGTTTGTCCCACCGAGATCGCGGCCTTCGGCAAAATCAACGCTGAATTTGAGGCGCGTGACACGCAGATTCTGGGCGGCAGCACCGATTCCGAGTTCGTGCACCTGGCGTGGCGCAACAACCATGAGGACCTGAAGGACCTGCCCTTCCCGATGCTGGCCGATATCAAGCGCGATCTTACCGGCGAACTGGGCGTTCTCGATATCAACGCCGGCGTAGCGCAGCGCGCCACGTTCATCGTCGATCCCGAGAACATCATTCGCTTCGTGTACGTGACGGATCTTTCGGTGGGTCGCAATCCCCAGGAAGTTCTGCGCGTGCTCGACGCTCTTCAGACCGACGAGCTCTGCCCCTGCAATTGGCAGAAGGGCGAAGCCACCCTTGCGGTCTAAGCAAAACTTTCTTCCCGCGGGCTCTCACTCCCGGCGGCGGTGAAACTTCATCGCGGCCCGGGGTGGGAGATCCTCGCTCTCATGGAAAGGAAAGCATTTATGTCACTTGATACATTGATCGACGGCCTTCCAAATTATGCGAAGGACCTGAAGCTGAATTACTCCACGCTGGTGCGGCAGAACAATGAGCTGACGGCTCAGCAGGTGTGGGGCACGGTGGTGGCCAGCGCCATCGCCACACGGAATGACGAGTTGACGGAAGCAGCGTTGGAAGAAGCGGCCAAGCATCTGACTCCGCAGGCTTTGGATGCGGCGAAAGGGGCTGCGGCGGTGATGGGAATGAATAACATCTACTACCGTTTTCTTCATCTCACCTCGAACGAGAAATATGGAACCTTGCCGGCTCGTCTGCGGATGAATGTGATGCGGACGCACGGTGTCGATCACGTCGATTTCGAGCTGTGGGCGCTGGCGGTATCCGCCATTAACGGATGCGGGAAGTGTGTGGATTCGCATGAAAAGGTAATCCGCGAGAAGGGCGCGACGGAAGAGACGGTGCTCGCGGTCGTCCGCGTGGCGTCGGTTCTCCACGCGCTCGGCGGCGTTCTCGACGCCGAGCGTGTCGGCAAAGCAGAAGCTGTTGCCGTCTAATCCGCATGATGTGTTGAGTTTTGGCCCGCTTCGGCGGGCCATATTTGTGCGCGAATTCGAGACATTCTGCGTCTCGTGTCTGGGAGTGCGCCCCAAAAGCGACACGGACAGGCCGCATTCGTGTTAACTAGATGAGGTTCCTTCCGTATTTTTCGCCAAAGCTAAAGCTAAATTGGAGCGCAAGGCAAATTGAGAAGCGTGATGCGGTCCTGGAAAATTCTTCCTCTCGCGATACTTCCTCTGCTGCTTGGCGGCTGCGGGAAGTTTTTTCCTAAAGAGACAACTCCCCCCGGCAGCAGCGGCAATTATCTCTATGTCGCGAACTCTTCGGTCAGCAACATCGCGGGATTTTCGATTGGTACCAGCAGCCTGAGCGCCGTATCCAATTCGCCGTATGCGCTGGGTGTAACGCCGAGCGCACTGGCTGCGACTCCGAGCGGCAGTTATTTGTATGCCGCGAGCCTGGGAGGCGCGATTTATGGATACTCTATCGCGGGCAACGGTGCTCTAAGCCTTATCAATAACGGCAGCGCGGTTGTCTCGCAGATCAGCCCGGTGGCCATCAAGGTCGATCCATCGGGGAACTGGCTGATCGCGGTCGATCTAACTCCGGCGGCTTACGTGTTTTCGATCGACAGCAGCACCGGGCTGCTCACCTCGCAAGGCAGCGTGCCGCTCGATACGGGGACCCCAAACCGGATTGTCTTCACGCCGAACAACAGCCTGGTTTATATTTCGCTGGGAACCGGCGGCGTGGATATTTTGACCTTTGCGTCGAATACGGGAGTGCTGACCAAAACCAACCAGATCCTCAAGCCCAAGCAGACGCTCAATGCAGACCAGGGGCTGGCGGTCGATCCGGGCAGTAAATATCTGTTTGTGGCGGAAACCGGGTTGAACGGCCTTCGTGTTCTGTCGATTGCAACGACCGGAGCATTGGCCGAGCTTTCCGGCTCCCCGTACACTACCGGGCTGGGTCCCTCCGGTGTAGTGGTCGACTCAACCGGAAGTTATGTGTATGTCGCAAACCGGACGGCGAACAATGTCAGCGCGTTTCTTTTGTCCACCACCGGCGCACTGACACAAATCAGCGGCTCGCCTTTCGCTACGGGAACGAACCCGGTCGATCTGACAGAGGACATTACGAATGCCTATATCGCGGTTGCCTGTTCGGGAGGGACACCCGATCTCCAGGTCTTCGAAATCAGCACCACCACGGCGGGTGCGCTCACCAGCTTCACCACGTCCGCGACCGGAACCGATCCCACGGGGGCGAGCGCGATCGTTTCGGCGAAATAGCTGACACACGCCCAGCCAAACGCCGCGATGAGGTTTCCGATCTGGTTCCTCGCGCACAAAATCGACAAAAATCTGCGCCGATGCGGTTGGCTGCCTCTTCTAAGTAATTAGAGTAAAGGTAATGTTGCCCGATTCTGGCCGATGGCCTGACTCTTCTGCACCGATGATTGTTCTGCCTGGTTTTCGTTCACGCCTCCGATGCTTCTTGCTTCTGGCGCTGTGCCCTATCCTGGTGACGGGTTGTTCCCGATTTGCGCCCAAGCCGCCCAAGGAATATGTCTATGTCTCCGCGAAGCGAACATTTCTTCGCGACCGCCTGGCGGCGGTGTCGAATCGCGTGGGCGAGGTAGCGAATGGGCAGAAGCTGCTGGTGGTCGACCGTGCGCGGCGATTCGTCAAGGTAAAGGACGACAAGGGCGAGATCGGCTGGCTCGACGGGCACGCGATCATCGAGCAGAAGGTCTATGACCAATTTGAAGATCTGGCGAAGCAGCACGCGAAGGACCCGGTGATTGCAACCGGCGTTTTGCGGGATGACTCCTACCTGCACAATGAGCCGGGGCGTCAGACCGAGCGTTACTATCTGCTCCCCGAAAATACGAAGCTCCAGCTTCTGACCCGGGCGTCGGTGCCGAAACCGATGCCCCCGCAGGCGATCCCTGAACCTGAGCCGGCAGCGAACACCAAGGGCAAAGGAGCCGGG
>DATAXN010000077.1:0-51479 GCA_036273015.1 Bryobacteraceae bacterium | reverse complement strand
TCCCGGATCATTCCTGGTAACGAAAAAACGATTTTCCGCATGATCGACCACCTGAGCAAGCGCGGCGCCGACGTAATGTACGGCAGCATGAATCCGCCGCTGCACGTTTCGGGACACGGATCGAGCGAGGAGCTGCGGCTGGTGTTGAATCTGGTCCGGCCGCGCTTTTTTGTTCCCGTGCACGGAGAGTACCGGCAGCTTGCCAAGCACGCCCGTCTTGCCGATCATCTGCGGAATGTCGGTCTGGAAGAGACCTTCATCCTGGAAACCGGCGACGTATTGGAGCTGAGTAATAAGACGGCGCGAAAAGCGGGCCGCGTGACCGTGGGGCGCATTTGTATCGATTCCGGCGCGGTAGGCGAAGTGGTGGGCGACATGGTGGTCCGCGACCGGCGCCTGATTTCCGAGGACGGCATCGTTCTGCCGATCATAGCGATCAATAAACACACCGGGAAACTCGAGGGGAAACCTGAGATCGTGAGCCGCGGCTTCGGACTGGAAAGCGATACCGAATTTATGCGTACGCTGCGGGAAACGGTGGAGAAGACGCTGGAAGGATCGAACGACGAAGAGATGATGGATGCCGGCGTCGTCAAGGAGAAGATTCGCGCGGACCTGAAACGCTATATTCACCGCCACGCGGAGCGGCGTCCGATGATCATGCCCGTCATTATGGAGATCTGAGCGAGCATGAAGATTGCAATCGTGGGAGCTACCGGTTTTATCGGGTCGAAGGTGCGGGATGAAGCCGTCAGCCGCGGACACATCGTCACTGCCATCACCCGAAGTCCGGATAAGCTGCCGAAGAACGATCGCATCATTCCGGCGCCCGGTGACGTAAACGACGTTCCTTTGCTCACCCGATACTTTCAGGGGCAGGAGGCCGTGATCCATGCCTATGCGCCGGGGCGGGGAATCGATCCGGTGGAATCCAAAGAGAAGCAGCGGGCGGGTACGCTTTCGATCATCGCGGCCACGAAGGCGGCTGGTATTAAGCGTCTGCTTGCGGTTGGCGGCGCGGGGAGTCTGGAGATCAGGCCGGGTGTTGCCCATTTCGATACGCCGGAGTTTCCGGCTGCCTATCAGGGCGGCGCGCGGGCGACGGCGCAGATCAAAGACTTGCTGAAGGCTGAAAAGGATCTGGAATGGACATTTCTTTGTCCGTCGACCAGTATTACGCCCGGCGAACGTACAGGAAAGTTCCGGCTGGGAGGCGACCAGCTCTTAATCGGCGCGGATGGTCAAAGCCGGATCTCGGTGGAGGACTACGCGGTGGCGATGATCGACGAGTTGGAGAACCCGAAGCATACGCGGCAGCGCTTCACGGTCGGCTATTAGTCACTTGGCTTTGATCACTTGCCGGGCATCTTCCATTCGCCGGCGACAAGCTGCGCACCCATGTCACCCGGAGTGGCAGGCGCAAGTCCGTTCGGCGCGTGCTTGAGGATGAGCAGATTCGCGGTTTCACCTGCTTCAATGCGGGAACCCGGTGCGGGAACAACCCATTCGCCGGTGAGGTCGGTACGATCGGAGGCCTGCGGAACAGGGACGTCCTTGCGCGGCCCTACCGAGCGGATCTTTGAACCGGAAATGACGATAACGGAATCTTCGATGGGAGCGTCGCTGGCGGAAGGGATTGTCGTGGCGCCGATCAGAACCTTGACGGTGAAGTCGGGCTTCTTGTTGCCGCACCCGGCCAGAAGGAAGCTGGCGATCAGGAGAGAAGCGAGAGCCGTGAATATCGGACTGCGCATGAACTGCCCATGATAACGTGGCGGGAAAGAATCGAATCATGACCCTCACCGATCTGTTCGACCTCTCTTTCAAAGGACGCCGGGATAAGACCGCGCTCGAGTTTCGCGGGCAGACCTGGACGTTCGGAGATCTCGATTCACGAAGCAATCGCCTGGCGCAACTCCTGGCTTCGAAGGGACTGAAGACCGGTGACCGGCTCTGCGTCTATCTCGTAAATTGCGTCGAGATGATCGATATCTACCTTGCCTGTGTGAAGCTCGGGGTGATCTTTGTCCCGATCAATATCCTCTATCGTGATCGGGAAATTTCGCATATTCTCTCCGATGCGGAGCCGCGCGCCCTGATTACGGATGCGGAGATCGCGACTGACGTGCCGATCTGGACGCCTTCGGATCTGGCGCGGGAGGCGGCGGACGCCGAAGATAGTCGGCCCATCGCGGATCTGGACGGCGATTCGCCGGCGGGCATCATCTATACGTCGGGCACTACGGGGACATCCAAAGGCGCGGTCCTCACGCACAATAATTTCCTGGCCAATACGGTGAACCTGCTGGCCTGTTGGCGGATCGTCGCGGACGACCGGTTTCTGCTGGCGTTGCCGTTGTTCCACGTTCATGCGTTGGGAAACGGACTGCATTGCTGGCTCGTGAGCGGATGCCGGATGCGGCTGCTGGAACGCTTCGAGCATCAGACTGCGGCGGCTGAGTTTCTGGATTTCCGCCCCAATCTTTTCTTCGGCGTACCCACTATCTACGTTCGGCTGCTGGCTCTGGAGCGTGAGAAAGCGCGCGAGATCGGCGGCTTCATGCGGCTATTCGTTTCGGGGTCGGCGCCGCTCCCGGCACAAGTCCTCGAAGAGTTCCGGGAATTATTTGGGCACACTATCCTGGAACGCTACGGGATGAGCGAGACGATCATGAACATCAGCAATCCTTATGAGGGCGAGAGGCGTCCGGGTACCGTTGGCTTCCCGCTGCCGGGCGTCTCCATGCGTCTGCTGACTCCGGAGTTGAAGCCTGTGAGCGACGGCGAAACAGGAGAACTCTACCTGCGCGGACCGAACGTGTTTTCCGGGTACTGGAAGCGTCCGGATGCCACGCGCGACGCGTTTGTGGACGGTTATTTCAAGACCGGCGATCTTGCCGTTCGCTCGCCCGATGGGTACTTTACGCTGACCGGCAGGAAGAGCGATCTGATTATTTCGGGCGGCTTCAATATCTATCCGCGGGAGATCGAGGAGTTTCTGCAGGAACAGGCGGAGATTTCGGAAGCGGCGGTGGTTGGAATCCCGGACCGATTACGGGGCGAGGTGCCTGTCGCGTATATTGTGACGTCGGCCGAGATCGATACGGCGCTGATTGAAAGCCGCTGCCGCGAAAAGCTGGCTTCGTTCAAGATTCCGAGGGAGTTTATCGCTGTCGAGAAACTGCCGCGCAATGCGATGGGGAAGGTTCAGAAGCATTTGCTGCCGAAAGCAGGAGGGACATAAAGGGGCGGGAGCGCGCCTCAGGGCTTGGGTTCGCTGTTGTTCCCATTCTGCTTTTTGTATCGCTCCAGCATGGCGCCGGATATCTCCGGCGATGATGGCCACACGCCGCCCGGCGCTCCGCTGTGGCGCTCGTATTTCTCCAGCGCGCCAAGGTCCGGCTGAACAGCTTTTCCGCGCTCCAGAAAAACAAAGCCAACGGCATCTGTCGGAACGCGGCTGATGAAATACTCGGCGTCCTCAAGCATGCCGCGAATATGCCGGTGAAGGTCAGGCACATCAATGGGCTGCTGCGTGGCCAGCACACGGAAGTCCTCCACCGTGAACCGGCTGTGCCGTGTAATGTCCGCCAGCATTTCTTCCGGCGACTGGCCGGGAAAGCGGCCTACGGCGGCACAAATCGCGGCTCCGAGCGGAAGGATCGTTTCATGAATGGTCACGAGGTCAACAATATCGCGGGGTTCGCGCCGGTCGGCGGTCGCTGACGTTTTGTTGGTCGCAAGGTCCACGGGGTGTAGCACGTAGCCAAAAAGATCATCGCGTTGCGCGGGGAAAAACCGAAAAGCGCTGTCGTGGACCCATTCGAGACGCATTTTTTCGCCAAGCCCTTCGACTTCTGCCTCACGTTTGCCGGTGACAATTTTTTTCCAGGCGAGCGCGAACGCGGCATCGGCCAGGGCCTTCGCGTCTGCCTGGACGGCGGCGTCAAGCCGTTGCTCCGTGTCCTGAAAAATGTCGATATCGCCCGAAAAGCGGGGCCCCTCGCGGTTAATGACGATACCGCCAGCTATGTAGCTATCGGGGCTTCGCTCTGCCGCAAGGACACGTAATACATGAGATTGCAGCTTAGTGAGGGGCACGACAGCGCCTTTCAATCTGTTCCGCGAGGCGTCTGCCGTCCATCCCGCCGTGCGTCCGCAGAGCTTTGGTGATCGCCAACGCATCGGCGAGAGTAGGGTTTTCAAGAGGGCGCATGTTCCAAAGGGCCTGTGTTCCATACTCGGCAAAGGCGCGACGATATAGGCTCATGACGTCCCTGGATTGTGGCGGCGTATTGTTCATGCATCCCGTTTTTAACACAGGCGGAACAATGCAGCAATTATTGCTTGTCTTCCGAGAACGTGCTAAATCGACCGCAGTTCTTTGCTGGTCGGTGTGAGGACCTCACATCCACTGGGTGTTACGAGCACCGTATCTTCAATGCGAATTCCGCCCCAGCCTTCGATGTAAACGCCCGGTTCGATGGTGATCGCCATACCTGCTTCGAGCTTTGTCTTGTCTTTACGGCCGATGCGCGGCATTTCGTGAATTTCGAGCCCTAGACCGTGTCCGGTGGAGTGAATGAACTCCTTTTCGAGACCATGCCGCTTTAGAATGCTGCGCGCCGCGCGATCGACGGCATGCGTCGTGGCGCCGGGCTTAACGGCGTCCACGGCGGCAAGCTGCGCTTCAAGCACCGCCCGATAGGCGCGTTTGTATTTCGGCGTTGCGGGGCCGACGTGAACCATGCGGGTCATGTCGCTGGCGTATCCGTCCCGGAACGCGCCCATGTCGATCAGCAGAATGCCGGGCTGAATCTTCGACGCGCCGGGTTGCGCGTGCGGTAACGCAGCATGGTCCCCGGCGGCGACGATGGTGTCGAACGACGGCGATTCCGCACCCAGCTTCCGATTCTGATAGTCGATCTCCGCCGCCAGTTCGGATTCCTTCATCCCGATCCGAAAGCGCTTCAGCGCCGCTTCAAGAGCGCCGGAGTTGGAAATTATCGAGGCGCGGATCTTCTCGATTTCGACTGCATCTTTGATCAGACGCAGCCGCTCGATCATGCCTGTCATCGGTTTGAGCTGCGTCCGCGGCGGCAGGTCTTTCCGAAACCCTTCCATCTGGGCAACTGTGAGGTTGTCCTGTTCGAACCCGACACGCGCCGCACGGGTGCGACCGATCTCCTGCAGGATGGACTTCGTCAGCGGCCCTTTCGCGATAACCACGCGGCAGTTCACCTGCTGTTGAGACTGCACTGTGTAACGCGGATCGGTAAACAGGACGGCGCGGCCGTCCCGAAAGAGCAGCACGGCGCCGTTACTTCCCGTGAAGCCTGTGAGATAGCGGACGTTGTGGAGATTCGTGACGAGAAGCGCATCGAGCTTCGCTTCTCCCAACAGCGATGCCGCGCGTTCGCGGCGGGTTTCTTCGGCAGTCATCAGGGAATCAACTCTATGGGATCAACAACACCTTGCCCACGGTCTTGCGGCCTTCCAGATCGCGATGAGCCTGTGCGGCATCGGCTAATGGATAGGTTTTGTCGATCAGCAGCTTCAGCTTGCCGGAACCGATCCAATTGAGCACATCGCCCGCGCGCCAGAGCAACTCTTCCCGGGTCAAGACGTGATGGGCGAGGCTTGGGCGCGTCAGGAACAGGGAGCCCTTCGGGTTCAGAATGTTGGGATCGATCGGCTGCACCGGTCCGCTCGACTGTCCGAACAACGCCATCATCCCGCGCGGCCTGAGAAGATCGAGACCCTTGAGAAATGTGCTGGCTCCGACCGAGTCGTAAATGACATCGACGCCTTTGCCAGCGGTGAGGCGCTTGACCTCGACAGCGAAATCTTCGCGTGTGTAGACGATGACTTCGTCCGCGCCGCATTCTTTGGCAATCGCGGCTTTGGCATCAGTGCCGGCGGTCCCGTAAACAGTTGCGCCCAGCATCTTCGCCATCTGAACGATGAGGCGTCCGGCGCCGCCCGCTGCCGCATGGACCAGACATTTGTCGCCCTGCTTCAATGGCCAGGTGGAGTGCGTCAGATAGTGGGCGGTCATTCCCTGCAGCATTGCGGCCGCCGCGGTGTTCATGTCAACTGTCGCCGGGAGGGGCACAAGTTGATCGGCGGGCGCCAGCGCGTACTCGGAATACGACCCGCGCGCCATGGCGTAAGCCACACGGTCGCCGGGCTTGACCGCGGTGACGCCTGCGCCGACGGACTCGACGGTTCCCGCGCCTTCATGGCCGGGAGTGAGGGGAAGGTCCGCTTTATAGAGTCCCGATCGGAAGTAGACGTCGATAAAGTTGACCCCGATCGCCGCGATCTTGACGAGCGCCTGACCGGGGCCGGGAGTGGGCTGAGGCGCGTCCGCGAGCTTCAGTTCTTCGGGACCGCCGACTTTCAGTACCTGAATTTGTTTCATAGTTTTGACGGATTAAGAATGCGCCGCGCGAATCTGCCGGAATGCGCGGTGAAAGCATACAGTAGCAGAAACAGCACGCTAAACGGAAAGAGAAGCAGACGCCCAACGGTGCGAATTGCCCCCGCGCCGGACAGACCGAGGCGGATCATCGAGAACCGGCGGATCGTGGCGGCGTTATCGCGATGGAGCCAGAAGTAGTCGCCATTCTCGTTGAGGACGAAGATTTTCGCAGGCACGCGCAGCGCGATCAGCCATTTCCACTTCGACATAATGGGCTCGCCGGAGCAGATCATGCCGGCGAAGTTGTACCCGCGGCTGCGCAGGATGCGTATCAGCTCCTTACGGCCCTGAGAGGAGCCATAATCGGTGACGCGATAAACGACGGTGTCCGATCCGAAGCCGGCGGGCAGGCCCGCATAGCAGGTGACCAGATCGATTTCGGCCTCGGAAGCCCATGCCGTGCGTAAATGAGGAAGAATGCCTTCGAGCAGCGACCGCGAACCGCTTTCGATCAGTAATAACCTCGCGGGCGGCGGCTCTCGCCTGGTCAGGAAATAGCGCACTTAGAACAGGAGTATCACACCGAAAATGCGGCGCGCACTGTGGTTACTCTCAGCGATCATTCTGGCCGGGGTGATTTACGACGGCTGGATCTTCTATTCGCGCTGGAGCGGGAATCGCGAAGCCGCCCGAGCTCAGGCGTCGAAGGAAGCGGCGCAGGTCCGCAGGGAAATCGACGCGGTTGGCGGCGGAGGGCTTAAGATTCTCGACTTCTATGCGGCCCCGGCCGCGATTCGACCCGGCGGCCGCACGAGTCTTTGTTATGGAGTAACGGGAGCGAAGACGGTCCGGTTGGAGCCGCCCGCGGGCGATCCGGTCTGGCCTGCGTTGACACGCTGCGTGCAGGTTTCGCCGCGGAAGAACACGGAGTACAAGCTCAGTGCCGACGACGAGAGCGGGCATTCGGTGGCACAGACCATTGAAGTAACGGTGCGGTAAACCCGCCGGCGACAAAGATCGCCAGCGGTACATTTTTGATTAGTTTTGGTTAGATTTTCGTGCCTTTCAGCGCGCCGCCGACGGCGGTGTTCATCATGTTCTCGGCCAGTTTGTGCGTGGCTTCGTTCAGGACGTCGATCTTGTCGCGGATCGCCTGATGGTCGTCGGTGTGGTAGACCGTCTGGAGTTGGCGAATCGCGTCATCGACCTGACCTCGCTCGGCGTCGGTAAGGTCCAGCCAGGCATCATTCTTTTTGGCCTTTTCGACCGCGAGCAGAATCCCATCGGCGTCCACGCGCGCTAAAGCAGCCTGAGCTGCAAGAAGGTCTTCTTCGCCGTGCTCGATCGCCTCGTCGCAGATCTTTTCGATCTGTTCGAGCGTGAGCCCGTATGAGGGCTGCACGTCGATGGATTGTTCTTTGCCCGTGCGGGCGTCGCGAGCCGTCACGTTGAGGATGCCATTGGCGTCGATCAGAAAGCGCACGTCGATCCGGGGCATGCCCGCGGGCATGGGCGCAATGTCTTTCAGATCGAAGCGAAGGAGGCTGCGGCAGTCCTTCGCCATCTCCCGCTCTCCCTGGACGACGTGGATCAGAACGTTCGTCTGGCCGTCGACGCCGGTCGTGAAGGTTTCGCTGGCGCTGGCGGGGATGGTCGAATTGCGGTGGATGATCTTCGATACGACTCCGCCTGCGATCTCGATGCCGAGAGAGAGAGGCGTGACGTCGAGAAGCAACTGGTTCTCGACCGTACCGGCCAAAATGCCGGCCTGAACAGCCGCGCCGAGGGCAACGACTTCGTCGGGATTCAATTCGGTATGCGGTTTGGCGCGGAACAATACTTCGACTGCGCTGCGCACCAGCGGGATGCGCGTCGATCCGCCAACGAGCACGACTTCATCGATCTGTTCCGGCGTAACGTCCGCATCTTTCATGCAGCTTCGGCAGGGTCCGAGCGTGCGATCGACGATGTCTTTGATCAGGTTCTCGAAGAGCTCACGGGTCACTTCGCGATGGTATTGTTTGCCGTGCCAGGCAAAGTCAATGTGCGCGATCGGCAGGAAGGACAGGGATTCTTTGACTCGGATGATCTCCAACCGTAAGGTCTGGACGGCCTCGCCGACGTGAGATAAGTCCTCGCCCCATTCCGATTGCAGATCTTCGAGCGCGATTTTCAGGAGACGGTTGTCGATGTCGTCGCCACCGAGGTGGGTGTCGCCGTTGGTGGCGAGGACTTCGAAGATTCCCTCATGCAGTTTGAGGATGGAGATGTCGAAGGTGCCGCCGCCGAGGTCGTATACGGCGATGATTCCTTCCTGACGCTTGTCGAGTCCATAGGCGAGAGCCGCAGCAGTCGGTTCGTTGACCAGGCGAAGAACATCGAGGCCGGCGATTCGTCCCGCATCGCGCGTGGCTTGTCTCTGGGCGTCGTTGAAGTAAGCCGGAACGGTGATGACTGCCTTCGTCACAGGCTGACCGAGTGCCTGTTCGGCGTTCTGCTTCAACTGCCGCAGGATGAATGCAGAAATCTCGGGAGGAGTGAAGGTCTTGTCGCCCAACAGAACACGAATGATCGATTCGCTGTCGTCTGCAATGCGGAACGGAAAGAGCTTCAGCTCGTCCTGAACGTCGGCAATGCCGCGGCCCATCAGGCGTTTGACCGAGTAGATGGTGCGATCGGGGTGATCGATCAGTTCCTGGCGGGCCTTGTTGCCGACAACGATCTCGCCGTTTGACATGAACGAAACAATGCTGGGAACGAGTTTGTCTCCGTCGTCACCCGGAATGACTTCCGGCCTGGTGAGGTTCATGTACGCCACCAGGCTGTTGGTGGTGCCGAGGTCGATCCCGACTACCGTATCGTTGTCAAACTCGATCTGGAACATTCGCCTTCTCTATTAAGTTGGTGATGTACTTGCGGCGATTCAGCAGTCCACGAACGGCTGTTAAGGCTTCACGATTGTGGGTCTGATCCCATCTGTCGAAGTCCCGATGCATCTCGTCGTCGATTTCACCGCACATGCCTTCGAACTTCTGCCGAGCCGACTCAAGTTGCTGCACGTCAGCGTCCTCAATGGCCATATTCAGTTCAAAGACTTCCTCCAGAAGCTCGGGAGGGACGTCTTTTGAGGTTTGTTCTCCGATATCGAAACCTTCCAGCTTGAGCAGATACTCAGAGCGCTTGATCGGATCACGGAGCGTCCGGTAAGCATCGTTCAAGATCGCAGTCGCTTCCTCGGCTTCCGCGCGTTCGGCCGGGTTCCGTCGAAGGTCCGGATGCAGCTTCCGGCTCAGAGCATAGAACCGCGTTTCCAGATCCTTAAGGTCGAGCGCGAGAGCCGGCGGAATTTCGAAGACTTCGAAGTAGTTCACGAAGAGAAAGACGTGCCGCAGCCGCAGCTCTTCTTCGCGTTCGGGTTTTCAAATACGAAACCCGACTGCATGAGCGACTCCTGGTAGTCCAGCGTCATGCCGTGCAGGTAGCGGATGCTTTTCGGGTCGATGAAAATCCGGACGCCGTCGAAGTCGTAGACCTTGTCGGTCGGCCGAGGCTGAGTGTCGAATTTGAACTGGTAGCTCAGGCCGGAGCAGCCGCCGCCGAGCACGCCCAGACGCAGTCCGGCGTTCTCCCGATCAGCTACGCCCATCTTCTCGAAAGTCTGGCGGATCTTTTGCACCGCCTTCGGCGTGACGTTGACTTCCGACTCGACAACCACCGACATTACGCCACCGTTTGTGCGGCCGGAACGCGTTTCGACTGCTTGGCGCGGTAATCGCTGATGGCGGCCTTGATGGCGTCCTCGGCGAGCACGGAGCAGTGAATCTTGACCGGCGGCAGGCTGAGTTCGTTCACGATGTCGGTGTTCTTGATTGCGAGCGCTTCGTCGACCGTTTTGCCCTTCAGCCATTCCGTGGCCAGCGAAGAGCTGGCGATCGCGCTGCCGCAGCCGAAGGTTTTGAATTTGGCATCTTCGATGATGCCGCTGGCGTCGTCGACCTTGATCTGCAGCTTCATTACGTCGCCGCACTCCGGCGCGCCGACCATGCCGGTACCGACGTTTTCGGAGCTCTTGTCGAGCGAACCGACGTTACGCGGATTGTTGTAGTGATCGAGAACCTTATCGGAATATGCCATGGAAATCTCCTTTAATCTGTACACGCCGGGCAGAAGCCCGGCGGCAGCCTGGAAAGGCTGCCCCACGTTCTAATCAGTCACCCACGAGACCTTGCTCAGGTCGACGCCCTCTTTTGCCATCTCATAGAGCGGCGAAAGCTCGCGCAGTTTGCGAACCACATTGATCAGTTTGTCAGCCACATAATCGATCTCTTCTTCGGTGTTGAAACGGCCGATGCCGAAGCGGATGGACGAATGCGCGATGTCGTCTCCGAGGCCGAGGGCTTTCAGTACGTAGCTGGGTTCGAGCGTGGCCGAAGTGCAGGCCGATCCGCTCGAAACCGCAACGTCGTTGATGCCCATCAGCAGCGATTCGCCTTCCACATACGCAAAACTCAGGTTCAGGCTGTGCGGCAGCCGATGCTCCCAGGAACCGTTCAGATAAACTTCATCCAGCTCGGATTCCAGCTTGCTGCGCAGCTTGTCCCGCAGATACTGCAGCCGCTTCGACTCCTCGGGCATTTCCCGCTGGCTGATCGCGCAGGCTTCGCCGAGTCCTACGATTCCCGGAACGTTCAGCGTTCCCGATCGCATGCCGCGCTCGTGTCCGCCGCCATCCATTTGAGCCGTCAACTGCACGCGCGGACTCTTGCGGCGCACGTAGAGGGCTCCGATGCCTTTCGGCCCATAGAGCTTGTGGGCGGTGATCGACATCAGATCGATGTTGTCTTTGTTGACATCGACCGGAACTTTGCCGATCGCCTGCACGCCATCCGTGTGGAACAGGACGCCCTTTTCACGGCAGATTTTTCCGATCTCCGCAACCGGCTGAAGCACACCGATTTCGTTGTTGGCGTACATGATGGTCACGAGGATGGTTTTGTCCGTGATGGCCTCGCGGAGCATGTCGAGATCGATCAGGCCGTCGCCTTTAACGGGAAGGTAAGTAACGCGGTAGCCACTTTTTTCCAGTTTCTTGCAGGTGTCGAGAACCGCTTTATGTTCCGTGGCCGCGGTGATGATGTGATTGCCTTTTTCGGCGTACATCTCGGCAACGCCCTTGATGGCAAGATTGTCGGATTCGGTGGCGCCGCTGGTGAAAATGATTTCGCGAGCGGAGGCTCCGATCAGGTCGGCGATCTGTTTTCGCGCTTTGTCCACCGCCTGCTCGGCCACCCAGCCGAATTCATGATTGCGGCTCGCTGAATTGCCGAAGTACTTGGTGAAATAGGGCAGCATCGCTTCGAGGACTCGCGGGTCCATCTGCGTTGTTGCGTGATTGTCGAGATAGATAGGTGTCTTCATTTCCAATTCCGTTGCTATAGGGCCTGATGCCTGCCGGGCATTGCTTGATTCAAACCGGCTTGATTCAAGTCCGCCGGATTCACCGGAAGCGTCAGGGATGTCAAACGCGCTGCAGGCGACTCCGCCAGATCGGTGATCGTAAACTTATTCAGCAATTCCAGAATGGCTTCATGCACGCGGCGCAGCGGTTCGCGGACCGTGCAGCTTTCCGATTGCTCGCAGACTCCGTGTTCGGTAAAGCAATGCGTCAGAATTACCGGGCCGTCGATGGCGCGAACGACTTCGAGAGCGCTGATCCGGCCAGCGTCCCGCGCCAGTTTGTAGCCACCGTTAGTGCCCGCCACCGAGCGGAGAATTTTGGCCCGCGTCAACTGCTGCAGAACTTTGGCGAGGAGCGGAACCGGCAGATGATAGGCTTCGGCGATGTCCTTGGTGCTGGCTGTGGCATCGGGAATCGACGCCAAATGCCGCAGGGCGATCAAACCGTAGTCCGCTTTTTTGGTCAGTTTCAGCACGGAATCAGGACTGGTATTGTCCTCATTTATCTTATGCCTTCAGCCTAATAGAGTCAATGGGTTAAATTCCGACTCATTCGGTCCGCTACGGGGGAGGCTCCCGATGAAGCGGAAGGCTCGTGTTCGCAAAGTCAAACCCATTTTCGCGCTCCCCGGGATACATAAAGCTTCGGGCCGGGCGAAAGCCCCCGACCAGAGGCTGAAACGCTCGGTTACCTGGTCAGGGGATAAGGCCTGACCGGTACTCTGCGACTGCCTAAGGCCGAAGCCCTGCCCCACCAAGCGTTAAAAACCCAGCTTGGATACCGACGCCCTGCAGCGGCGAATTTCTCAGTAACGGTGGCGCGCCTTTTCCGCAGCAGCGCTTGAACTTTATGCCGGAACCGCATGCGCAGGGAGAGTTTCGGCCAGTGATCGGGGCAGCGGATTGGCTTTGTTTTGTAAATTCTGTTTCCTTGCGCTGGAACAGCCGACGGCGGACGTCCATGGGGGGCGGCGGCAGGAGATCCCTGAGACTGGCGAGCCCCACGGAACGGTCGAAGCCCTGCAGGAACTCGGCGCGGTGCTGCCGCTCGGTTTGAATGCGGCGAAGTTCGGCAATGGTGCGATGCAGCGTGCGCGTGGCCTGAGCACGGGCGCGATCGACGGCACGCCAGGCGCGACCTTCAGATGCTTCGTCCGCGATGGGATCGAGGCCGTTTGCCGGGGTCAGAGTCGCTTCAATGGCGGAGCAGCGGCGCAAGCGCCAGGCGGCGTGGATAATCTCGGCCGACAGAGTGAGTTCGATGGCGCCCAGAGGGGCGAGGTCCTTTGTGAAAGCGCCGCAGAATTCGGCGTATTGTTCGTGTTCGTCGGGGCGGACGAAGTCGCCTTGGGAAAAGAGTCCGGATGAGAGGGCGTTGCGAGAGGAGTTTGCTTTCCCGGCAGCCGTGGCCGGTCCGGTTGAGGCTTGGGCGTTGGCGCGATTCGCCGCGATTTGTGCATCAGTAGCCATAGAGACTCCTTAATAAGGCGGCGCTGCGGCCGGATTTCGGTTTATGAGCGCTGGTCAGGGCTCTGGAATCAGGGTAATGGATCGTGTCAAGTGTTTTGGGGTGGTTTTGAGGTTAAGTTATCGAAAATAAAATGGATAGATGCCTGTGAATCGCACATGGCTGGTAGGCACAACGGAGGATGAAAAAACCGCCGCATCACCCCAGGACATTTAACCACCCCGGATCACCACCAAACCAAAAATATTTTCACCGCCTTTTCCCCATAAACTCAACGAATTACCGCTTTACCAATGCCACCAATCTGTCGGGGACGAGCGTCGAGGGCGGCACGCCACGGCGCATTGCGAAGGGCGACTATATTTTCGTCCCGGAAAATACCCCGCACTCTTTTACTAAAACGCAGGGCAGGCTCGTCATCATGTCCATCCACGTGCCCCGCCCTCCGTCGGCGGGATAGATCGAGGTAGCCGGCGAAGAGCGGCGCGTAACTTTTCGGCAGCCGCAATTCCGTGACATTGCCGGCAGCCCGTCGGCTGGACTGTAAACGCTAAGCCCTTCATCTTAGATAGGCGAATGCCCGCGCAGGTTGTCAGCAAACTCTTTGCGGCAACGATCTATAGAACCGCCAATTATCTGACTTGCCGACTACACATTCTTCTGGTTGATAAATGCTGCGTTGCTGCGGATCAGCGTCTTCGTGGGATCGCGATCAGCAGGCCACCGCTTATCCCGATCGAGCGCTCATGACCTCGCGCGAAGCTGTAATCGTAGCCCGGTTCGAGGAACCAGCCTAAGCGATGCTTCGGGGAGGGCCAAAACATAAAGTCCAGCACCACTTCGCCGCCGAGCGAGTTCGTTGTCACGCCATACGCCCTCGTATGTATCCACTCTGGACCAACGCCAAACATAAACTCCACTTTTTCTGAGAGGGTCCAAGGCTTCTTGAACAGAAGGTCCGTATCCCATTCTGTCGAGTGACGGCGGAAAAGCGGCGTAGTGCCTGCTTCAATCTCCAGCCACTTCTCTATCGGCGTAAACTCAACCGCGAGGTCCCCGCCGAAGCTTGACCCACCACCTTTGAGATCCCGTCCGGCCGCTCCGCCAAGCTCAACGATTGCCGCGGGCTCAGGCTCTTTATCGACCGACTGGGCGGCGACGTTTCCCGAGCAGAAAAACAGTGATGTGAACAGCAGATATTTTATTGCGTTCATTCGTGTGCTCGTGTCCAAACTCCAACGTTTTTTGGTGCAGACGGATTAAGCCGGAAAATGTGGGCCATGCCTTGGTTGCAACTCCGCCAACGCAAGGCGAGTGACGAGCCACGCCCCTTGTAGCGCGAAACAAGCCATGACGAGGGCAACGAAAATGTCAGGCCAGCCTTTACCCGAATTAAATACGCCCAAGGCCGCCAGCAGCACGGCACAATTGCCGATGACATCGTTGCGCGAGCACAGCCACACGGATCGCATATTGCTGTCGCCGTCCCTGTAAGCCCACAACAACGCGAAAGATACGGCATTGGCCAAGAGCGCTATGCCACCGACCGCGCCCATTGTCGCGGCCTCAGGTACAGTTCCAGACGCGACATGCCAGAAGGCCGTGCTCATCACCCACAAACCAAGAAGCCCCATCGTCACGCCTTTGGCCAGCGCTGCACTGGCCCGGTAACGAAGTGCCATGCCGACGACGAACAGACTAATTCCGTAATTGGCGGCGTCCGCTAAAAAGTCGAGGGCATCCGCCTGCAACGATGCGGAACCCGCCACTGCACCGGCGATGATTTCAATGAGAAACATAACGCTGTTAATAGCGAGCACAGCCCACAGCACGCTGCGATAGCGGCCATCGTGCAGTTGATCTTCACGCGTCTGGTTACAGCAATTCGCGCTCATCGCCCTCCCTTCAGCATAAAGGCTATAGTCGCTATAGGGTCAAGCGATGAATGGAAAAGAGCGGATCAGCATTGGAGACTTGGCGAAGGGGACAGGAACCAAGGTTGTGACGGTCCGGTATTACGAGCAAATCGGGCTGTTGCCGGTGCCATCTCGAACGGCAGGAAATTACCGGACCTATAGCAACGAACATATGCGCCGCTTGCGGTTCATTCGCCGTTGCCGAGATTTGGGATTTACACTCGATCAAATTCGCGATCTTCTGCGCCTGTCTTCTCAGAAAGATGAGGAGTGCGCCGAGGTGGACCGCATCACGGCCCAGCATCTAATCGAGATCGAGCAGAAAATCTCCGACCTAAAGCGCCTCGCCAAGGAGCTGCGACGTTTAAACAATTGCTGCCAGGGCAACGGAGTTATCGCGGACTGCCGGATTATCGAAGCGTTGTCGCCGAGCCGTGAAGCCGACTACTGAAACGTTTCACAAAGGGAACCTTTCTGCAACATGATGATATCCACTTGGTCGGAAAACGCCCAAACCGCCGATTTGCGGAGATCGTCGCGCTCCGAAGAAGTCCGGCCGCGGAAAGTTCAGAGTCATTTTAATCTGGTGCTTTATCCGCCCACGTCTCCATCCCGTTCACCGTCAAATCAAAAATATTTTTACCGGCTTTTTCCCATAAATTCAATGCATTACCGCCTCACCCGACCTGCAAGCCGCACCCAGCCCTTCCCGCGGATGCTAAATCTCTAACCAGGCAAACACTCGGAAGGAGCATTCCATGGTTTCTCAAGAACAGATCTCGGAAAAACACGTTTCGGAAAAACAACTCGCGGCCAATCGCCGCAACGCCCGCCTTTTCCAAGGACCCGTGTCCGCCGCCGGCAAGCGGCGTAGCGCCCTGAACAACCTCCGTCACGGCCTCACCGGCCAGACCACCGTTCTCTCGGACGAAGATCGCGCCGCGCACGACCATTTCTGCGCCGGCATCGTCGCCTGCCTTCGCCCCGCCGGCATGATCGAGGCGCAGATCGCCCAGTCCATCGCCGACGATCACTGGCGGCTTAATCGCGTATCCGCGATCCAAACAAATATGTTCGCGCTCGGCCACTACCAATCGCCCGCTTCAGACGACGTCTCAGATGACGACTCTCCCGATCCCGGCATCGACGCCGCGCTGAACAGCGCCCGCGTCTTCCTCGCCGACGCCAAACAGTTTGCGCTCCTCAGCATTTACGAGCAGCGCATCCATCGCAATCTCCAAAAGAGCATGGCTGAGCTCCGGGAGCTTCAGTCGGCGCGAGCAAAGACGGCTCCGCCCGCTTCAGCCGGAGAGCCTCAGCCTAAACCTGTGAGTAAGTTAACGAATGCCCGGCCCGAAAATGGGTTCGAATTTGCGAATGAGCAAATTCCGGACGCAGCCGCCCCGGGACTGGTCCTGAATCCCACGCAATCGTCGAAAATCGGCGTCGCGATGACAACTTGAGGCATCCAATTTGCTGCCGGAGGCTGTTAGCATCATGAGGTATCAGAGTGGGAGGCGCCAGGGAGGCGGAATCAGCCAATGTCTACATCGGTAGTGGCAAGCTCCATCGAACTTCATCACGGGCTCAGACAGGAACTTGCTTTCGCGCGCGAACAGACCGACAGCCTGTTTGCGTTAATCGGACCGGAAACCCTGTACTCTCGTCCCATCGCCGAGCGCCACCGGCTGATCTTCTATCTCGGCCACTTTGAAGCCTTCGATTGGAATGTCCTCGCCCGCCGCGCCATGAGCGAGCCTTCTTTCCATCCCGAATTCGACACCTTATTTGAACGCGGCATCGATCCCGCGCCCGGTCAGGCCCCTCTCGATTCCCCGCGCGACTGGCCCACCCGGTCCGAGGTCGAAAAATACAACGCGAACACCCGCGCGTGGGTCGATTCGCACTTCGAAGATCTCGATCCCGCGGTGCTCCGGATGGTCGTTGAGCATCGTCATATGCACGCTGAGACCTTCGCCTATTTGCTCCACGGCCTGCCGTACTCCGAAAAAAGGTCTCTGCTCCCGGCTTGCGTCGTGACGTCGGGGCCCGCTCCTTCCAATCCGATGATTCCGGTCGCCGGCGGCTGCGCGACGCTGGGCCAGCCGAATGACCTTTTCGGGTGGGACAACGAACGCGCCGCTCACGACGTCTTCGTTCCCGGCTTCCGCATTTCGAAATTCAAAATCTCAAACGGCGAGTATCTGGATTTTGTTCAGGAAGGCGGCCCGGTGCCCCATTTTTGGACTCTCGAAAACAACGCCTGGTTTTGGCGCGGTATGTTCGAGCAGTTTCCGCTCCCTCTCGACGGGCCGGCTTGGGTTACCTGGCAACAGGCCTCCGCTTACGCCAAGTGGCGCGGCCTCGCTCTTCCCACCGAAGCCCAATTCCTCCTCGCGGCGCAGTTGACTTCACCCGAAGCCGCGCGCGATAACTTCAATTACCGCAACTGGGACCCCATCCCCATCAACGCCGCGAATCATACCCCCGGCGCTCCCGTCCAAATGGTCGGTAACGGCTGGGAGTGGACCCGCGACCCCTTCGCTCCCTTCAACGGCTTCGAACCTCACCCGCTATACCCCGGCTACTCCGCCGATTTCTTCGACGGCCAGCACTACGTGATGAAAGGCGCATCTCCGCGCACCGCGGCCGCCCTCACCCGGCCGAGTTTTCGCAACTGGTTTCGTTCCGACTATCCGTACATGTACGCCGGCTTCCGCCTCATTCAAAATTGAGAGAAGACGATTGAGAAAAGACAACTGAGAAACGACAATTGAATGTCTGCCTTTCCTGCTCCAGACCCATATAGCACTGGCCTGCACCGCATTGACTCAAACAATGCCGGCGCCGACCGCCCCGCGCCCGTCAATCCGGAATTTGCGGAAGCCGTCCTCCATGGCCTTGCACACAAAAGCGCCGGCCTTGCACGCAAAGGCGCGGGCCTCACGCGCAAAAGCCAAAAGACGCTCCCTCCCGCGTGGTTCTATGACGATGTCGGCTCCGCCCTCTTTGAGGCCATAACCGCCCTCCCCGAATACGGCCTCACCCGCGCCGAAGCCTCTCTCCTCCGGAAATCGTCAGACGATATCGTTCGCTCCTCCCAACGCCCCGCGATCGTCATTGAACTCGGCAGCGGGTCCGGCATAAAAACCCGCCACCTTCTCGCCGCTGCCGCTCGTTACCACGCCGTCCGCTATTTCCCTATCGACATTTCCGCCGCCGCCCTGCAGAGTTGCGTGAAAATTCTGGACACCCTGGACAACGTCACCATCCAGCCCGTCGAAGCCACCTATCTCAGCGGCATCGACACAGCTCTCGCGCACCGCAAACCCGGCGAGCATGTGTTGTTGCTCTTCCTCGGCAGCACCATCGGCAACTTCAACCGCGCCGAGGCCGCATCTTTCCTCACGCGTGTCCGGCGGCGCATGCAGCCCGGCGACAGTCTGCTTCTCGGCGCCGATCTCGTCAAACCCCGCTCCGTGCTTCTCGGCGCCTATGACGATCCCGTCGGCGTCACTGCCGCCTTCAACAAGAATCTTCTCGCGCGCATCAATCGCGAGCTTGACGGCCGCTTCGATCTCTCGCAGTTCGCTCATGAAGCCCGCTGGAACGAACGCCGGTCGCGGATCGAAATGCATCTCCGTTCGCGGCGCGCGCAGAAGGTGCGCATTGGCGCGCTCGGCGTCGACGTCCCTTTCGCCGCCAACGAAACCATCTGGACCGAGTCCTCGCACAAATTCCGTCCCGAGGAAATCTCGCGCATCGGATGCCGCGCCGGATGGTCCTGCGTGCGGCAGTGGATCGAATCCGGCTGGGGCTTCGCCGAAACGCTGTTTCGAAAGTCCGAATGACCGCGGTCGAATTTCAAAACGTCTATTTCCGCATCGGCGACCGCACCATCCTGAACGGCCTCACTTTCTCCATCGAAGCCGGCGAAACTCTGGTCCTGCTTGGCCGCAGCGGCTCCGGCAAAACCACCGCGCTGCGCCTCATCAACGGCATGATCCTGCCGTCGTCGGGTGAGATCCGCGTCGAGGGCAAGTCCACTCTGCAATGGGATCGCGTGCGCCTGCGCCGCGGCATCGGCTACGTGATTCAGGAAGGCGGCCTGTTCCCGCACTTCACCGTCGAGCGCAACATCGGTCTGGTCCCGCGCCTCGAAGGCTGGCCGGAGGACAAAATCGCCGCCCGTGTCGCAACGCTGCTCAATGCCGTGAGTCTCGCCGCGGACAGCTTCGCGCACCGGCTTCCCCGCGAGCTCTCCGGCGGACAGCGCCAGCGCATCGGCGTAGCCCGCGCTCTCGCGGCCGATCCCAAAATTCTCTTGTTCGACGAGCCCTTCGGCGCGCTCGATCCCGTCACGCGTCTCGACCTGCAGCGTGAATTTCTCCGTCTGCGTGCGGAGTTGGGCAAGACCTCCGTCTTCGTCACTCACGATGTCCAGGAGGCGATGAAGCTCGCCACCCGCATCGCCCTCCTGCATGAAGGCAATCTCGCCTTCCTCGGCAACCCTTCGGAGTTCGAATCCAGCCCACACCCCGAAGCCCGCGCGTTTTTGGATGTTCTCCACGAAGCGGCTCGTAATAAGGAGAGCCGTGCTCAGTGACGTTCTGCAGGACCTCCTCGATGAAGGCGTTCAGCTTCTCGGCGAGCATCTCGTGCTCGTCTTCAGCGCCATGCTGATCGCCTCCGCGATCGCGATACCCACCGGCCTTCTCCTCGCCTCCGCTCCGCGCGCCCGCCGCTGGGCGCTGGGCATCGCCAACATCGGACAAACCATCCCCAGCCTTGCACTCTTCGGCTTCCTGATTCCGATCCCCTTCATCGGCGGCATCGGACAGCACACCGCCATCATCGCCCTCGTGCTCTACGCCCTGTTGCCCATCCTCCGCAACACCGTAACCGGAATTCTCGGCGTGGATCCGGTCATTCGCGACTCCGCTGTCGCCATGGGAATGACGCGCGCGCAGATCCTTCGCATGGTGGAGCTCCCGCTTGCCGCCCCTACGATCATTGCCGGATTGCGCATCGCCACGGTGACCACAGTCGGAACCGCCACCATCGCCGCTGCCATTGGAGCCGGCGGACTCGGCGTCTTCATCTTCCGCGGCATCGCCTCCGTCGACAAGTTGCAGATCCTCGCAGGCGCCGTCCCCGCAGCATTGCTCGCCCTCACCGCCGACGCCGCCCTCGGCTGGCTCGAAAAAAGGCTCTCCGAATGACCTGGGGCAGATCGTGGGGCAGGTCATCGTTTTTTGTGGCCTGCCTTGCTTTACTCACCCTCTCCTGCTCCCACACCCCCCGCATCCGCGTAGGCTCCAAAAACTTCAGCGAGCAACTTGTCCTCGGCGAGATCGTCGCCCAGCACCTCGAGAACCGCCTTCACGGACACATCAGCCGCAAGCTCGACCTCGGCGGCACGCTCCTCGCCCAGCAGGCCATGATCGCCGGCGACATCGACGTCTACCCCGAATACACCGGCACCGCGCTCACCGCCGTTCTCAAAGAAAAGCCTCTGTCCAACCCCGCGCAGGTTCTCGCCGCCGTGCGCCAGGGCTACGCAAAGTGGCATCTCGAGTGGCTCGACCCGCTCGGTTTCGAGAATACCTTCGCCATGGCGATCCGCACGGAACCCCACGGACCATCCACCATCACCCAGGCCGCGGCGCTTCATCCATGGAAGCTCGGCGTCGGATACGAATTTGCCCGTCGCGAAGACGGCCTGCCGGGTCTGATGCGGACTTACAATCTCCGCCTTGCCGGTTCCGTCAAAACCATGGACCTCGGCCTTCTCTACCAGGCTCTTTCGAAACATCAGGTCGATATGGTTGCGGGCAACAGCACGGATGGCCTGCTCTCCGTTCTTCCCATCACCGTCCTCGAAGACGACCGCCATTACTTCCCGCCCTACCAATGCGCGCTCGTCGTCCGCGAGGAAGCGGAGCGGCTGTTCCCTGCGCTGCGCCCGGCGCTCGCGGAACTCTCCGGAAAGATCGGCAGCGACACCATGCGCCGCCTCAACTATGAACTGGACGGCAAGCACCGTCCGGCCCGCGAGATCGCCCGCAACTTCCTCCGCTCAGTAGGCCTCGAATGAAGATCTTGTGGGGCAGCCTTTCCAGGCTGCAGCCGGGCTTCTGCCCGGCTTGTGCGCTTTTAGCGACGAGCGTTGCAGGTTATAGATCTATATCTCTCGGCTTCTTCCCGAAGTCCGGATTCTCTTTGGCTTGCTTCAGCAGTTCGTCGAACTTCCGGTTGAGCAGTTGGCCCTGGTTCTTCTCCGCTGCAACCGATTTCTGGAACGCTTCCTCGCGCCGACCCGCCGCGCCCTTGAGCTTCTGGACTTCCGCCGCCAGATCCTCGATCAGCGGCTTCTTCACCGGTTCGGCATGCGAGATCACGGCGCGCATCTCCACGTCGATCTTCAGGGTCGAGTTGCAGCAGGGGCAGTTGACTTCAAACAGTTCGCGGGCCATAGAGACATATTACGAGTTAACCCTGGTTAACAAGAAACTTACCTTTACAGTCCGGTTTCTGACTCCTGCGATCGGGGAAATCCTGGTCTTGCTTCCAAATGGTGATAACATGATTCGCAACCTTAGCAAGGAGTGCCTATGCGGTTGAATCGCCGAAGCTTTCTGATGTTGGCGCCCGCCGTCCTGATCGAAGCAAAGGCCGCGCGCGCCGCCGAAATCTCCCTAACAGCCGACACCGCCTTTGGTCAGGTCCGGGGCGTCGAAGTGGATGGGATCAGGACCTTCAAAGGCATTCCCTACGGCGCTTCCACCGCCGGCAAAAACCGCTTCATGCCGCCTGTGAACCCGGCGCGATGGACCGGCGTGCGCGATGCCCTCCAGTACGGGCCGACCGCCCCGCAGTCCGCCAACCTGTCCGGTCAGGGCGAAGACTGCCTCGTCCTCAACGTCTGGACACCGGCCCTCAAAGACGGAAAAAAGCGGCCCGTGATGTTCTGGTGCCATGGCGGCGGTTTCGCCAGCGGCTCCGGCTCATCGCCTGGGACCGACGGCGCTAACCTCGCGCGCCGCGGCGATGTCGTGGTCGTCACCGTCAATCACCGTCTTAACGTCCTCGGCTTCACTTACCTCGGCGAGCTGGGTGGCGCGGACTTCGAACAATCGGGCGACGTCGGCATGCTCGACATTGTGCATGCGCTGAAGTGGGTGCGGGACAATATCGAGAACTTCGGCGGCGACCCGAACACCGTCATGATCTTCGGTCAGTCCGGCGGCGGCCGCAAGGTCGGAACTCTGCTCGGCATGCCCTCCGCTAAAGGACTCTTCCACCGCGCCGTCATCGAAAGCGGTCCCACCGTGAAACTGGTGGATCGCGATCAGGCCGCCCGAGTTGCCGCGCGCCTCATTTCCAAGCTGCAGCTCGGCAGGAATGAAGTCCGCGAGATGCAGAAGATGCCCGTCGAAAAGATCATGACGGCTTACTTCGATGTGGTGAAGGATATGGGCGGCGTGGACCAGATGACCGAGGGCTTCTCTCCGACTGTGAACGGCAGCGCGGTCCCCAAACATCCCTTCTACCCGGTGGCTTCCGACATCTCGGCAACCGTGCCGCTCATGCTCGGCCACACCCGGACGGAGATGACCCTGCAGTCGCCCGCCGATTCGTTCTCGCTCGATGAAGACGGAATGCGCGGCCGCGTCCGAAGCCTGGTCGGTGATAATGCGGGCCGTGTGATCGACACCTATCGTAAAGTGAACCCGGGATCGTCGCCTTCCGATATCTATTTCCTGATCGCCAGCGACTACCGCTACGGCGCGCCGGTGATGAAGATCGCGGAGCGTAGAGCGGCTCTCAACAAGGCGCCGGTCTACCTGTATTACTTCCGCTGGGAGACACCCGTGCAGGGCGGCCGTTTGAGGTCTCCGCATACCATCGAGATTCCGTTCGTGTTCGACAACGTGAAGATCTCGGCGAATCTCACCGGCGGTGGCGCGGAAGCGATGGCCCTCGCGGACAAAGTCAGCGACGCCTGGATCGCCTTCGCCCGCAACGGCGACCCGAATACTCCCAAGCTTCCTCGCTGGCCGCGCTTCAATCCCACGGACCGCCCCACCATGGTCTTCAACAACATGAGCCAGGTGGAGAACGACCCGATCCGCGAACAACGCCTCGCGATGTTCAGCGCTATGAATCTGGCCTGAAGCGTTGCACTACCGGAATTTGTACCGCTGGCGATCTTGTCGCCGGCGATTTGGTTGCGGCTCTGCTGCTCTGGCGAGCCGGCCACCGCACAGTTCCCGTTCCTCAGCAACCAATCCCCCGACGAACGTCCGGTCTCAAGGCCGCCCGTTGCTGTGACGGCGGGGCTTTTCGGGCGGGATGCATTAGGATTTGACAGGCCACACACAACGATGGCCTCTCCCGCGCTGCTGTTAAGCTGGAATCAAATGCTGAGACGAACGCTGATTGCGGTGCTGGTATTGGCTTTGGCGACTCTTGCGTTCGGCCAGAAGAAGAGCAAGGAGCCGCAGGAGAAGTCGGTCAGCGGCATGGTCACCGATGCGAGCGGCAATCCGGTGCCGGGCGCGATCGTGCAGCTCAAAAATCTGAAGACTCTGCAGGTGCGGTCGTTTATCGCCAAAGACATGGGCGACTATTATTTCCAGGGACTGGCGACCGACGTCGATTACGAGCTCAAAGCCGATGCCAACGGCAAGTCGAGCGCGACGAGAACCCTCAGCTCGTTCGACAGCCATACCGAGGCGAAGATCAATCTTCAGCTGAAAGAGTAGACGCCGGGAGTTCAAACGGCCGGAAACGGAAGACAGCCGCGGCCGGACGCCGTACCATCGAATCAGAGCAAGTCAGCGAGATGGACGACGAGCGGCGGTACCAGCATTTTCTGAAGCGCGATCCGGCATACGACGGCAAATTCCTCACCGGTGTTCTGACCACGGGAATCTATTGTCTGCCTTCGTGTCCGGCGCGGCGTCCCAAGAGAGAGAATATCCGCTTTTTCAGCTCGCCCGACGAAGCGCGGCAATGCGGCCTGCGGCCGTGCCGACGCTGCCATCCCGACTGGTTCTATCGGGGCGAGGAGTGGTACGAGAGTCTTTACGAGCGCACGGTGGCACGAGTGCGCGAGGCTCCGGCGTCATTTCCGGATATTGCGGCGGTCGGCGCGGCGGCGGGAATCAGCCGCACGGCGTTGAACGAACTGTTTCGCGAACATGGGCATGAATCGCCCGCGGTGTTTCTGCGGCGGGTGCGCGTGGAGCGGGTGTGCGAGTTGCTCGAGCGTGGAGTCAAGCCTGCCGATGCGGCGGCGAGCGCGGGATTCGAAGGTTCGTCTGCGTTCCATCAGCAGTTTATGGCGCGCACCGGATTGACGCCCGGCGGCTACACCGATTTGCGCGATGCGCGCGAGTTCGTTTTGCGACTCCCCGTCGGGTATCGGTTTCGGGAAGTGCTTGATTTTTACGGACGGGATCCGGAGAGTGTCGGCGAGCAGGTGTTTGCTGATGGATTCCGTAAGGCGGTGACGATCGACGGGCGTGCGGCGCTGATCGAGATTTCCTTTGAGAAGGATTCAGCTGTCGTACATTCAGCGAGAGTGCAGGTCGACGATGAGAATGCGTTTGCGGCGCATCGAGCGGTAGTGCGGATGTTGGGTCTCGATTCGGACGCGGCCGGATTCGAGCGTCAGTTCGCAGGCGACCCCCTGTTGGGTGCTTTAGTGCATCGGCAGCGCGGCCTGCGAATTCCGCTCACGCCGGAACCGTGGGAAGCCCTGGCGTGGGCGATCGTCGGCCAGCAGATCAGTCTGAAAGCGGCGGTGCGGCTGCGCCGCGCGCTGATTGCCGCACTCGGCATGCGACACGCGAGTGGCCTACGGGCCCACCCCACAGCGGAAGCGGTGGCTGCGCTGGACGTCGAGGCGCTGCGGAAGCTGAAGTTTTCCGGATCGAAAGCCGAATACCTAATAGCGGCGGCGAAGGCCGTGGCCCGCGGGGAATTGCCGATTGCGAATTTGCGGGACCGCTCCGTGCGGCACTCGGCGCGGTTGTTGGGGAACGTGCGGGGCATCGGGCCGTGGACCATTCAATATGTGTTCCTGCGCGGGTTCGGGTTTGCGGATTGTTTGCCGGCGGGCGATGCGGGTCTGGCGCAGGGGCTGGGCCGTTTGAGCGGCGAACGTCCGGAAGAGGCCAGGGTGCGCGAGACGATGGAGCGGTTTGCGCCGCACCGGAGCCTCGCGACCTATCATGTCTGGGCCAGTTTGAAAGGAGACAAGAGCGATGAGATTTGAGACACCCTTCGGAACGGCGTGGGCTTCGTTCGATTCGAATGGAGCGATTACGGAGTTCGGCTTTCGCCCGCCGGAGGAAGGCAACGGGAGCGAAAACAACGCCGCGGTCGTGCGTCAGATCGAGGAATTTTTCGCGGGGAAAAGGCAGGTCTTCGATTGTGCTTTGGCGCCGAAGGGGACACAGTTCCAGAAGCGCGTCTGGGCGGAGCTGTTGAAGATTCCGTTCGGCGAAACGATCAGCTACGGTGAACTGGCGCGGCGGATCGGAAATCCGGCGGCTTCGCGCGCCGTGGGACATGCCAATGGGCAGAATCCCGTTGCGGTGATTGTGCCTTGTCATCGTGTGATCGGGGCGAATGGAAAACTGACAGGTTACGGCGGCGGTCTCGATCTGAAGGAAAAGCTGCTGGTGTGGGAGAAGGCGATCGTAAGCGGAGAAGGACTGAAGAGCTGACCTGCGATAAACTGGGTCGCCTGGAGGCCTCCATGAAGTATCTCTTTGCTGCAATTCTGTTGGTGAGTTCCGCCGCATTCGCGCAGGACACAGTGCCGGAGATTCCGTTCGATTCGAATGCGAATCTGCTCAAGCTTCCTCCTGACTTATATCTGGGTGAAGTGTCGGGCGTGGCGTTGAACTCGAAAGGCCACATTTTTGTTTATTCGCGGGGAAATTCGACGGGTCCCGCGTATGCGGCCACCGCGGCGCAACTGCTGGAGTTCGGTCCGGACGGAAAATACATCCGCGAGATCGGCAAAAATCTGTATGCGTGGTCGTTCGCGCACGCGGTGCGGGTCGATAAAGAGGACAACATCTGGGCGGTCGACAAGGGATCGGACATGATGATCAAGTTCAATCCCGAGGGCCGCGTGGTCATGGTCTTTGGCCGCAAGAAGGAAGCATCGGATGAGGGCGCGGAGGCCTGGAAGCATCCGAGGCCGCCGCTGCCGGCAATCGACGGGCAGTTCCGGCAGCCCACCGACGTCACTTGGGATCCCCAGGGAAATATCTTTCTTAGCGACGGCTACATCAACTCGCGAATCGCCAAGTTCGATAAGAACGGGCATTGGGTGAAATCGTGGGGAACGCCGGGCAACAAGCCGGGAGAATTCAATACGCCGCACAGCATCGCGGCAGACGCGCAGGGAAATATCTATGTGGCGGATCGCGGCAATCGCCGCATTCAGGTGTTCACTCCGAACGGCGATTTCCTGCGCGAAATGAAGATCAACGTGCCGGTTCCGGCGGATGCGGAAACCTGGATGGGCGCCAAGCCGCCGCAGGGTGAGAACCAGCCGGGAACGATGCAGTCCGGCGCGCCGTGGGCCGTCTGTATTACGCCCGGACCCACACAATATTTGTATGCCTCCGATGCGTTTCCCGGACGCGTATACAAGATGACGCTCGACGGTAAAGTGCTCGGCTATCTCGGCCGCACCGGACGTCAGCCGAAGGAATTCGGGTGGATCCACGAGATTGCATGTCCTTCGGAGAATACGATCTACGTGGCGGAAATTCTCAATTGGCGCTTGCAGAAACTGACGCTGCATCCGGAGAAGGTAAAGCCGCAGGTTTCGGCGAAGAAGTGAGGTCTGCCCGCGGGGCGTAAAATGGAGGGCTAACGAGCCTGACCTCGGAAGATAAAGCTTGGATCAAAGGCGAGATCGAAAAGGTTGCGGCAAAGATAGGGTGTGTTGAAGCATCGCTGTTAACCGAGGCTCAAAAGTGGGCAGACCTCCCGGAGATGCGGAGGAGAACCCACGCCGCCGCGTTACGCGCCATTGACGCCGATTTCGAACTGCTCTCTGATCGCGCCAAGCGATTTGTGTGTGACCACCCGACTCCCGGCAATCACCCCTGATCGCCTGATCCCTCTCTTCAGAAGATCAGCTTCAGCGCGAACTGAATCTGCCGCGGCGCGTAGGTGCTGCGGATGGTTCCGAAGGCGGAACTGGTGGTAGTTGCCGTGGGCGGCGAGAAGTTGGTTTTGTTCAGAATGTTGAAGAATTCGCTGCGGAACTGCAGGCGCATTTCTTCACGAATCCGGAAGCTCTTGTCGATGCCCGTGTCGAGTTGCCAGAAGCCGGGGGCGCGGAAGGCATCGCGGCCCGCATCGCCGAACGGATTGGTGGCCGGCGGAGTCGTGAATGTATATCCGGCAAAGTAGTTGTTGACCATGCCGTTCTCGTTCTGGCTGATCCCGCTGCCCGAGACATTGGGACGCAGGACGGCGAGACCACGGTAGTCGGCGATGGCGCCCGTTACGTCGTTGGCGGCGGACGGGCTGTAGTTCACGTTGATCGCCGTGCCGGTATGAGCCGTGTCGATCGCGTTGACTTCCCATTCGCCCAGGATCGCTTCCGCGACCGGGTTCAGGCTTGTCGCGAATTGGCGTCCTTTACCGAAGGGGAGTTGGTAGACCACGCTGGTTACGTCGATGAAGGTCAGGTCAAAGCTGGAAGGCCCTTTCTCGCCGACGAGGTCGTGAATGTTCTGGGCGTTCGCAACCGTGTAGCCGGGGTAGACTTCAAGCGCCTGTTCGGAATCGCCGAGCGCCTTGGACCAGGTGAACGAGTTCAGAACATATAAGCCATGACCCATGCGGTGCTCGGCGCGGATCGACAGCCCGTTGTAGTCGTTGGAACCGGCGGGATCGACCCAGGTGATGGCCCCGAAGGACTGATCGGGACGACGCGCCTGAATGCCAAGCGATTGGCCGGGCAGGTTCGGGAGCGCCTGGTTGTAATCGCCGATGATCGGCAGGCGCGTGCTGTGGTTTCCGTTATAGGCGATTTCCAGAACCGTGCTGGAAGTGATCTGGCGCTGAAGGGAAACGAGCCAGGACTGGATCATGGGCCAGCGCGTGTTCGGGTCGACGTAATCGATGTTGGTGGTGATGGGGTTGAAAGTCGACGGATTCGCGATCCCCGTGGTGAAGCTGTTCATCGTGGTTACGAAGCCGGAGGGGACCGGCCCACCGGCGGGGATAGCCGGATTGCTCAGGTTGCCGAAGTTGATCTGCGGAGAGTTGATGCTTTCCAGCGCGCTTCCGACGCGATTGAAGAACGAATAGCTGATGCCGTAGCCGGCGCGAAGGACGGTTTTGGAATCGGCGCTGTATGCGATGCCGAGGCGCGGTCCGAACTCGTGGTAGTCGGGATGCTGCAGAGTCCGGTTGTACAGACTGCCGCCGGTGGCCTGGACGAGCGAATTGGTTGCGGGATTGAAGTTCGCCCACAGGTTGTCACGCTCCCAGATCGGCGTGGCGAATTCGTAGCGAAGCCCCAGGTTCACGGTGAATTTCGAGGTGACGCGATAGTCGTCCTGAACGTACAACGAGTGGATGTGCTGGCGCTGATTGGTCACGACGTTGTTGCCGAGGGCGATGGCGCTCGGCAGGCCGAAGATGAAGTCGGCGAGGTCGTAGCTGGTGGAATCGCCCGGCGCGGCGCAGCCGGCGGCGAGGCCAAGCTGCGTGCAGCTTGGCTTGCTGTACTGGCCGGAATAGGTGTCCGAACCGTAGAGAGGGTTGATGTCGAGTACCTCGGTGCGCAGGGCGACGAATTCATAGCCCGCTTTGATGGAGTGGCTGCCCTTGATCCAGGTGTAGTTGAACTTCGGGTCGAATGAAGTCGGGTTCTGGAACTGCGGATTGGTGGACTGGCGTCCAAAGGCGCTGACGCCGCTGACCGTCTGTGTGTCGAGACCGCCGGTGAGGTTCGTCGACGTGGGAAGGCCCTGGATTCCGTAAAGCGCCGCCATACTGGGTCCGCCGAGATCCGGAGGAGTTTTGCCGGCGACGATGTGATCGAATCCGAAGCGCGCTTCGAAGAGCGAAGAGGCTGAAATCGCCCATGTGTATCCAACCGCTGCCTGCTGAGCGATGGAATGAATGAAGCCGTTGCCGCCGCCGCCCGAAGGACCGGGGAGATCGGGCTGGTAGAACTGGATGTCTTTGCGCTGACTGAAGCGCAGGAAGGCATTCATCCTGCTGTCTATCTGGTAGTCGACCTTGGCGTCGTACTTGTCATAGTAGTCGCGGATGAGGAGAAGTTCTTCCAGGTTGTTGGATCGGTTCGGGCCGTTCGGCTGCGGAAGGTTGTTGAGGACGGTGGCGGCGAAGGAGCTGATTTGAGAGATCGGAATGGCGGCGCCTGCCGGATAAAAGGCTCCCGTGAGCGGATTGGTTACTGCAACGCCCTGGCCGTTGGCGGGATTGATCAGAAGCCCGTTGCGATCATTGATGTCCGGAACGGAGTCGAAATTCAGATAACGCTGCAACTGCCGCTGGCCCTCGTAGTCCACGAAAAAGAAGAGTTTGTTTTTGACGATCGGGCCGCCGACAGTCACGCCAAACTGATTGCGCTGCAAAGTCGGCTTCTGAAACGCCGCGCAGCAGAAGATGAAACCGACGGCATTGAGGTCGGTGTTGCGCAGGAACTCATACGCCGAGCCGTGGAACTGGTTGGTACCGGATCGCAGAGCGGCGTTGATGACACCGCCGCCGACGCGTCCGTATTCCGCACTGAAGTCGCTGGTGATGACTTTGAACTCGGCGATCGCATCCGGCGAGGGCTGTACCAACTGACTCGAATAGCCCTGATTGCTGGGCGAATATGCGTTGTTGTCGAGGCCGTCCATCAGGAAGTTGTTATAAGTACTGCGCATGCCGTTGACGTTGAATGCGGCTTCGCGGGGAGTGGCGCTCGGTGAGAAGGCTGCCGCCATTGGCGAACGGGTGACGTTGGTCGCGAGCAGGGCGAGATCGGAATAGTTGCGCCCATTCAGAGGCAGCTCCGCCACTTGCCGCGTGCTGATGACCTGCGTGTGTTCGCTGGAGTCGGTTTCGAGGATGGTGGCGGCGCCGGTAACTTCGACGGTCTGAGAGACGGCGCCGACCTGAAGCGAGAGATCGACGCGCTGGCGGGCTTCAACTGTCACGTCGATGTTTGCGGCGGTAGCTTTCGCGAACCCGGTCGCCTCGACACTCACGGTGTACCGACCGACCTTCACGTTGGAGAAGTCGTAGTTGCCGCTGTCGTCGGTCGAAGTCTTCGCTTCGATCGATGTGTCCTGATTCGTGAGTGTGACGGAGGCTTTCGGAACCCCACGGCCGGACGGATCGTGTACCGAGCCGAGGACTTCGGCGGTTTCGAATTGCCCCCAGAGCGACGACGTCAGCAGAAGTGTACTGACAAAGACAAATAACGCGCGCGGAACCGTTAGTCTCATTGAATTTGACCTCACCCCTTAACGGAGTTATGGTCGCAATTCAATGTTTCGTTGGGTTAACGCGCGAGTTACAGGTCGATAAACGAAAGTTTTACCAGCGCGGTTCGCGACGCGGAGGTCTGCCGCCGCCACCGCCGCCCGGACGTCCGCCGCCACCGCCGAAGCGATTGCCACCACCACCGCCGCCCGCGCGAGGCTCACGCGGACGCGCTTCGTTAACCGTCAGAGTGCGTCCACCCAGCTCAGCGCCATTCAGCGCCACCATGGCCTTATCGGCATCGGCATTCACGGGCATTTCCACAAAAGCGAAGCCGCGCGCCTGCCCGGTATCCCGGTCTTTGACAATCTGTACGCGATCTACCTGTCCGTAGGCGGAAAATGCAGCATCCAGATCCTGCTCGGTCGTCTGAAACGAGATATTCCCGACATAGATATTCTTCAAGGCGTTCTCCTTAGTTGGCTGCAGAGGCAGCGGTGTTGACTTTCAAGATGGAGCTAATCTCGGCCGGACGATTGACAAAGGCGGGCAAGGTAGCAGTCAGGCAGCTTCAAACAGCTGCGCACTCATATAGTAGCGCGGTTCGGCAGGAAAGTGCGCGGTTCGCCAAGAAAGTGCGCGGCCTTATTGTTCGGTTGCGGACCTTTGTGCCAGCTCGCCGATGATAGGCAGTACATAGGCCTCGTCGTGGCTGGCTTTGACCATCATGAAGATCGAGACGGCAAGGATAAGGCCGTGGAGGCCCATGTCTACGGGGAAGTAGCGACCAGGGACCGCGTGAACGATGGGGCCGACCACCCAGTCCACTACGAGCCATGCGGCAAACAGGTAAAGCCCCTGAAATGCATGAAATCGGATAATGTGGTTATCCTTGAAACGCCGGGCGGCGAGTACAATTATTGCCGCGACCCAGCCGATGGCGGGTACATAGCAGAGAATCGCCGCGGTACGCGGGGACAAGCCGGCGAAAGGATCCTGGTGAGTAAAGGGTGGGCGTGGAGGGGGTGGCGGGGCGTCGTTCGGGGCGCCGCCGGACACGGTCTGGGGGGCGCCGCAGTGGCCGCAGAATGCGTCCTTCCCGCCCGCTTCATGACCGCACCTGGTGCAGAAAGGCATAACTTATCTAAGAGTACGTTATGTTACCGGAATTTGTTCAGGCGGGGCGAATGGCCTGGCGGCGCATCGTGATAGCATTCGGCCATGAAACTCCGGCGCGCGATTGCCCTTCTGCTCTGGCTGACAGTTCCAGCCGCCTTTCTCACCGCGGCGGCGAACGATCTGACGGTATATTTCATTGATGTGGAAGGCGGCCAGTCCACGTTGTTCGTGACGCCTTCGGGTCAGAGCGTCCTGATCGACACCGGGTTTCCGGGGTTCAACGGACGCGACGCGAACCGGATCGCCGCCGCCGCGAAAGAGGCCGGGGTCAAACAGATCGACTATCTGCTCATCACCCACTATCACGGCGATCACGTGGGCGGAGTGCCCGCGATTGCCGCGCTGCTGCCGATTAAAAATTTTGTCGACCACGGGGAGACAGTCGAGCACACGACTGCCGGGCAGAAGCTCTATGACGATTATTTGAAAGAGGTCGCGAAGGGGAACCATATCGTGGTCAAGCCGGGTGACAAGCTTCCGATTCCGGGATTGGAATGGACCATCCTCTCGGCAGCAGGCAAGGTGCTCGATAAGCCGCTCAAGGGCGCGGGAAAGCAGAATGCTTTCTGCGATGCTTTCAAGCCGAAGGACGCGGACCCCACGGAGAATGCACAATCCACGGGGAGCAGGATTATCTACAACCGGTTTCGCATGGTCGATCTCGGCGACCTGACATGGAACAAAGAACATGATCTGATGTGCCCTGTCAACAAAGTGGGCGAAGTGGACGTTTACGTGGTCAGCCACCATGGGCAGGACATCAGCGGGTCGGCCGCGCTGGTACATGCGCTGCATCCGAAAGTCGCGATCATGGATAACGGCGAGAAGAAGGGCGGAACGGTGGAAGCGTGGGATACGATTCACGCGTCTCCCGGCATTCTCGATATCTGGCAATCGCACTTCTCCGCGGCGGGCGGCAAAGAGCACAACACGGACGAGAAGATGATCGCAAACATGGTCACCGCAGGAGATGCGGGAAACTATCTCAAACTGACCGCGCATCCCGACGGGCGCTTCGAAGTGACAAATCCGCGCAACGGCTACACGAAGAAGTATTAGGCGGGCTTGCAGCTTTTCCCTGAAGCCGCGCGTCCGGCAGACGCATCTCCCACGTGATGCCATTGTACCTGGAAGATCTGAAGGTCGGCCAGAGATTTCATTCCGGCGAGTACGCGATGACGGAAGAGCGGATGAAGGCCTTCGCGGCTGAATTCGATCCGCAACCTTTTCATCTGGACGCGACGTCCGCCGAAGCGACTATTTTTCACGGGCTGGCCGCGAGCGGCTGGCACACCGCGGCGGCGACGATGCGGCTACTGGCCACGGGCGAATTGCGGATCGTTAACGGCATTATCGGACTCGGCGGCGAAATCGTCTGGCCGAGGCCGACACGGGCGGGCGATGTTTTGAGTGTGGAAAGCGAAATTATCGAGATACGACCTTCGCGCTCGAAGCCGAATCAGGGACTTGTGTTTGTCCGCAGTGTTACGCGGAATCAGTACGGAGAAGAAGTGCAGGTTTTCACGGCGAAGCTGCTGGTGTTCCGCCGCGACCTCACCGCATAATCGACATATATGGAATACAGACAACTGGGACGTTCGGGACTGAAAGTTCCCGCACTGAGTTTCGGCGCGGGCACGTTCGGAGGCGGCAACGAATTTTTCCGCGCGTGGGGCGACACGGATGTGGAGGAAGCCAGGCGGCTGGTGGATATCTGTCTGGATGCGGGCGTCAGTCTCTTCGATACCGCCGACGTATATTCGAACGGTCTTTCAGAGGAGGTTCTCGGCAAGGCGCTGGCAGGCAAACGGCAGCGCGCGCTGATCTCCACCAAGGCCACATTCCGGATGACGGAAGGCCCGAATAATATCGGGTCTTCGCGCTATCACCTGATCGAGTCGCTGGAAGGAAGTCTGCGGCGGCTGGGCACCGATTACGTGGATATTTACCATATGCACGGTTTCGATGCCACGACGCCGGTGGAAGAAACGCTTTCCACGCTGGACGGGTTCATCAAAAGCGGCAAGGTGCGTTACATCGCGTGCTCGAACTTTTCCGGCTGGCATCTGATGAAGTCGCTTGCTATCTCCTGGCAATACGGACTGGCCCGCTATGTGGGCCATCAGGTCTACTATTCTCTGATCGGGCGCGACTATGAATGGGAACTGATGCCGCTGGCGCTGGATCAGAAGGTGGGAGCGCTGGTCTGGAGCCCGCTCGGATGGGGGCGCCTTACCGGGAAAATTCGGCGCGGCCAACCGCTGCCGGAGGTCAGCCGATTGCACAAGACGGCGCAGATTGGGCCGCAGCCCGAGCAGGAACTTATGTATCGGGTGATAGACGCTCTCGAGGAACTCGGCAAAGAGACGGGGAAAAGCGTGCCGCAGATCGCGCTGAACTGGCTGCTGCAGAGACCGACGGTCTCCACGGTCATCGTCGGCGCGCGCAACGAAGAACAGCTCCGCCAGAACCTGGACGCCGCGACCTGGAACCTAACCGCCGAGCAGATCGCCAAGCTGGACGCGGCGAGTAAAGTGGCGCGGGCGTATCCGTACTGGCATCAGGCGCAGTTTGCGGAACGGAATCCGCTGCCGGTTTAGCGGCGACCGCTTCCAGCGCCGCTCGGGGTATCAATTCCCCGCGCAGGTCATATCAATCCGCGCCTGGTCCGGGGTGCTCCGGTCCAGATATACTGTTTTCTGTTTACTTACAGGAGTATCGATGCGATTCAGCGTTATCTTATTGTTTTCCGGTTTGTTGTGCGCGCCGGCTTTCGGCCAGTTCGCGGGCTCGTTCAACGCCTCGCCAGGAGTCGACCTGAGCGGAAACTGGCAACCCGCGCCGCATGACGAACTGGTGGGAAACCCGGCGCTGGTTGAGTATTACGGGGTGCCGATCAACGACGGCGCCCGGGCCTTCGGGCTGGCGTGGAGTCCGTCGCGATCGACGTTGCCGGAGCATCAATGCCAAGTCCATCTGGTCTCGTATATTTACGGCGGACCGCTGAGCCTGCGCATCTGGGAAGAGCGCGATCCTCAGTCGCAAAAGGTAATTGCAATCAAGCAATACATCAGCACTTACGAGCAGAACCGCACGATTTGGATGGACGGCCGTCCTCAACCGTCACCTAATGCGCCGCATACCTGGATGGGATTTTCGACCGGCAAATGGGAAGGCGACATGCTTACCGTGTACACGACGCATATTAAACAAGGCGAGCTGCGCCGCAATGGACTGCTGGAGAGCGATCAGGCTATGCTGGTGGAGCATTTCTTTCGCTACGCCGACTACATGACTCACGTCAGCATTGTGAGCGATCCGGCTACGCTCACCGAGCCGTTTATCCGGACGCAGACCTTCCGCCTGACCGTGCCGGAAGGGCAGAACTGGCTGTATCCCTGCGAGTACGTGGAAGAGGTTGCCAACCGTCCGCGTGGCGCCGTGCCGAATTATCTGCCGGGCGAGAATCCGTTTCTCAGCGAGCATGCGAACAAGCTGCATATCCCGGTTGAGGCGGCGCTGGGCGGCGCGGAGACGATGTATCCGGAGTACCGGTTGAAGATCAAGCAACTAATGGCAAAACAGGCGCCCAAGGGGCAGGGCCGATGAAAAGGTTGGCAGCGATTGCAGCGGCTGGTCTCGCGCTGGGTGCGTCCGGATTGTTTGCGCAGCAGAGCGGCGATCTCGACGTCCTGCACGTGCAGGGAAACGTGTACATGATCGCGGGCGCGGGCGCCAATATCGCGGTCCAGATCGGCGATCTCGGGGTATTGGTTGTCGACACAGGCTCAGCTCAGAACACCGATAAAGTGCTGGCCGCGATCCGCAAGCTTTCCGACAAGCCCATTCAGTACATCATCGACACCAGTTCCCACGCGGACCACATCGACGGCAACACTGCCATTCGCGCCGCCGGAGTGACGATCACCGGAGCCAACGTCGCGGGAGACATTAACGACGCAACCAAGGGCGCACAGATCATCTCGCAACTGAAAGTGCTCGATCGCGTGAGCGCACCGTCGGGTAAGCAGGCGACGATGCCGGAGAGCGCGTGGCCCACGGATACTTATGAGTCGGGGCAAAAGGAAGTCTTCTTCAACGAGGAGCCCGTCACAGCCATCTACCAACCGAAAGCGGTTACGGATGGCGACAGTTTCGTATTTTTCCGGCGCTCAGACGTGGTAGTGGCCGGAGATATTTTTCTGACGACCAGCTATCCTTATCTCGACCTGGAAAACGGCGGCAGCATTCAGGGCGAACTGGATGCGCTGAATAATCTCCTCGACCTTGTTATTCCGAAACACGATGAAGAGGGCGGGACCTATGTGATTCCGGGCCACGGGCGAATCTGCGACGAGTACGAGGTGCTGGAGTATCGGGACATGGTCACGATCATCCGCGACCGCGTGCAGGCTGCGATCAAGAAGGGCATGACGCTCGATCAGGTCCGGAATGCCGGTTACACCAAAGACTACGACTCGCGCTACAGCGCGAAGAGCGGTTTTGGAAACGCGGATAACTTCATTACCGCGGTTTACAAGAGCCTGACCGGCAGGAAGTAGAGTTGGCGGCTGCCGGGAAAACGCAGCGGCGCTGACTCGCGGAATCACTGGTCCGCGATATAGGTACAGGTCACATCGCTTCTTTTAGTCCGCTTCGAATCAGCCACCAATTCGCCGGGAATGCAGTCGCAAATCCTACCACCATTGCGATCTGCATCGAAAGCCAATAGGGGACCTGTGACGGCTCAAGCCTGGGGCTAAAGAGAACCTTTCCGGAAAAAGCCATCCAGGCGAACATACCGATTTCGAAGGCCACGAGGGAAATCGTGTCCGCCCTGATAGCGGCTTTGACTCCTCGCCAACCGGAGAGGTGGCGCATGGGTGCAATCGCGAAATACTGAAATAGAAGCCCCAGAAGATACGCCAGGAGAAAGTCCACTGCGTAGTCAGCCCAAAGAACGGAGCCAGCCATCGTAAAACCAGTAAAAAAAACAATCCATTCGCCCGCAAAGTCACCGAGGGTGCAGCCTGCCCCGCAATGACTATCGCCCACGAATGCGACCGCCCAGAAGGGCTTCCGCTTTGGATCGGAATTGCCTGCGTGTGCCGGTGCCGGTCTTCCAAAACGCCAATAGGCCCAGAGCGCGACCGGTCCGAGGTACAAACCGGTAACGGGCCAGACGATATTCATGACCGGCATCTTCTGGTGGCAACAGGAGATATCCGCCGCAATCGCGGCTGCGGAAGCCACGGCAAGAATTATCGATATCCATGCGAGATCGATAAGCCATCCCGGTATTTCGCGCGTATCGATCATACGAGCCATGGCATAAAGAAGCCCTTGGGTGCGTACTGTGTCCGGCGAGCGCCGTTCACATCGCGAGATTCAGGAGCAAATCAAATGCCATCAAGTTATCTGTACGAGACGGGACTCTGTTGCGATCGATATTGCAGCGCCTGAGAACCGATCGAGAGAACAGCGACTCTATGCGATGGCCAGATCGGCGACGCGTTCCCGCTTCCACAACTCGATATAGCCGGAAAGATTCCGCATCATCTCGCGGAAACCCTCGATCGTCAGAGACTGCGCCCCGTCGCTGACTGCCTTTTCAGGGCAGGGGTGAACTTCAACGATCATGCCATCGGCGCCAATGGCAACGGCCGCCTTTGCCAGTGCAGGTACCAGGCTGCGCTTGCCGGCGGCATGGCTGGGATCGATGATCACCGGCAGGTGCGTCATCTCATTGAGAACCGGAACGGCCGAGATATCGCACGTATTGCGCGTGGCGGTTTCAAACGTCCGAATTCCGCGCTCGCACAACATCACCTGCGAATTTCCATGAGCGACCACGTACTCGGCTGACATCAGCAGTTCTTTGATGGTCGAGCTGAGCCCGCGCTTCAGCAAAACGGGACGCCCACAGCGCCCGAGAGCTTTGAGCAATGCGAAGTTCTGCATATTACGCGCCCCGATCTGCATGATGTCCGTATATTCGGCGATCAGGTCGACGTCGCGGTCGCTCATTACTTCGGTGATCACAGCGAGACCAGTCGCGGTGCGAGCCTTCGCCAGAAGTTTGAGGCCTTCCTCTTCCAGACCCTGAAAATCGTAGGGCGAGGTGCGCGGCTTGAATGCTCCGCCGCGCAGAATCCGAGCGCCGGCGGCAGCCACGGCTTCGGCGGTTTCCATGATCTGCTTTTCGCTCTCGACGGAACACGGACCGGCCATGGTGACGAATTCGTCACCACCGATTTCCGCTTTGCCGACGCGGATGACGGTGCGGTCCTTGCGGAATTCCTTGCTGACGAACTTGTACGGCGCCGAAATGCGGACGGCTCGCTCCACGCCGGGTGTCGCTTCCAGCGATTCCAGACAGGCGGTCACGTCTCCTCCCACGCCGACAACTCCGATCACGACCCGCTCCTCGCCGGCAATCGAATGGACTTTGAAGCCGAATTCCTGAATCCGTTCCGTGACATGTTCCACTTCCTCCCGGGTGGCGCCGGGCCGCATCGAGATAATCATCTGAACCTTTCCATTAAAAAAAACCTACTCCAAAAAGAAAAAACCCACTCTGCCGAGTGGGTTGGTGATTTCTGAAACTCAGATCAGACCAACGCCACTAGGGAGCGCAGCTCCAAAATCGAAAATAGCCAAAGAGGCGCGTCATGAAAGACTTACTATATCACCGCCGGAGGCTTTTGCAAGTACTGTCACGGGTTTTCGCCCGCGGACAGGATTCGCGAGTCGGTCTGGAACTTCCGATAGTCGCTGAATGTAATCTGCTGCTCCACGTTGATTTTCCTGAGCAGCACGAATCGCGCCGATGCCTTTAAGGAAATTTCCTTAGGCACCCAAAGCTCGTCATTCACCCGCATCATCTCGTAGGAAAGGTGTGTTCCGTCACTAACTCGGGCCAGGAACCATCCGAGGGAGAACGGCTTGAGCACCTCCGCCTCGAATTTCACCCAGATGAGGTCTTTCTTATCGATCCACAGGGTTCCTTCGAGGCTCTGCAGGATGCCGCGGATCGGGCCGCGATAGTTGGCGCGGGGAGTGGCCGAGATTTCATAGGCGTCCCTGCCGCCGATTACGGTTTCGCCGATGAGCTTGAAGTCGTAAGCATCGGGAATGTCCCGGAATTGGGCGCGGCTTTTAGCGCGGGCGCGTTCTTCGTCTTCGATGCGTTTCTCGCGCTCGGCATCGGTCAACAGGGCGGCTGCCGCGACGGTGCGATCGAGCTTGGCTTGTTCATGGCGAGCTTCGGCAGCGGGGAGCGGCTTATCGTCTTTCTCGAGAGGATGAAAATATCTTTTGCCGCCGATGTAAAGAATCTCGTCGAGAGTGCTGTGGACGGACTTCACACGGCCTGATGAGTCCAGCTCACGTATTTCGTCGCGGAGTTTGTAGGTATAGCTGCGCGACAGGCGATCGCTGCGGTCGTCGGCAGCGACTGCATGCGCTACCAGTGAACGCGCGTCCTGCGCCGGGCAAATGCACGCCGCGATCATAAACAAGGCGGCCAGAAGCCGCGCGGCGCACTTCATGCCTTCAGTTTGGCACTGAAGAAATCAGGTACGCAGTTCGGTGGCGATTTCAGCGGCGACGCGGCGTGCTTCATCCACCTGGCCGGGTTCGAGACTGATGGCGCCGACGCGCGCGTGTCCGCCGCCGCCGTAACGCTCGCAAATCGTGGCGAGGTTGTGGCGGGGTTCTTCGGGCGCCCAGGGGTTCGAGCCCACGGAAATTTTGGTGCGGAAGCTGGAAGGGCTCACGGAGACCGTGTAGGTGCTCCGCGGGTACAGATAATATGGAATGAATTTGTTGTAGCCTTCGAGATCGTAACCAGTCAGGTCAAACGTAATCACGCCGCCGGATTCGCCCGCGCGCTCGCGAATAATGTTCAGCGATTTCAGGTGACGTTCGTAGAGAGGCTTGAAAATCTCCTGGATGTCCGGCCGCTCCACGATCTCTTCGAGCGGTATGCGCTGCATGTACCCGATGATCCTCTGGACGATATCCGAACCTTTGGAACTTTCGATGACCAGGGTCAGTTTCATCGCCGGTGCGCCGAGTTCCACCGCAGTCCTGGGATCGGGATACTGCGCGCCGTCGATGATGTCGGCCCAGTGAACCAGGTTGTCGAGATCGGGAGCGTTGAAACCCCATTTCTGCCGGGCCATGGTGGAAATGAAATTCGTGCACGATTTGAACGATGGATCGTACATCTTCTTTTCCGCGTGCTCGGCCTGAAAATGGCGGGCGTCTTCCGGCGTCAGAAAGGCGCTCTGATGATGATCGAACCACCAGGTCAGCTTCGGGTTGCTCGAATATTTGAAGTCGACTATGGCATTTTCATCGCCATCGAAGAGGCTGTCTTCGAAGATCTGGGAGGCGCGGTGAGCCATGCCCGTGTAGCTGAAGTCAGCATCGGGTTGGAACGCGCCCCGGAAGAAACGGCTGAAGTAGGCGGCGGAGGCTGCACCGTCGAAACAATGGTCGTGATAGAGGATGCGTACGCGCATGCGCTTTCCGAAACAGGGTGAAAACTTTTCATCGTGCCTGAATGCGGCGAGAAATGCAACTTTTTCTTTCAGGAGTTCACCCTGAGGGTGGCTGTTACGATCAAAACTACAGATGGCGCGGGCGCTCAGATCGAATACTCTCCGGGCTCTGCGGCATCGAAACTTTCAGCTTTTCTTTACCGGCCAGCTGATTTCGCTGATCGGGACGTGGATGCAGTCGGTGGCGCAATCCTGGCTGGTCTACCGGCTCACCGGCTCTGCGGCGCTGCTGGGTCTGGCGACTTTTGCCGGTCAGATTCCGATATTTCTGCTGTCGCCGATAGCCGGATACGCGGCCGACCGGTGCAACCGGCATCGTGTGGTGATCGCCACCCAGTCGTCTTCGATGGTGCTGGCGCTGCTGCTGGCGGCGCTGACGCTGACGAACCGGATCAAAATCTGGGAATTGTTCGTGCTGGCGGCGCTGCTGGGGGTGGTAAACGCGTTCGATATTCCGGCGCGGCAGTCTTTTCTGGTCGAAATGGTGGGGCGTAGCGACCTGATGAATGCAATCGCGCTGAACTCGTCAATGTTCAACAGCGCGAGGATCGTCGGACCGGCCATCGCCGGCATTCTGGTGGCGAAAATCGGCGAAGGCTGGTGTTTCTTCGCAAATGGAATCAGTTACATCGCGGTCATTATCGGGTTGCTGTTAATGGAAGTGAAACCCTTCCGCCCGGCGCCCGCGGCGATGTCGCCATGGGAGACGATTCGCGAAGGATTCCAATATGTCGGGCGAACGGTTCCGATCCGGGCCATCGTGCAGTTGATTGCGCTCGTCAGCTTTGCCGGGTTGCCTTACACGGTGTTGATGCCGATTTTTGCCGACCGCATTCTGCACTCGGGGGCGGAGGGCCTCGGACTGCTGATGGGCGCGACCGGTTTGGGAGCCCTCGGCGGCGCACTGCTGCTTGCCTCCAGGACGCAATTGAGAGGCTTTACGATCTGGATTCCGTGCGCAGCGGCGATTTTTTCGTTTTCACTTGCGGGCTTCGCCATTTCCAGCCAGATGTGGCTCTCGTGCGCGATGCTTTTTGTTGCGGGATTTGCGGTGATGGTGCAGGTGGGGGCATCCAACACGCTGATTCAATCCATGGTGCCGGATCACCTGCGGGGACGCGCCATGAGCGTTTATTCGATGATGTACATCGGGGTGGGTCCCTTCGGCGCGGCGGCGGCGGGATTTGCCGCGGGGAGCTTCAGTGCGCGGTCCACACTTCTGGCGGGGGCAGCGGTATGCCTTGCAGCCAGCGGTCTATTTGCGATGCGGTTGCCGTCCATACGGCCGAAAGCCCGGCAGTTGATCCGCGATCAGCAGCAGGCCCACGAATTTGAGCTGTTGGATCCGGCGCTGAATTAGAGGGGCGCGTGGCGCGGGCGCCAGCCGGAAGGCCCTGACCCGAGGCTGAAGTGCTCGGTCACTTTTGTCAGGGGATAAGGCCTGTACAGTACTCTGCGACCGGCCAACAGGGCCGAAGCCCTGACCCCACACGTCCCGGCGTCAGGTTGGGCGTATCCAGAAGCTTTCCTGCCATTGGCCGTCCGGCGCCACGGTTTGCAACTCGGGGTATTTGCCCTCGGCGGCGAGGTTGACGCCATTCGTTACGGCGGACATCGGCTCGAAACAAATGTAGTTCTGGCCGGGCGGTGCGTAGACGATCGCGACCTGATACTTCGGTCCGAAAATGACGTCGATCTTCCGGCCCCGGCCTTCTACTGAGAAGGTCGCGCGGCCGTCGGCATCCTGAATGAGACCGGCAAATCCGTCGTCAAAGCGGTGGTCGTTCAGAGAAACCGGATTGGTGAATGAGATGGGAGTTCTTTCGCCGGTCGCAACCAGACGGCTATCGGTTTCGATGTGACTCCGGACCGGAATGTGAGCGATTGCATCTTCAATCGGGACGCCGGGGAGTTGGAAGTAGGGATGGAAGCCGACTGCGATCGGCATGGATTCGGCGCTGCGGTTGTTGACCGTGAGGCTGACTTCGAGCGTGCCGTCGGCGAGACGGTATGTCATTTCATAGTCATGAGCGAAAGGCCAGTTCGCCATCAGCTCCGGATATTTCCAGAACTCCAACCGGCTGGTCACCCACGCCGCATGGTCGTCCGCATTCACATCGGCGATTTGCCAATGGGGCGATGACGTGAGCAGGCCGTGGATCGGAATGCCATTCTGATCGGGACGTATGAAATTCAGGTCCGTGCGGAACCGGTAGAAAGTTCCGTTGGCGTGGAATCCTTCCGGCATGCGGTTGGCCCAGGGCGCGAGGAACGGAATTCCGCTCAGATGCCTGTCCGAGTTTATTTCCGACGGATTTTCGTGCGGGAAGTAGAGAAAGTTTTTGCCGCGCACCCGCATTTCGTATGCGCGATTGCCGACAGAAGGGGCGATCGATACTTCGATTGCGCGAAGCGCGTCGGTCAGCCGAATGACGGGGATGCCGTGATCGTCACTCTGCACCGCTGCATAAGCGCGATCGGACATAGCATTAGTCTAAACCGGCTTAGTCTAAACCGGCTCGGTCTAACCGTATATTAGAAGAGCCTGTCAGATGGATAAAGCCCGGAAACTCGCGATTCTCGGGATGGTGGTCAGCGGGCTTCTGGCGATTCTGAAGATCACCGTCGGATGGTTTGCGCATTCGGCGGCACTCAGCGCGGATGGCTTCGAATCGGCGACGGACGTTTTTACATCAGGCCTTGTGCTGGTCGGTTTGATACTTGCCGCCCGGCCGCCCGACCAGAATCATCCGTACGGACACGGAAGAGTGGAGATCCTGATCGGTCTGCTGCTCGGATTCATCCTGGCGTGCGCCGGCGGCGCGATTGCGTGGCATGGACTCACCGGGTTTGCCGATGAAAAACACGTTCCGGCATCTTATGCTGTCTGGCCGCTGGTCGTGTCGATTCTGGCGAAATTCGGATTGGTGATCGTGAAATCGCGACACGGCAGAAAGATCGGCAGCTCTTCCCTGGTGGCGGACGCGGCGAACGACGGAATCGACATGCTCTCGGGCTTTGTGGCGCTCGGCGCTTTGTCGCTGACCTTATCGAATCCGACGCGTTTCCTGCGCGCCGATCACTACGGCGCTTTCGCGGTGGGGCTGATTGTTATCGCCACGGCGGCGCGAGTGATGTATGAATCCGGCATGCAGTTAATGGACACCATGCCCGACGAGCGGTCGATGTCGAAAATCCGCGAAGTGGCGTTGAGTGTCCACGATGTTGCGGGAGTGGAGAAATGCTTCGCCCGCAAGACGGGCTTCCAATATCACGTCGATCTGCATCTTGAGGTGGACCCGGAAATCACTGTCCGGGCATCGCATGAGATTGCGAGCAGGGTGCGGGATACGATTCGTCAGCAACTGCCGTGGGTGGCTGATGTGCTGGTGCACGTCGAGCCCTGGCTGGGTTAGGGCAGACGACTGGAAAACGATCGTCCGCCCCACGGGTTTTGTTATCGGCGATGACTCTTTGCGTTGGCGACGCGCGTAGTTTCAAAACCAGCCTGTAATGCAGTGGCGGCGGCAAAGAACGCCGGCGGAGCGGTATCGATCATCTGCTTCATCGCATAGACCGGCATGTTTTCCGCCTCGCGCGTGAAGTCGAGCCGTTCCTGATCGGCGTCGAAATCGATCCGCAGAAGGTCTCCGCCACGAACCTGTCCCGAAGCAACGAGATTGGAAAGAGGTTGAACCAGTGAACGCTCGATCGCACGCTTCAGGTGGCGGGCGCCATACTTCAAATCTGTGCCCTCACGAAGCAGGAGCGCTCGTGCGTCTTTGCTGACATTGAAGACAAAAGGAGCGGCCGTCGGCGACTCGAAGATCCGCTGCTGCAGCCGATTCAGCTCGATGCTGAGAATCTGGTTGAGCTGATCGGAGCCGAGAGACCGGAAAACAACCACCTTGTCGATTCGGTTCATGAATTCGGGCGTGAACTTTCGCCGAGCCGCTTCAATTCCGGCGCTGGTAACTTTCGCATTCAGTCCTTCGTCGGCTTCGCCGGCGGCCGATTTGCGTTCCATCTCGGACGCTGCGAATCCCAGATTGGGTCGCAGGATGGAATTCATTTCCGAAGCGCCGAGGTTGCTCGTCATGAAGATCATTGCGCGGGAGAAATCGACTCGACGGTTATCGCCCAACGTAAGCGTGGCTTTGTCGAGCACACCGAGCAACAGATTCCAAAGAGCGTCGCTGGCTTTTTCGATTTCGTCGAACAGCACGAAGCTGATCCTGACCTTTTCCGTGTGATATTGATTCAACACTTCCTGGCTGAGCAGGGGGTGTGTTTCGCGGTGACCGAGATATCCGGGAGGGGAGCCGATCAATTTGGCGATTTCGTGACTATGTTGAAACTCCGCGCAATCGACCTTCAGCACCGAGCGAACGTCGCCCACCAGAGATTCCGCCAGCGCCTCAACCATGCGTGTCTTACCGGTTCCGGTGGGCCCGAGGAACAGGAAATTCCCAATTGGCCTTCCGGGGCTTGCCATGCCGGCGAGAAAAGTTTGATAGATGTTAACGATTTGCTCAACAGCCTCTCCCTGCCCGACTACCATGCTGCGGAGATCAGCCTGAAGCTTTTCCGCTTCACGTCCTGTTTGTGAAGGATCTAATTTTTTGCTTATCGTGCCCATGTCATTCCCCCCACCGATCTTTTTTGGCATCTTTTGGCATCTGAACCGCTCTCACGCCATTCACAAGAGCACGCGCAATACCAATCCGCTGCCGCCATGAAATCTATGATTTAGCATCGTTAATCACGTTTTTCCCGGCGGACGGGAGGGTCGTACTTCAATGCTGCTGACGGTCGTTCTGCGAGGCATAAGGAGCATCGTGACTACAATCTCGGCAATGTCTTCCGGTGCAATCTTCCATGCGTTCTTATCCCTCCGAACATATCGGTCCGACTCCGCCGGATTTCTACCAAACTCCGTGTCGACGCTGCCGGGCATGATGGTCGAAACCCGAATCCCCTCATTCCGGTAATCCAGCATCAGGGCTTCCGAGAAGCCGTTTAAGCCGAATTTGGTGGCGTTATACCCCGCGCCGCCCGCAAAAGCGTTCTTGCCGGCGAGAGAGCTGATGTTGACCACGTCTCCACCTCCGGCCTGCCTGAATATCGGCAGAATCTCATGGCAGCAGTAGTAGGTCCCGGTCAGGTTCAGGCCGATCATGCGCTGCCATTCCTCAGGAGTCAGGTCGGCTACCGCGCGAAAAATGCCTGCGCCCGCATTGTTGACCAGGATGTCGATACCGCTGAATTTCTGCATCACTGCACTGACGAAGTTGCGCACATCTTCCAGCTTCGATATGTCCGCGACCACCCCGAATGTGTCTCCTTTTGGAGACAGGAGGTCGAGCGCATCGTCAACCGATTTTTGCCGTGTTCCGCAAATCGCGACGCGCGCACCCTCTTCGAGAAGACGTTCGGCGATCGCATGGCCTATACCACGTGTGCCTCCGGTGACAATGGCCGTTTTGTTGACAAGATTTTGTCGCGACATGAATTTATCCTAATCTCGCCTCAAAGCAATCCGCGCAACTTGATAAATGGCGGTACTACTTAATCTCGACAGTAGTCAAAGCGTGCCGTAACATTGAATAAGAATGCACGATGGCAGCGCGCTCACCTGGCGTGAAGTGATGGAGAAACATCACTCTGTTTTGATAGATGAGCTATCGGCGCGTCTCGATTCCGACATGCGTGAAGCGGTGGATCGGGCCCTTGCCGATGAACGTTCCCTCGCGGGCATCCGGCTCAAGGCCGAGTGCGAGGATGCGCGGCGTTCGCAGGTCGAGTCGCTGAATCAGGTTCTGCGACGCCTGCGAACCGCCGGCGAGAACGACGTTCTCGATCTTGCCGCCGAGAGTTGCGCATTTTATGCGGAAAAAGTGGTGGTGCTGGTGTTCGAAAGCAGCCAGTCGCGATGCGCTGCCAGCGCAGGCATCGAGGGCGGAGTGGGGGCTTTCGATACCGATTCCGCGCACGCGATCGTGGCCGCGATCGAAAACCGCGATCCGGTAGTTGCGCTGGCAACCGAAGCGGAAATCTCTCCGGTGCTCGTCGCCGCGCTCGACGCCACACCGGACCAGAAGGCGTATCTTTTCCCGATTGTGGTACGTCGTACGGTTATGGCGGTGCTGGTTGCAACGGGTGTGTCTTCGTCCACCGCGCCTCTGGAGTTGCTGTGCGAAGCCGCGGGAATGAGGATCGAGGCCTGCACGCAACCAGTCGTTGTACCGGCTCCGCAGCCTCCCGCGCCGGAGGCACAGCCGACACGAGCGCAGCCCGTGTTAGTGCAGTTCGTTCCGGGAAAAACTCCTGTTGCCGCTGAGAACCCGCAGCCGCGAGCCTGGGACGACCTCGGCGCCGAGGAGCAGAAGCTTCACCTGCAGGCGCAAAGGATGGCCCGCGTACGCGTGGCCGAGATGCGCTTGTATAAGGAGAACGAACTCAGGACCGGAGTCGCCGGCGGCGATATCTACGGAGCGCTGCAAAAATCGATCGACAGTGCGCGTGAGCAGTTTCGGCAGGCGTTTCTTTCGAAGTCTTTGACGATGGTGGATTATCTCCATCTGGAGTTGCTGAGGAGCCTGGCCCACGATGACGATCGTTTGCTGGGCCGAAACTACCCGGGGCCGATGGTTTGAGAATGAGAAGACTCGTCAGACAACAGGCGGCTCGGGTTTTCCTGGCGGGCTTTTTTCTGGTGGCCGGCGCCGTTGCGGCGGAACCTGGGCTTTCGGATTTAGGGCAGGGAATCAGTGCGTATAATGCCCGCGATTTTGCGGGCGCGGTAAGCCATCTGCGGTCGGCCCAAAGCGTCACCGCTCTCTCGGATTATGTAACGTATTACCTCGTCTGGTCGCAACTTCTCACGAACGACGTCGACGGAGCGCTGACTTCGTTAAACGCATATCGAGCAAAGCCGATCGAATCTTCGCCGATTGCCGGAAAGATCAGTCTGGTATACGGTCGTGCGCTGCTCGATAAACGCGATTCGGCGTCGTCGGCGAAAGCGCTCGAGATTCTGCAAAAGGATTACAGGATTCTGCCTCAACCGGACGGAGATTTCGCGCTGGGACTTGCTTATGAAGCGTTGAGCGAGCAGGGGCAGGCCGCTTTGAGCTACGAGCGCGTCTACTATGCCTTTCCAAATACAGATCTCGCGGCGCAGTCCTGGACGGCGATGGAGAGACTCCGAACGGCGCTCGGGAAAGATTTTCCTCCGGCGACCGCGCGTCAGCAGTTGGATCGCGCGGGGAACTGGCTGGCGGTGAAGGAGTACGGCAAAGCGCGCCAGGAATATTCGACGCTGGCGGAAAGCCTGCCGGGTCCGGAAAAAGACGATGCGAAAGCGGGCATCGGGATCACCGACTACCAGGCGGGCGAGTTCGCAACCGCGCTGCGGTATTTGAGAACGCTGCATGTCACACGTCCGGAAGCCGACGCGCAGCGCCTTTTTTATATGGCGGAAGCCGCGCACAAAATGAACGACGAAGCCGCGATGATGGAAGCTGTTTCGGAACTGGGCGAACACTATAAGGAATCGGCGTGGCGATTGAAGGCTCTGGTTTCCGTCGGAAACAATTATCTGGTTACGAATGACCGTGAGAAGTACCTTCCGCTCTTCAAAGCGGCCGCGGATACTTTTCCGCCGGACAGTTCCACCGCGTATTCCCATTGGAAGGTTGCGTGGGATGCCTATCTGAATGACAAACCCGAACGATCGACGCTGCTGCGTGAGCAGGTGGAGAAATACGCGGACGATTCGCGCGCTGGAACCGCACTCTATTTCCTCGGACGCATGGCGGAGTCGAACGATAAATACGGCGAGGCGAGAGCCTATTACGACCAGCTCAGCGCTCAGTTCCCGCATTATTACTACGCCGTGCTGGCGCGGCAGCGAATGCACGGGAACGTCAGTTCGGCTACGGCCGATCAGGATGTGGCGACGTGGCTGAAGGACATCGATTGGCCGGAGCGCCGCGATCTGTCGGCCACCGAACCGAATGCCGCAACCTCGAAGCGCATCGAGCGGGCGCGTTTGTTGATCGGCGCGGGTTTACCGGACGTGGCCGAGTCCGAGATCCGTTTTGGGGCTGCAACGGATAACGAACAGCCGCAGCTTCTCGCGTTGGAACTGGCCCAATCGGCGGATTCGGCTTACCGGGCACTGCGCGTGATGAAGAGCTTCAGCTCGGATTATCTTTCGATGCCGCTCGATAAGGCGCCGGTGCGGTTCTGGCAGATGCTGTTCCCGCTGCCTTACAAAGATGAAGTGTTCGTCAACGCGCGCGAACGGGGTCTCGATCCCTGGGATGTCGCCGCGCTCATCCGGCAGGAGTCGGAATTCAATGCCGGAGCGAAGTCGCATGCGAATGCGTACGGGCTGATGCAGCTCAGACCTGCCACGGGGCGGATGTTGGGTCGGCAGCAGGGAATGAGCGCGGTTTCGACTGCTTCGCTGCTGAATCCGAATATCAGCATTCAACTGGGCACGGAGTACCTGCGGCAGCAGTTGATCGCATGGGATGGCGACCTCTTCCGCACCCTCGCCGCTTATAACGCCGGGCCGGGACGTGTTCATCAGTGGCTGCAGTGGACCAACTATCGGGAGCCGGCCGAGTTCGTCGAGAGTGTTCCGTTTAACGAGACCAAGGAATACATCCAGGCGGTCATCCGCAACGCCGATATTTATCGTGAGCTGTACGGCAAAGGCAATGTGCCGGTGTTTGAAGGAAGCGGGAGGACGCCTCCCGTGAAGTTGGCCAGTCTGGTGAAGCCGCCGGCGGCTCGTCACGTGTCGCCTCACGTATCGTCTCACGTAGCGAGCGCCGCTCCCCGGCACGTGTCGGCGTCGGTAAAGGCAGCGGCGGCAAAAGCGGCTCCCAGGAAGGTTCTGGTAACGGCGAAGCAACCGGGGCCGGAAGCAAAAACTGCTTCCGCGCAGAAAAAAACGGCTAGGAAGAAAGCTGCCGTCGCCGATAGTTCCACGAAGAAGAAACGCGAGCCGGTCTGAGATGGCTGCTTCTCACAGTACTGTTCGGAAAACCTTTCAGAGCGACCGGACCACGCGATTCACCGAATCCGTAATTCGCGAGATGACGCGGCTGGCGATTCAATATGGCGCCGTGAATCTGGCGCAGGGTTTCCCGGATTTCGCGGCCCCGGTCGATCTTAAGCAGGCCGCTGTCCGGGCGATCGAAGCGGATCACAACCAGTACTCGATCACCTGGGGAATGAAGCCTTTCCGGGATGCGATTGCCGGGAAGTACCGGCGAACTTATGGACTGGAATTCGATCCCGAACGCGAAATTACCGTTACGTGCGGGGCGACCGAGGGCATGGCTGCATCGCTGCTGGCGACTACAAATCCCGGCGATGAAGTGGTCGTATTCGAGCCGTTTTACGAAAGCTATCACCCGGATACTCTCCTTTGCGGAGCCGAGCGCCGACTGGTTACATTACATGCACCCGACTGGCATTTCGATCCCGACGAACTGCGCCGCGCTTTTTCGCGTCGTACGAAGGCCATCATCGTCAACACTCCACATAACCCGACCGGTAAGGTTTTCACGCGCGACGAGCTGATGCTGATTGCGTCGCTTTGCCAGGAATTCGATGCGTTGGCCATCACCGATGAGATCTACGAACACATCATCTATGACGGTCTGGAACACGTTCCCCTCATTTCGCTGCCAGGAATGCGGGATCGTACGATTCTTGTGAACAGCCTGAGCAAGACATTTTCGGTGACCGGCTGGCGGGTCGGCTGGGCGCTCGCCGCGCCCGAACTGACCGAGACCGTTCGCAAGGTGCATGATTTCCTGACGGTCAACGCCGCAACCCCCCTGCAATATGCGGGCATGATGGCTCTCAATGAGCAACATACTTATTTTCAGGGTCTTTCCGAGGTTTATGCAGGCAGACGCCGGGCCGCCATCGAGATGCTGGAAAGCGCGGGTTTCCGGTGCTCCGTTCCCAGCGGCGCCTACTACATCATGACCGATATATCGGCTATTTCCGGCGGAAAGGATGACGTCGCTTTTGCGCGGAACCTGGTGGAGAATTATGGCGTCGCGGGCGTGCCGGGTTCGAGTTTTTACTTCAACAAGGCGTCCGGTTCGTCACAAATTCGCTTTTGTTTCTGTAAAAATTATGAGACGCTTGCCGTAGCGGGACAGAAACTGGCGGGCCTTCGGAGTAACTGAAAGCCTGCCGGATTCGTTCTTCCGAAAGGAGGGGACTCATGGCGCCTTTCTTCCTCGTTGAAGAAACCACCGTACGCGAATCGGGCGAAAGCGAAGTATTCGATACGAGAGAACTCTCGCATCAGGATCTTCTGCTGACGTTCAGCATTACCCATGCGGTCGAAAATCAAAGCATTGCCATCGATATCTGGGGTTCGGGAGACGGCGTGTTTCGGGAGCCGAAGCCGCTCGTCAGCTTCACGCCCAAGTTTTATTGCGGGACCTATCAACTGGTAATTCGCCGGTCAGACATCCGATATTTCAAGGCCGCGTGGAAAGTATCGCGATGGTCGCGCGCGGACCGCCCGTTTTTCCGCTTCTATATTTATGCCGAACACGCGCGCAATCGCGCAGTAGTGGCAGGCGCGGCTTAGAAGCTAAGACAACTGCGACAGCGCGCTTCGATTGAAGGGGCGCAGTTCGCTCAGTGAGCCGTTCCTGATCAGCGCGGGCCAGGATGGATTCGCAATCAGCGAACGCCCGACGGCCACGAGATCGAATTCGCCGCGTTCGAGACGCTCCAGCAGTTCGTCGATCCCCACGATTGCGGCATCGTGATCGGTCGCGAACGATTTCGTTAACCCGCATTTCTCACGCTGAATAGGCAAAAGGCCGGCTTCTGTGGCATAACTGAGTTTCCACACAACAGTTAGCGCCAAAAAAGGACGGCCTTCGCTATGACAGAGTGTAACCAATCGAGTTTCGGATTTAAAGGGT
>DATAXN010000076.1:0-48500 GCA_036273015.1 Bryobacteraceae bacterium | reverse complement strand
GCCCTCCAATGCCTGCCAAGCGCGCGACCGCGCGCCGAAAGTTCCCGGACAGGACCCCTGCCCGCTGCTGGAAAATTTCGGCGGCGTGTGGAAGTTCGACGAGAACAAAGTGGGACAAAAACAGGCGGACGGCGTGAAGTTCGCAACCGGCATGCGGCAAATGCCGGCCATCACCTGGCACGACGGCGCCGTTTATATCGCCATGAACAGCCGCGATCAACTGGACACTCTCTGGGGCGACATGTTCACCGCGAAGGAAAACGCTGAGCGCCCCGCCGAGCCGTTCTATCGCGCCACGATGGGAACCAACTTCGGCTGGCCGTATTGTTTCTACGACTATACGGTCAAGAAGCTGCTCCTGCAGCCCGAATACGGCGGCGACGGCAAGACCACCGGACGCTGCAGCCAGTATGATCTGGTTGCCGCCTTCCCCGCGCACTGGGCGCCGGTCAACCTCATGTTCTTATGAAGGCTCGCAGTTCCCGGCGAAATACAAGAACGGCGTATTCATAGCTTTCCACGGCTCCTGGAACCGCGCCCCGCTCCCGATGGCTGGCTACAACGTCACTTTCCAGGCTTTCAAAGGCGGCAAACCTGTCGGCGACTTCGAAGTATTCGCCGACGGCTTCAAGGGCACTGACCTACTGATGAATCCGAATCAGGCAGTCGCGCGGCCCGACGGTTTGGCGCAGGCGCCGGACGGGTCGTTGTATATCGGAGACAGCCAAAAGGGCAAAATCTGGCGCGTGATTTACCGGGGAGGAAAATAGGAAATCGATGAAAATCAACAACAGATATTGGATCGTTCTCGGTACAGCCGCTCTGTTGACGGCGGCATCCGCGCCGATGGCAGTTAACATTCACGAAGACAAGCCGTTCCCCGAGAGTATGAGTTCCACGGCCGACGGTACGCTCTACATCGGGAGCGTTGCGAAGAGCGAGATACTGAGAGCCACCAAGGGAGCATCGACGGCCGAGGTCTGGATTAAACCCGGCGCCAACGGACTGCAGAGAGTACTCGGCGTACTCGCCGATCCGAAATCGGGGACGCTTTGGGTTTGTTCTTCGCGACAGGCTCCCAATGGCGCGCCCACGGCGTTGAAGGCGTTCGATCTCAAAACCGGCACTCCCAAGGGCAGCTATGATTTTCCCGGCGGCGAGAACACTCTTTGCAACGACATCGCCGTCGGCCCCGACGGCCACCGCCTACGCGAGTGACACGATCGTCGGCAGCATCAATCGCCTGAAAAAAGGCGCTTCTGCTTTCGACGTCTGGATTAAAGATGCGAAGCTGGGCGGGATCGACGGCCTTGCGTTTGGGGACGACAAGAACCTGGTCGTGAACACAGTCACCACGGGCCATCTGTTCCGCATCCCGGTCAGCAAGGACGGCTCGGCGGGCGACATCGCCGAGATTAAGCCCTCGCAGCCGCTCTCGCGGCCGGACGGCATGCGTCCTCTGGGCAAGAACGAGTTCCTGCTGATCGAAGGCGCAGGCCGGCTGGATCACGTTACTGTCACCGCCGGCGACGCAAAAATCGAAGTGCTCAAAGACGGTTTCAACGGACCCACGGCAGTCACGCGCGTTGGCGACACCGCGTGGGTTCTCGAAGGCAAGCTGAACTACATGCAGGATCCGAAGCTCAAAGATCAGGATCCCGGCCCGTTCAAGGTCTATCCCGTCCCGTTCCACGGCAAGTAGCAGCTCTCCGGCAAAGCTGGGGTCAGCCCAAGCCGGCTGCCTCCTGTCAAACAGGTTCTTCTACCGCCGCTTCCCCGGCGAGTTCGCTGACATTCGGCAATACTTGTTGTCCCGACGTTGGGTAGAAAACTTCTGTAAACAGCCGATATAGCTGTGTATGGGCACCCGGGTCGTCCGTAGTTATGGGACGACGATTTAAGTTATTGACAACACTAGCTGTTTTCTCCCTGGCGGCATCGAGCTCTCCTCGGAAAAACTGGGCAGTGTATTATTCCGACCGCGCTCGCACCGATGTATTCCGCGCCTACGATCTGGTCATATTTGACAGCGATACCCACCCGGCGGTGGGTCCGGTTATGGCGGGAGGTTCCACGGTTCTCGGCTACCTCAGCCTTTGCGAAGTGGAACAGCACCGGAAATGGTTCGCGGCTGCAAAGGAGGCCGGGATCCTGGCTGGCGAGAACCCGAACTGGCGGGGCAGCTACTTCGTCGACATTCGGGATGCCCGATGGCGAAAGATTGTTGTGGATCAACTGGCGCCGGAAATTCTGGCGCAGGGCTTCCAGGGGCTCTTCCTGGACACGCTCGACGACGCAGCTGACCTGGAGAATCGCGATCCGAAGAAGTTTCGCGGGATGAAGGCGGCGGCGATTCAGTTGGTCGGCGAGATCCGGAAGGCGGCGCCGACGGCGACCCTAATGGTCAACCGGGGATACGATCTGCTGCCGGAGATCGCCGGGCAGATCGATATTGCGCTTGGCGAATCCGTTTACGGGACCTATGACTTTTCTTCGAAGACCTACCATCCGGTTCCAACGTCCGATTATCGGCAGCAGGTAGACCTGCTGATCAGGCTCAAAGCCATCAAGCCCTCCCTGCGTATCTGCACGCTCGACTACTGGGATCCGGCCGATCGCGATGGGATACGGCGCGTCTATCGCGAGGAACGCTCCCATGGTTTCGATCCCTACGTGGCAACCGTGGGGCTCGATCAGATCGTGAGGGAGCCGCGATGATCCGGGCGCTTCTGATCGTTTTACTGGCCGGTTCCGGACAAGCCGCTGTTCAGCGCGAGTCTCGTCAGATGGCGCGCACGATTCTCGCGATATACGACAGCGGTCAGTACAAGGATGTGCATGACACACGCGTTCATCGTCTGCTCGAGATGCCGCTCAATCATCTCGGCCTTACGGTGCGATACCAGGACCTCAGAAATGGTCTGCCCACTCTCGATCAGATGCAGGACGTGCGCGGCATCGTCACCTGGTTCCGCGGCGATTCGATGCCGCGCCCTGTCGAATTCCTGCAATGGGGAGAGCAGGCAATCGACAGCGGTAAGCAGTTCGTCGTCATGGGTCAACTCAGCGTCAGCCAGGATCTGCGGGGGCGCGTGACACCTGTCGCGGCCATCAATCGTTTCCTCGCAAAGATTGGAATTCGGATCGAAAACTGGACGCCCGTTACATACGATCAACGGATCGTTTATCAGGATCCGGCGCTGATTGGATTTGAGCGGCCTTTACCCGCGGATTTGCCCCCATTCGATCGGGTAAGTATTATCGACCCGCAGGTGCGCTCGCACCTCACTCTTCGACGAAATAATGACGCGGCATCCGAAGCCCATCTTGTTATAACCGGGCCGCACGGCGGCTGGGTTGCAACGGGCTACACTCATTTCGCCAACTATCGTCAGGACCAGTTGCAGTGGTACATCAACCCTTTCGAATTCCTGCGGCTGGCCTTCGCTACCGACGACCTTCCGAAACCGGACACTACGACACTCAGCGGCCGCCGCATTTATTACAGCCAGATTGACGGCGATGGATGGCGAAACCTGACAGAAGTTACTCGCTATCGAAGCCGGAAATCCTCTTCCGCAGCGGTGATCCTGGGGGAGGCGATCAAGCCGTTCCCTGACCTACCCGTTACGGTGGGTCCCATTGTTGGCGACCTCGACCCCGAATGGTTCGGCACCCAGGAATCGGTGGAGATTGCCCGCAGGATTTTTTCGCTTCCCTGGGTTGAGGCTGGAAGCCATACATACAGTCATCCGCTGGACTGGGAGTCTCTGTTTCAGCGGCCCGCGACCGCAGCCGGCGCGCAAGGTCCAGGCTGGATTCGAGGGTTGTCTGCATGGATCGATCCGGCGCGTTGGACCAGTCTGAATCGTGTCGTGGAGCGGTACTCGAGACCGGAGGCCAACGAGGGTAACGAGGGCAACTCAACTCTCCGGCGCGGTCACTCCCAGGTCAGGAGCTATACGCTTTATCCCTTCGATCTCAACCAGGAGATCGGAGGATCGATCGCTTTTCTCAATCGGCTGCTGCCCCCGGGGAAACGAGTCGAGATCGTGCAGTGGTCGGGAACGACACTGGTTCCCGAGGTTGTGCTGCGCGCCGCGCAGCAGGCGGGAGTGCGCAACATCAACGGTGGCGATACACGATTCGATCCCGAATTCAATTCCTACGCGTGGGTCGCGCCCCTCAGCCGGCAGGTGGGAACGCTGCGGCAGATCTACAGTTCCGACAGTAACGAAAATACCTACACAAATTCGTGGAATGAGCGCTACTTCGGGTTCCGTTATCTGCGGGAAACGGTGCGCAACACGGAATCGCCGGTGCGCATCAAGCCTTTCAACATTTACTATCACATGTACTCGCCGCTTCGCAGGCGCTGCGGAAGACCGACCTCGCGTTCGACTATCAGCGCACCGGCACCGAATTCGCGATCATCCTGCCGGCTTCTCCGGTTAGCCATGCTGACGTAGTAATCCAGAAGCTCCGGACCGCGCTCGCCCTGTATCCGGGAGCCGAAGCTCCGGATGCCCGCTTCACGTTCGCGGTTCATGCCATCCACGATATGACCCGTGGGGTTGAACAACAGGGCGTGGAACAGCACGAGGAAATGCAGCATGCCTGAAGATCGCCGTTTTGCGCATGCTTTCCAGGTTGCCGCGGTGGCCGCGGCTGTATTCGCGGTAGAGTGCTTCATCGTGCGCGCCTGCTTCCTGCCGGGGACGCATTGGTGGGTCCCGTTGAGTGCGCACGTCGGACTCGTCTGCGCGCTCTGCCTGTGGCTTTGTTATGCGCCCGGTATTCGCGCGGACGTGCGGCTTCCATTGCTGCTCATCACTACAACTGCGGCTCTCGGGCCAGTTGGGCCCGCAGGAACGCTTGCCACGGCAGTGCTGGCCCGATGGTACATGCGCAAAGCCGCGCCCTTTGAGGATTGGTACCGGGCTCTCTTTCCGGACACCCATGGGGAAGCCGGTAACGAATTCGCCAGTCGATTGGCGCACTCCGCCGATCCGGACAATTCGAATGGCATTGCGCCTTTCGCTGAAGTGCTGGCATTCGGAAGCCTCCAACAGAAGCAGGCATTGATCGCGCTGATCAATCAGTCGTTCCGGCCCGCCTTTGGCCCCATCCTCAAGCGCGCATTGACGGATAGGAACAATGTAATTCGCGTGCAGGCCGCCACAGCGATGAACAAGATCGAAAAGGGCATCCACGAGCGAACGCTGCAGCTCACCCACGAGGTAAGGCAAAATCCGGGCGATCCCGATGCGCTTCGGGAACTGGCGCGGCACTACGATTCCTGGCTCTACAGCAGCATTCTGGATGCTCGCCGCGAAGAAGAAGTTCGCGAGCGGGCGCTCGACGCCTACCGCCGTTACCTGGCCGCGCGGCCGGGCGATTCCGAGTCGCGCATCGCCATCAGTCGGCTCCTGCTGCGCGGCGGGCGTTACTCCGAGGCCGCCACTTCGCTGGAAAAGGCTATGCAGGCCGGTCTCTCAACTTCGCAGGCCGAACTGTGGTACATGGAGAGCCTCTACAATCTGGGCCGTTTCGCCGAACTGCACGACTACGCCCGTCCGCGTCAGGATCGCATCGAGAACGCCGATGGCCTGACGGCGGCGACCATCGAAGCCGTGCGGATATGGGCACAAGCGCCGGCCGAAGTCGAAGCCGCGGGAGCGGTCATGCGATGAACCGGAAGCCGCCGGCCGATGTCTGCCTGATTCTGGAAGGCACCTATCCGTATGTCTCGGGCGGAGTCGGGAATTGGGCCAGCGATCTGCTTCATGCGCAGCGCGACCTTTCCTTCCATCTCGTCTGTCTGATGCCGAGGAATGCCGACCTCACGCAACGGTACACCGTACCTGACAATGTCACGGCGGTGACCCGTGTCGATGTCGGCGGATTGCCGCGCGGCGCTGCGCGGATTCGAAGTTCCCGGCAATTATTGGCAAACCTCGAAGCTCCTCTCCGCACTCTGCAGTTCAAAGGCGGGTTGAAAGAACTCTCCGAAGTAATGGAATTGCTCCGGCCGCTGCGCGCTCAATTGGGCCAGACGGTGCTGCTCGATTCGCCGGACGCATGGGAACTGTTGCTTCGCATGTATCGCTCGGCGTATGCCGAGTGCACCTTTCTCGATTATTTCTGGACCTGGCGGGCGATTCTCGGCGGACTTTATTCAATCCTCCTCGCTCCCATGCCCGAGGCTCGCATCTATCACGCGCTGTGCACAGGTTATGCGGGGCTTTTCGCTGCCCGGGCGCGCGTTGAGACGGGACGTCCGGCGCTGCTCACGGAACATGGTATTTACACCAATGAACGCCGCATCGAGATTGCCATGGCCGACTGGCTCTACGAGGCGCCTCTCAACAGCCTGAGACTGGAAAAACAGGCGCGCGATTTGAAAGACCTGTGGACTGACGCCTTCACTTCCTACTCGCGGGCGTGCTATGAGGCTGCCAGCCGGATCGTCACCCTTTTCGGCGGTAATCAGCAATTGCAGATCGCAGACGGCGCGGATCCGGCACGGCTGGAGATTATTCCGAATGCCGTCGACTACGAGCGATTCTCGAAGGCGGTAGCGAAGCGCACCGACCATCCGCCGACGGTTGCATTGATCGGCCGGGTGGTGCCCATCAAGGATGTCAAGACTTACATTCGCTCTGTCGCAATTCTGCGCGACATTGTTCCCGACCTTCGCGCTCTGGTGCTGGGTCCCACGAACGAGGATCCCGACTACTTTGCCGAGTGTCAGGCACTGGTGCACCACTTGGGAATTCACGGATGCTTCACGTTCGCCGGTCGTGTTTCGGTAGCCGACTACCTCGGGGAAATTGACGTAGTTGTTTTAACCAGTATCAGCGAGGCTCAGCCCCTGGTTGTATTGGAGGCCGGTGCGGCTGGAATTCCGTCCGTAGTGACCGATGTGGGAGCCTGCCGCGAGATGATTTACGGCGACGAGCGTGAAAAAGAATCGCTGGGCGCCGCCGGAGAGGTCGTGCCGCTCTCTAACCCCACAGCGACCGCTCACGCAATAGCCCACCTGCTCACCGATCCGCTCCGCTGGGGGAGCGCCGCGCGCGCGATTCGCGAGCGGGTGCGGCTCTATTACAACAAGCCTGCGCTCGATGACACATATCGAAGCCTGTACCGGCACTGGCGAGCGGAGGAACCGGAGTCTCTGCGCTGGAAAGGAGCGGCCTGATGGCGGGTATCGGCTTCGAACTCCGACGGCTGACGCAAAAGGACGATCTCCTCGGAGTCGTTCAGGGATACGGATACGCGGCTCTTGCCACCAGTGGCCCATGGATCTTCACCATTCTGGCGCTATCCGCGATCATCGCCCTCGGAATGCCCGCGACGACTCCGGAGGAGCTTTCAACCTTTCGCATCATCATCATCTACAATTTCGCGTTCTCGCTGGTCTTTTCGGGGCCGGCCTCTGTCATTGCCACCCGCCGGCTTGCCGATTCCCTTTACCACAAGGATGTGAAGCAGGCACCCGCGCTGATGGTGGGTTCACTCGCGCTGGTTTATGGCGTTGCTCTGCCACTGGTAGCTCCTTTTTACCTCGTGCATCTCGATCTCGATCCCGCTATTCGCATGGCCTCCATCCTGAATTTCATGCTGGTCTCCGGAATCTGGGTAGTCAGTGTGTTCCTTACGGCATTGAAGAACTATCGCGCGGTGACGTGGTCATTCCTCGGAGGCATGAGCGTCGGCATAGTAGCGGCGAGCGTATTGGCGCCCGGCTGGTCGGTAACCGGAATGCTGATGGGCTTTAATGCGGGGCTTGCGCTCATTCTTTTCACGTTGATCGCGCGTGTTTTTGCCGAATACCCCACGCGCGCCGATCAGCCTTTCGCTTTTCTGGAATACTTCCGCCGCTATTGGGATCTGGCTCTCGCTGCGCTGGTATACAACACCGCCGTCTGGGTTGACAAATGGATCATGTGGTTCGCGCCGCAGCGCGAGATGCTCTCAAGCGGCTTGTTTTCATTCCCCGACTATGACGGGGCGATGTTCCTCGCCTATTTGTCGATCGTCCCTTCGATAGCGGCCTTCACGCTCACCATCGAGACCGGCTTTTTCGAACGGTACCTGCGGTTCTACGGCGATATTCAGCGGCACGTGCCGTACAGCCGAATCGAGGCCAATCACCGCGACCTGGTTCAATCTTTTCTCGAAGGAGCGCGCAACTTCCTGGTGCTGCAGGCTTCTGTTTCCATCGCCGCGAGCCTGCTCGCACCCCAGCTTTTCGAGTGGCTGGGGATCAACTTCCGGCAGCTCGGCATCTTCCGCATCGGCCTCGCCGGTGCGTTCTTCCACGCTGGGTTCCTTTTTCTGTCGATTATTCTTTCCTATTTCGATCAGCGTCGGACACAACTGGCACTCAGTGTCCTGTTGTTTGCCTGTAACGCAGTGTTTACGTTGCTGTCGCTTCATCTGGGTTTTGCTTATTACGGTTATGGCTATTTCCTCTCCACGCTGATCGGGTTCGGCTGCACGTTCGTTGCGCTTGGACGGATGATGTCGCGACTGCCGTATCACACGTTCGTTACGATGAACACGTCGATTAGCCACTCAGACTGAGTGCCCGTTATAATCGTGTCGATCTCCCAATGGAGCAGAGCGGCACGCCCGGAAGATCGAACCTTTGCTTCGCGGCGGCCCTGCTGCTGCTCGCGCCCGCCATCTTTTTTACCTGGCGCACATGGGACGAACTGGCTGCCCGCCGTGAACTGCGCACGGAACTGGCCGAAATCGAACACGTCCGCTACGGATTGTTCAACGCGAACCGATGGGTGGAGCAGATCCAGCCCATCCTTGACGCGCAAATCGATTCCCTCGATCTGACGTCGCAGAACGGCGTGAGTCTTCGCCCCATGGTGGAGAAGTCGCTCTACCGCCTGCTCGACCAGGCGAAGGATCAGTTGATCCCGAAGCCTGCCCCCGGCGCGCCCTCGGGTGGTTTCGCGGCACAGGCTGCCGCGCTGCTGGCGAATACGATGATCAACAGTCTTCGGCCAAAGGTACCCCAATTCGCGGGCGTCGTATTGGCGGAACTAGGGAGTAAGGAAAACAGGCAGGCGATCAAGAAATACCTGGCAGGTGTGCTGGCGGAGGTCGCAAAGACAACATTCAGCCCGGTGGATATGACCTGGTATTCGGCCATTCTGAAGCAACACGGCTGTGCGGACGTGGCAGCGTGCCGCGCGGAACTGGGGAACCAGATCGAGCAGGCCGATAGAGGCATCGCGAACTCATACATGGCTGCGTTGGGAGCCGCTGCTCTGGCGTTCGCTTTGTTGCTTTTTCAGCGGCCGGCGTTGCGTTGGTTTGAGGTGCTTGTGTTGCTGCTGTTCTGCATGACGCTGCTGGCCGGCGGCATTCTTTCGCCCATGCTCGAAGTGGAAGCGAAAATCTCGCGCGTGGCGCTGACATTTTTTGGGCAGCCTATTTCGTTCGATGAACAGGTCTTCTACTACCAAAGCAAAACCGTGCTTGAGGTCTTCCGGACGCTGATCGATATTAAGCAGGCCGAAATGTGGGTCGTCGCGGTGTTGCTGTTGATGTTCAGCGTGATTTTCCCAACTCTGAAGATTCTGACTCTGGGATTTTGCCTGGGACATCAGGACTGGCTCAGGAAAAACAGAATCGTGAAATTCTTTGCGCTGGAATCATCAAAATGGTCGATGGCGGATGTCATGGCGCTGTCGATCTTTATGTCGTTCGTCGCGTTCAATGGCGTCATCACCGGCGCACTGGGCGGTTTTCAGAGCCCCGGGGCGCAGATTGTGATCCCGACTGACAGCTCGAAAATTCTGCCGGGGTTCTATTTGTTTATCGGCTTTGTTCTGGCGAGTCTGTTTCTTTCGTGGAGACTGGAACGGGATCTGAAGTCAACGAATACCGGGCCGCCGGCAGTCTTCTGAGCAGAGCTGTTCGGAGCATGAAGGTTGCACGGACGCGGACTTTCGACAACGAATGGGTCTTTCAGGCCTTTGAAGATCACCCCAGCTTTTTCACGAAGCGAATGTTCGGCGGGCTGGCAGCTTACTTGTTTGGCCGCATGATGATGGTTCTGGTCGAGCCAACCAGGACCGGCCGCTGGAAATGGCATGGCGTCCTGATCTGCACCGAACATGCGCTGCAACCCGCGATCGTCGAGGAGTTCCCGGAATTGGCGCCGCACAACGTCCTGAAGAAGTGGCTCTACATCGACTCGCATAACGACGACTTTGGGCCGACATTGGAACGAGTGTCGAAGGCCATCGCGCGGGACGACCGGAGATTCGGGGTTGTCAGCCGGCAATGATACCGTGGGGAGCACTTTGTGTTTATCCCTGCGCTCTCCCCTTCCACTGCCCGCCCTTGCCTTGCCAATGGAGCCGGGCTGAATCGATAGTCGCCACGATATAGATTGCTGCGGCGACAGGCAGACTCAACGCCCACCCTGCCGGCTGTTTATAGAAGCGGACCATCGGCAGGTAAATCCAGACCATGATCAGCCATGCAGCAAAGCCGATGCCTGCCGCGAGTGGGAATCCGCTCAGAAGAGACAGGGGAGGCAGCAAGAACAGCAACGCCATGCCGAGGCAAGTGCCCACCAGCATTAACGGTGAATAACGCAATTGAGTATAGGCGGTCCGCGCAACCGTTTGGTGAATGTCCGTAAATCGCGGATACTCACGCAGGCTGCTGATATCGTCCGTAAGGGTCAGCTCAATTCGTCCTCCGGACTCTTTAACCGCCTTCGCCAGCGCGCAGTCGTCGATCAGTGCCGATTTGATTCGCGCCAGACCGCCGATGGAATCCAGCGCCCGTCGTCGGATCAGCATTACGCCTCCGGCTGCGGCCGCAACGCGGGAACGTGGCTCGTTCGCGCGGCGGAATGGGTAGAGCATCCCGAAGAAAAAAACGAACGCCGGGACCAGTAGTCTTTCTGCAAAACTATCGCAGCGCAGTCTCGCCATCCGTGAAGTGAGGTCAAGGTCTCTTGCTAACGCCCGTGCCGCCAGCCGCCGCAGACTATCCACCGGGTGTTCGATATCGGCGTCGGTGAAGAGAATGTAGTCGGCCTGACTGTGCGCCACGCCTGCATTCATCGCCGCCACTTTACCAACCCATCCGTCGGCCAATTCGGGCGGGAGAACGACAGTCAGACGACCGATCCCCGATTGCCGCTCCGCAAGCGTCCGAGCAAGATCGCCTGTGCTGTCATCGCTATGGTCATCGACCAGAATGATGCTCCACATTCCGGGATAGTCCTGTGCGAGTAGTGAAGGCAGGGTTTTCGGTAGTGAATCGCTTTCGTTGCGGGCCGGAACGATGATGTCGATGGATGGCCAGCTCGCGGGCTCGGTGTCGTGGCCATCAAGCAATAATTGCCAGAACCTGCCGTGGAAAAAGGCGAGATAGAGCCAGCCGACCAGAGCCAGGCAGCTTAATGCGACCGCGACATGGGGCAAGTCTTATCTTTGCCCGTTGCCTCTTCCCGCCGGCGGATTGCGTTCGAACACTTCCAGATTCATGCCGTTGGGGTCTTCCACGAAGATCGTGAAGGTGCCGCCGCCGAAGTCCACAATTTCGCCGTTGGCCGAGATGATGTTCGTTCCCGCGGCCTTCATTCGAGCGATAGTTGGTCTGAGCTCATTCACCTGGATGGCCATGGCGGGTGCGCCGGGGTCGCGGACTCTGAGATGAAACTTCGTGCGCGGAACGCCGCGGAATTCGGTGAATTCGATCCCGGCCTTCTGGCCTGGCATCACGCCCGAGATCTTGCGGAATTCCGTTCCGGCAGGCGCTCCATATAACTTCAGCATCGCGGGGTCCTTCGAAAATGCCGACGGCGCCGAGAGATCGATGCCCAGCAATCCGGTGTAAAATTTTGCGGTCGATTCGGCGCTCTCCATCGTGTAAGCAAGCGACACACGATGCACATTACCTTCGGATGCGCCCGCGGCGGGTGCTTCCTGAACCAGTTGGACGAAGAAGCCATCAGGATCGCGCAGGATGATCGATCGGGCTTTTCCCTTAGCAGTGGAGATTTCAACCGGAGTCCCACCGTCCGTGATGAGGGTCGCGTTGGCGCGTTTCGCATTGGCCACGATCGCATCGATGTCGCGCACATAGAAGACAATGCTGGCCGCACCCGGATCGGTATATTTCGCCTGCGCCGCCTGTCGTTCGACCCCCGTAAAATGGGTCAATTCGAAGCGCATGTTGCCGGGCAGCGCGAGCATGGACATCCGCAGCTTGACGCCGGGTGCGTTGGTCAGCAACGGCACCGCAGCGTTGGGAAAATCCTGCGGGTTGCCTTTGAGCCCGAACACGTCGCGATAGAACGCGAGCGTGGTATCGAGGTCGTTGACCGCATGGATCGCGTGCGAGAGCGATTTCGTGATTGGCGTTGATTGAGCGCCGGCTGTGCCCTGGAATAGCACGGCTGCCGCCATAATTGCTGCCACGAGCGCGGCTCGGCGCTTTTGCGCCGAGAGGGTTAAATTTTGTGTAATGTCGTTCATCGGAAGCCTTTCTTTTATCACAAAATGGCGGCTCGGATGATCGCCGCCGCCATCCGTGTCGCAGCCATCCGGTGGTGCTGTAGCATAAAACGGAATATGCAAATCGGGGGCATCCGTGCCACTACTGTGACTGTCCCTCTTGAAGCTCCTCTGCGTCATGCCAACGGATGCCATTGGGGACGGTCCGTCCGGACCATCGTGGAAGTGGAGACCGACAACGGCATTGTCGGTTTGGGCGAGATGGGAGGAGGTGGAGCATCTCCTCAATTCAATTCTCGCCGCGCTTGAGTTTGCCTGTCTCGACATCCTCGGACAAGCGTGGAGTGTTCCGGTGTGCGACATGCTTGGCGGTCCCCGGCGTGACCGCGTGCCATTCGCTTCTTACTGCTTTTTTCGATACCCAATCCGGCGCGCCGACCCCCAACGAAGTCGTCAGCGCGTGGAGAACAGGGTCCGATTTCGTCACGATATTTCCCTGCGGAAACGTCGGCGGCCCCACGTAAATCAAGGCGCTCAAGTCAGCCCTGCCGCAGATCGATATGGTACCGACCCGAGGCGTGAACCTTTCCCCTCCGCCGTGCCGTTTCTTGAAGCAGGAGCTTCCGCGCTCGGCGCGGGCGGCGAGCTGATTTCAGCTGCCGCCCTGAAATCCGGGTACTTCGAGGCCATTACCGCGCTCGCGCGTGACTATGCCGCACTCGTGAGTAGACAACGGCTGCCGTCCTCTGAATAGGCAGGAAATACGCACTTCAGCGCGCGTCCGGTGCGCGCTTTTTGGGGGAACCTTCTGGAACCGTTTTCCGGCGGCTTCCTGGCGCCGCCGCCTTCTTCGAGACAGCCCTCGTCGAAGCAGTCTTCTTTGGGGCCGGTTTCTTTCGTTGAACGCCGAGGCCTTGCTCGAGCATTGCCTCTAAAAACTTCTTCTCCGGCGCCGTCATCACGCGGTTGAAATTTTCCGGACGGCGCTCGATTGCCGCGCTGAGTTCCGCCAGCCATTCCAGCGACTCCCTGGCCGGATGGCTCTCCAATTGGCGCACCAAACCCAGCGCCGCGGCAAAATCCGGAGCCGAGCGGAAACAGCGAAGCGCCTTGTCTTTATCGCCGAGTTCCAGGTACTTCGCCGCTGCATGGGTAAACTGACCGGATTCCTCGCAGCACTCGGCCGCAAGCCTGCGATTTGCCTCCGTTTCCGGCAATCGATCCAGCACGGCAAGAGCCTGAATGTATTTCCGGCTCTTCATGAGTATTCGCACCGCACGCTGGGCGAGGCGATTCTTTCGTGCCTGAGCATCCGGCAGCCCCAGAGTGTCGAAGAAGGGTGGCAGAATCCGGTTCGCCGTGACGGCATTGTCTCCGGCCTCGATGTGCCTGTCCAGTTCCGAGAGCCATGAGTCCGCGCGAGGCGCGATTTCCATAATCAGCCAGGACGGCAACTCTTCCCGCGCATCAGTCACAATCTGAATCATCGATGCGATGCTGTTCAGACGCTCCGTGCCGTGACTTTGCTCGGCTGTTCCGATGGCCCGAAAGCCGGCGGCAAGGCCGAATTTCATGGCGCTGCGGGCTGCATCGGATGCCTGCCCATAGAGGTCCGGCCGACCGAGCTCGGATGACAATTTTCGGCTGCGGAATGCCAGCTTAAAGCAGATTTCAGCGACCGTCAGATAGGTCGTCTCGCGCGTCGCGAGGTCCGTAACGGCCATCGGATCGATCGGAGATCCCAACATTGCCACTGCCTGTTGCGCGCGAGACCATGCCAGATCCGGTTTTACGTCAACGAACTGGCGCGCGTCCTTCTGGCAGCGTTGAATTCTCTCTTCTAAATCGAGATCCTCTTCCTCGAGACTTGCGCGAAGCGCTTCCAGATTCATCGGCGCCAGAGCCGACTCGCCCCGGGGGCGAAGAAAATCGCTGACCTGGCGGATTGTATTCGAATCGGGCGCAACGTCAATCCAGATGAGTTGGCCGGTTGGTCTCGAAAGGGCCACGCGTAACTGATCGATCGCGAGCCGCGTGCTCAGGGAGTTAGCCGCGCCTGGAGAGCGGGGCTCGGCAATGCGGCGAAGAAGGGCGCCGCCGTTCAGCACGCACACGCGATGAAAGTCGAGTCCCTTGGCCTCCGCGGGAGAGAGCACTGAGGGGATCGCCTCCTTCGGAATGCCCGCGTGATCGAAAGCAATGAGCGCCATCCCCTCTCGCGCCGGGAACTCCGTCAGAACCGAGGGAAGTTCGTCGGCGCGTACCGCGCCATACAGAACCTCATCGGGCGAGTCGTCATCGATGTCGGCGTAACCGGTGCCGGACGGCCTGTCCTGTTTGTGCAGATAGTCGTAGAGATCCCATGCGCGGTTAACGAGGTCCGCAATCCGGCGGGGACTGCGCAGATTTACGGGCAGCTTGAACTCCTGAGGCGCGCCGAGCGAATCGTGGAGCATGTCGCTCAGCCATGCCCATTCGAAGTCGGTTGCGCGGACCGTCTGGGCTTCGTCGCCAGCCATCAGCAGTGGCGCGAGCCGGTTCGCGGAGTTCATCAGCCGCGCCAGAGCGATAACCGTGAACGCCTCAAGGGGAGTCAGGTCCTGTACTTCATCGACGGCAATACAGCCGTAGCCCAAAGTCCCGGAATCGAGTTTTCCTCCCGAACGTAATGCCTGCGCCGCTTTCCAGGCCAGGGCGAGATTCGGAAAGTACCGGTCCGCAAGCGGTGCGGCATCCATTCGCTCGAGTCGGTGCGCGGCGTCGAGAACGGCTTCTGCCGCCGGACCCAAATAGCGGGTGCGCTGAGCCCGGTAGGCCTTGTCGGGAAGCCTCAGGCGTTCGGCGACGGGAAACCTGCCGGAGTTCTCGGGCATCGCCGCGCCAATCAGGTGCGCGTGCATTTCGTCGTACAGCGCGTCCGGATTGTTCGACCAGGACCCGAGACCGCGATGTTGGTTCGCCAGATCGCGGCGGAACCGGGATCGTGCTTCCTCCGGATCAGGTTCGCTTTCTTGTTGCGCCGCGACTTGCCGAAGCCAGTCGGGGAAACTCTGCACCACGAACGTCCGTGCGTCGGAACAGAAGCGATCGAAGTAGTCGCGAGCCAGAGCTGCAAGATCGCGCGAGAATGTCAGGTACAAAACCCGTTCCGCCTGGGATTCGTCAGCGGCGTGGAGAAGCGCGGTTGTCTTGCCCGAGCCCGGATGACCCTTGAGCACTCGGGCAATCGAACGGCTGCGCGCGAATCGGCTCTGTGGCTGAGTCCATGGCGCCGGTGCGTACTCGCCGCTTCGCAGGTCCGGAACGTTTATGGCGAGATAGTCGTTCGCCGGGTCGCCCGTCGACAGGGGCGTGTGATCGTCGTGATGCCGGATATCGCGGAGGAAAACAGCTTGGGAATCGTTCTGAAATCCGGCGTTCTGCTGGAACGGCGCAGCGCCGGCCGGAGCCCACCACGCGTAAAAATGCGACCCGGAGCCGCCGCCCAGCCGTGACCGTCTCCACCCGCGATTCGCCGCGCCGCTTGTGCCTTTGTAATGCAGCCGTGAGATATCTACAGCCATTCGCTGCATAAGAAGCGCTGCGCGCTTGCCGGCGGGTTCGTTCCGTCGCGCCGCGAGTTTATCGAGAAATTCCTGATGACAGTACAGGGACCTTGGCGGCCTGGTAGTCCGGAATTCGTGAGGGAAAAGAGCCCCGCTGCTCAAGGGTCATTCTAGCGCGCCGATTACGCACGTATTCCGTAGCGAGCCCGCTTCAGGCCGTCAAACGGAAACTGTGATTCGCATGAAGGTGGCCGGAATGAAAGTGCCGGCGTCTTTGCTCTTGTTTTGCGCGTTCGCCAGCGCCACAAGCTCCTCGTGAAGTTCCTGCGTTCGCCCATTTTTCCGCGCTGCTTCGACGGCATTCATGGTCGGCCCGTAGAACGCCTCAAACAACTCGATGAACTCCGTCGGGCTCTTGTCGGCATGCGCAAAGTAATACGTGTCTTTGACCATCGAGATGTTCTCCCTTGGCACACCGGCCTGACCGAAGCGATCAACGATCTGGCTCTCCACGCCCCAGGTCATGGGATTGACGAAACCTTCCGGTGGCGGAGGCGTAAACGCCGAACTGATCCTCAGCAACTCCGATACGAACGTCGGATCGTTCGGGATCCAGTTGCCCATCACGACCCGGCCTCCCGGCTTTGTGACGCGAACCATTTCCCGGGCCACATCGAACGGTTTGGGTGCGAACATGGCGCCGAACACGGAGATCGCCAGATCGAACGAACAGTCCGCGACGCCTTCCAGCTTGCACGCGTTTCCTTCCTGAAATTTCAGTCGGCTGAGACCTGCGGCGGCCGCTCGTTTGTTTCCGGCCTCGACAAGATTCCTGGCAATATCGATTCCTGTTACTTCCGCTCCCGCGCGGGCCAGCGGAATCGCCGTGGTTCCGTCTCCGCAGCCGAGGTCCAAAACGCGCAGCGGCGGCTTTATCGTCAGCGAGTCAATAATGGCTTCTCCCGATTGGCGCATGAATGCGGCAATCTCGGTGAAATCGCCTTTCTCCCACAGGGCTTTATTCGGATTGATTGGGGCTTCTTTCGGTGTCATCTCATCTCCTTCAGAGCTACAATTGTCCGATGCAATTGCCGGCTGAACATACCCGAGCGTCGCCATGACTTGCCCGGACGGCCAGCGGAAGAGAATCGCTTTGCGCGGGGACCGGCGAACTTTGCAGAGAGTCCGGGCAGAGAGTCCGAAAGGCTGAATGGACGCATTTTCCGAGGTCCTGAGCGGCGTCAAGCTGAACGGAGCCGTGTTTTTCAGCGCCGAATTCTCGGCTCCCTGGGGCTTTTCGACTCCGCCGCCGGGAGCGATCGCCGACGAACTTGCCCCGGGCGCGGCCCACTTGGTCCTCTATCATTTCGTGATCCACGGTGGAGCGATCGTGCAGTTGATCGATGGGCCCTCCGTCGAGCTCAATGCGGGTGACGTTGTTATCTTCCCTCACGGCCATCAGCATCATATGACCAGCGGCAGGAGCACAGCGGCGCCATTTCCGAATTACGGAATCTCCGCCAAGGTCCGATCACGCGACCTGAGCCCATTGCAGGCCGGCGGCGGAGGAGACACCTCGCGGTTCGTCTGCGGGTACATGACCTGCGACCCTTACCTCTGCCGCCCGATATTGGACGGACTTCCACCGGTCTTCAAGGTCAACATCCGCACAGACCGATCCGGTCAGTGGCTGGAAAGCTCCATCCTGCATCTGGTGGAAGAAGCCGCTTCGGGACGCGTCGGCAGCGACGCTATGCTCGCAAAACTTTCGGAGGCCTTGTTCGTTGACACGTTGCGGCGTTATGTTGCCGGCCTGCCGGAGCAGCAAACGGGATGGCTGGCGGGAACGCGCGATCCCATCGTGGGGAAAAGCCTCGGCTTGCTGCACAGCCGCATCGCCTACCGGTGGACCATCGCGGATCTCGCGGGCGAGGTTGGTATTTCGCGGTCCGCTCTGGTGGAGCGTTTTACGCGATACCTTTCTGAGCCGCCCATGACGTACCTGACCCGCTGGAGACTGGAATTGGCGGCACGGTCGCTCGAGAGGACTTCACGGGGCGTTGCGGAAATTGCCGCCGATGTCGGATACGAATCGGAAGCGGCCTTCAATCGCGCATTTAAGCGTGCGTTCGGACAGCCTCCGGGTAGATACCGCAGCGATCGTAAGAGTTCGCTGGCGACGCCGCGGAACCAAAGCGGATATAGGCCGCTGATAAACCGGCAGCGTAATCGGTACCGCGATCGGAACTACGTGGAGGGATCGCACTGATTCTTCTCTCCGGCTCCTGCTATACTGTATTTGGATGGCGTTTTCCCTCCCCGCGCTGTCGCGGCAGTTTTATTCCTCGTTTCATCAGTATTCTTTTGTCCCGCTTCCGACCATCTGATGTTTCGATTTCATTACGTATTTTCGGAGGTTTTGCACCAAATTAAATGAAAGCCACAGTTCCGGTCAGCCGCGGTATTGAAAGTCTTTTCGGCACGCGGGATGAAAACATCCGGCTGCTCGAAAGCGCATTGAATATCAGTACGAGGTTGGGCGAAGATACCTTCGAAATCGAGGGCGAGCCCGAAGCCGTTTCGCGTGCGGAAGGTATTCTCCAGGACTATTTCGCTCTTGTCCGCGAGGGTGTCGTTTTCAAGAACGGCGATCTGAACAGCCTTTTGCGCGTGGTCACTGCCGATCCCGAAGTAACCCTTCGCTCCCTCTTCAAAAGCGGTCAGCAGCGTAGTTTCGGCAAGAAGGTTCTGGCGCCGAAAACAGTCACGCAGCGCCGCTATCTGGAGGCTATCGAGCGCAACGATCTGGTCTTCGGCATCGGGCCCGCGGGAACCGGCAAGACTTACCTCGCGGTCGCGATGGCGATTCAGGCTCTCATCAGCAAGCGCGTCTCGCGCATCATTCTTACGCGGCCCGCGGTTGAAGCTGGAGAGAAGCTGGGCTTCCTGCCCGGCAGCCTGCAGGAAAAGATCGATCCTTATCTCCGGCCTCTTTACGATGCTTTGTATGACATGCTCGAAACCGACAAGGTGGAGAAACTGCTGGAACGCGCGTCCATCGAAGTCGCGCCCCTCGCGTTCATGCGCGGTCGCACTCTGAATGACAGCTTCATTATTCTCGACGAAGCGCAGAACAGCACCTCGGAGCAGATGAAGATGGTGCTCACCCGCCAGGGCTTCAACTCCAAGATGGTCGTCACCGGCGACATCACGCAGATCGATCTTCCGAACGGCCGCCGTTCGGGGCTGCTCGACGCGATGGAGATATTGAAGAGCGTGGAAGGCATCTCCTTCGTGCAGTTCGATGAGCGCGACGTCGTTCGCCACAGCCTGGTACAGCGCATTGTCCGGGCTTATGAAAAGTACAATGAAGGCGTGACTGCGCGGCAGCTCTCGCTCAAACTATCCGACGAAGTTTCGCTTGATGCTCCCAGGGAAATGCCGCGTTCGGAGAGCCAGCTTTCACCGCTGCCGGGTATGGCCGATGCTCAATCGGTGAGAGCGGGGGCGTCCGCTCCGGCTCATCAAGTGTGAGCGCGCAGGCCGAAGGTCCGTTGCGCGCGATTAAGCAAATGGGCCGGTAAAAATGAAATCCGACCCGCTCATAACTTACCGGCGCAAGCCGGCCACACTCGACTCCAGGCGCCTGCAGTCCTTTGCCGAAGTCCTCCGCGATCGTGTCGCGCGCGGCCGCGAATTTCACTGCCGTATTACCAACGACGCCGAAATGCGTTCGCTGAACAAACAGTTCCGTGCGAAGGACTATGCGACCGACGTGCTGTCCTTTCCCTCGTCTGCCGTTGGCGAAAACGGCCGGTCGCTGGGCGATATCGCTGTTTCCATCCAACGGGCGCGCGCACAGGCCAGGGAGTGGCGGCATTCCGTCGACGATGAGATCCGCATCCTGATGCTCCATGGCGTGCTGCATCTTCTGGGGATGGATCATGAACTCGACTCCGGCCGGATGAGGCGAACCGAGATCCGCTGGCGCAAAAAACTGGGTCTTCCGGTGGGTCTGATTGAGCGCGTGGCCGAAGGCGAACCGCGATGATTCTGGTTGTTTTGGTTCTGCTGCTCGTGCTGATTGCGTTGTTTACCAGCGTTCAGACTCTTTATCTCGAAGGCATGCGGCTTCGCACGCGCGATCTTCCCTCGCTGCAGTATTTCAAGTCGGATCTGGAGCCACGCCTGAACCTCCGCTCCGAAGAAGGCGCGCTGACGTTCTCGCTGTGGAAACACACCTGTCTGGTGTTTTTCGGAGTAGCGGTGCTGGCGCAGGTCATCGATGGCGGGCATCTTACGATCCCCGTCATGCTGGAAAGCCTGATTGCGGCATGGCTGCTGCTGATGCTCTGCGGCTATCTGATTCCTCAATTGCTGTTCCGCCGAACCTCCGGACACTGGATCGCTCACCTGATGCCGTTCTATTCGGGCGCTGCGCTCACCATACGTCCGTTGGTTCTCGCGCTGAACTTTCTGCACTCCCTGCTCGACATCACCACACCGGAAGCGGCGCGCGATGAGCCTGCCACTTCCGCGGAAAATATCGAAACCCTGATCACCGCCGGAACCGAAGAAGGGCTCATCCAGGAAGACGACCGCAAGCTCATTCAGTCCGTCGTGGAATTCGGCGACAAGGTCGTGCGTGAAATCATGACCGCGCGTCCCAATATGGTGGCCATTCAGGCCGATGAGCCGCTCGAAGCCCTGCATCGCCTGGTTGTGACGGAGCAATATTCGCGCATCCCGGCCTGGCAGAGTTCGATTGACGATGTCATCGGCTTCGTACACGTCCGCGATATGTTCGAAGTGCCCGAGAGCGATCGCCTGACCCGCAAAGTGCGCGAGCTGATGCGGCCCATTCGATTCGTTCCCGAAACCAAGCCGGTAAACGACCTCATGCGCGAAATGCAGCAGGAGGGCGCGCACATGGTGATCGTGGTGGATGAATACGGCAACACCGCCGGTCTTGCCACGATGGAAGATTTGGTCGAAGTAATTCTCGGCGAAATCCGCGACGAGCACGAGCCGGATTCCGACGTTACCGAAGACGGAAAAGGCGGCTACATCGTCTCTGGTAACTTCGATATTGCGCGCATTGCCGATCTGTTGCACTTCAAGCCGGATGACGAGATCGAATCGACCACGATCGGCGGTCTCGTGACCGAGTGGCTGGGCCGGGTTCCGAAGCCGGGAGAATCGATCGAACGCGACGGAATTCGAGTCGAAATACTCGCGAGCGATGAAATGCGCGTAGAACAGGTTCGCCTCAGCGCGCAGCCGGAGCCGTCACCTGCTCCGGAATCGGTCGGCGCCGAAGAGATCAAACCGCAAAAATGACCGTCCACAAATCCGGTTTTGTCTCGATCATCGGCCGTCCGAACGCAGGCAAATCCACGCTGCTGAATGCCCTGGTCGGTCAGAAGGTCTCCATCGTAGCGGATAAACCGCAAACTACGCGCACCGCGATTCAAGGCGTTCTCACTACGCCCGATGCGCAGATCGTATTTATCGACACGCCGGGCATTCACAAATCCGATACGGCGATCAACAAACGAATGATGGATGCCGTGCGCGCCTCGCTCGAAGAACGCGATCTTTTCATTTACCTCGTTGACGTCACAAAGCCTTTCGACAGCGGCGATGAAAAGGCGTTAAGTGTTCTGCGCCGCGGAGAGTCGACCGGCTCGGATTCGATGCCTCCCGTGATCATTGCGCTGAACAAAATCGATGCGCTTCCGGCCAAGCATGAGATGCTGCCGCTGCTTGAGGAATATCAGAAGCGCTATCAATTTGAAGCGTATCTGCCGATTGCCGCCGCCACGGGCGAAGGGCTCGACAAGCTGAGCGATGAAGTCCTGCGCCTGTTGCCCGAGGGGCCGGAATATTTTCCGCCGGATCACTATACAGATCAGCCCGCGCGCTTTCTGGCCGCGGAACTGATCCGGGAGAAAATTCTGCGGGCTACCCATCAGGAAGTCCCGCACTCCGTCACCGTCATTATTGAAAAATGGGAAGAACTGCCACGCCTGATCCGCATCTTCGCGACGATTGTGGTGGAGCGCGCGGGGCAGAAGGCAATTGTCATCGGGTCGAAAGGTTCGATGCTGAAACAGATCGGCAGCCAGGCGCGCGAAGAGATGGAGGGCCTGTTTGACACCCGTATTTATCTCGATCTCCATGTAAAAGTCGAGGCGGACTGGCGCGAGAAAGCGTCATATCTGAATACCGTCGATTGGCGTACAATGACGGGGAGAGACGAAAGTTAAGCCGAGATGAAAATTAAGCGCCTGTTGCTCCCGCTTGTCCTGTTTCTTACGCTGGTTTCCGCAACCGCGCCCGCATTCGCGGCAAGCAAGCCTGTTTCAGATGATTTTCTGATTGACACGATACGCTCGAAGCTGGCGGCGGACCAAGTCGTAAAAGGCGGCGCAATCGAGGTCGAGGCCAAAGACGGCGCCGTGACTCTCAAAGGCACCGTTGAAGACGATAAGCAGAAGAACAAGGCAGAGAAGATCGCGAAAAAAGTGAACGGCGTGAAGAGCGTCGTAAACGAAATCAAGATCGCCAAGCCCAATTGATCTGCATTGAGCACGCCCTGTCTTGCCCCAGCTCACCAGCGGTCGTCCGAACTACGAAGCTGAAAAAATTGCGATCAATCTGCAATTTGTGGATGGCCTCTCCTGGTCGAGGTCCGGTTTCCTCGCCTTTGCGGACGTTCGTCAACGCAGAATTTTCCGGCTCGATTCCGATCCCCATCCAAAAGTGTTGAAAGACAATGACGGTGGCGCATCCGGGCTTGCCTATGATCCGCAGGGCCGTTTGTACATCTGCGAATCGGAAAGCCGCCGCATTACGCGATTGGAGCCCGGCGGCAAACTCAATACCTTGGCTGAGAACTGGCAAGGCAAAAAATTCAACGCGCCGAATGACATCGCCGTCCGCAAAGACGGGCATGTTTACTTCACCGATCCGGCCTTCGGAAGCGCGAATGACCGGCGCGATCTTGATTTCTACGGCATTTGGCATATTTCGCCAAAAGGCGATCTGGATGTTGCCGCAAAGTGGCAGACTCGTCCCAACGGTGTTGCAGTATCGGGTGACGGCAAAGTGCTGTTCGTAACCGATTCGGACCGGCATGCGGTTGTTGCTTTCGATCTCGATCGCAATGGGGCTGTGAGCAATCAGCGCGACGTCATCAAAAATGTGGCAGGTGTGCCGGGCGGCATTCGAACAGATGTAGACGGGCGTTTCTATGTGGCAGCGAAGGGCATTGCTGTCTACTCGCCGCAGGGGAGACTGGAACGCACGCTTCTCGAAAGCGAAAATACTTCAAATTGCGCGTTCGGTGAAGGCGATCTGGAAACGCTTTTCGTCGCCGCGCGTGGCAACATCTTCCGCGTGAAACTCGGCGTGAAGGGAGCGCTGCAGTATTAGCCGCCAGTATCCGGAACGGCCCATTCTCGGCGTCGGCGCACTAATTGTCGATCGCGCCGGCGATGCTGAACGCATCCTGCTTGTGGAGCGCGGCCATGAGCCGCTCAAGGGCTGGTGGTCGCTGCCGGGCGGCGTGGTGGAAACGGGCGAACTGCTCGAGGCTGCGCTGTGCCGCGAAGTCCGCGAGGAAACCGGTCTTGAAGTCGAAATCCTCTCTCTGCTCGAAGTCTTCGAGCGGATTATTCCCGACGATGCCGGCGCCGTCCGTTATCACTATGTGCTGATGGATTACCTTTGCCGCCCCACCGGCGGCGAACTCTGCGCCGCTGACGATGCAAGCCGCGCGGCTTGGTTTTCCGAGGCGGAGATCGGCGATCTGAAGATCACGGAAGGCACGCCCGGAGTGATTGCGAAGGCGTTCCGGCGCCTGCGTGAAAATGGTTGAAGTGACCGGAAACAGCGATGCAGCTCTCGAATGGGAACAGGTTCGGGCCCTGATTGCACGCTACGTCGGAGGACCGTTGGGCGCGGCGGAACTTGCGAAGGTAACGCCCTCCGTGAACCGGGAAGAATTGGAACCGGCTCTCGCCGAGACAAGCGAAGCGATTCTCTATCTGCGCGCGGCATCCGCGCCACAGCCGGCCGGGCAGGGAGCGGCGATTCGAATCAATCTCAACGGCCTTCCGGACGTCACCGTTTTCATTCAGAAGCTGCACATCGAAGGAGCGGCGCTGGAGCCGCGCGAGATATTCGATTTGATCGGGTTTCTGGATCGCGCCGCCGATGCCGCTTCGTTCCTGAACGCCGCGGGGGAACGGTTTCCTCTTCTTGCCCGGCGTGCCCAGGGAATCGGCGACTTTCGTCCGCTCCTGAAAGAGATCGAAGGAAAAATCCAGGCCGACGGCACGGTGTTGGACAGCGCCAGCCCGCATCTGAATCGACTCCGCCGCGATATCGAAAAACAGAAGCGAGGCATCCAGGATTCGCTTGAGCGCTTCCTGCGCGCCAATCGCACCGAAGGCATTTTGCAGGAAGAGTACATCACCATCCGAAACGAGCGTTTTGTGGTGCCGGTGATCTCAGGTCAGCGCCGCAAGCTGCCGGGAGTGATCCACGGCGCCAGTTCCACCGGACAGACCCTGTTTCTGGAGCCTCTCGAAACCATCGATCTCAACAACGAGCTGGTAAGGCTGCAGGAGGAGGAATCGCGCGAAGTTTTCCGCATTCTGCGCGAACTCACTTCGCGCCTCCGCGTCTACGGTGAACCCATCCGCGCCGCTGCCGCCGTCATCAGCGCGCTCGATCTCATCTTCGCCAAGGCGCGCTTCGCTATTGAGTTCGATTGCGCGGTGCCCCGATTTGGTGACCGGATCCATCTCGAAAACGCGCGCCATCCACTCCTGATTGACGTCTATCGGAAGAGCCGGCGGCGTGTGGTTCCGTTCACGCTGACGCTCGATCGCGAATGCCGCACGCTGCTGATCAGCGGACCGAATACCGGTGGCAAGACGGTTACCTTGAAGACCGTCGGCCTGATCGCATTGATGGCGCAGGCCGGTCTGCCGGTACCCTGTTCCTCGGCCGAGCTTCCGGTCTTCGAGCAGGTCCTCGCCGATATCGGCGACAACCAGTCGATCGAACAGAATCTCAGCACATTCTCGGCGCATGTCTCGCGGCTTCGCGAAATGGCGCTCGACGCAACGCCGGATTCGCTGGTGTTGCTGGACGAAATCGGCTCGGCAACGGACCCCGAAGAGGGCGGGGCACTGGGTGTTGCGTTGGTCGATCACTTCCGCGCCGCGGGCGCATTCACGCTCGCATCCACGCATCTGACGGCGCTCAAGATTTACGGCGCCAACACGAAGACCGTACTGAATGCGTCGATGGGATTCGACGAACAAACCCTGGAGCCAACCTACCAGTTGCAGGTAGGCTTGCCCGGCAAGTCCGCCGGACTCGACATTGCGGAGCGGCTGGGCATGCCCGAGGACATCATGAAGCGCGCCCGCGCATCGCTCAGCACGCAGGAGATCGAGCTCTCGACGTTGATCGCGAGTCTCCACAAGCGGATCGAAGAAACGCAGCGGCTGGAGGCTTCGCTCGATCGGGAACGCGCGGCGCTGATGGTTCGCGAAAAGCAGATCGTGCAGGAATCCGAACGGAAAGAAGCGGCGAAGCTGCGTGAACTCGAAAACCGTTTTGACGAGATGCAGCGGCGCTGGCAGGAGCGTGGCGACGATGTGATGGCGCGTATCGCGGAAACAGCCGAACGCAGGAAAGCGGTTGATGAGGCGCATCGGCAAACCGCGCGCGTCAGCCGGGAAATGCGTGAAGATTGGAAACAGATGGCGTCCCCTGCTTCAGCGCAAAACGCCGCCCGCAGGCTGGCAATCGCCGAAGGAACACGCGTCCGCCTGAAGGGAATTCGCGAGCCCGCACGTGTGCGCCGGTTGCTGGGCGAGGGGCGTTTCGAAGTGGAAGCCGGCTTTATGAAGATGCACGTCAGTGCCGACGACGTGGAAGAAGTGCTCCCCGAAACCACCGGTCCTGCGTCATCGAAGCTGCCCCGCAACGTTCGTTATCAAGCCGGTCCGCAGTTGAGCCCGTCGTTTCAGGAAATCAACGTGATCGGCGAGCGCGAAGCGGAAGCAGTGGAACGCGTGGAGCGATTTCTCGACGCGGCCGTGATGGCGACTGCCGCGCGTGTCCGCATCGTGCATGGACACGGCATGGGGATTCTGAAGCGCGCCATTCAGGAACTGCTGAAGCAGAGCCCGCATGTGGAGAAGTTCTATCCGGCTTCGCAGTCCGAAGGCGGCGCCGGCGCGACGATCGCCGAGCTCAAAGAATAGCAATAGAATATACAGGATATGGCGGCTGCCGGAGTTGCACCAGAACACGCGGAGCAAAAGCCCTTTGTGCGGAAGTCCCCGCCCCTGCCCGCGCAGATCGTGGGCGGCGTATTGATGCACGGTGTTTTCGCTCCCGTGATGTGGGGTGCGCAGAAACTCGGGTTCGCGGAGAAAATGCTCTCCAACTTCAGCGCCAGGCGCGAGCAGGAGTGCATCGAAAAGAATCCGTTCCGCGGCTATGTGCCGGGGCCGCAGGATATCTTCGTAATGACTTACGCGAAGAGCGGCACGAACTGGATGATGCAGATTGCGCATCAGTTGATCCATCACGGCGAGGGCGAATTCGACCATATCCATAACGTCATTCCCTGGCCCGATGCTCCGCTCATCAATCCGATGATGCGCGATTACGCGATCCCGCTTGACCAGGCGACAGCCTGGCAGACGGCTCCTGAGCGGAAGAGAGTCATCAAGACGCACTTCAACTGGGAACTGCTTCCTTACTCGGAGGAGGCCCGGTACATTGCCGTGATTCGCGATCCCAAGGACGTGTTTGTGTCGGCTTACTTCTTCATCCGGGACAGCGGCATGGGTCCGGCGATGCCTTCGGTCGATACCATGTATCGGCTGTTTATCGCTGACAAGTTTCTTCTGGGAGGATCGTGGGCCGCGAACGCCGCCGGTTATTGGGCCCAACGCAATCGGCCTAACGTCTTGCCGGTTTCATTCAAAGCGATGAAGCGCGATCTGAAGCGGACGGTTGGGCAGGTCGCTGCTTTTTTGGACATTCATCTTCCGGACAAAGTCATTCGCACAGTCTGTGAGAAATCTTCTTTCGACTACATGAAGCGCATCGATCACAAGTTTGCGGTCGGAAAAACCGTTCCGTGGCGCGCGCCCGGTTCGATGATGCGGAAAGGCCGTCAAGGCGATTCCGGAGAATTGTTGACGCCGGCGCGCCAGAGGGAAATTGACGCGCATTGCATCGCGGAGCTGAAACGTCTCGGCTCCGATCTGCCTTACGAAGAGTTCGCCGACCTGGCGCGGTGAGGTTACCGCCGGTGTCCGAAGCTTCTTCCCGGCATTCTCGGCGACGGTCTTGAGGAACCGAATCGCTGGCCGCTGCCTCGATTCGAGCCGAATCTCTCACCGTTGCTCGATCCGCCGAATCTCTTCCCCGCGCTGCTGCCTTCACCCGGAGTTGAACGCGGTGATGACGGCAGGAATCCCGACTCCGGCCGCGATGTTCCCGCTGCGCGGTTCGACGCATAGCCCGAACCCGCATATCCCCCCGACTGCACATAACGGCTGCCGGCATAACGCTGGGCCGTAAAGGTGCCGTGGCTGCCGTACTTCGGCGGGCTGTTCGGCGTTTCCTGGCCGTAATAAACACGGCCCGAACGCAGCGCTGACTGATATCCGTTGTACTCGTTGACGTAGATCGGCTGATAGCGGTGGCCCCACAGCAACTCCCGCATCACCAGATACTCAGGCAGCCAGGTCCAGACGCTGTGCCCGGCATCATGGCTCCAGTAGCCATACTGATTCGAGCCCACTGAGGGAGAAGCGATGTATGCGAAGCCCGGTGGCTGCACATTATTTTGCGCTTCGGAATCGAAGAGCCCTGCGTCCTTGTGGGCAATCGTCATTCCCAAGTCATTCTCAACCGTGCGATAAGTGGGCGCCGAGACGTCCACCCATTTGTTGTCTGTTGAGGTTTCGGTCTTTTTCGCGGCTACGTCGATGTAGTGAATCCGAACGGTCGATATCTTTTCGGAGTAGACCATGTCGCTTCCGCGATGAGCCACTTCGAGGTCGGCGAGGATCTTGTCCCAGGAATCGTAGAGTTGCCCGCACTCCGCGCGCAGTTGGTCCGCGTCATGCTTCAGTTGGTTATCGTCGTGCTGCAGGACGTCATTGGCCTGAATCAGTGTCGCGATAGCCGGTCCTGCCGCAGTCCCTGCCGTTGCGGCCTGCCGGGCTGATTCCGTCGCGCGCCACTGTGTTTCCGCGCTGTCGGACGACTGCCGCAGCGCCGCGAGGCGTCCGTCCAGAACAGCTTTCTTTGCCGGCCAGTCCTGCTCCGCCTTTTGCACGATTGCCGCAACAGGCGTCAGATCGAAGCCATGAATATCGTCATACTCGCGCAGCATTGCCGTGAGGTAATGAGGAACATTCCGCTCGAAATCGAGCCAGCTGTTGGCGTCGGACTCCACCGATTCCGCATCCCGCGCCACCGATTGACGAAGCCCGCGTTCCTCGCTCAACAACGCTTCGGCGCGGCGTGGATCGGACACGCGATCGAGCTGCTGCATGTCGCCTTTCGCGCGGTCGAGCGATGCGCGGGCGGACTGCAATCGGGAGGGCCATGCCGTTGCGACAGGCGTGCCCCGGAATAAATCCGGCGAGTGCGCGAGATCGTCGCGTACGGTATCGGCGGAATGCTGCAGTTGCCCTTCGGTCTGCCGCAGATTTTCTTTTTCAGACGCGATCTGATTTCGCAGCGCCCGCGGCAGAGTATCGCAGGACACAAGAAGCAACGCCGCCGCTATCAACGCTCCGGCAATGGCGACATAGCGCTTGCGCGGGTTCATAATCAAGCCCCTCTGAATACGGTGATGTCCGTAGGCTCAACCTTCACGCGGATGGATGCGATGAAAGGTTCGCCCTCGAACTTGCGAACGCTCAGGTAGCGTTTCCCGTCCTGCTCGTGGAACTCCCATCCGTAGAAACCACGGCCCGTTCCGGCGCCTTCGCTGAATACGCCCATCTCGCGGCTGAACCGGTAGAGCCAGAATTTTCCTTCGAAGTCGACAAAGTCGGCCGGATTCTGGCGGGCGTCGAGCTGTCCCATGTCGTCTTCGCTCAACCCCAATTCGTCAAGCGTGATTCTGCGCCCGTCGAAACTGCCGAGCACTTCAACCGTATCTTCGTTGTGAACTTCCAGGAAGACGCGGCGATCGCGCCAGGTGCCGCTCAACTCGGTCCAGCGTTTACTGCCCGACTCGTAGGAATCCCGCCGGTCGACGGTGAAGTCGATGTCGCTGAAGTCCTCCGCCGCGCCCGCCACGGAAAGCGTGTCTTTGACGCGCGCGTCGGTGATCTTCAGGTTCGCAAGATCTTCCTGCGGAGCGGGTTTTCGGTCGAAAAGCATTCGTGATACCGATGCCTGGTGTCCTGTCTATGCGATTTCGTTACCGCTTCCGAACCGTGACCGTGAGGGAGCGGTAACGAGATGACCGGTGCAACTCACTGGCGAACTGTTTCGGCGATAGAATAACCATGCCGCAAAACCGCCCACGCCGGGCAGAAGCCCGGCGGCAGCCTGGAAAGGCCGCCCCACGTTGGTTTCGGAATGACCGGTGCAACCCATCTAGTGCCCGCCGGCCGCCGGGAGTTCCTTCTGGATGGTCACCGTGGTCTGGCGCTCCCGCTTGAGAGCCGCGAGATCGTCGTCCACCGTGTGGCCGCTGAGTTTTGCGAACTCCGCCTCGAGACTCGAATCCGTACCTGAATTGGCCAATTCGGTGAAAGCCTTAGCCGTCGCTTCTTCTTTGGAGACGGACTGCTCGAAGGTGGAAAGCGTCGCGAAGGCATTGTCCGCTTTGCCCACTCCCGCCAACGCTTCCGACACTTTGCGCTGCGCCATCGCCGCATTTTTGCGGGCGACCAGTGTCGTTGCTGTGCGCTCGCCTTCCTCGATCTTGTGCTTCAGCTCGACGACCTGCGCCTTCAGCGAATCGCTGGCGCCACGGGCTGAATCGATCGCAGTCTGCAAGGACGCGATCTGCCGGTCGCTTTCCGCCTTCTTCGCCAGCGCCTTTTTCGCCAGATCCTCGTTGCCTGCGTCGAGCGCCTGGTTGGCGCGGTCCTTCCAGTCCTGCGATTGCCGAACGTACTTCTGATACTCGGCGTCGAGCTGGTTGTAATTGCTCATCGCCATTGCCGACGAGCGCACCACGTTGTTCAGCTCCGTCCTCATATCGGCGACGGTCTGCCGGACCGTTGCCTCGAATGTCGCGTCTTCGATCGCGCTCATCCCCTGATTGGCCTGTCCGCGGGCCACGCGGCCGGCGCGGCTGAAAATATCCGAAAAGAATGCCATGGCTTGTTTTCCTTTTCCTGATCAGGCCGCTTTCAGATCGGCGCCGATCAAATCTCTCGCGTGCACCACATCGGCCAGCAGGAAACTGACACAGGAGAGGATGTCGTCCTCATCGTCCGGTCCGAGTTCCTGCAGTTTGCAGAAGTTGTTCAACGTGATGGCGACGTTGCCGTCGCCGGTATCGTAAAGCTGGAAATGCGAGGTGGAGATGCCGTTATCCGCCGCCAGCATCTTGCGCAGGATCTGCGGCGTCAGGCCGGCCGCCGGCGCGGACATGCAGACCAGCGACAGAAACAAAATATCGCCCGCCAGCACCGCCTGCAGCACGATACCGCTGTCGACTTCCTGAATTCTGAGTACGCTGTCGCCCGCTTCGGTAACCGAATAGCGTTTCGCCGCCAGCAGGGCGTGAATCTGTTCCAGAGTGGACTGTGTTGTCGTCGCCATAATCCTCTATACGTTGGGGGATGGGAACTTGTTCGAACCGCCTAATATTCTATCTTTGAATCACTTGGCTGTCTGACGGTCTTGTAACAAAACTGCATATTTAAGGTGTATCCTGAGCCCAATGCCGTATCCTTTTCGTCGGCGTCAGGCGGCGCTCGCCGCCGTCGGTGTTGCCATCCTTTTATCTCCGGCTGATGTGGCCGCGCAGTGGGTGAAGTATCCCACACCCGGAGTGCCGCGAAAGGCCGACGGCAAGGTGAATGTGTCGGCTCCCGCGCCTCGGATGACCGATGGCAAGCCGGACTTTTCCGGAATCTGGACCACGGCCGAGCCCAATCGCCCCAGCGAAGGCTTGTCGACTCCCAAGCAGGACCCCGGTCCACGACGTTCGCAGAGCGCCGATGACGGCCCCGGCGATCCCAGTGCAATCAGGGCCTCGCGGCAGATGGCGAATATCGGCGTCGATTTGCCGGGAGGGTTGCCTTATCAGCCCTGGCTGGTGCCGATAGTTAAGGCGCGCACCGACAACCTGGCGAAAGACGATCCGCATATCAGGTGTTTGCCGGATAATTTTCTGCGTGCGTATGGGCTGCCGCACCTACTCAAGTTCATCCACAATCCAGGTCTTTTGGTGGTGCTCAACGAGAACAACGCCGGATACCGCCAGGTATTTACGGACGGGCGACCGCTGCCCAAAGATCCGACGCCTTCGTGGCAGGGTTATTCGTCCGCGAAATGGTCCGGCGATACGCTCGTTATCGATACGATCGGGGTGCGCGACGACACGTGGATCGATTGGAACGGAAGTGTGTTGACCGAAGCGGCCAAAGTGCAGGAGCGGATGCGGCGTCCGGACTTCGGACATCTCGAAATCCAGGTCACCGTCGACGATCCGAAGGCCTACACCAAGCCGTGGACGGTCACTTTAAAGGAACGCATCATCGTCGACACGGATCTGATCGACGAAATCTGTTTGGAAGACGAGCAGTCGCTGAAGCACATGAGGTGACGCACGTGAAGTGGTTCACCGCCGGATCGGCAGCAGCGCTCGAAGGCGTTCATCGCGCAGCCAGATTCCGAACCAGGCAATGATGCTGGTCGACAGCGGAACCAGAATCGGATAAGGCTCTCCCATCCGCGTATACGCAGCGACCGCGCCGCCGAGATAACCGGTGAGCAGCACCGCGCCCAGCACTGCCGTCGGCGGAATCAGGAACAGCGCGATGCAGCCCAGTTGCAGGCAGGCAAGGAGCGGCAGTGCGCTGTCAGTCCAGCCGATTCGCGCGAACTCCCGCACGTACCACGGGTTTCGCGTCAGCTTCCAGGTAGCGCTCGTCGCCACAACAAACACCGGCCAGAGCGAAACGGCCCAGCCGATCCACAGCAACCAGCGTTTCGCTCCCGTTGCACGTACCGGAACCTCAACGGCATTCATGTATAGTTCTCTCCTTTGGCTGTCGCCGCCTTCAGGCAACAAGTTCAACGATTCTTTTTTGGCCGCCCACTTTTGCCGCCAGCCCCGCCCTTCTTCTTCGCTCGCGGTCTTTTGGCGGCCTCCCTCTTTGACGCGGCCGCCGCGCCCACCTTTCTTTTCGCCGTCTTTTTGGCTTTTTTCGGTGTCTCCGGGCTGGAATTCCCCACCATATCGATACCGAAGATGTCCGGCAAATCCTCGGCATCCAGAATTCGTCCCGCAGCCGGCTTGCGCGCGGCGACCGGAAGGGACTTACCGGCCCTCAGGATCAGATCGTTCTCATCCACCTTGCGGAGCCGGAAGAGCAGTTCCGGCCGGTCATCGAGGCGCGCTCCCACACCGTACAGAACAGCCGCCACATGTTTGCACATATCGGCCCAGTCCGGACAACTGCAGGAAAGCCGGATCTCGGACGGTGAAGGGAACAGACCCTGGTCGCGCCGGCAAATCCTCTCCATCACGCCTTTCGACAGCTGTCCCTGCAGCAGTTCCACCAGTGAATCGATTGCGCCGCCACAGTCGTCGCAGATTGTCTTCCATCGCTTCTTCCCGACCGGCTCTATTTCCAGCCTCACTTCGTACAACGAAGACCCGCTCACCAGCGCCTCAATCAGGCCCGGCTTTACCTGAAGATCGATTACCGATCCATTCCGGACATACGTTCTCCCGCGCGGCAGCCGGTTCGCGTAGTCGCTGTACCGTTCCAGGTTCTCGCACCATGATTTCCCCCAGAACGTGCTGGCGATCGCGCGGCTCTCGATGAGGACCGGCGCAACTTCGTGCCCCTGCCTGCGGCGCTTCTCTGCTTCGCGCGCCGCCTGGCGCCTCCGCTCCGCCGCGGGTACGTATGGTTTCCACCCGAAATAGAATGCCACTTCAGTTCTCCTTCAGAGCTTTATTCAGATCGAGCGCAACGAGCTTCAGCAGCTCTTCATCGTTCATTTCCGTCAGCAGTGTGTCCGCGCCGCCTTCGAGCAGTTCCCGCGAAAGACTGCGTTTCGATTCGATCAGGGCATCGATCTTCTCTTCCACGGTTCCGCGGCACACGAACTTATGAACCAGAACATTCTTTGTCTGTCCGATCCGGAAAGCCCGGTCTGTCGCCTGATTCTCCACTGCCGGATTCCACCAGCGGTCGAAGTGCACCACATGGGACGCCGCGGTCAGGTTAAGCCCGGTGCCGCCCGCCTTCAGCGACAACACGAAAAACCCAACCGATTCGTCTTCCTGAAATCGCCGCACCAACTCGCCCCTGCTCTTCACGCCGGTTTCGCCATGCAGCACCAGGCCAGGCCGCCCGAACACCAGGCCGAGAAATCCCGCCAGCGGCCCCGTGATTTCACGGAACTGAGTAAACACCAGCATCTTCTCCTGCTTCGCCGCCACTACTTCGGCGATTTCGCGGAGCCTCGCCCACTTGCCGCTCTCCGCCTCCTCCCATGATCCATCCCCCAGCCACTGCGAAGGATGATTGCAGATTTGCTTGAAGCGCATCAGAAAAGACAGCACCAGTCCTTTGCGCTGAATCCCCGATGTTTTCGCGATCAGGCCCGCCAGTTCCTCAACAGACTGGCCGTACAACGCCGCCTGCGACCGTGTCAGGGGGCAAAATGCCTGAATCTCCGTCTTGTCCGGAAGATCGGCGATTACCGTCCGGTCCGTCTTCAGCCGCCGCAGGATATACGGCCTCACCAGCTCGCGCAGCGGCCCGTAAGAAGCATGCGGTCCGTTCGCCAGACGCTTCGCGAAGCTCGTAAATTCTTTCGGCCGCCCGAGCAGTCCCGGATTGATGAAATCGAAGAGCGACCACAGGTCTCCGAGCCGATTCTCAATTGGGGTGCCGGTCAGAGCCAGCCTCGCTTCGGTGCGCAGATTCTTGACGGCGCGCGTTTGTTTCGCTCCGGGGTTCTTGATCGCCTGAGCTTCGTCGAGGATTGCCAGACACCACGGCATTTCCGTCATCCACTGCGCTCGCAGGACGGAGCCGTAGGTAGTGATCACCAGATCCGTGTCGCGCAAAGCCTCGGGCCGCAGGTTTCTGAAATCCCCCGCGTCCGTGGCTGATGGATGCGCAATCCTTATCTTCAATCCCGGCGCGAATCGCTCGATCTCGGATGTCCAGTTCGCCAACAAGGACGCGGGCACAATCAGCAGACTCGGACGTCGCTTTTCGCGCTGCATCAGGAGAAGCAGCCCGAGCACCTGAATCGTTTTGCCCAGCCCCATGTCGTCCGCGAGGCACGCACCCAGCCCCAGTCTTGTGAGCAGATGCAGCCACCGCACGCCGGTTTGTTGATACGGGCGCAGAGTACCTTTCAGCGCTTCGCCCGGATCCGAGCCGCCCAAAGCCTGCGGGCTGCGCAATCCGCTCAGAACTTCCCTGAGCCAGGGACCTGCTTTTACTTCCGCCCACGCGATACCCTCCATCCCGCGATCTTCCGTGGACTCCGTATCGGCGCCCGCCAACAGCCGCATCGCTTCGACAAAGCTGAGCCCGCTTTCCTGGGCCGTGCGCTCGGCCTGACCGAAGCGCTCCATCATGTGCTTCAGCTGTTCGCGATCCACTTCGATCCAGCGCCCGCGCACCAGCGCGAGTCCCTCCTTTTGCGCCAGCAGTTCCCGGATCTCAGCCGCCGTGAGCGCTTCTCCTTCGAGCGTGATTTCCATCCGGAAATCGAGCAGCGCCTCCTGCCCGAGTCCCTTCGGCGCCTTGCCTCCCACAGTTCCTGTCACCTGTGGCCGCGGCGGGCGGTTTCCGCTCCATTTGGCAGGCATACGCACCACCACGCCCGCCGACTCCAGATCCGGGACGCTGCGCAGAAGCTGCAGCGCTTCCGCCGGAGTCCATCGCAGCGGATGGAAAATTTCGCCCGCATCCACCATGGCTTTCAACCAGGCACAAGCCTCCGCGGCCCGCTGCACGGGCAGCAGAAGAGAGAGCAATCGCGGCTTGTTTGCAGCGCCTGCGTATTCGCTCAGAGCCTTGCCGAGCGGAAGATGCTGCGGCCTGGCTTGCCCTGAAAGCCGCGTTGTATACGTCGCGAGGAAAGCGAACGGAGCTTCCTCGTCCCGCCGGTTTTCGGCAAGGTTGAAGTGGACTCGGCCTACCAGATTCCACGCCGCATTCCGCCGCTTCAGAAAATCCTGCAGGCTCGCGTGCGAATCCGCCAGTTCCGCCCGCAGGGCATCGTCCGTCTCGCGCCACAAGGCGTCGAGCGTCCGGGCAGTCAGATATTCGGATCCGGTCTGCGGTGGAGCGGAAAGAGCGAGGTCTTCGAGTGCCGCCTGTTCCGGTGGAGCGACAGGCGCCTCGCCGAGCGCGCAAAGCGCCCCCAGATATCGCGCTCCAAACTCCCGCCACCATGCGGGCGCCGGTGAGAGCGCCTCGCCGGATTCATCGAGAGCAAGATGCAGGATGCCGTGTCCCGATCCCCGCTCGAACACAGCCGCAAGCTGTGCTCCGGCGTCACCTTCGATTCGAAGTCTGCCGTGGGGAGTCAGGCAGAGAGTCGCGTTGTCCATTGTTCACTCGATGGATTTCAGTCCATATCGTCGCAGACGCTTCGCAGGATAGCGCCCCTCTGCTAAGCGACCGGTCGCGACACGGGTTCGACGCAGGCCGGCGGATCGCCGCTTCCCGCTGTGTCATCCTCCCGTCGCCGGCCCGTTTTTGCTAATCCGGCTGTCTCTCCCGCTCGCCGCGATTCGTTCCATCTTTCAGCCTCACGGCTGTTACACGGCGGGGCACTGGGAAGGCGATACACTCGTGCCCGACTCCATCTCGTTCGTCGATTGGACGGGTTCGGGCGCGGCGGTTACTTCCACGACGAGAACCTGCATATCATCGAGAAGCTCACGCGAAAGGGCGATGAAATCCTCCATGAAGAGACGGTCGATGGATCCCACTGTGCTGGTGGAACCCGTGGGTAATGGCGCCCCGCGCGCTGCGGCTCAGAAAAAATGAAGACGCCGGGCTGATCCCGGAACGCGCATACTGCGAAGTATACGAAACGAAGGACATCGGCTCCCGGATTCGCCACTGAGTCGCAAATAACACGAATTTCGGCAAACTTTTACCGCGATCACCCGTATTCCATAAGCAGTAGCCCGGAACCGGAGGTCCCTTGAAAAGAGTCCTGCTGTGGATTGCCGCTCTTGTTGCATTTTCGAGCAGTTCGTTCGCTCAGAATTTAGCCGGCGCCTGGCAGGGCACATTACAGTCGTCACAGGCGCGCGGGGGCCAGTTCCGCGTCGTCATTAAGGTCTCAACAACGCCGTCCGACGGTCTCAGCGCCGTCATGTATAACATCGATCAGGGCGGGCGATCCGTCATCGCCAACACCGTTTCGTTGCAGGGTTCGGCGGTCCGGATTTCCCTGATCCCCATCGGTGTGACGTATGAAGGAACGCTGAGCGCTGACGGCAACACCATAACGGGCACTTGGGACGGAGCCCCGTCGCAGCCGCTGACCTTCACTCGCGCCACACCGGCAACGGCATGGACGATTCCGGAGCCGCCGCCACCGACGAAGGCCATGGCGCCGGACGCCGATCCAACGTTCGAAGTTGCCACGGTCAAACCCAGTCCGTTCGATGCAAAAGGAACAGGAATCAGCATCGATCCAGGCGGCAGGATGACGATACGCAACAAGAGTCTCGCCAATCTCATCACCTTCGCCTACAAGATCCATTCGAGGCAGCTCAAAGGCCTTCCGGAGGGACTGGGTTCGGAGCGATTCGATATCGAGGCAAAATTCGACACCCCGGGGCAGCCGAACGACAAACAAGTACGCTCCATGCTGCGGAAGCTGATTGCCGACCGCTTCATGCTCGCCGCGCATCAGGAAAAGAAGGAGATGTCCATCTACGCGATTACCGCCGCGAAATCGGGCTCGAAACTTATCAAAACTCAGTTCAGCGGCAGTCTGCCGTCGGAGAGGGGCATGAATAAAACTGCGTTGTCCAACACAACGATTACCGATCTCGCAGACTTCCTGCAGGGCTTCGTTTTGGATCGGCCGGTCGTCGACCAGTCCGGAATTGAGGGGCGATACGACTTCACGCTGAACTGGACTCCCGACGAAACTCAGTTCGGCGATTATCGGGGAGTTCTCGTGACATCGTCCAACGATCCGAATGCGGAAACTTTTCCCGATCTGTTCACGGCGATGCAGCAGCAACTGGGGCTGAAGCTCGAATCAACCAAGGCGCCCGTCGACATCCTGGTCATCGATCATGTTGAGAAGCCGTCGGAGAACTGACCGGCAATCCTCAAGCCGCCGGGCTACTGAGCCGTAAACCGAGCCCGCATAGCCGCGCGATCCAGCTTGTTCCCGCGCTCATACACATCGGCAATCTTCCGTGTGTTGTTGATGTCGTCCAGCGGATTCGCATTGAGCACGATGAAATCCGCGCTCTTCCCCGTCGCCACCGCGCCCAGTTGATCCAGCTTCATCATCTCCGCCGCTGTCTTCGTCGCTGCTGTCAGCACGTCCTTCGGCTTCATCCCCGCGATGACCATGTCGGTCATCTCCTGATGCACGTTCCAGCCTATGGCCGTGCTCGAATCCGTGCCGAGGACGATCTTTGTTCCGGCCGCGTGGAACTTTGCCAGATTGCGCGCCTGAATCCCATAAGCTTCGCGCGCTTTCTGCGCATCGGCCGGCTTGACGGCCGCCAGTTCCTCGCGTATCCGTTTGATCTGCGACGCCGGATACGTCTCGCCCATGAGCTTCAGATCCGCTTCCGTCGTTTCGCGGTCCGGCAGTGTCGAAATTGCGTAAACGTTCGGGTGCTGTTTCAGTAAGCTAATCAGTTCATCGTCGACGTCGCGGTCGCGGACCAGATGCGCCAGGATATCGACACCCGACCGCAGCAGTTCCTTCGCGTCGGCCAGATAGAAGACATGTGCCGCAACCCGCAGCCCGTTCTTGTGCGCCTCATCGATAATCGCCCGGTAAAGCTCCGGTGTCAGCTTCGGCACCGTGCCGTTCCGGTCGTCCACCCAGATCTTCACCAGGTCGACCTTCTTCCGCGCCAGTTCGCGCACATCCGCGCGCGCTTCGGCTTCGGTCGTCACCCCATAGGCGATCGGTTGCCAGTAGGTCCGGCCCGGGCCCGCCTTCGGCATCGCCATTCCGCGCCCTGCGAGCCGGAACAGTGCGGTGTCGGCAGGCGGGTCTGCACGGATCTGATACCCGATCTCGCCCGGGTCGATGCCCATGCTCTGCACCGCCGCGATCCCGTAATATGCGACTCGCTGCAGATGATCGATCAGATTCGCTCGCGTGTAAGTGTCGGCGCCGATCTGATTGGTCTTCACGACCCACCACCCGAGATGCACATGTGCATCGACCAGCGCAGGAATTACGGTCTTGCCGGTCAGATTCACGCGCATCGCTCCGGCAGGCGCCTTCACGTCTCCCTTCCTGCCAACCGCCGTGAACTTCCCGCCTTCAATGACGAACGCGGAATTCGCGACCACAGTCCCGTCGCCGTTTATCAGCCGCGCGCCTTCAAACAGGATCGGCGTCTGCTGCGCGAATGCCATCATCGAAAAGGCCGAAATCATGAGCACACTGCAAACAAGCCGCATAGGTCTCCTTAAACAAAGTCATGTTATCGAACTGCCTGGCTTTCATTGCCGCTCGCTGACGCGGCGCGGTTCAGTAATTGCGTCGGAATCGGCGCGGGTTTTCCCGAACCGCGACTGTGAAGGAGTCCACATTGCCCTTCGGGCCCAACAAACCAGATGAAGACGCTGACGGCAGATGTGGGGCGGGGGCTTCGGCCCTGCGGTCAGGGCTTCGCCCGGCCCGGAGCGTTACGCATCCCCGGGAGAGAGCGTCAGAAGCTTCGCAAACCACTGTTTGGCAAGCGAAAAGTCGGCGGGTGTCAAATCGTGTCCGGCGTTTTGGATCGCAAGGTCTACCCGCGCACCCGCGACAGTGAGCAGCCGCCCGAGTTCTTCCGCGCCGCTTACGGGAATCACCTGGTCCGTCTGACCAGCTGAGATCAGAACCGGAGCGCCGTCGAGAACAGGCAGGGCAGCGGGAGTGAGAACCGCGCGCGACCGCAGCAGGCATGCGCCGGCAATCGCTCCGGGATGCAGCAGCATAAGCACACCGGCTATGTTCGCGCCGTTCGAATAGCCGAGGGCATAGAAACGCTTCGGGTCAAACGAGTAATGTGCCGTCATGCGCCCGACCCATTCCGCCAGCTCACTGGCGCGTCCCTCGACTTCGCCGGCATCGAAGCGGCCGGACTCGGGATAAGAGAAGAACCGGCGGGCTCCGTACTGCATCACATTTCCGCGCGGACTCAAAAGCGCCGCTCCAGGAGCCAGAGCGCCCGCGATGGGTAACAGATCGTTCTCGTCTCCGCCAGACCCATGCAGCAGCAAAACGGTTGCCGGCGATTTGCCCGGTACAAACTTGTGAATGAAGTCCATTACTTCGAGCTCTCAGCGGTATCTGCCGCGCAGGCTGTTTACGCGCACGGCAACCAATTCGCTGAATGCGTGCAATCCTGTGAGCATTCCGACTTTACTGCCCTCGGCGTGGTTCCAGCGGACCGGCACTTCGGCGATGGAATATCCACGTTGAGCGGCAATATAGAGGATCTCCGCATCGAAGCCGAACCGCTCCAGCGTCTGGCGCGGGAAGACTTCTTCGGCTACCTGTCGTTGAAACAGCTTGAATCCGCACTGAGTGTCGGCAATCGACAAGCCGGTCATCATGCGCATCGCGAGATTGAAAACCCGGCCCATGGTTTCGCGGAAGCCCGGCTGATGGACACCGATTAAAGACCGGTCGATCGCGCGTGAGCCGATCGCAACCCGATATTTGCCCGGCTCAACGGCACGCCACAGTTTCTCCAGTTCCTCGATGGGCGTCGAAAGATCGGCGTCGCTGAACAATCGCCATTCGCCCTGCGCTTCGAGCATCCCGTGCCGCACCGAAAATCCTTTGCCGCGATTTCCGGGATTCCGCAGCACCCGGATATTCGGGTGAGCGGTGGCAAACTTCGTCGCCGCTTCCGCGGTCCCGTCGGAAGAGCCGTCGTCGACTACCAGAATTTCGTAGAAACTCCAATTGCCCTCCCTCAGATATTGCTCAACGCGGCGCAATGTATCAGGAAGCCGGGCCTGCTCGTTATAGGCCGGAATGATGATAGAGAGAGAGCGGGTCAAGAGTATGGTTGTTGCGAACGAAGAATTATAATAACTGATTCCCCACAGGAGAATCTCTATTGTCGCTGGAAGACGAATTATTTGAGCAGCGCGCGGCGCGCGTGCATGAAATCGAAGCGTTGGGTTACCGGCCGTTCGGCAAACGCTTCGACTTTACCTGCACCGTTCCGGACGTGCTTCGTCAATACGCCGACAAGACCGCGGAAGAGTTGGCCCCCGCATCCTCAGGCGACGCGCCCCGCATCAAGGTCGCAGGGCGTATCCAAACCATTCGGCGCATGGGCAAGGCCGGCTTCATGCACATCCGGCAGAATGGCGCCCTGTTGCAGTGCTATGTGCGGAAAGATGCCGTCGACGAGCGGGATTACCAATTGTTCGGCCTGCTCGATATCGGCGACATTATCGGCGCGGAAGGTTACGCATTCCGTACCCGCACCGGCGAGCTCAGCCTGCACGTCGAGAAGCTGGAGTTTCTGTCAAAGACTCTTCTTGCAATGCCGGAGAAGTGGCATGGCCTCGAAGATGTCGAGATCCGGTATCGTCAGCGCTATCTCGATCTGATCGCGAATCCGGAGAGCCGCGAGATATTCCTGAAGCGGGCGAAGATTGTTTCGTCGCTGCGCCGGCAACTCGAAGAGAGAGATTACATCGAAGTCGAGACGCCGATGATGCAGCCCCTGTATGGAGGCGCGGCTGCGAAACCGTTCGTCACGCATCACAACACGCTCGATATCGACCTCTACATGCGCATCGCGCCGGAACTCTACCTGAAGAGGCTGATTGTCGGCGGGCTGGAACGCGTGTACGAAATCAATCGCAATTTTCGGAATGAGGGCATTTCCACCCGGCATAATCCCGAGTTCACGATGATCGAGTTCTACCAGGCCTACACCGACTATCGCGGCCTGATGGATCTGAGTGAGGAGTTGCTGCGGCAGGTGGCCATCGATGTCACCGGCGGAACGGTAGTTCCGTACGGAGACGTCCAGCTTGATTTCGGTTCTCTGCGGCGGCTCACCATGCGCGAGGCGGTGCTCGAATATTGGGAGGGCGATGGAAAGCCTTCCGCCGATAATCTCCGCGACTCCGAATGGCTGATGCGCCATACCGGAAAGTCCACAGGAGGAGAGTCGCTCGCGCTTCTGTTCGAAGAACACGCGGAGAGGAAACTGATTCAGCCGACGCTCATCTACGATTTCCCGGTGGAAGTTTCACCGCTGTCCAAGAACAAGCCGGACGAGCCGGAGCTGGTCGAGCGGTTCGAGATCATCATCGCAGGCATGGAAATCGGCAATGCCTATACCGAGTTAAACGATCCAATGGAACAGCGGCGCCGTTTCGATTCGCAGCTTGCCATGCGCGAGAGCGGCGATGAAGAAGCGCATCAGATGGATGAGGACTACCTGCGTGCGATGGCATACGGGATGCCGCCTACGGGCGGGGAAGGCCTGGGGATCGACCGGCTGGTCATGCTGCTGACGAACTCGCAGTCCATCAGGGACGTCATTCTGTTCCCGCTGCTGCGTCCGGAAGGCGAAATCGGCATGGCGGACAAGCTTCGGCATCTGGACCGAAAGTGATCGCAGCAAGGTGATTACATCCTTCGAGCTCTTCGTCGCCGGGCGTTACCTGCGCGCGCGCCGCAAGGAGAAAGTCATTTCGGTGATCACGGTGATTTCAGTTGTTGGAGTGGCGGCGGGAGTAATGGCGCTGATCATCTCCCTGGCAGTCAACAATGGCTTTCAGAATACGCTGCAGCGCAATATGCTGGCGGCGACCGCGCATGTCAACATACTCAACAAAGATCCCGGCGTGGGCATGGAAGACTGGCGGAATCTGCTCGAAAAGCTCCGCAAAATTCCGCATGTGGTTGCCGTCGCGCCGGTACTCTACGATCAGGTGATTCTGAGCGGCCCACAGGGAACCAAGCTGATCACGCTGAAAGGCATCGACGTCAGGGACGAGCTTTCGACCAGCGAAACGCTGCGGCACCTCAAAAAAGGATCGCTCGATCGGTTAAAGGAGGACAACGGGCTCCCGGGAGTGGTGATCGGGAGCAAGCTCGCGCAGGACAACGGTCTCGTACTGAACAATGTGATCACCCTGATTGACCCGCAAGGCACCCTGACGCCGTTCGGACCGGGACCGCGCAGCCAGCGATTTCGCGTAGCGGGCATTTTTGAGACGAATTTCTTCGATGTGGATGACACCTGGGCATATGCTTCGATCGCTGGTGTGCAGAGGCTTCGAAGCTCCATCGGTGACGTCGTAAATACGATTGAAATGCGGCTGGATAATCCGGATCTTGCTCCGGAGATCGCGGATGAAGCCGCTCGTGTTGCCGGTCCGCGCTACACGTCAATCACCTGGCAGGACCAGAACCGGCAGCTCTTTCATGCGCTCAAGCTTGAGCGCGTGGTGACCGCGATTACGATCGGGCTGATCGAGCTGGTAGGAGCGCTGAACATTCTGATCACGCTGACCATGATCGTTCTGACGAAGTACAAGGACATCGCGGTGTTGATGTCGATGGGCGCGCGGCGTGGACAGATCCGGCGTATTTTCGTGATGCAGGGTGCGATGATCGGGGTCATCGGTACGGTGATCGGCCTGGTGATCGGATATGTGTTTTGTTACTTCGCGGGCCAATACCACTGGATACCGCTCGATGAATCCGTTTACGCACTCAGCTACGTTCCTTTCGATCCGCGCCTTCTCGACGCTGTGTGGATCACTGCTGTGGCCTTGGGAGTCAGTCTGCTTGCGACCCTGTATCCCGCACGGAACGCAACACGAATAACGCCGGTTGAGGTGCTCCGATACGAATGAAGCCGATCAAGCCGAAGAACCAAGCCGAGCGCAAGGCTCGCGTGCAGGCCATTCTCAAAACGCTCGACAAGATGTATCCGAACGTCACCTGCGCTCTGACGCACAGCAACCCGTGGGAACTTCTGGTTGCGACGATTCTCTCCGCGCAGTGTACGGATAAACGCGTCAACGAAGTGACTCCCGGGTTGTTCAAAAAATATCCGACGCCGCAGGACCTTGCCGCGGTGCGGCCCGAGGTACTTGCCAACGATATCCGCTCTACCGGTTTTTTCAACAATAAAGCCAAATCGATCGTCGGAGCGGCTAAGAAGATCATCAACGAGTTCGGCGGGAAGGTGCCGCAAACGCTGGAAGAGCTGATCACGGTTCCTGGGGCGGCGCGCAAGACCGCGAATGTAGTCCTCGGGACTGCGTACGGGATTGCGTCGGGCATTGTGGTCGATACGCATGTCCAGCGGATCTCCCGGCGTCTCGATCTCACCAAACAGACCGAGCCCGTTAAGATCGAGCGCGATCTGATGAAGATCATCCCGCAGGACCGGTGGATCTCGTTTTCTCATCAGATCATCCATCACGGACGCGCTCTGTGCATTGCGCGCAAGCCGAGATGTGCGGAGTGTAAATTGAGCCCGGTCTGTTACGCTTCGGACAAGACTATATGAGGCTTGGAGTATTCACGGCGCTGTTGTCCCAACTGCCGTTGGATGACGTTCTCGGCAAACTGAAGTCGCTCGGTGTAAATACTGTGGAGCTGGGCACCGGCAATTATCCGGGCGATCCGCATTGCAAGTTGGCAATGCTCGAAAACACGGCGTTGCTGGAGGCATTCAAGAAGAAGCTGGACGATAGCGGCTTCACCATCAGTGCACTGAGTTGCCACGGAAACCCGCTGCATCCGGGCCCCGCGATCGGGCGGGCACATGCTGAAGTCAGTCGAAAGACCGTCGAACTGGCATCGCGCCTCGGCGTTCCCGTGGTGATCGACTTCTCAGGATGTCCCGGCGACAGCGACAACGCCCTCTACCCCAATTGGGTCACGTGCCCCTGGCCGCCCGACTATCTCGACCTGCTCAAGTGGCAATGGGACCGGAAGGTCATTCCTTATTGGACAGAACACGGCCGGTTCGCCGCGGACCACGGGGTGAAAATTGCCGTCGAAATGCACCCCGGCTTTGTGGCTTACAGCCCGGAGACGATGCTGCGCCTGCGGTCGGCCGCCGGCAAATCGGTGGGGTGCAACTACGACCCCAGCCATATGTTCTGGCAGGGGATTGACCCCATCGCCGCGATCCGGGTGCTCGGCGACGCGATCTTCCATGTCCACGCTAAAGACACGCAGATCTACGAGCGCAACCTGCCGTCGACGGGCGTCCTTGACACGAAGCCTTATACCGACGAACGCAATCGGGCCTGGATCTTCCGCACGGTCGGTTACGGCCACGGCGCGAACTGGTGGAGCGAGTTCATCTCGACGCTTCGGATGTACGGGTATGACTACGTGCTCTCCATCGAGCACGAGGACAGTCTGCTTTCGCCGGAGGAGGGGCTCACGAAGGCCATTCGATTCCTGGAAGCCATTGTGATCAGGGAACAGCCGTCAGCGGCCTGGTGGGCTTAAGAGGCCGATGTATAATTTGACATAATATATATTATCGGAAGCGACGTATTTACGTCTCTCTCGAAAATGCCGAGAGTCATCTAATCCGCGCGCCGGCGCAGCCGGTAACCCGCACCGCTGCTTCAAAGTTCTTCAGGCCTAGTCGCAGCAATACAAGTCTCATGATTAACGCCGGTCGTGGTGCGCCCGCGAGATGACACGCGGGCCATAGATCCATTTTAGGGCCACCTCAGGCGCTTAATCAATCCATTTTACGAGGGAGATTGATGGGCGCGAAATCATCGGTAACACAACCTACAGTTCCGGCGGAAATGCCGCCACCGGCCACGCGTCGCGGAGGCGCGACAGCGAAAGGCGATCGAACGAGGCTTCAATCGCTAAGTCCACACGAGCGCTTCAACGGCAAAGAGGGCCGCACTGGCCACACTCCGGTCCCTCATTCGTACTTCACCATCCTGCCGCGCAAATGTCTCGGTGGCACCGGCGCACAGCACTTCGCCGTGGGCTACATCATGGACCGCACGTTCGGCGCGCCCGGTAATCCGGGCTGGGTGCGTATCAACTGCGTAGTTCTTGCGCGGCTGACCGGCCTGAGCGCACGCGCCTTCACACTGGTGCTTGAGGACGCTGCGACTGTGGGGATCGTCAAGCGGAGACGCCCCGGCTGCGCCGATTGCGAAGAGGGACAGTGTGATTGTCCCGGCAAGGAATGGGAATACAAAACCTACCCGGAAGACTGGGCTTCTCTTCCGGATCGCGAGAAGATGGCGGCCGAGCCCGCGGCGGCCGAGCCCGCGGCGGCCGAGCCCGACTCGCCAGCTGTCGAGCGCCTGATACGCGCCGGAGCCACGGCGAAGCAGTTTGCTCTTTCGGTCCAACTCAAGGAAGTTGCGGCTCCGGTCGAGATGCGATTCCAACCCACAAATCGATCCGGCCACGACCTGCTGATCAGTTATACTGTGAGCGGCGATGGAACCATTCGTGAATTCGTTGATGCGGTACCAGAACGGCGAAAGAAAAGCGAAGCTGGCGGAAGTGCACTTCCTCTAGAAATTATTACCGCTGAAACTAAGGAACTTACAAGCGCATATCCGTTAGCCGCCTACCGCACATATTTCGCCCCTATTTTCGTCGACGAGCTTAGGAAACCGCTCGACGAACCGTTCCTGAAACGGATCGCCGCCGCTGCGCAATATGCGCCGGTCGACGATTTCGATACCCCCGTCCAGAATCTCCGGAAGCGCAAACTGCTTACCTCGGGGATGATCCTCGAGAAAGCGAAGGAGGTTGGCGCGGCCTGGGCGGGGCGCCGCAAAGAGGTAGAAGCCGCTGACGCGAAGCGCGCAGCCGAACTGGCCGAGAAGGAACGCGGCCAGCCGATGCTCGATTTCGCCCGCGAGCGCTCCGGCGAATCGCTCCATCAGTTCTGGCTGATTACCGGTAACGACAAAGCCAAACGTAAGAACTATTCCTCGACCGAGGCCGATTTAGCGGAATGGGGCGCGGCCATAGAAGAAGCGAAGCGCGAGTTTCAGGCGCGGCAGAACGGAGCCGCTCATGCCTGACGGCCGCAGCGTCCCGACTCGTCACCGCACACGTCCCTACCCATCCAAGAGAGTCTCGGTTGTGTTCTCCTGCGGTTTCTGCGGTGCGCGCGACGGACGCGACAAAGACCACGCGCACGGTTGTCCTTCCCTTCCCGCCGTATCGCTGGAGAAGCGGCTTGGGATCGCACTTGCGTGGGAAGCCGCATGTGAAAGCCGGAAAGCACGAAAGGCAGAAATCGTTATCGCGGCGCAGGAATATGCGGAGGCCGCGCATGGCTGAGATCCTCTGCCCGTTCTTTGCGCGGTCGATCATCGTAGCCGATGCGCCGGGCGTAGAGCGATTCGCGGCGTTCGTCGATAATCCGGGATCGAATCAGTGCGCTCTCATTATGACCGCGGCTTCGCCGTGCGTCATGCACGGTGCGGGCGAAGAGCCAGCGTGGGGGCTTTGTCTGCGTAACCCCGCGAATAACGGTTCGTACGACGATCACGGATTCCCGGCGGCAGGCGCTCCGGTCGATCTCGCCGGCGTCGGCGGATGGGGAACGAGGTTCGAAGAGTTGGGGCGCTCCGCAGCCGACGCATCGGAAACGCCTGGGCCCGAGGCTTCTGTGCCGGAAACATCCGCGCCGTTAATCCCCCGCGCGGATCCGACGCGGCTGCTATCGGCAATTGACGGAGCGGACCAGTTATCGGAAGCAGTGAGCGCCGACGAAGCGCCGGAAAGCTCCGAGTCGAATCTCTCGCCGGGCGCTGCAGCATGATGGCCAGCGAAGCGCGCGAAGCAATCGAAGCTGCTTTTGATCGCCAGCGCGGCGTGGAAGTGCGGATTACCGCGGCGACACGGACGCTCCTGCCAGTGATGAAAGCGAGCGGCCTCGATGTCGCGGAACTCGAAAAGGCGTTCGCTGAACTGGAGGCAATCGAGCAGGAGATGAAGAGTTCCCTCGGGAAAGCGCCGGGGCGCCCATGTTGAGGCTGCGCGAGTTGCGCGCACTGATCCGTACGCCCGAGTTATTACGGCCGCGGGTTTACATCTGCCGCGGCTGCGGACTTGGATTTCGCGCGGCCGAAGCGCATGACTTCGTCGGCTGCGCGGCCAAACATGCAGTGAATCGCTGCAATTTGGACAATCGCGGCAATGCGGCGTCCGGTCCGGATTCCTGCAGGTGAGAGATCGGGAACGCGAGCGCGGCGCCTCCGCGCGATTGAGAAGCGAGGAGTTAATCAAATGAAAGAGCAGCGGCTGAACGTGAGACAGGGCGACGTGCTTTTCCTGCCGATCGCGGCGATCCCCGAAGGCAAGCGTACAAAGCGCGACAACGGTACCGTGGCCTACGGCGAGGTAACCGGGCACTCCCATCGCCTGGCGGATCTGGCGACCGCGGACGTGTTTGAAGTGGGCGACGATCTGTTCGTGCGTGTGTCCGAGGACGGGATCTCGATCGGCGCCAAGCCGGGAGCCACGTTCATCCATGAAGAACATGGGCCTGCAAATCTTATGCCGGGCGATTACCAGATCCGGATTCAGCAGGAGTACACGCCGGAAGCAATCCGCAATGTCATCGACTAGGATCACGCGCCTCACTCCGGGCCAAGAGAAACGACTCGCCGAGGTCTATAACGAGTGGCTCGCGGTCGGAAGGAATTGCGGGCCACTGGATCGTGCGGCTGTCACCGCGACGGTTGAGGAGTTTTACGGGCGTATCGGCAAGGCGGCGCCCGTCGTCATGTTCTTTAGCTCTCCGCTGATGTGTGTCCTCGCGTGGAGCGCGCTCAGGATGCTGAGCGCGCCAACGTCGCAGCTCGATTCGCAGCTCGCTTCGCAGCTCGCTTCGCAGCTCCGTTCGCAGCTCCGTTCGCAGCTCTATTCGCAGCTCGATTCGCAGCTCTATTCGCAGCTCCGTTCGCAGCTCTATTCGCAGCTCGATTCGCAGCTCCATTCGCAG
>DATAXN010000075.1:0-117209 GCA_036273015.1 Bryobacteraceae bacterium | reverse complement strand
CGGCTGTCCTTGGCCAGGCTGGCGATGCGATGCCATCAAACATATACACTGCCAGGTTTTTCACCTAATAGCCAGGTCCAAGATGAAGATTTTAAAAGATTTTCGCGACACGACTTTCGCAGCTACCTGAACTGTTACGATCTGTCTTGGACAAGAGTGAATTGGAAATGTTCAATCATGGAACGCTGCGAGTCCAAGTTATTCCCGGCATGTTGGTATGCCAACTCATTTTTGAGTTAACCCTCGGCACTCCAGATAAGGGCTACAGGGGACAGTTTTTCGGCCAAGGAGAAGCTTAGCTCCGCTTCGGCCCTTAGCGGGCATGAACGGGCTGTATGACGATTCGTCCTGTTCTGGTGCCACTCGCGCCTCGCGCTCTTCGAGCAGCCGGACGATATCGCCATCTCCCACAGCCGATCTGTGCTGCCAGAGGCCATCACAGGCGCGACTCTGAGCATCTGGTGGATAGGGACGAAGTTGTAGTGCATGAAGTGGAGCGATACCGCTGCGACGTGGTTCTCCGGTTCTTGCTGAAGGCTGCTGTTCTGACCACCGTTTAGCGGCTGCTTTCTTAGCGATCTCAGAGCGCTGTTCCGCCGTTAGCTTTTCAGCCCGCACCCTACCGCCTTTCAGTCCACCCACTGCCCTAACGTGACAGCCTTCACGTCCTTCTCCGGCGGCGGTTCTGGTTTCTCCATCTGGCCGGTCGCGATCAGCATCGTCTCATAGGCCGAAGTCGTTCCGCACGCTGGTGGATGTGCCGAACGCGTCAAGAGGGGCGGAATTCAAACCGAGCCACCACCTGTTACGATAGAAGTTTGACAGCTTACCGGCGGTCGAAGAAAATGAAAGTTTCGCTTCAAGCGGGAGTAACTCAGCTGGTAGAGTGCGACCTTGCCAAGGTCGATGTCGCGGGTTCGAATCCCGTCTCCCGCTCCAGTCATCCACTTCTCTAGGCAGAAAGCCCGACCGTCCCTTGCAACTCCTCGACGCCACTCGTGAAACGATCTCTGTCGCCATCCATGAATTCGGCCCTTCTCTCGCCGTTCTCAGCAGCCTCCAGCGCGAAGATGTCATTGTTACCGATCTGGTACTGAAAGCCGCACCGCAAACGCGCGTTCTCACACTCGATACCGGGCGCGTTCCGCCTTCCACCGAAAAGATCATCGCGGAGATCGAAGCTCGTTATTCCATAACAATTGAGAGGATCACGCCCGATCCGCGGGAAGTGGAAATCATGGTCGCGCTTCATGGGCGGGATCTCTTTCGCGACAGCGTTCCCAATCGCATGCTCTGCTGCGACATTCGCAAGTCTCGTCCGCTGGCACGCGGATTGAAGGACCTCGCGGCATTCTTCACCGGGCTGCGCCGCGCTCAGGCAAAATCGCGCGCGTCGATCGACGTCTTCGATCGCTCCGGTGGCCAAGTCTCCGGTGGCCAAGTAAAGATCAGCCCTCTCGCCGACTGGACAACGGAAGACGTCCTGCGGTACACCCATGACAACGGGCTGCCCGAACATCCGCTCTACGCCGCCGGTTATACGAGCATCGGATGCGACCCGTGCACGCGCGCCGTGGTTGCAGGTGAGGACGAACGCGCCGGCCGCTGGTGGTGGGAGTCGCCCGAAGCGGTCAAGGAATGCGGTCTGCACTTCAGCGCCGATGGACGCGCGGAACGTACCGTCGACGTGCTGTTGCGCGAGGTCCTGAATCAGGCGACAGGGTCGCCCGCAGCCCCGCGCACATGACCACGCACGAAGGCTTTGCTCTCTGGCTTACGGGTATGTCCGGCGCGGGCAAGAGTACGCTCGCCGAGCAGCTCGTCGCGCGGCTCCGCGGACACGGGGCCAAAGTCGAGTTGCTCGATGGAGACATCGTTCGCACCAACTTGTCCCAGGGACTCAGCTTCAGCCGGGAAGATCGCGATACCAACATCCGGCGCATTGGCTTCGTCACGGAACTGCTCACGCGGCACGGCGTCATTGTCGTGGTGGCAGCCATCTCTCCTTACCGCGATGCGCGCGAGGGTGTGAAAGGGAAGATCCCCCGGTTTGTCGAAGTTCACGTGGATTGCTCGATCGAAGTTCTCACGGCGCGAGACACGAAAGGGCTATACAAGCGCGCTCTCGCGGGTGAGCTCGCGAACTTCACGGGTGTTTCCGACCCTTACGAGCCGCCGCTCAATCCCTGCGTTGTGATTCACTCGGATCGCGAAACGATCGAAGAAGCTCTCGCAAAGATCTGGCGTGAACTCGAAGAGCGCCGGTTCATCAGATGATCGATCTCCATAGCCACACCGATCGCTCCGACGGCACATTCACTCCGGCCGACCTCGTTGCCGAAGCCGCGCGCGTCGGGCTCACCGCCCTTGCCATTACCGATCACGACACGTTTGCGGGATATGACGCTGCCGTTCCCTTCGCTGCCAATTCCGGCGTGGAGCTGATCTGCGGCATCGAATTGTCGACGCGCTATCAGGGCACATCCGTTCATCTGCTCGGCTATTTCCCCGTCACGCCGCCTGTGCAGGAGCTTCGCGCGTGGCTGGAGATGATCCTGGAGGCACGTCGCGATCGCAACAGCAGGCTTATCGCAAAGCTGCAGTCGCTGGGCGTCGACATTACGCTTGCCGACGTTGAAAAGGTAGGACGCACCCTGACGGCGCGCCCTCATTTCGCGCGCGTTCTGGTGGAAAAAGGATATGCAACGGACCTCCAGGACGCTTTCGACAAGTACCTCGACGAATCGGCGCGCGGCTTCGTGCAGCGGCGCGAGGTACCGATGGACGAGGCACTCGAACGTATTCTCGGCTCAGGCGGCGTTCCTTCGCTCGCGCACCCTATCCGGGTGGCAAAGAACAATTGGGACACTCTCGCCGAATATGTGGAGGACCTCGCCGGCATGGGGCTGCGCGCAATCGAGGTCTACCACAGCGACCACAGCCCGGAGAATGTCTCGTACTATGCGTCGCTGGCGGAGCGCTTTAAGCTCGGCATGACCGGCGGATCCGACTTCCACGGCGGCAATAAACCGCAGATCTCACTCGGGACGGGCAAGAACAATAATCTTCACGTCCCGGATGCGCTGCTGGAAAACCTGAAAACACTCGCGACGGCTCAGTAGTTCTGGTGGGCCCGGGCAGATTCGAACTGCCGACCTGTCGCTTAGGAGGCGGCCGCTCTATCCAACTGAGCTACGGGCCCGTTTACGCACTATTGTAGCGTCGCAAGCCGCGGTGGCCGATATCTTTTCGGTAATGCATCCCGGCAAAATGAATCTTCTCGACGGCGGCGTAAGCGGCTCTCATGCTGCTTGCGAGATCCGCGCCGGAAGCCGTCACGCCCAGCACGCGGCCGCCCGCCGTTACGAGATCGTTGCCATCGCGCTTCGTGCCGGCATGGAAGACAACGGCTCCATCGACGTTCTCAATTCCGGTAATCTTCTCGCCCGTCAGAAAAGTTCCCGGATATCCGCCCGATGCCAACACAACACAAGTCGCGGGTTCCGGTGACCATTCCAATTGATCGACACCCAATGAGCCTTTGGCCGCAGCCATCAGCACTTCACCCCAATCGCTGGTGAGGCGCATCATCAATGGCTGTGTTTCCGGATCGCCCATGCGGACGTTGAACTCGAGAACGCTCGGTCCGTTAGCCGTCATCATCAGACCCGCGTAGAGAAAGCCAGTGAATCCGGTCGCACGCACGACGGGTTCGATAACCGTGTCGAGAATTTTGCCGCGATCTGCTTCGCTCAGAATCCGCGAATCCGAATAAGCGCCCATCCCGCCGGTATTCGGACCCTGGTCGTTGTCGAAGACCCGCTTGTGATCCTGTGAGGGCTCGAGCGGCACCGCGCGTTTTCCATCGCAAAGAACAATGAAGCTGACCTCCTCGCCTTCGAGGAACTCTTCGATCACCATCGGAAACGGCAGCGTCGCCAGAGCCGCGTCGACTTCGGCGCGATTCTGCGCAATCACCACGCCTTTGCCAGCCGCAAGACCATCAGTCTTCAGAACCACCGGGTAACGAAAATCGCGCACGGTCGCAGAAGCTTCCGCGACATTCTCGACCGTCCGGAAACGAGCGGTCGGAATCCCCAGCTTCTCCATGAAGCGCTTCGAATGAACCTTGCTGCCTTCGAGCGCCGCATTCTCTGCAGTCGGACCGACGATCGCGAGCCCGCGCGCTCGGAACTGGTCGACAATTCCGGCAACCAGCGGCACCTCGGGACCGACCACAGTGAGATCAATGCCAAAAGCCTCTGCTAATTGGACATAATCCGATCCAGAATGGCACTTCGCGATTCCGGCGATCCCCGGATTACCGGGAGCCGCATGAACCGATGTCACCGACGGTGATTTCTTCAGTCTCCACGCCAAGGCGTGTTCACGCCCGCCGCCGCCGATCACCAGTGTCTTCATAGCTGAATAACCGCGCACAACGGACCTTCGGCCTGTGCGCTTGGTGTTTACAATAATACCAATGGTCTACGACGTTGTGGTCGTTGGCGGTGGACACGCCGGCTGCGAAGCCAGCCGCGCCTGCGCGCGCCTCGGACTGCGTACGGCGATGATCACCATGAATGCCGACCTGATCGCGCAAATGTCGTGTAATCCGGCGATTGGCGGCATCGCTAAGGGCCATCTTGTGCGGGAAATCGACGCGCTGGGTGGCGTTATGGGCGAAGTTACGGACGCAGTCGGAATCCAGTTTCGCCTTTTGAACACCAGCCGCGGCCCCGCCGTCTGGTCGCCACGCGCCCAATGCGACAAAAAGCAGTACCGCATTCGCATGAAAGAAGTTCTCGAACGCGAGCCCAACCTTCATATCAAGCAGGCCGAAGTAGCGGCGCTGATTATTGAGGACGGCAGGGTTCGGGGCGTTCATCTCGTCGACGGGCGCGAGATCCAATGCGAAGCCGTCATCATTACCACTGGCACGTTTTTGAACGGCTTGGCGCATATCGGGGAGCAGCGCTTTTCCTGTGGCCGTAACGGCGAGCCACCGTCACAGGTGCTGGCGGAGCAGGTCCGCGGGCTCGGTTTGGGCTGGACGCGCCTGAAGACCGGGACTCCTCCCCGGCTCGATGCCCGATCAATCGACTGGTCCCGCTTTGAGCCTCAGTTCGGCGATCCCAACCCCACGCCATTTTCCTTTCTGACGGACAAGATCGACCGGCCGCAAATTCAGTGTTATCTGGCCCGCACGACGAGCGAAACGAAGCGGATCATCCAGGAGAGCATCGGCCGTTCGCCGCTCTACAGCGGACAGATCGAAGGGATCGGCCCCCGATACTGTCCTTCTATAGAGGATAAGTTCGTCAAGTTCCCGGATAAGGAAACCCACCAGATCTTCCTCGAGCCGGAAGGGCTCGATACGAACGAGATCTACGTCAACGGTATGTCGACCAGTATGCCGCTCGATGTCCAGACGGCGGTGGTGGCGTCCATTCCGGGTTTGGAAAACGCCGAGATGATTCGACCCGGCTATGCAATCGAGTACGATGCGGTCGACGCCCGGGAGCTGGATCATCGGTTGGAAGTCAAAAAGCTGCCCGGACTCTTCCTCGCCGGGCAGATCAACGGTACTTCCGGTTATGAAGAAGCGGCCGGACAGGGATTGATTGCCGGCCTCAACGCAGCGCAAACCATTCTCTGCAAAGCTCCGGTCATTATTCCGCGAACCTTGGGATATCTCGGAATCATGATCGACGATTTGGTTACGAAAGGCGCGGATGAGCCTTATCGGATGTTCACCTCGCGCGCCGAATACCGCCTGCATTTGCGAATCGACAACGCGGACGAGCGCCTTACCCCGGTTGGCGAGCAAATTGGGTTCGTTTCTTCAACACGCAGTGAGCTCTTTGCCCGGAAAATGGCACAGAAGGCCAAGCTTATAAACGCTCTCGACTCAAGTCCGAAAAGCGCCTGGTTGCGCCGACCGGAAGCCAAAATTGAGGAGCTGCTGCCATGGATTCAGCAGATTCTCGGTGAACCGGTCGAGCGAGGGGTTCTGATGACCGTCGAAACCGAAACCAAGTACGCCGGCTACATTGACCAGCAGCGGCGCCACATTGAAAAAATGGCTGGTTCCGATACTCGGGCAATCCCCCAGTCAATGAACTTCGACCGGATTCCCGGGATTTCCCGGGAAGTGGGCGAACGGCTGACCCGGGTTCGTCCGGTAACCTTGGGACAAGCAGCGCGGATTCCGGGGGTCACTCCCGCCGCTGTAGCGATTCTCGATGTTTATCTTACGCTTCACGCGCACAATAGACTGACCACTGGCGAAGCCACTTTGGTGTAACTTATCTTGGATAACGGTCACCCATGCGTCTTCGCCCGCGTTGGCCTGTGTCTTCAATTGTTTCAAACTGTTTCACGTGAAACATATGAGCAGCTGGTTAGTGTTTCACGTGAAACATGTTAGTTTGAATAGGTCCTCGGTTTAAATAAGTCTTGGCTCGAATCATCGCGGTTACCAATCAGAAAGGTGGGGTGGGCAAGACCACCACGACCATCAATCTTGCCGCTGCATTGGCGGCAAATGATGTCCGGGTTCTCGTGGTCGACTGCGACCCCCAAGGCAACTCCACCAGCGGCCTCGGTGTCCAAAAAGTCGAGGGGCTGCACACTCTTTATGACGTATTGTTGGACGGAAAAGAGATCAGTCACGCCATCTGTAAAACGGAAATGGAAGGCTTGGATCTCCTGCCGGCAGACAAAAATCTGATCGGCGTCAATTTAGAGTTGGTAAACACAGATGACCGAGAGCGGATTCTCCACCACCACCTTCACCGAGTGCAGAAGGAATATCAATATATATTGATCGATTGCCCGCCCGCCCTCGATCTCCTGACCTTAAATGCCCTGCTGGCGGCGGATTCCGTCCTGATTCCCATTCAATGCGAATTCTTCGCTCTGGAGGGCGTTTCGGGCTTGATGGACACGATTGATCGCGTGCGCGATTCTTTCGGCCATCCGTTGCAGATCGAAGGAATTCTGCTCACGATGTATGACGAGCGCACCAATTTAACGAGGCAGGTGGCGGCGGATCTCCGGGAGTTCTTCAAAGAAGAGGTGCTGCGCACCGTGATTCCGCGAAGCATTCGTTTGGCGGAAGCCCCCAGCCACGGAAAGCCAATTCTTCTCTATGATCCCGCTTCGAAGGGATCGGAAGCCTACATCCAACTGGCAAAAGAGATTCTTATCAATGATCAAAAACGAACAAAGAAAAGCGCTGGGTAAGGGACTCCACTCCCTTCTTCCTACACGGCAAGCGGCAACCGCGCCAGCTCCACTGGCTCCGGCAGCACCCAGCCCCGCCGAGGGCGACGTTCAACGCCTTCCGATTGAACAGGTTGCGCCGAATCCAAACCAGCCGCGCCGGGACTTCGATGCCGCAGCTTTGCTGGAACTTACCCAGTCTGTTGAGCGCGATGGCATCATTCAGCCGATCATCGTACGCCGGACTGCCCCGAAAAACTACCAGATCATTGCCGGCGAACGCCGCTGGCGAGCGGCAAAAGCGGCAGGGCTGACGGAAGTACCCGTCATTGTCCGCACCGCCGACGACCAGCAGGTCCTCGAACTGGCAATCATCGAAAACATACAGCGAGAAGATCTCAACCCGATCGAGCTCGCCATCGCCTTCCAGCGAATGGCCGCCGAACTGGGATTGAGCCACGACCAGATCGGTCAGAAGACTGGTAAAGAACGGACTACGATCACCAACGCCGTCCGGCTCCTGCAACTTCCCGAGGAATTGCAGTCACTGGTTTCATCCAGGCACCTCTCTCCCGGACACGCCCGCGCGCTGCTCAGGTTTGAGAACCAGCAGATGCAGATGGACGTTGCGAAGCGCTGCGTCGCGGAGGGGTGGTCGGTTCGGCAGATCGAGGAGTTCACCCGGCCAACCGGAGAGGGAACAAAGGCAAAGGCCAAAAAGCCGGAAGGTCCTGCCGATCCCAACGTCAAGTTTGCCTTGACCGAGCTGGAGAGAACTCTCGGCACTAAGGTACGTATCATTGAAGGGCGAGGCGGTAAGGGAAGGATCGAAATCGAGTACTACTCGGCTGATGATCTTAGTCGTATCTATGACTTAGTAGTCAGCAGCACCGAATAGACTACGATAGTAGTTTTAAGATATCCGCCAACTCCTGGCGGATGCCCGGCAGGGGGTTGGCAGCCCGAAATAGCTCTTCCTGGCGGACCGGTCGCGGCGGGGCCTCCGCTACCGCTTGGCTTTTCCCCGACTTCAGCGCCTTCCGCGCCCCCTCGATCGTAAACTTCTTCTCGTACAGGAGCTGCTTGATCTGCAGCAGCAACTCTACATCTTTGCGGCGGAACATGCGCTGCCCGGTATTCGATTTCCGTGGCGACAAACCGGGGAACTCGGACTCCCAGTAGCGCAGCACATAAGGCTCGACGCCCACAAGGTGGCTGACCTCGCCAATCTTGAAATAGAGCTTGTCCGGAATCGAGGGCGTTTCTTCTGTCATCGTCCGTTCATAGCCATCCTATCTCTATACCCCATTGTGTTCGGGCATGCGTCACTTATATTGGTTACGGAGCATCTAACGAGCATGGAACTGAAAACTTCGAATCCTGCCTTCGCGGGGAAGACTTTCACGGTGAACGGCGTCGCCGCGGGCTACGGACCGACGATGACCATTTCCGGCACGGTCAACAAAGCCGGAATCCTGATGCTGTGCGTCGCCGCGACGGCCGTGTGGACTTGGAATCAGTTCTTCACCAATGGACCCGCGTCGGTCGGCGGATATGTCATGATTGGCGCCTTCGGTGGATTCATCGCCGCCATGGTGACGGTTTTCAAGAAAGAGTGGTCGCCGGTCACCGCGCCCATTTACGCACTGCTCGAAGGTTTGTTCCTGGGATCGCTGTCGGCGATGTTCGAGACGCGCTTCCACGGGATCGCTATCGAAGCGGTCGCTCTTACCTTCGGCACGTGCTTTTGCATGCTGCTCGCTTATCGTTCCGGACTAATCAGGCCCACACAGAAATTCGCCATCGGCATTACGGCCGCGACCGGCGGCATCATGCTGGTCTATGTCGCAAGTATGATCCTCGGCTTGTTCCATGTGCAGGTTCCTGGAATCTTCGGCAGCGGACCCATCGGGATTCTGTTCAGCGTTGCAGTGGTGATCATTGCTTCGCTGAATCTGATTCTCGACTTCGGCATGATCGAAGAAGGCGCCCATAGCGGCGCACCGAAGTACATGGAGTGGTACGGCGCCTTCGGCCTGATGGTGACGCTGGTATGGCTGTACCTCGAAATCATCCGCCTGCTCTCGAAGCTGCAGGACAGAAGATAAAGCCGGACATCGAAGCCCTACGGATTGGCTTCGATGCTTTTTTCCAGGCGGTCGAGCGTCTGCATTGCCGTGTGGCACTGAGCGACACTGGCATTCGGCTCGCGGCCTTCCTTAATTGCGGCAAAGAATTCCCGGTCCTGCAGCTCGATTCCGTTGTTTGAAACCGCGACACCGGAAAGATCGATCGGCTGATTGTCGCCATCCAACAGTTCGTCGTAGCGCGCAATGTACGTGCCGTTGTCGCAGATATAGCGGAAGAACGTACCGAGCGGTCCCTTGTTGTTGAATGATAACGCCAGCGTGCAGATGGCGCCCGAAGGAACTTTGAGCTGAACGCTCATGTCCATCGCGATCCCGAGGTCGGGATGAACCGGACCCTGCAGGGCGTTGGCGCGGCGCGCAACTTCGCCGGTCTGATATTGGAACAGATCGACCGTGTGGCAGGCGTGGTGCCAGAGCAGATGATCCGTCCAACTGCGCGGCTTCCCGGCTGCATTCATATTAGTGCGCCGGAAGAAGAACGTCTGCACATCCATCGACTGGATCTTCAGCTCACCGGAGAGAATCCGCTTGCGAATCCATTGATGACTCGGATTGAAGCGGCGCGTGTGGCCACCCATCGCGATTACGCCGGTTTCCTTCTGCACTTTCACCAGACGCTCGGAATCTTTCAAACTGTCGGCAATCGGAATTTCGATCATCACGTGCTTGCCGGCGCGCATGCACTGCTCGCCCTGCGCGGCGTGCATCTGGGTTGGAGTGGTCAGGATGACCGCTTCCACGCCCGGCTGTTTCAGACTCTCGGCGAGATCGCTGGTCCAGTGGGGGATCTTGAATCTTTTCGCTACTTCCCCGGTACCGGCGGGGTTTCCGCCGGCGAGCGAAACCACTTCAATGCCGTCGATATTGCCAATCGCTTCCAGATGTTTGATGCCGAACGCGCCTTGTCCGGCAACGCAGATTTTCATCGTTTGTCCTCAGCTATCGAGTATACTTTCCGGTCATCTTCAGGCTCAGGAAACGCCATGCGATCACAAGTGAGGTAATCGCGAGCGATGTTCCGCCGAGCAAGAGAAACAACACGACGATGTCCCAGGCAGGCCGGTAATTATAGAGCCAGGGGAAGTTGATGGAATGCAGACCGTGGTAGAGCCAGCGCTCCGGCCATCTCCCGGAACTGTAGCTGCCGACCACGCGCGCGGTGCGCGGGTCGATATAAAAGCTGCTGTGTTGCGGGTCCTTCAATTGAACGAAGAGCACGGGCAACGGCAGTTCGTGATGGCGGTCGAGATAATGAGCGTCGTACGCAGACAAGAACCGGGCATCGGCAATGCCAACGGGCTGAGTGGCCTTCCTGACCAGATCGACGAGCGCTGTGCGATCGACCTCCGCCACTGCAGGGCCGTTCATTGGAATGAGCTTCGTATGATCCGGATCCTGCGTCGCGAGGTAAAACGACCTTCCACCGACCGATAGAAACTCGATCTCCTTCACCGAGAGAGCCGATTGCTCAACAGCCTCGCGCGGAGACTTCGCAGCGAAATTCTCGAACGCAAACGGCTCGCCGTCCAAAGCCTCCGGTATGCGCGAATCTTCGCCCACGACTTTCACCGGGAACGGATCCATCGAAAGCATTCCGCTGAACGCCCACGTGCAGGCAAGGAACCCGAAGAAGAGTCCGAAAATCATGTGAAGGCGCTTCGTTCCGGTGAACGGAATGCGTTTCGCAGGCAAATACAGCGACAGCCCCGCAAACAAGCCGAGCAGCGCCACCGCGGTCGCAGCGCCGGAGATCCAGATGACGATCCTGCTCCAGAGCGGAGCGTTCCTGCGCAGCGGCGTGAAGTAGAGCCAATGCGGAATGGGACCGAGATACGACAGAAGTCTTGAAGCGCGCGTGGTGTATTGCACCACTTCACCGGTGGCCCTTGGTATATAGACCTGGTCGCCGTCCGGCCAGGAATATTTGGTGATCGGCTCGTAGTTGAACCAAATGCCGCCCACGGTCCACTGATCTTCCGATGTCATAGCCTCTGCCGTCGCGGCGCCAGCGGGCTGACCCGACCATGCGGCCGCGGTACGGAGATTCAGGTCCGGCGGGAATTTCGTCTGCAGCTGACCGTTGTCCGCATAAACATAGGCGCGCGCCTTGCCCAGCCGGAACCAATAAGCAGGACGCGAATCGAACATACGCAGCCGCACCTCATCGGGTTCACCTTTGGTCTTCAGACTGGCCCAGGCTTGTACCGGAGTGAGCAGCACCCGCGAAGCGCCGATGGGCTCGGCGCGGGCGAGGCGATCGGAATCCTTCACCTCGGGATAGTCGACGTACATCATGAAAATCCCGGAGACGAACCACCAGCAAAACAGTACGCAGAATGCGGTACCCGTCCAGCGGTGGCAAAGAATGGCGAATTTCTTCAAATGCACTTTGTACAGCGTAACGCCTGCGCGCGGCCTGCGTATAAATTAACATCTAACGAAGGAGAGCCATCGTGAAGCTTGCCGCAGCCGCTCTTTCCATCGGAATCCTGACCGCATCGCTCAGCACTCAGTCCGGCAACGCTCAGTCGACGCCGGCGACAAAGCCGGAGTTCGACGTCGCATCCGTCAAACAGAACAAGTCCTCCGATCCGCCCTTCGCCAACATGCCTCTCGGCCCCGGCGCTGTTTATACGCCGAACGGCGGCTTCTTCTCCGCAAAGAATCTTCCGCTGATTACCTATATTGCGTTTGCCTGGAAGATCAGCGGCGGCGATTTCCAATATCTGCGGCCTCAACTGCCGGAGTGGGTTTTGTCGGATCGCTTCGACATTCAGGCGCGCGCCGAAGGCAATCCGGACAAAGACACGATGCGCCTGATGATGCGTTCTCTTCTCGCCGACCGTTTCAAACTTGCGCTACGCAACGAAAACCGCGAAATTCCGGTTTCCGCGTTCGTGCTCATTACGCCCGGTAAGACCGGTCCGCGGCTGAAACCGCACACAGCCGACACCGATTGTCCCCGGAACAACGATCCTGCCGCTCCGCCTCCCACTTCGATCGCAACTGTTCCTGGCGGATTCCCCGCGATGTGCGGCGGTATCTTTGCCATGCCCGCGGAAGCATCGGGGCATCGGCGAATCGCCGCGCGCGACATCACAATGGCCTTCCTCGCGCGGTCCCTGCCCACAACCGAGACCAATCGTCCCCTGGTCGATCGAACCGGCCTCACCGATACAGTCGACTTCATTCTCGAATGGGCTCCCGTGCGCAACATCCCTGTGGCCCCCGGCGCCGAACCCGAACCCGAAACAGAACCAGCCGGACCGACCTTTCAGGAAGCCCTTGCGAAACAGCTTGGCATCAGGCTCGAATCGCAAAAGGCGCCTATGGACGTCCTTGTCCTGGACCACATTGAACACCTTTCCGAAAACTGAAAACCGCGTGGGAAAATAGCGCATGGCAAAGGCTCTTTCCCTGCAGCTTCAGGAAGCGATCGACAGCGAGCTTCCGCATCTCAACGCATTAACGGATCAGGCGGCGGCGCAAAACGATGGCCGACCCGGAACCTGGACACGCAAGCAGGAACTCGGTCATCTCATCGATTCGGCAACAAACAACCACGTGCGTTTTGTACTGGCCTCGGTGGATGGCGAGTTCCGCGGACAAGGTTACGCGCAGGACCAATGGGTGGAAGCACACGGATACCGGGATATCGAATGGCGCACACTGGTCGATTTCTGGTACCGCTACAACTCTTTGCTCGTCCGTGTAATCGAACGCATTCCGGATGAGCGTCTGGAGAACCGCTGCGTAATCGGATGGGGGGTTCAGACGCTGGGATTCGTCATAGAAGATTATGTTCTCCATATGCAACACCATCTCGACCATCTGTTGGCGAGAGAGCAGATCAGGACATATCCGGGGGCGGCAAAACGCGTTTAGATCGCGGTCGCCGGCCTTCGGACGACACATCTCAGCGCGATTGTTTCAGATCAAAAAAAGAAAGTTTTCAATTGGATTTCGGGTCCTGGTTCTGTGTTAGACTCGTGCTGTTCACAGGGTAGTGCCAACCGGATTCCCGCCTCCCCTGTAGTCAAAATCCCGGGACAATCTGGCCGAGGCGCGGGCCTCAAAAATTGGAGTTGTGTAACTCCCGGAGGAGAAGTGTTGTCGTGGTGACAAAGGATCAACGAAGTCCGTGGGACCTGATCAAAGAACAGCTCAAGAAGAAGCTGAGTACTGAAAGTTACGAGAACTGGATCGCGCAAACCAGGTTCGCAAACATCGAGGGCAAGACTATGATTGCCGTCGCGCCGGACCCGCAGACAGCGGCATTTCTCGCGGAAGAGTACGGCAGGGAGATCAACACGATGGCGGCCATGCTCGGGTTGGGTCTGGAACGCGTCGAGTTTACCGCTGAGTTCTCTGGCCGCTCCGGAGCAGCAAGTCATCAGAACGGGGACGGACATACCGACGTCGAGTCTCCGATCACGCTGAATCCCAAGTTTACGTTCGAGTCGTTTGTTGTGGGGGCCTGCAATCAGTTTGCGCATGCCGCGGCACAATCCGTCGCAATGAACCCATCGCGCAGCTACAACCCTTTGTTCTTGTATGGCGGGGTCGGTATGGGGAAGACCCATCTCATGCACGCCATCGGGCGCGCATTGATGGCGCGTGGACGCATGAGGATCATCTACACAACAAGTGAGCGTTTTACCAACGAGGTAATCAGCGGTATCAAACATGAGCGGATGCCTCAACTTCGGGAACGCTACCGAACAGCGGATGTTCTGCTGATCGACGATATTCAATCGCTCGGTTCGAAAGAGCGGACGCAGGAAGAGTTCTTCCACACGTTCAATGAGCTGCACGATGCGCAGAAACAAATCGTCATTTCAAGTGACTGTCCGCCCCGGGAGATCACGGGTCTGGTGGAGCGTTTGCGGTCACGCTTCGAGTGGGGTTTGATGGCCGATATCCTGCCGCCCGATCTGGAAACTAAAGTGGCCATTCTGGAGAAAAAAGCCGAAGCACTCGGAGTGACTCTGCCGCCCGATGTCTCCACTTTCATCGCAAGCAAGAGCAAGTCCAACGTCCGGGAACTCGAGGGAGCTCTCGTCAAACTGACGGCCTACTCATCTCTGACAGAAACACCGATCACCATCGCCATGGCGCAACAGGTCCTGCGGGATCTGCTGCAGAAACAAGACCGGCGCATCACCATCGATTCCATTCAAAAAGCCGTTGCGGAGAGATTCTCGATCAAGCCTGTTCAACTCAAAGAAAAAAGCAACCGGAAGGAAGTTGTATTGCCCAGGCAGGTGGCTATGTTCCTGGTCAAAGAACTGACCCAGGCATCGCTTCCCGAGATCGGCCGGGCGTTTGGCGGGAAGCACCACACCACGGTCATTCACTCAATCAACAAAATTGAGAGCCAGCGTACCGGCAATCCCGATCTCAACAAGATGATCAACAGCCTGATCGACTCATTCCAATGAGCTTACTGGAATGTTCACACACCCCTTCGATCATTTCCTGTGAACTTCTGTGTATAAAGCGTTGCAAGCCGCGTTGTTCGACTTCTCCGCACCTCGTTTTCACAGGGACGAATAGCCAAAAGTTCTAAATTTTTGTATAATTTAGAGAGACTTCCACTTTTCGACAGACCCCATGAATACGGTTATCTGAATGTATTCATCTATACCGTCATAAGAGAGGAACCGGAACCATCAAATGGAGTTTACTGTCAGCAAGGCGGATCTTGTCCGCGAACTGAGTCTGTCTCAGGGCGTTGTCGAGAAAAAGACTACGATCCCGATCCTCTCCAATGTTCTGCTGGAAGCCCGCGGTGATCGGCTCTTCCTTACGGCTACCGATCTCGAACTGGGGCTCCGTACTTCCTGTGCCGCGAAGGTGAAGAAGGAAGGCTCAGGAACGATACCAGCGCGGAAACTGCTCGACTATGTCCGATTGCTTCCGGACGCCGATATCACGGTCAAATTCGGCGACAACAATTGGGCGAACTTCACCTGCGGACGTTCCCGAACCAGGATTGCAGGCATGAGCCGCGAAAGTTTCCCCGAACTGCCGGCAATGCCCGATGCAATTGCGGAGATTCCGGTCAAGCAGCTTTCGGCGATGATCGCGCGGACCATGTTCGCCATCTCGATGGAAGAGAGCCGCTTTACCCTGAACGGCGCTTTGCTGCTGTTGGGCGATAAAGCGTTGACGATGGTGGCTACCGACGGACACCGTCTCGCTTATGTCCAGAGGCCTTCCTCCGATTCGAATGGAACCGGTGCGGCGTATCGGGCATTGGTGCCGCGGAAGGCGATGGCTGAGATTACGAAATTGTCGGATGACTCCGGTACCGACGCGAAAGTGCGATTTGGAGGCGATGACAACCATCTGTTCTTCGAGTTCGGCGCCCGTCTGCTGATCACGCGTAAATTGACCGGCAACTTCCCGGACTATGAGCGCGTGCTCCCCCAGGACAATACGCATATTGCGAAGCTGGCGAAGGAAGAGATCAAAGGCGCGATCGAGCGTGTGGCGCAGTTCGCCGACGAACGTTCGCGGGCGATTCGCGTTCAGTTTACCGCCGGCGAGGTGAAGGTATTTTCCTCAGCGCTCGAAACGGGCGAATCGGAAGAGAGTGTCCCCGGAGAGTATGCAGGTCCCGATCTCGAGATCGGCTTTAACGCTCAGTACCTTCTCGATTTCCTCAGAGCCATTCCACAGAACCACGTTTCCTTCGGGCTCAAGGATCAGAAGAGCGCCGGTGAACTGCAGCCGTCCTCGAACGAGGATCAGGAGCAGTATCGATACGTTGTAATGCCCATGCGCATCTGAGGAACTTAAACGAAACAAATTTTCTATGGCAAATGAATACGATTCCTCATCGATCAAGGTCCTTGAGGGACTCGAAGCAGTTCGGTTGCGCCCTGCGATGTACATCGGCTCCACCAGTGAGGCCGGACTGCATCATCTGGTGTACGAAGTAGTCGACAACTCAGTCGATGAAGCGCTCGCCGGCTACTGCACAGAAGTCAATGTGACGATCCATATCGACGATTCCGTAACGGTTGTCGATAACGGTCGCGGAATTCCGGTGGACATGCACGAGGAAGGTGTCTCAGCCGCCGAAGTCGTGATGACAAAGCTGCATGCCGGCGGCAAGTTCGACTCCAACAGCTACAAGGTTTCCGGCGGTCTTCACGGCGTCGGCGTAAGCTGCGTCAATGCGCTTTCGGAAAAGCTGCATCTCGAGATTTGGCGCCCCTCCAAAGAATCGGGACCGAATTCCCTTACCTGGGAACAGGACTACGAGCGAGGCATTCCCAAGGGTCGCCTGGCATCAACCGGCAAAGCCGGACGCAAGCATGGCACCAAGGTCACATTCAAGCCCGACACGACCATTATGGTCGCCACGAAGTTCAACTTCGATACGCTTGCCCAGCGTTTACGTGAACTGGCGTTTCTGAATAAGGGTCTCAAGATTACTCTCACGGACGAGCGCGAGGATCCGGAGAAGACGGCGGAGTTTCTGTATAACGGCGGCATCGCGGAATTTATCAAACATCTCAACCGCGGCAAGTCGGTACTGCACGAAAATCCGATTTACATGGAAGGCGAGAAGCCCGGGCCGAGCGGAACCGTGGGGATCGAGATCGCTCTGCAGTACAACGACGGCTACGCGGAAACCCTTTTCAGCTTCGCCAACAACATCAACACCGTGGATGGCGGCACGCACCTCAGCGGCTTTCGCACCTCGCTGACGCGCACGATCAACTTCTTCGGACAGCAGGCAGGTTTGTTCAAAGACGTGAAGGAAAACCTCACGGGTGACGACGTTCGCGAAGGCCTCACCGCTGTCATCAGCGTCAAGGTTCCACAGCCGCAGTTTGAAGGGCAGACAAAGGGCCGTCTGAACAGCGACATTGCGGGACAGGTCCAGCAGTTGATGAACGACAAGCTGGGCGAGTTTTTCGACAAAAATCCCAGCGTGATGAAGAAGATCGTCTCGAAGGCGATCGACGCCGCACGCGCAAGAGAAGCCGCTCGGAAAGCCCGCGACCTGACGCGCCGCAAGGGCGTGCTGGATTCAGGCGGTTTGCCGGGCAAACTGGCGGATTGCCAGGAGCGCGATCCACAGCGGTGCGAATTATTCCTCGTTGAGGGTGAGTCGGCCGGTGGAACGGCGAAGCAGGGGCGCGACCGGAGATTTCAGGCGATTCTGCCGTTGAAGGGAAAAATCCTCAACGTGGAGAAGGCGCGCTACGACCGCATGCTGGGGCACGAGGAAATCCGCGCTCTGATCACAGCACTGGGCACGGGCATCGGTAAGGACGATTTCGATCCGGTGAAACTCCGTTACCACAAGATCATCATCATGACGGACGCGGATGTGGATGGTTCGCATATCCGCACTCTGCTGCTCACGTTCTTCTTCCGCCACATGAAAGATCTGATCGACCGCCAGCATGTCTACATTGCGCAACCGCCGCTCTACAAAATCAAGCGGGGGAAGAACGAGAAATACATCAAGAACGAAGCCGAGTTCACCCGCGAAATTATGCGGCGTGCCACCGAGAGCCTGGTGTTGGAATACGGCGCGCCCAATGGCGGTGGCGCGAAGCCCCGGCTGGAAACAGGCGAATTGCGCTCGTTCCTGATGAGCCTGGATGAATTTCAGCAGATATCCCAGAAGCTGGAGCGGCGCCTTCGCGATTCGCGCGTAGTGGATGTCTTAAGCAATGGCGAACTGAAGATCGACTCCAAAGCCGATTTCAGTGAACGCCCCAACCTGGACGCGCTGGCGGACGCGCTGCGCGCCGTCGGAGTGCAGGCGCAGGTTCTGCCCGATGAAGAACATTCCGCGTTCTATGCCATGTTCCACGATTCGACGAATGCGGAACGGCGCATCGGCGTCAATCTTTCCCATCAACCGGAATACCGGAAGTATCGGTTACTCGCCAAACAGATCGCGAAGTTCAACAAGCCCCCGTTCACGACCCTGCGCAATGAAAACCGCGACGTGCAGAACAATTGGCGGGATCTCCTGGAACACGTGAAGATGGAAGGGAAGCGCGACGCTTCCGTCCAGCGTTATAAAGGGCTCGGTGAGATGAACGCCGAGCAGCTTGCGGATACGACGATGGATCCGGAGAAGCGGACGCTGCTCGTGGTGCGGCTGGAAGACGTCGTCGCCACCGATTTGATCTTCACCACTCTCATGGGTGAGGACGTGGAGAGCCGTCGGAAGTTCATCGAAGAGAACGCGCTGGACGTCAAGAACCTCGACGTGTAAGCGGTTTACTTGCGGGTGTCTTTGCCGACAATGTGGCTGACGTCCTGATTGTTTTCGTTGCAGACGTATTCCATCAATTCGCCTGTCTCCAGCGCTGAGTGCCCGTGCATGGTGAACGGCTTCGTGTAGGCGCCGGGATCTTCGATCGTCACGTCGTAGTCCAGATGTCCGGAATCCGGCCGGCGATAGCGCTCGATCACATGCAGTTTTTCTGTGTGCGGATGCGCGGCGAAATCGAACCAGAATTTATCGTTGAAGCCGACCGAGTCCACCACCAGCGTGTCTCCTTCCCATTTGCCGGTCGAGTCGCCATACCAGGTGGGATTGGGGTCCTTCGGATGCCCGCGCCCATCGAGGAAGATCTGGCGATAGGTGTGGATGTTGCCTTCGAAGAGAAAAACGATGAGGCTCGGCGTCTGCACGATCTTCCACGGATACGGCGCCATGCGCGGAACGCCGGCGGGGAGGCAGTTCGCTTCGGGATCGTCCTTCGACATGCGCTGTTTGGCGAGTTGCGCGGCCCAGGGTTGAAGCGGTAGTTCTTCGCCCGGCTTGAGCGAACTGGAAATGTCGTAGATAAAGGTGCGGTCCGGCGTCCAGATTCCGGTGAGGTCCGGCTTGCCGTCAGCAACTTTGGGAGTGGGACCCGCTGGCCGCGCCTTCAGTTGCGATGCCTGCGCCAGCGCCGTGCCGCCGCCAGCCGGGTCCGTAGCGGCATCCTGTGAAAGTGCGACCTGCGCGAACGCGACCAATATACACAGAATCGCCGGAAGAAGAGCCTTCTTTGACATCACCCAGAATTCTATATCAACTATTCGCCGCGGGCAGCCTGCTCCAGGCAGCGCGCCGCACGAGCCGGATTAAAAACGCCGCAGGAACAGAAGCGCGTCATATAACCGGCAGCCTGCTCCGGTGTGCGGCGGCCTTCCTTGACCCAATCGATCATCTTTTTGGCCAGATTGTGGCTCACCATGCCGTGGCCGCACATCGTCGAGAGCATCATCACCTTGGCGTCCGGGAGCCTGTCGGTCTCGCCCTCAAAACCAAGCGAGTAGCCGACGCTGTGACGTGGGATGCCGGCGGCGAAACAGCACTGCTCCGCGCCATCGAGAGATGTGGAGATGTTGATGCTGAGGCCGAGATCGGCCTGTCTGACGGCAGTGACGAAATCACCCGCGGCGACGCGGTTATCGAAAACGGCTGCGACGGTGGTTGGAGCGTCCAGCCCCTGAATGACAGCGTCGAAGTCCGGCGTCGCATCGCGCTTCCAGTGCGAAAGAGGATTCATCTGGTTTGACGGACGCAATGCCCCGCCGTGGATGGCGTCTCCCAGGTTGACCGGCTTGAAAGGAACGGCGAGCTTCAGAAATTGGCGAAGCTTTTCCAGAGCGCCTTCGTTGTTCCTGCCTTTACTGGCAATGGCGAAGACCACATAATCGTCGTGGAAACTTTCCGCGGAGCCGAAGCGATGAAGGGTGTTGGTCATCGGGAGATCACCGTCTCTTCGATGGTTTCGGGCTTTGGTGCATTCGTGATCCGTCCAAGACCGATGTTTGTTTTGGCGCGCTCCAGTTTATAGCCCAGCTTTTCCAGAACGGGCCCGACTACGTTCTCCTCGCCTTCCTCGTCGCAGCGGGCTCCGACACCAAGGGCCACCACGGTATCGATCTGCTTTTCGATGTCCCATACCAGCCGAATCACTTCTTCGGTGCGCTCGACCGGCACTTTGATCTCAACGATCGCCGAAAGAACCTTCTCGTTCAGAATGTCTTCCCGAATGGTGCCTGTGGCCACGTCGCTCATGAGAGACGTGACGGGATTCTTCTTTTCGAACGCCACGCGGGCGCGTGCCAGCGCCCAGCACATTTTCTGTATATCGCGGAACCAGACGCCTACGCCGGGCCGCCCGAACTCGATCGTGAAACCAACCTCGCCGGCTTTAACGCGTCCGGAGACATCATTCGTCTTGACTTCTTCCGTGCCCCGACCATGCACGCCTGTCGATTCATGCGGAACCCGCGGATCGGAAAACGCACGACGGACAACCCGCGGCCATTCCAGTTTGTCGGGCTCGAAAGCGGCGGTAGGACAGACATCGGGCTCCGGGTCGAAGCGCACGCGCGCCAACTGAAAGAGCTTGCGCACGGTGCGGACAAACGTGGGATTCAGGTGCTCCTGGCTCAGACCGTTGAAGCAGGCGTAACACTCCACGCATTCCGCCCGGTTGACGGTGGCGCGGCGAATGACCGGATCGATGTAGATCGCTCCCATCGGGCACACGTAAGTGCAATTGCCGCACGCCACGCATTTATCGGAATTGATCTTCATGCGATACGTCTGGTGGAGTCGATTCCAAGATATAAGATCGCCGCGATCAGACACAACACACTGGTGATCATGAACGGTGAATTCCAGCCGTAACGCGTGGCGGCAAAAGTAACGACGGCAGCGGACATCGCTCCGCCGATGTTGCCCAGCATGTTCATGACAGCCGACACCGAGCCGGCGAAATCGCCGCCAATGTCGAGCGGAACCGCCCAGGAGATTCCAACCGTCCATTCCAGCGCGAAAAACGCTACGCAGTAAAACGCAACGGAAATTTTCGGATCATGCGCGAAAACCGCCGGTACCGTCGCCGCCGCAGAGACGATGAAGCCGGCGATCGCCACCCAGCGCCGGGCAAGATTCACGTTGCCGGTGCGCTCGAGAACGATATCGGAAAACGAACCGCCGGCGAGGTCGCCCAGCACACCGGCGAACAAAGGAAGGCTCGCATAGAAGCCCATTTTTGCCAGCGTCATACCTCGGGAATCGTGCAGATAGGTCGGAAACCAATCCTGATAGACGTTGAGATTGAAGTTGTAGCAGAAGTACATCACGGAGAGGACCCAGAGGTTGCCGTGCGACAGGATCTTCCGCCAGGGGATTTCCGCCCCTGACCGCTTCCGGCCGCCCGCAATCAGATCGCGCTCAGCCTGATTGACGCCGGTGTGTTCTTCAGGCGTATTGCGGTAGTAGAGGTACCAAACGACCGACCACATCACGCCGAGGATGCCGAAAGCCAGAAACGCAGCGCGCCAGCCGAACTTCGCCATGATGAAGACGACGATGGGTGGCGACAACGCCGCGCCCAGCCGCGAGCCGGCATGTGTGATTCCCTGCGCGAAGCCGCGCTCAGTGGGACGCATCCAGCGGGCCAGCGATCTGGTAGCGATCGGAAATGCGCCCGCCTCGCCAAGACCGAAGAAAACCTGGATCACCAGCATAGACAGTGCGTCCCAAGCCAGACCGGTCAGCGCGGTGAAAGCGCTCCACCACGCCACAACCAGGGTGAGCGCTTTCCGTGCGCCGTAGCGATCCCCGAGCCAACCGCCGGGAATCTGAAACAAAGCGTATGCCATTCGGAACGCGAACGTGATCCAGCCCATCATTACCAGCGAGATCTTCAGTTCGTCCCGGATCACAGGGCGTGCAACCGCCATAATCTGCCGGTCCATGTAGGTGATCATGTAGGCCGCCACAGTCAGGCCGAGGACGACGTGACGAACGTGTGACGGACGGGACGTTTTTGCGGGGATTGGCTGCATCGGAGTGCCTCAGAAGATGATATCTTCGTCCATAGCTAAAATCAGGCGAAAGGATCATATCAATGGCAACTCTGGCTTCCCCCCCGGAAAAACGCGTCGCGATGCCGACGACAAAACTCCTTATTAACGGCCGATGGGTCGAAAGTGTTTCCGGAAAACGCTTTGCAACCGTCAATCCGGCCACGGGCGATCCGATCTGCGATATCGCGGAAGCAGACGAGGCGGACGTGAATCTCGCCGTCAAAGCCGCGCGGGCCGCCTTCAACAGCAAGTCTCCCTGGCGCAAAATGTCGGCGGCGGAACGCGGAAAACTGCTGAATCGCTTTGCGGATCTGGTAGAAAAGCATGCCGATGAACTGGCGCGACTCGAATCGCTCGATAACGGCAAGCCTTATGCTGTCGCAAAAGCAGCAGACGTTCCGCTGTCCATCGCCTGCTACCGCTACTACGCCGGGTGGGCCGACAAAGTCCAGGGCAGGACGATCCCGATCAGCGGCAATTATTTCTGTTACACGAGGCATGAGCCGGTGGGCGTGGTCGGTCAGATCATTCCGTGGAATTTTCCGCTGCTGATGCAGGCGTGGAAGCTGGCGCCGGCGCTGGCAACCGGTAACACGGTTGTCATGAAACCCGCGGAACAGACCCCGTTGACCGCGCTCCGTATTTCAGAGCTGATCATGGAAGCCGGGTTCCCCGAAGGCGTTGTCAATATGTTGCCGGGCTATGGACCCACGGCGGGTGCGGCGATCGCGCGCCACATGGATGTCGACAAAGTGGCGTTCACCGGTTCGACGGAAGTCGGCCATCTGATCATGGAAGCGGCTGCGCAGACAAATCTGAAGCGCGTAACACTCGAGCTCGGCGGCAAGAGCCCGAACATCGTTTTTGCCGATGCCGACATGGATCAGGCCATCGAAGGATCGCACTTCGCGCTGTTCTTCAATCAGGGTCAGTGCTGCTGCGCGGGTTCGCGGTTGTTCGTGGAGGAGAAAGCCTACGACGAGTTTGTCGAACGCAGCGCCGAACGCGCCAAAAAGCGCACCCTGGGCGACCCGTTCGATCCGAAGACGGAACAGGGTCCGCAGGTGGATGATGTTCAGTTCGACAAGGTGATGTCCTTCATCGAATCGGGCAGGAAACAGGGAGCGAAGCTTGTGGCGGGCGGAAACAGGTGGGGGGACAAGGGATACTTCATCGAGCCCACCGTTTTCTGCGACGTGAAAGACGACATGAAGATCGCGGAAGAAGAAATCTTCGGGCCGGTGCAGAGCATTATCAAGTTCAGGGACATCGACGACGTCGTCGATCGCGCCAACCGCACTATGTACGGTTTGGCGGCAGGCGTCTGGACGCGCGACATCGGCAAAGCGCATGCGATTGCGAACGCAGTCCGGGCGGGCACGGTGTGGGTAAATTGCTATGACGTATTCGACGCGGCTGCGCCATTTGGGGGCTTCAAACAATCCGGAATTGGCCGCGAGCTGGGCGAGTACGGTTTGCAGCAGTATACGGAAGTTAAGACCGTTACCGTAAAGCTTTGAATAAATAAGTCAGGTTGGTAGTTTCCGCAGGAACCGGACGGCTCGGAGTTTGTTCTCCGGAATAGAAATTCCGGGCCGTCTCATCGTCTTCCCGGGCACGCACGATGAAGCGCTTCGGCGCGTGGCCTACGTAATAGAACGGATAGCAGGTAATCAGCGTGAGCGTCGGTTCAGCCGTCGGCTTGAGCACGCTCACCTCAGTTGGCTTCACCACTTCAGTCGACTCGACTTCATAGGCGTGTGGACCGGAGTCCGTCGTCACCATGACCATATCGCCGGTCTGAATGTTGCGCAGACTCCGAAAGAGAGTGTCGCGATGGGCGGCGAGCACTACGTTTCCGGGCTGCCCGGGCAGCGCGGTGCTCTCCACGTGACCGACGCCCTCATCAAGAATCGTTGAGTCGGAACCTTGAAAAATGACGGCGGAAAGGTGGAGTTTCGGGATCTCCACCCTGCCGATGAGTCCGCCGTCGGGTATTTTCGAATCGGGGATTGCGGCGCGATGATTCAGCATGCGGTCTAAGTCCAGATTCCCCTGAAACTGATGCAGTCTGGAGTTGAGCCAGTCCGCGCCGCAGTATCCGAGGATCAGGAACCCGGCCGCAAAGAAAAGTCGCTGGAGCCATCGAAAAGTGGCTCGACGCGCCGTAGCCCGATTAGTCATCAGCTCACTCTTTTAACAAAAGCTCCCAGAACGAAGGAAATTCCGACTGAGAGGAATCCCAGCAGCGCGAGCAACGGCATGTTACTCGCAGTTTGAGGAAGCGTTGTGGGCGGCGGAGTGTTTTGCGCTACGAGAGCAGGGGCCTGTTCCGGAGCAGGTGTGGGCGCCGGAGCGGCCTCAACCGGAGCAGGTGCGGCTTCGGGCGCCGGCGGCGGAGTATTTTGCGCTACGGCGGCCGGTTGCTGAGGCGTGGGGGCCGGAGAAGGTTCCGCGGAAGGCTCCACGGGAACTTCCTCATGTGTTGTCTGCGCCTGAGTTATCTGCGTAGCTCTGCCGCGTTTATACATGAATGCCTGACCATAGCGATCACCTGGCCAAAACATGGCGCGTAAGGCCTTGGGTTGTCCGGCTGGGGTTTCCCAGAACCGGAATTGCACCTTGCCTTTCGGCACGAGACGAAAATCGTTGGTTGCGAAAACCTGGGCAAACGTGTGATTTTCACGCTGGTTCTGAATCAGCACGATATGCCGGTCATTTTGAGAATCCTGCAGCTTGAAGACGTAAGTGCCGGGCTGCAGGGTGACGCCACCCGGAACTTCGACGGCTTCAGAGAAAGTCGCAATTACTTTTTTGTTGTAGTCGTCCGCGGCGGCTTTCGGAGCTGTAGCCACAACTCCCAGGACTGCCGCGAGAAGAGCGGTTGAAATATGAATTCGATTCATGAGTGAGTCTCCTTTAACAAGTCGCGTAGCCTGTATCGCGCTTCGCTGCCCTGCCATGTGCAGCCGGAATGCCAAATCGATGTTGCGGTTTCAGACGGTGGCACACAAATTGCTCCACGCTTGCTATGAACAACACGACTACCCGCCTTCTACTGGGATCGAGCCTGATCGTCGTCGGCGTTGTGCTGATCGGGACAACGAGAGCACGTCGCGGCAGGCGTTCTTTCTTCGCAATCGCACGCAAACAGGCCGGTGTGTTCGCGGAACAGGCGCTGCATCGGGCCCATCTGGCAAAGCGCGAAGCATTGAAATTGAGCGATGCCGCCGTTCACGGTCTGGCAGACGCAATGGAGGTAGGCAAAGCAGCCTATCAAAGAGTTGCCGGTTAATTCGGATCGTTTTGTTCCATACGCGTCCGACCGCCCTCTTCCTGGAGCCCACGGTAAAATTGAAGAGATGAGTAACACGACCGCGAACCGGGTGCTGGTCGTTGACGACGAGGCAGGTCAACGCGAAGCACTGGGCGAAATGGTCGCCTCCCTGGGTTTTGAAGCAATACTTGCCTCGGATGGGCGTGAAGCGCTCGAACTGCACGCGGAAAATCCCGCGGACCTGATTCTCACGGACCTGATCATGCCGCGCATGGACGGGTTTGAGCTCCTGCGCACGCTCGAAGAACAGGGTGATCGAACGCCGACCATAGTTCTGACAGGCTTCGGCAGTATTGAAAAGGCGATCTCAGTTGTACATGATCTGAAAGCTTTCTGGTTTCTGGAGAAGCCGGTGAAACCGAATATCCTGCACGCGCTGCTGGAACGCGCCTCCGCGCAGAACCGGCTCGTGGAAGAGACGCAGGCTCTGAATCGCCAATTGAGTTTTCACGGCGTGCTCGGAGATCTGGTCGGCGGTTCGCCTGTAATGCGGAGAGTCTTTTCCGAAATTCAGCAGGTGGCTCCGACATCGGCGTCAGTCCTGATTACCGGCGAAAGCGGCACGGGCAAAGAGCTGGTCGCGCGCGCGGTCCATCGTTTGAGCCCGCGAGCGGGCGGCCCGTTTGTGCCCGTCAACTGTGCCGCGCTGACCGAGACGCTGATCGAGAGCGAGCTTTTCGGCCACGAGAAGGGAGCTTTCACGGGAGCGCTGGAGCGCCATATCGGATGCTTCGAACAAGCAAACAACGGCACCGTGTTTCTGGATGAAATCGGCGACATGCCGATCGGCACTCAGGCCAAGCTGCTGCGCGTTCTCGAGGAGCGCAAGGTGCGCCGGTTGGGAGGCAAGACCGATCTGCCGGTGGAAGTCCGCGTTGTTTCAGCAACCAATAAAGTTCCCGAAGATGCAATCAAAGACAAGCTGCTTCGCGAGGACCTGTACTACCGGCTGAATGTGTTTCACATTGCGCTGCCTCCCCTGCGTGACCGGAAGGACGATATCCCCGCGATTTCGGAAGCGATTCTGGGGAACCTCAATAAAAAGCACGGATGCCGGATTTCCGGACTGCACGCGGGCACGCTTGAAAAATTCCAAAACTACGGATGGCCCGGCAACGTTCGCGAGCTCCGGAATGTGCTGGAGCGCGCCGCCATTATGGCCGGCGAGGGGATGATTCTTCCGAAGCACGTTTCGATGGATCCCATGGCGGCGCCGCCCGAGCCGCAGCAACAAGGCGCGGCGGAAACGGACGAAGGCGATTCCATCCGCGTGCGGCCGGGGGCCACGATGGAAGAAATCGAAGACGCCTACATCAGTCTCATCCTGCAGCGAACGAACAACAACAAGACCAAAGCGGCCGACATTCTCGGAATCAGCGTCCGGACATTGCACAATCGGCTGGGTCAGCTTACGAATCGCGTTCGCAAGGCCAGCAGCGCCGGGAGTTGATTCTGTTCAAACCGGCGCCAGCGCCGCGAGAGTTGCGGGATCGGCGATGCCCGTCACAGCGAGTCCGCGCGTCTGCTGGAACTGATTCAATGCATCGCGCGTTCGCGAACCCTGCACACCGTCCACCGGGCCGGGATCGAAGCCGCGAAAAGTAAGGTATAACTGAGCGGCGCGGGTAGTCAGATCCGGTAAAGGACCACCGGAAAATTTCTGGAACTGGTTTCTCAGCTTTACATCGTATTGGTTCACCGCGAAATTGGGACCGTTGTAGCCGCGGGCGAGCGACGTCCAGTCGTGTGTCTGCAGAGAACTGTCGAGCTTCGATGACTTCAGAAACGCGGCAAACGCGAGCAACTGGCTGTCTTCCGCATCGCACAGAGCCGCTACCATGTCCTCGACGCCATCGAAGCCCGCAAGATGGAAGTTCATACCCATGATCTGAGCGAGTCCCCAGGAAGCGCTCTGCAGCGCTGCGTTTCGGTCGAGAGCGATGGCGCGGGCAAGACGATCGTATTGCGGGGCGCCTGATGGACCGTAGCCGCCAGGAGTTGGATCGCTGATGTCGCCGTCATTGAATCGTCCACCCGTCAGGCGGCTGAAGATGTGGCGCTCATACAGAATGGGTGGACGGCGGTCGGGCAGGAATCCGCAGCCGGATGTTTCGACGGCGAAAACCGTCCATATTTCTGGCGCTTTAACTCCCAGATCGTTCGAGACGGCGGTCAATCCGTCCGACGTTATTGCGAGAGATTTTCCCGTAAATTCCAGAGGCATGACTGTATATCGATTATCAAACACGCGCGAGGTCAATGTTCCGGAGCGGAGAAAAGTCTGGTTCCGGATTCCCGCCGAAGAAGAACCCGTTATGCCGAATGTAGCGCTGGCGGTCTTTGCCGCCGGCGTTCGACGCTGGGCACGACAAAATCGTTTTTTTTACGCGCTTGACGCTTCAACGCAGGCCCCGCATCTTAACCCATCTGTTATCAGTAAAATGCCGGGGTATCCCGATATGGAATACGCTCACCGTGCAAAAACTGAGTCAGGGCGACACATGCCTGCCCCAACAGACCACTTTCCGGGTACTTCCGTACATCTCTGGCTGAGTAGAATCAACAGGATAAAAACCGTACTTTCTGGACCGCAGTTTGCTATCCTAAGGCCGAATCGCTAGAAGTAACTCCAACCTGCCCTCTGCTGCAACACCAGGGCGATTGGGATGACGGGTTCGAAGGCGAGTGCTTTCGGGAGCCCTGGCCGGCAAAAATCGGCTCGTTATCCTGCGCTTAAGGGGTTGCAGTGGGAGGGGTTTTTCGTTCCCTCCTTTTCGTCTTAATCTGATTCAGTAATGATTTCTCCCGCCACGAAGCCTGAGTCGCGTCCAACGGCAAGCCCTGCCGCCGTCCGCTGGACCGCCGTTTCCGTATTCGCGCTGGCTTCCGCGTGGAATTATCTCGACCGGCTGACGCTTTCCGCGGCCGCTCCGCGCATCATGACAGAGTTTCATTTGAGTAAAACGGACTACGGCTGGCTGCTCTCTGCCTTCTCGTTTTCCTACACGTTTGCCTCACCCGCTGTGGGATTGTTTCTGGATCGACTGGGACTCGAGACCGGCATCATCTGGGCTGTCGGGCTGTGGTCGTTGGCCGCTGCCCTCTGCGGATGGACACGAAATCTCGGTCAACTGGTTGCTGCGCGCGTTTTCCTAGGAATTTGGGAATCGGCCGGCATTCCCGCGGCGGGCAAGGTGAATGCGATTTATCTGGAACCCCGCAATCGCGCCGTCGGCGCTGCGATTACACAGGTCGGGCTGAGTATCGGCGGCATCGGGGCGCCGCTGCTGGTTGGCGCGATGGCCGGTTGGCGAAGTCCGTTTTTCGTTTGCGCCGCGCTTGGCTTTGTTTGGATCCCCCTCTGGATCGCAGTTCGCCGGAAGGTGCGGCCTTATGAAGAAGTACCGCCTCAACGCGATGCGGGAGTCTTTCGCGAACTCCTGCGGGACAAGCGGCTGCTCGTGCTGGTAGTGGCAAATATTCTCTGGATGGGGATCTATACGCTGTGGTCCAACTGGACGACTGTTTACCTCGTCCAGAATTTCGGACTGACGACCGAGGCAGCGTCCTGGTATGCGTGGGTGCCGCCCGTTGCGTCAACGCTGGGCGCCTTTGTCGGTGGATGGATTTCACGCCGTGCGATTAACACCGGCATGTCTCCTGTGCCCGCGCGCGTGATGGGAACGCTGGTCAGCGCGATCGGATGTCTGATGACCGTGCTGGTGCCGCTCAGCGCCACGCCCCTTTGGGCCATGCTGGCAATCTCGGCCAGTTATTTCTGGGTTACAGCGGGCAGCGTCAACCTCTATACGATTCCCGTCGACATCTGGGGCGGGCGGAGCGCCGGCACGGCCATTTCGGCTTTGGTCTTCGCTTATGGAATTCTGCAGACAGCGATCTCGCCGGTGATCGGAAGTCTGATCGATCATTTCGGATTCACACCGGTGTGCTGGCTGGTGGCGCTGCCCCCGTTTGCCGGATGGCTATTGCTGCGAAAGGTGGGGTAGCCAATTTTGGCTGCAGGGCCCTTTCAGGCGGCCCCAAAACTTCCCCTTGAGAAGCCTGGCTTGACCAAGCAGGCAGGCTGCCGTGCAATCGGAATGTGGCGGCTGCAGCCAAAATTGGCCGCCCTGGATTGGGGCAATTAGCGATGTCCTGATAAAATGGCCTTTCGTTAAGTTTCCTGTCTTCTGGAGGTTGGATGGCACAGATCGCGCGCCGGAAATCGGTGGCGGTGAATATCGGCGGCGTGAAGGTGGGCGGAGAAAATCCGATTGTGGTCCAGTCGATGACCAACACGGATACCGCCGACGTCACGTCCACAGTCAATCAGGTCATGGCGCTTGCCCGCGCCGGATCGGAACTCGTCCGCGTTACAGTCAACACCGAAGCCGCGGCTGCCGCGGTGCCGAAGATCGTCGACACGCTGAATCTCTTCGGCGTGCGCGTGCCGATCATCGGCGACTTCCATTACAACGGCCACATTCTTCTCAAGAAGTATCCCGACTGTGCACGGGCGCTTGCGAAATACCGGATTAATCCGGGCAACGTCAACATAGGCAGGAAGCACGACGACAATTTCCGCACCATGATCGAAGCCGCCGTCGAATACGGCAAGCCGGTGCGCATCGGCGTGAACTGGGGCTCGCTCGACGGCGCGCTGCTCACGCGCATGATGGACGAAAACAACAAGCTTCCCGAGCCGAAAGACGCGCGCGAAGTCACGCTCGACGCTATCGTCGCCAGCGCGGTTCAATCCGGCGCCGCGGCGGAGCGCCATGGTCTTCCCAAAGAGCGCATCATTCTGAGCGCCAAGGTCAGCGGTGTGCAGGATCTGATCGACGCCTACCGCGCCATGGCCGCCCAATGCGACTACGCGCTGCATCTCGGCTTGACTGAAGCCGGCCTGGGCGCAAAGGGTATTGTCGCCACCAGCGCCGCTCTTGCCGTGCTGCTGCAGGAAGGAATCGGCGACACGATTCGCGCTTCTCTGACGCCGCTTCCGGACGGCGATCGGACGGAAGAAGTCTTCGTCAGCCAGCAGATTCTGCAATCGCTCGGCATTCGCAGCTTCGCGCCGCAGGTCACCGCGTGCCCCGGCTGCGGACGCACCACCAGCACTTTTTTCCAGGACATGGCCGACCAGATCCAGAACTATCTTCGGGACCGCATGGCCATCTGGAAGGAGCAGTATGAGGGCGTGGAAGAGATGAAGGTTGCGGTGATGGGCTGCGTCGTAAATGGCCCCGGCGAATCGAAGCACGCCAATCTCGGCATCTCACTGCCCGGCACTTTCGAAGAGCCTGTGGCGCCCGTTTATGTGGACGGCAGACTCTCAACAACCCTCCGCGGGGATGCTATCGTGGCCGAATTCATCGGCATTCTGAACAAATACGTCGATTCCCATTACTCCCGCGTCAGCGATCCGGAACCCGTAACGGCCTGATCTGACCCAGGAATGCTTTGACTAAAAAGAGCTGATGCCCCGCTACTTCACGCTCGCGGAAGCTCGTGCGTCCCTGCCGATTGTCGGCCGCAGCCTCCGCGAAGCGGTGCAGGCCAAAACCCACTACGTGGAAGCCGAGAAAGCGATTCAGGATCTCGGACAGCGCATTCTGATGATGGGTGGCCTGAACGTGGATACCGGCGCGGCTGAGGCATGGAAGACGCAATACGATTCCAACGCGCAGACCCTGAAGAACGCCATGGAGCGTATCGAAGAGCTCGGCGTTCTGGTCAAAGATCTGGATACCGGGCTGGTCGATTTCCCCACATTATTCCGCGGCGAAGAGGTTTACCTTTGTTGGCGCATGGATGAGGACGATATCGACCACTGGCATGGCGTCAACGAAGGCTTCAAAGGGCGCAGACCGATCGATAAGCACTTTATGGAAAATCACCGCGGCGACGAAGGTTGATTTCGGCTCTTTTTCCAGCCCTGGCTATACTTGAGGGGTACCATCCGTACTCTCTCCCATGCCTGAAAATCCCCTGCTGTCCATAACATTTCATATACCTTTTGACCGCGTGCGCGCCGAGCATGTGGAGCCCGGCATCCGCGAATTGATCGCACGATCGCAGAGCAATATCGACAGGATCGTACAGGACAGTGCGCCGCGATCGTTTGCAAACACCATGCGGGCGCTCGAGAATTCGACCGAGAATCTCGACTATGCTTTAGCCATAGTCCGCCATCTGGAATCCGTCGCGACGACTCCGGAACTGCGCGCGGCCTGGAATGCGGTAGAGCCTGAAGCGAGCGCCTTTTATTCCAGGATTCCTTTGAATGAAGGACTATGGAAACAGTTGCAGAGCTACTCGGCTACCTCAGACGCGCGCGCACTGAAGGGAACGAAGCAGCGGTTGCTCACCAAGACCCTCGATTCCTTCCGCAGGCATGGCGCGGAGTTAGACCCCGCCGGCAAAAAAAGAATGGCCGAAATCGACGTCGAGCTGGCCAAAGCCACGACAAAATTTTCAGAAAATGTTCTCGATTCGACCAACGCTTTCGAGCTGATTGTCACGGATGAGTCGAAATTATCCGGACTCCCGCCGGGCGCCATTGCGATGGCCCGCCAGAGCGCGGAAGCGAAAAAAATTTACGGATGGCGCTTCACTCTGCAGGCGCCCAGTTACGTCCCGGTCCTTACCTATCTCGACGATCGCGAGATTCGCGAGAAAATGTACCGGGCGTTTACGGCGCGCGCGACGGAAGCCCAGCGAGACAACCGTCCGCTTCTCAAACGCATTCTGGAATTGCGCCGCGAAAAAGCGGAACTGTTGGGATTCCCCGATTTCGCCGATTTCGTTCTGCACGACCGCATGGCCCACAAAGGGAATCGGGCGATGAAGTTTATCGAGGAACTGAAAGCCAAGACCGATCCCTTCTTCGCAAAAGAAAATGCGGCGCTGCAGGCTTTCGCCAAGGAAGATGCGTTCGCTGGGCGCACGCTGGAATCGTGGGATGTCGGGTATTGGTCGGAGAAACAGCGGCGCGCTCTATATGACTTCGATGAAGAGCAGCTGCGGCCGTATTTCCCGGCGGAACGTGTCGTCGAAGGCATGTTCACCATTGTCGAGCGGCTGTACGGCATCAAAGTTCAACAGAAGAGCGGCGTGCCGGTCTGGCATCCGGATGTCCGCTACTACGAGGTGCACGATCGCGACGACGCGCTCCTCGGAGCTTTTTACGCCGACTGGTTTCCGCGGGAATCGAAGCGCGACGGAGCCTGGATGGAAGGGTTCATTACGGGCAGCTTCGTTTCGGACAATCGCTTCGAGCCGCATGCGGGTTGCATCTGCGGCAACCTGACTCCGCCGATTGGCGACAAGCCGGCGTTGCTGACACATCGCGAGGTGGAAACCATTTTTCATGAATTCGGGCATCTGCTGCACCACGTGTTGAGCCGCGTGGAGGTTCGCAGTCTGTCGGGAACCTCGGTCGCGTGGGACTTCGTTGAGCTGCCCAGCCAGATCATGGAGAACTGGTGCTGGGAGCGCGAAGCTCTGGATCTTTTTGCGCGGCATTACCAGACGGGCGAAGCGATTCCGGAGGACTTGTTCCGGAAGATGGTCCGGGCGCGTACGTATCGCGGCGCGAATGCGCAGATGAGGCAGCTCGGCTTCGGGTTCGTCGATCTTAAGCTGCATCGGGAATACGATCCGGCGCGCGACGGCGATGTCGTGACATATGCGCGCAACGTGCTGCAGCAGTTTTCGCCGGCGAAATTTCCGGAGAACTATGCGATGATCGCGGCGTTCACCCATTTGTTCGCAAGCCCTGTCGGCTATGGCGCGGGCTACTACTCGTACAAGTGGGCGGAAGTTCTCGATGCGGACGCGTTCACGCGTTTCCTCGACGAAGGGATTTTCAGCCCGAACGTCGGCGGCGCGTTTCGTGAGCACATTCTCTCGAAGGGCGACAGCGAAGACCCCGCGGAGCTGTACCGGAAGTTTATGGGGCGCGAGCCGGATCCGGACGCCTTGCTGCTGCGGTCGGGCCTGGTCGCGTAAAACGCGGCTCTCAGTTGTCAGCTCTCACCCGTCAGCCGAAATGTCAATTGATATCCTGAGCGTAGGGTTAAGCTGATCGCCGACAGCTGAACGCTGACAGCTTTTTTATGTTTCTCAAGATCCTCTCGCATCCGGTTTTCACGAACCTGAATTTCCACATGCCGATGATCGTGGACCTGTCGCACCCGATCGTCATGCTCACGGGTGAGAACGGTTCCGGGAAATCCACTCTGCTGCATTCCATTCACTACGCATTACGCGGCGAGCAGGCGGAAGGATACGCGTACAAACTGGATCGCGGCGGCATCGGGAAGGGCAAGGTATTTCTCTTCGATGCCGAGCAGCACAATCCGCGGATGCAGTTGGAGTTCTTCAAAGACCAGCCGGACATGATGGAGTTTCTGCAGTTGGCAAGTCACGGCCAGGTGATGCTGGCGATGTTTAAAGAGAACTTCCCCGCGCTGGAGCGGGGCACGACACTCCTTTTGGATGAGCCGGAGATGGCGCTTTCCGTTTCGAATCAGCGGCGCATCCTGAAGATGCTCATGGAGCTGGTGGATCAGCGCGGCTTCCGCATCGTGTGCGCGACGCATTCCCAGGTTTTAACAGAGGCGTCCGAGACCTACGTCATCAACCTCGACAATCACGTGAACCGCAACGTGGTAACCGAAGCCTTCGGAGTCGAAGGCGCCAGCACGATACAGTAGGCGAAAAGGCAACCATCCGCAGATGAATGCGGATACATGCAGATCGATGAGGTGAACCCCTTGGGTGAGAGACGGGGAATGAACACACTTCCCTATTCGCTGTAATCTTCTACCACCCTCGGCCCTTCGTCAGGCAAGATATCCACTCCGGAAAAGCGGAGGCGGGCGCTGCTGGAGAGCAACCCGCTGAGGAATACCCGGCTGGAAACTCATCGCTGAACGATGACGGTGGGGGGCCTCATTCGGGTCGGCCACCGGTTTCTGAAGCAGACCTCGGAGCGATAGATTCCCCATGCCTGAAAAGACTCATCTTCTGAGCATCCGTTTCCTTCATCGATGCCGGATCTCCGCATTGGCCTTCAAACTCCTCCGCTGTTCTGTACCTCAGTGCCGAATGGAGTCGCCGCTGATTGTAATAGCGATCCGGAAACTCCTGGAGGTGCGTTTCCAGATCCTCCAGATCAGGATATTCCCGGCAGTAAATCTCCTCCTGCTTCAGCGTCTTCATGAAACTTTCGCAGGTTGCATTGTCGTAAGGGTTTGCCGGCCGACTCATGCTCGGTGTCATCTGGTGTTTCGGCGTAGCCGCCGGCTCGGAAGCTCCGCCTTTGCTCCGGCGATCCTCCTTCACTCTGCGCAAGGCGGCGGCGAAAAAATCCCACTTCCGCCGCCTTCTCTCTGAGCGACTCTTTCAGCTCCTTGTTCTCGCGGCGGCGCCACTGCATCATAAAAATCTTTCGAAAACAATTTGCCTCAACTCTGTTGTTGTTGTATTCTGGATTTGCTCCAGCTGAAAATCCGCGCGAAACGAGAGGATGCTTGCCCCGCTTAGCTCTCTGACACGCGAAGAAATGGAAACTCGCCGGCTCGCTGCTGCAAAAGAGCTGCTTACCGGTCTCACTCAATCACAAGTAGCCCGCAGATACGGCGTCAGCCGTACTACGGCATCCCGCTGGAATCGATCCATCGTCCATAAAGGCGTCGAAGGACTGCGTCTGAGACGGGCGACCGGACGTCCCAGCCGCCTCAGTGCCGATCAAGTGGTCGCGATCCGTCAGATGTATCACGGCGGTGCGGCGGCCCACGGCTTCCTGGGAGACCGGTGGACCACCGGACGTCTCGCTGCAGCCATCGAGAGACAATTCGGCATTCACTACGATCAGGACCATGTCGGCCGCCTGATGCATAAACTGGGTTTGCGTGAGCGGCGTTTTACGTATGCGCCCGCGATGTTTGTGCAGTCGACCGCGATGGCGGCCGCGCCGGCCAGCTAAACCCCGGCCAGCTAAACCCCGGCCAACTAACCGGCGTCCCGGTACTCGCCGAACACGCGCCTAAGTGTGTCCGAGATCTCTCCGACCGTGGCGTAAGCTTCCGCTGCGCCGAGAATGCGCGGCATAAGGTTCTCCGTGCCTCGCGCGGCGGTTTCGAGCTGAGCCAGACTCTGCTGCCATTTCGCCGCATTGCGGCGCGCGCGCATTTCCCGCATGCTTTCGATCCGCGCACGTTCGTTAGCCGGATCGATCCGGAAGACAGGCGTCTTCTCTCGTTCCTCCATTCGGAAACGATTGACTCCTACGATGATTCGCTGGCCCTTTTCGATTTCTTTCTGGAATTCGAACGCCGAATTCTGGATCTCACTTTGAATAAAGCCTGTCTCGATCGCGCATAACGTCCCGCCAATTTCGTCAATGCGACGAATGTAGTCCATCGCCTCCGCTTCAATTCGGTCGGTGAGCTCTTCGATGTAATAGCTGCCACCGACAGGATCGGGAACGTCGGCGATGCCCGTTTCGTAAGCGATGACCTGCTGGGTGCGCAACGCCAATTGTGCGGAGTCTTCCGTGGGAAGTCCGATCGCTTCATCGCGTGCATTCGTGTGCAGCGATTGCGTGCCGCCGAGTACGGCGGATAACGCTTCGAGTGTCGTCCGCACAATATTCACGTCCGGCTGCTGCGCTGTCAGGCTCGACCCGGCCGTCTGTGTATGGAATCGCAGCATGCGGGAACGGTCGTTCTTCGCGTGGAACCGGTCGCGCATGAGTCTGGCGTAGAGTCGGCGCGCCGCCCGGAATTTGGCGATCTCCGTCAGAAAATCGGAATGTGCGTTGAAGAAGAATGACAGGCGAGGTCCGAAGGAATCAACATCCATTCCTGCGGCGATGGCCGCTTCGATGTAGGCGATCGCATTGGCGAAGGTGAAGGCCACCTCCTGTACCGCTGTGGAACCCGATTCCCGAATGTGATACCCGGAAATCGAAATCGTGTTCCATTCCGGGACTTCGGTCTGAGCCCACGCAAAGAGGTCTGTGATGATCCGCATTGCCTGCCGGGGGGGATAGATATAAGTTCCGCGGGCGATGTATTCCTTCAGGATGTCGTTCTGAATCGTGCCATTCAGCTTTCGACTATCGACTCCCTGCTCGCGTGCTACCAAAACATACAGCGCCAGCAGAACCGCGGCGGTGGAGTTGATGGTCATCGAGGTGGAAACTTCGTCCAGCCGGATGCCTTCGAAGAGTTGCCGCATGTCCAAAAGTGACGCGATGGATACGCCCGTGCGTCCCACTTCGCCTGTGGCGAGTGGGTGATCGGGATCCAGCCCCATCTGCGTTGGCAGATCGAATGCGACCGACAGACCGGTGGTGCCCTGGCTCAAAAGATACCGATAACGCCGGTTGCTCTCTTCCGCCGTTCCGAAACCGGCGTATTGCCGCATGGTCCAGAGGCGCGTGCGATACATACCGCGGTAAATCCCACGCGTGTAGGGGAACTCGCCAGGACTCTCGGGTGTTTTCATGCCTTCAGGAGCGTGAGATGCGCCTGGCTTTCAGAAAGGACGAAATGCCGTATCCGGCCGTCACAACAATGAGGGGAACGATGATGGCGAGACGAACCGGGCCCAAAGTTGTAAAATTTCGTGCCACCTTCCACGTCAGCGTCGCTGCAACTACAAGGAAAATAAAGCCCAGTACTTCATGCCAGAGCGTATGAACAGGCTTCACGGCGGCCGGCACCACATGCTTTACGAACTGGCCTGCCTGCCGCGCCAACTGCTTGTGCTGCACGATTTGATCCTAGCAAAAGTGAAACTTGTACTGACATTCCGACACCCTATACAATCAAGGGAATAATTTCGCCGAGGCCAGACATTTTTAACCAGGGAACCGATGGCCCTGTAGTTGCATCAGAAGAGAAGGGAACCGAACGGGTATCGCCCACCGAAAGGGGCAGAACGTGGAAGAACGTCTCAAAAGCTTGATGCAGGACCTGGGAAATGCGATTAACGATTCGCTGTCCGATTCCGAGCGCATTGCAGAGGCGATAGGGGAGATCAAGCGCGCCGGTTACGATGTCTTCCTCGTTCTGGAAGCCACCATCGGATTCAACAAGCGCGAGAACGGCGAGGATGGCGCGGAAGAGGAAAGCAACGAGAACCTCAGCGAGCCGCGCGAAATTGCCACTACCGGCAAAGTCCGCTTCACCACGCAGGACCAGCGATTCCTGAAGGCGCTGCGCATCACGGTCGACGAAGAAGTCTGAGCGGGCTGGCTTTCCGATTTCTTACAACAACTCCCGATACACGGTAAGCGTTTCATTCACCGCTTTTTCCCAACGAAATTCCATCGCACGTTTCCGTCCTGATTCCACAAGTGCCGTCACGCGCGCCTGGTCCGTGGCCAGACTGACGAGGGCCGATGCGAGTTCGTCTTCGTTGCGAGGATCGATCAGTACCGCGGCGCCTCCACAAACTTCCGGCAGAGCGGAGCGGTTTCCGGCGACCACCGGTATTCCGGCCGCCATGGCTTCCAGCACCGGCATCCCGAAGCCTTCATCCATCGACGGAAACGCGAAAATACCCGCCCGCGCGTACCATTCGCCGATCTGTTCGTCAGTCAGATAACCTGTGATCCGAATACGCTCTCTCGCCTCGCTGTTCGCCGCTTCGTTCACTGCTTCGTCGGCCTCGTATCCCTGCGATCCGGCCAGTACGAGCATCCAATCTTCCGGCAGCGCGCGGAACGCTCGAATCAGGACCGCTTGGTTTTTGCGCCGTTGAATCGCTCCGATGCACAGGACTACCTTTTCACGCGGCCGGTCGGTTATCGGCCGATGAATCACGCCGTGGTGGATGACCCTGATGCGCGATCCCGGCACGCCCAGATGTTCCTGGACCTGCGACGCGGTAAACGCCGACACGGCGATCACCAGATCCGCTCCGGCTGCGGCTTCCCTTGCCTGTGCCGCGAATCGTTCGCGAAACTCCGGCGTGCTGTATTCGCCGGTGAGGACAAACAGATCGTGGAACGTCACCACCTGTTTGCGAAATCGCCGCTTCGGCAGGCGTTGGTTGAGGCCGTGGAAAACGCCGGCGGAGCGATTGCCCCACGAATCGGAGAGGAGCCGCTGCGTAACATGCGGAGGTTTGGGCAACCCGCGTGCGCGAAAATATCGTTGCGAACGATAAAACCAGTCCCAATTTTCGGCAAATTTCGTTAAAGCGAGACCGTTCAGAATCTCCCGCGAATAGACGCCTACGCCGGAGAGCTCATCGCCCAGGCTGTAGGTGGCATCGAGAGCGATCCGCAATCTACTTCCCCTGGTCTCTTTTCGAACGCTCTCGCTTTGATAAATCCAACAAATGCTGCGGCGCGAACTTCTCCACGGTCCACGGCGTCAGTGGCGAAAACTCCACTTCCAGCCGCCATCCCAGTTCATGACGCTCCACCTGCATGACGCGGCCCACGAAAGTCGCCGATCCGCCACGCAGTTCAAGGTTCGTGCCAGGATCCATCGGTTCTTCCGCTTCCAGCACCGCGCCGCTGGCCCAGATTTCTTCCAGATTCGCAAACAGGTTCACGGCGGGGGCCCGGGAATTATTTTTCAATGCCACGAGGTGCGAGCAAAGATAGCGCTGAGGGTTCATGAGGTTGACGCGACGCCGGTTGCCCTTCCCTGCCCATCGTAGAGCATATATAAGGAATCCGCCGATTGAAAAACCCTCCGCCGTAACGGCATAATGACGGTTTGACCCCAACCAGTACTTTGCGTGTGCCCGGATCGAGCGCCAATCTCGGTCCCGGCTTTGATGCCTTGGCTATTGCCCTCAAGGTGTATCTGGAATGCCGATTTTCGGTTAGCAATCGCCTCTCGATCCGGGTATCCGGGCGCGATGCTCACCTGATTCCGGCGACCGAAGAGAATCTCATTTGGAAAACCGCTCTGGCCGTTGCCGCGCGGGCTCACTTGCCGTTACCTCCCATCCAGCTGGTCATCGATAACGATATTCCGATCGGCAAAGGGCTGGGATCGAGCGCGGCGGCACTGACCGCTGGTGTCGTGATTGCGGAGCGCCTGCTCGAACTGCGCTGGAAACCCGCGCGTATTCTCGATGAGGCAGCACGGCTCGAAGGTCACCCCGACAACGTGGCTGCCTGCGTTTTGGGCTCGATCGTCGCCAGCGGCGTGGAACCGGGCGGATTGACCCGCGCCATTCGACTCGACATGCCCGACAACTTCGATGTGGCTGTGGTGGTGCCGGACTTTGCAATTCCAACGAAGGAAGCCCGCGCTGTCCTGCCGGACTGCTATTCGCAGGCCGACGTCGTATTCAACGTTCAACGCACCGCGTTATTGATCGCGGCTCTTAAAACGGGCGACTCGTCCGTCTTCCCCATGGCTCTCGATGACCGTCTCCACCAGCCGTTTCGCTCACGGTTGGTGCCGGGCCTCAACGAGATCCTTCGATTACGCAAGCCTGGTCTCCTCGGCTGCGCACTGAGCGGCGCAGGTCCCGGGGTGCTGGTGTTTCATGAGCGCGGCGCGGAATCGGTGTGCGATCTGGTGCGCAACATCTTCGCTATGAACGGCTGCACAACGGAAGTGATTTCGGCAGGCGTTTCGCGCAAGGGTTACACGTTCCTATAGCGCCCACCTTCCTATAACGGGGACGTAACCAGAAACGCGGCGTTTTCGCTGGTGACCTCGAACGGTTCGGCGTTAGCCGCCACTTCCCATGCTTCTCCCGCCTGAAACGGCTGGCCCGCCAGCAAGCCGATCCCTTCCAGCGCGATATACAGAGTATTGCGCGCCGATTTACCGACGGTAAGCCGACCAGTCACCGTGATTCGATCCGTTCGGAAATACGGCGACTCTACGGGCAATGGGACCAGCCCGGACTTCGGCGGCGTCAACTGCGATACCGCCAGTGAGTGGTCCAGATGGAGCTCACGGGGGCGTCCGTAGTCGTAAAGCCGATACGTAACATCCGAGTGCTGCTGGACCTCGCACAGTGCCAGACCGCCGCCAATGGCGTGTATCGTCCCTGCGGGAACGAAGAACGTGTCGCCGCGGCGCGCGGGGATCCAGTTCAACAGTTCCATGATCTCGCCCGAGGTCGCCGCCGCTCGCAATCGGTCGGGAGTCACCCGCTCGCGAAGGCCGAGAGCGATCTTCGCCTCAGGCTCCGCGCGCAGGATGTGCCACATTTCCGTCTTGCCCCGCGAGTTGTGATGCGCTTGCGCGTACTCGTCGCCGGGATGCACCTGTACCGAGAGGTTATCGGAAGTAAACAGGAATTTCACCAAAAGCGGAACTTCGTCCGAGGCCGCAAACCAGATTTCTCCGATCTTGCGTCCTTCCGGATTCCGAGCCCAGGGTTCTGTCTCGGGCGAGCCCCAGACCTTCTCGTGAACGGTTGAGGTCAGCCGCCGCGGCGAATTCGTACGGCCGATCACCCCAGTGATTCCACAAATTTGTGGATCCGGTCGAGGCCCTTTTCGAGCTCCTTCATCGAAGTCGCGTAGGAGATGCGTACGTGATGGTCCGTTCCGAACGCTTCGCCCGGCACCACCGCGACATGCGCCTCTTTGAGCAGGCGATCCGCGAATTCGAGCGGGGTCTTGATTCCGCCCCGGTCAAGCGCCCCGCGCAGATTCGGGTAGGCGTAAAATGCGCCTTTCGGCATGGAACAGGTCACGCCCGGGATGCTGCGAAGGCGCGGCACCACGAAATCGCGGCGTCTGCGGTATTCCGCCAGCATCAGCGGGACGGAATCCTGCGGTCCGCGCAAGGCCTCGATCGACGCCTTCTGCGCGATGGAAGTCGGGTTCGAAGTCGAATGGCTCTGGAGCTTCATCATCGCGCCGATGACCGCCTCCGGGGCCAGGGCGTAGCCGATGCGCCAACCGGTCATGGCGTACGTTTTCGAAACCGTTCCTGCCACCAGCACGGTCGGTTTCGATCCCGCTATCGACGCCACCGAATACGGTTTGCCGTCGTAGAGGAAGTGCGAGTAACACTCGTCGGTCAGCAGAAAGATGCCGCGTTTCGACGTGATGTGGTAGAGCTTCTCGAACTCAGCATCCTCCATCACTCCGCCCGCGGGGTTGCTCGGCGAATTGATGATCACGATGCGGGTACGCGGCGTGATGGCTCTCTCAATCATTGCCGCCGTGAGACGGAAGCCCTCGTTTTCATCGGTCTCGACAAAAACGCACTTGCCGCCCGCGTAGTTCACGATGTCCTTGTATGTGACCCAATAGGGCACCGGGATGATGACTTCATCACCTGGATTCACCAGCGCCTGCGTGTAATTGAACAGGACATGCTTGCCGCCGACGGAAATCATGCACTCGGACACCTTGTAATCGGTGCCGAACTCCGCCTTGTGCCGCTCGATGGCCGCCTGTTTCAGCTCGACGGCGCCGCCCACGGGCGTGTATTTGCTGAAATTTTCGTTGATCGCCCGAATGGCCGCCTGCTTAATGTTGTCCGGCGTCGGGAAATCGGGTTCGCCGGCGCTGAAATCGACCATGTCGACTCCCTCGCGCCGGAGCTTGTCGGCATCGGCCATGACCTTCATGGTGGAGGAAACGCTGATCGCAGAGATGCGATCGGCTGTGAGTGCGTTCAGAGTTGGTGTCATAGCTTGTTTACTCGTTTTTTGAGGCGCTTGCGGAGCCGTTTCTCGACTGTCGGCGGTACGAGGCCCGCAATGTTGCCGCCCAGGCTGATAACCTCTTTCACCAGTTTCGAGCTGATGAAGGAGAATTGCTCCCCCGCGGGCAGAAAAACAGTTTCCAGTTGCGGCTGCAGTCTGCGGTTCATGAGCGCCATCTGCAATTCGTATTCGTAGTCGGAGATCGCGCGAATGCCGCGCAGGATGACGCGCGCCTCTTTGCGCAGCGCATAGGCCGCCAGCAGTCCGTCGAAGGAATCGACCTCGACATTTTTATATGGTTCGACGACTTCAGCCAGCATCTGCATGCGCTCTTTCACGCTGAATAAAGGAGCCTTGGCCTCGTTTCCCAAAATCGAGACGATCAGCCGGTCGAACATCCGGGAGCCGCGCTCGATCACATCGAGGTGGCCACTCGTAATCGGATCGAACGATCCTGGGTAGATCGCGACCACCTTTGCGGGCTTCTCGCTCATCTGAGAACGGGGGTAACTTTGATTCTAGCGGACCGGTTTCAGTCTGCTGCGTCGTCTTATAAACTCGCTGCTATGCATGTTGGCGGGAAGCGAGCGATTCCGTTCGGGATTTTCCTCTTGTGCTCGCTTGCCACGGCCCAAACCTCGCCCGTCGATTCTCCCGCTGAAATCGATGCCCTCACCAAAACGGTGCTGTCTCTCCGCGAGTATGCCGAGTCTCACTCCGGCATTCGCGGAGGGCTTCCGGAGCTTACGGCCGCAAAACATCAATTGCGCGACTGGATCGAGTTCCGCCTCGCTTCTTTTCCCGAGAACGGCGATCCCGTCAGACTCTCGATCGATTTTCTGGCTGCGCTTTCCAAAGCCAGGCTCTTCTGCGACGATCCGAGCGACTGCCCAGCCAATTCCATTGGCTTTGTTGACGAAGTCGAGGTGCACCGCGAGCACGGATTCCTGATTGTCGCCACAGCAGTCGGTACCGGCGTCCGGTGCGGCTACGATTACTCCGCATATGCCTATGAATGGCGGCAGAATCAATGGCGGCGAGTTTGGGAAAACGAACAAAACGACTATTCGCAGGCCGCCTATCATCCCCAGACCCTGCATGCCGTTCACATATCCGACGCCGCCGCGGACGGCACGCGGCTGGTGCTCACTCTCGGCACGCCCGCTGGTTGTGGCGGCGCATTCGTGCCCATCTATTACCGGCTTTGGCGCATCAACGCTGACGGCGGTTCCTCGCCTATTTTGGATAAGTCGGAAATTCTCAACGACGAAGGTGAACCCCCTGCGATCGCGCGCATTACGCCTGATGACCTGCTGATCGAGTTCTCAGCCGGTGGTACAGGCTACGGTTTTACGCACAAGGCGCTGCGTCACTACGAAATCCACGGCGTCACCGCGACCCTGACCGATCCCATCGCCCCCACGCCGCGAGACTTCGTCGAGGAGTGGCTGGCCGCGCCCTGGCAGGACAGCGCGGCGCGTTCCGATTCTCCGGCGCTTCGCGAATGGCACGACAAACTGCATCGCGACGACGGGCAGGGCGACTATCCGGAGCCGGCGCTTCGTTGTTCGAACGATCCATCGCTTGTTGAAGTCACAACGCACTTCGAAGGGATGCCGAGACACTATTTCGTCGTGCGGACGAAGGAGGCTCTGCATTTCACTATGGTCAGCATCGGCGAAAGCGCGTTTCCCGACTGCACCCAGCCGGATCCCTCTGCTGACCAGCAGCCTTCTCTCCTGCCTTCAAACCGGTGAAAGATTGGTACGCCACTGCCCGCGACCCCCCAAGGCCTGCTTGACCGGTCATTTCAACAGTGATATACGTGGTTCGCTTACAGCATCTTTATAAGGAGATCCAATGAAGCGAAAGAATCTGATTCGTATTGCGGCAGGGCTGGCCCTCGTCGCCGCTTTGGCATACACGGTGGCCGCTGCCGGCACATCTGCGACGGCAAGTCTCACCGCGGGTAAAGCGCAGCTTATGTCCGCAGGCGCCCTCGCCTTCGGTCCTGATGGTGTGCTCTTCGTGGGCGACTCGATCGGTGGTGCAGTTGTGGCTTTGGATACAAAGGATAACGCTGCTCCACGCTCCGCCGTCAAGGTTGACGTCCAGGGCATAGATGCAAAGATCGCCGCTCTCGCCGGCACGACCCCGGATCAAATCATGGTGAACGACATCACCGTGAATCCGATCTCAAAGAATGTCTACTTGTCAGCTTCGCGCGGCCGTGGACCCGATGCCCTGCCCCTTATCGCGCGGGCAACAGCATCCGGCAACGTCTCTCTCCTTTCGCTGGACAACATCCCGCACGCATCCGTCAGCCTGAGCGACGCTCCCGAAGCGAACGCCGGAGCTCGTCAGAATCCGCGTATGCAGACCATCACGGATATGAACTACCTGAATGGCAATGTGATGGTGGCCGGTTTGTCGAATGAAGAATGGTCTTCCGCGCTGCGCTCCATTCCCTTCCCGTTTAAGAAGGCTGAGCAGGGCGCCACGCTTCAGATCTGGCATTCATCGCACGGACGGTATGAGACCCAGTCTCCCGTGCGGACATTCGTCCCGTACACGATTCAGGGCCAGCAGTACGTTCTCGCCGCCTATACCTGCACACCGCTGGTCAAGATCCCGGTCAGCGACCTGAAGCCGGGCGCGAAGGTAAAAGGCGTAACGATCGCCGATCTCGGCTCCGGCAACCAGCCCCTCGACATGGTTCCTTATAAGAAGGACGGTCACGATTACATTCTGGTCGCCAATACGGCGTTCGGCGTTGTGAAGCTCAAAGCCGACAACCTCGAAACCTACAAGCCGATCGATTCGCCGACCGTCGTCGATGTTGCCGGAGTGCCCTATGACTCAATCAACAGTCTGAAGAATGTTCAGCACCTGGCCCAACTCGATAACGCGAACGCCGTAATCCTGACGGCGAAGCCGGGAAGCGGCCCTGCTTACAATCCGGGCCCGTCCGCCGGTCCGGTCAATATTCAGACGATCGCTCTTCCCTAAAGCAGTACTTCGTTGCGCAAGGTAACCCTTACCGCGATTGCGGTCCTCCTTCTGACGGGGATCACCGCAATCGCGGAATCTGTTTCTATTCAGCTTGAAAGCGGCGTATTCCGCATCGCCGGATGGCGTCCGCCGCGTTCGGAGCCTGCCAAAGGCTGGTCTTCCGTTTTCGCTGTTTATGTTGGCCACGGCGATGTGCCGCCGCTCGTTGGCCGCTACGCGGTCGAAAAGGGTTCTCTGGTCTTTCATCCCCGCTTCCCTTTTGCTCCCGGCGTTCAATACCGCGCCGTTTTTCATCAACCGGGCGCAGCGGCGCCGGTCGAGAAGGTTTTCGACGGGCCTCCGCGCGACACCACTCCGGCAACTCGCGTCGAAAGAATTTATCCCTCGGCGGACGTTCTGCCGAGCAACCAACTCAGGCTCTACATCTATTTCTCCGCGCCTATGAGCCGGGGAGAGGCGGGCGCGCGCATTCACGTTCTGGATGACAAAGGCAGGATTCTGCCGGGGGTGTTTCTGCCCGGCGAGGAACTCTGGGATCCCGGTTTTCGACGGCTCACAATGACTTTCGATCCAGGACGGATCAAGCGCGGACTCACTTCGAATGAGGCCATGGGCCCTCCGATCACGGAAGGAAAGCACTACACTCTGGTGATCGACCGCGACTGGCTCGATGCGCGCGGAGTGAAGATGGTGGAGGGATTTCGCAAGCCCTTTCGCGGTGGCCCGGCGCAGCGAAAACCGCCGGATCCCGCTCAGTGGAAGGTGACAGCGCCGAAGGCGGGCACGGGCGAAGCTGTAGCGGTGAACTTTCCAACGCCGATGAACTATCCGCTTCTCCAGCGAATGTTGCAGGTTTCTGGTCCTGATGGGAAGGTAACAGGGATTATCGCCATTGATAAACAGGAGTCGGAATGGCGTCTGACCCCACAATCGTCCTGGAAAGCAGGCAGCTACAAATTGATCGTTGACACCGGTCTCGAAGACCTTGCGGGAAACTCAATCGGCCGGCCTTTCGATATTGATGTCTTCGACCATGTTACGGAACACATAACCAGCAAGACCGTTTCACTTCCTTTCGTCGTTCACTGAGCTCAATGCCGCTTTTCGAATATCAATGCCGCCGGTGCGAACATCGCTTCGAGCTGCTGGTGCTGCACTCGTCTCCCGTGCCCGAATGCCCGGCGTGTCACAAACAGGATCTTGAGCAGATGCTTTCGACGTTCGCCGCCAGTTCGGAAAGCACACGGCAGGCGAACCTCGGCGTCGCGCATGCGAAAGCCGCCGCCGTTCGCGGCGAGAGACACCGCCAGGAACACGTCCATCTGCATGAGCATTTCGAAGACACCCCAACCGCCCGGACGACCGACGCACCGAAGTCGCAGGATTGATTTAAAGCTCGGGCGAGCATCGTAGAAAGCATGACGGACGATCGATTCAACCTTCAACGATTCGTCGCCGCGCAGCACGATGAGATGGAGCGGGTACTCGCCGAACTGAAGGACGGCTGTAAGCGCGGTCACTGGATGTGGTTTGTCTTCCCTCAACTCAGGGGTTTGGGCAGAAGTCCTATGGCCAATCTTTACGGCATTTCTTCATGCGCGGAGGCGGAAGCATATTGGGAACATCCGGTCCTCGGACCAAAGCTGGCGGAATGCACCAATTTGGTCAACCTTGTGGAAGAACGCTCCATTCAGGAAATTTTCGGTTCCACCGATGCAATGAAGTTCCGTTCCTCTATGACGCTCTTCGCTCAGGCGGCACGGAATATCGGCGTATTCAGCGACGCGTTGGATAAATATTTCGCTGGCTTGCCGGATCGTCTCACGCTCAATCTCCTCGGGCAAATCGGGAATTAAGGCAAGCAACAAGAACCTGGCGGCAGCCGGGAAAGCGAAGGCGGGTCTTGTGATATAAATTATATTAAAATATAACTGAGCGGGAAAGACAATTGAATGCATACAACCAATTTGCGTAGGGTCGGGGGTTCGATCATGCTGGCTGTACCGCCCGCGCTGCTCGACGTTCTGCGTCTGCGGCCAGGGGCAAAAGTGGGACTGACGGTCCAAAGCGGGCGGCTCGTTGTAGAGCCGCAGCCACGGCCCCGCTATACGCTCGATGAGTTGCTCGCTCAGTGCAACGCCCGCGCTTCGCGAAGCAGGGAAGATCGCGAATGGCTCAACTCCGTGCCTGCGGGCGGCGAATTGGTCTGATGAAACGGGGCGAAATCTGGCTCGTCGCGCTGGACCCCGCTCGGGGGCACGAGCAGAAAGGCTGGCGACCGGTCCTGATCGTGTCGCCGGAGGCCTTCAACCGGTTAACGAAAGTGCCTGTTGTCGTGCCAATCACCAGTGGTGGCAATTTCGCGCGCACGGCCGGTTTTGCCGTGACAGTCGAGGGTGCCGGAATCAAGACAAAAGGTATTGTCCGGTGCGATCAGCCGCGTGCGCTCGACCTCGGTGCACGCAGTGCGAGGAAGCTCGAAGCCCTTCCCGATGAAATTATGAACGAAGTTCTGGCGAGGCTGGCGCCCATCTTTGAATAACAACCCGCCGCAGTCGATGCCGATAGCAAACAGTTGGACAGCCAACCATTGACAATATTTCGCCGAGTGAGTCGTTTGTCATAGCATTCGGTCATATGTGCCCCTTATGTCGGGCGGACCGTCTGAAAATCAAAAGATCACAAGGTTTCGAGCGGATCCTCATCTTCCTCACGGGTAAGCGGAGCTTTCTTTGCAGCAACTGCAGCCATATCTTCCGCGCGCCGGATCGGCGCAAGCATTCTCGCGGTCTCAGCGATGGCGTAATCGTATCCAGCCGCACAGCAAGAACCTGAGATTCTTAAAATATCTGTAGAATTTCGCCCGTTTCGTCCGACATGGTTATCGAAGGATGTATTCCATGACGCTCCGAAGCGGAATTATTGAAGTCTGTACAGATCGGGAGTTACTCGTACTTGCCTTGGAGAGTATCGTAGGGGATCAATTCCAATGCGAACGGCGCTCCTCGGAGCGTGCCCCGGCCGTCAATCGCGCGCCGGAAAGCAATCGCCCGGCGGCGATCGTTGTCGACATGCCGAACAAGCCTCTGCGGGCGTTCACTCAGTCACCGGGAAATATCCCCGTTATTGCGTGGCAACGCTCTATTGCCGGCGAACCGGCACTGAATGCTTTGGATTCCGGAGCGGCCGGCGTATTGAATGATGTGTCGAGCGCTGAAGACGTGATGGCATGCCTGCAGTCGGTTACATCCGGCATGCGGTGGGTGCCGCCTTCCGTTACTCAGGCGGTGCTGAATACCCGCCGATGCCACTTGTCGCGCCGCGAAGGGCAGTTGCTCAAGCTGATCGCGCAGGGCCTGCGGAACAAGGAAATTGCATACGCTCTGAACATCACGGAAGGAACCGTCAAGGTTTACCTTTCGCGGTTGTTCTCCAAGGTCGGTGTCTCCGACCGCTTTGAGTTGGCTTTGCTGGGTTTGCGGCACAGTGGCCATGAGTCGGCCGATCGAGTGTCGATGCGTGAACCCGGAATTGAAACCGGGTCCAAACCTCTGGATGCGGTGTACCTTTACCGGGACGCCCTGCCTCCCCGTCCGCTGGACCCGCCGTATCAGAACGGCCGGAGCCAGAGCATACTGCATTGAGGCATGACCTCAATCAAGCAGTATATGGATGAGTTGGAGCGCGCCATCGCGCGTTCAGCTCTCAGCGCTTATGCCGCTGCGCTGACCTGCGTCGGTAAGGAGACGGATCGGGCTCTCCCGGGGCTCAAAGGGGACATGAGGAGCCTCCTGGATGAGCTTGCGGGCCGTCTGGGGGCTGACGCCGGTCCTTCTGCCATCGAAGAGTGCCGCACCCGTTTCGAGTTTGAGCTCGACCGGTGGGCTGACCTCGTAATCGAAGACCTGGATAAAAAGACCTCCGACGCGAAAGAGTTGATGCTCACTCTGGTGGCTGCCGCTGAGCGGATCAGCGAGCGCGACAGCACGAATTCCTCACGCTTCAGCGAATTGACGACGCGTCTTCAATCCATCGGAACGCTCGACGATATCAGTGCTATTCGACGCCAGCTTTCGACGAGCGTATTTGACATGAAGGCCAATATCCAGCGGATGGATGAAGAAGGCCGTGCAACGGTACTCGATCTGCAGACGCAGATCGAGGCATATCGCGCTCAAGCGCTGGAATCGGAACGCCGTGCCACCACGGATCAGCTGACCGGCGTCAGGAATCGCCGCGGACTCGAGGTGGCCATTGAGTCTCGGCGAGAGAGTCGGTCATCTTTTTCAGTGATTTTGCTGGATTTGAACGGCTTCAAGGAAATCAACGATACCTATGGGCACCCCGTCGGAGACGAATTGCTCAGACTGTTTGCCAACGAGCTTCGCGACCAGTTTGCATCTGCCGACATAGTGGGCCGGTGGGGCGGCGATGAGTTTGTCGTAGTCACGTACAGCACCCCGGACGAGGTGGCAACGTGCCTGAATCGGGTTCGTCGCTGGGTTTTGGGAAAGTATAAGGTCCAGACATCAGACGGAATGCTGGAAATCGGATTGGATGCGGCGATCGGTGTAGCCGAATGGGATCTCCAGGAGGATTCCGATCGGCTGCTGGCGCGTGCCGACAGTCTGATGTATGCCGAGAAAAGAGCTCACGTCTGAGAAATCAGTGGGTTCCAGTACCAAAGCCGCATCAAAAAAATATAATTTGACTGGCCGTCGCCGATACATAAGACGTGAGAATCAGTGGTGCAAATATTCCGCAGGTTGTTCCGAACAGCGGTAAGCCAGGCACTCCGCAATCGGCGCCCGCGGCGTCAGAACACTCTCAAATATCCGATCTGCTCGCAATTTCGACGGCGGCGGGATCGCTTGCTTCGCGCGGCGACCGTGTTCAACAGCTCCGGCAGCAGTTCGAATCGGGAAATTACGTTCAACCGGCGGCGAAAATCGTGCAGAGCATAGTTTCAGGCGCTCTGACCCGCGGCGCCTGATCCCGCTCTCGATCGGCTAGTGTCCGGCTTCGACGAGCGAGAGTATTCTGTCCACGTAGCCTTTCGTTTCGGGGATGTCTGGTATGCCGAACGAGGGATCGACTTTGCCCGGGCCGGCGTTGTAGGCACTCAGGGCCAACCCCAGATCGCCCTTATAAAGATTGATCAGTTGCTTCAGAAGGCTTGCGCCCGCCGTAACGTTTTCCTGAGGGTCAAACGCATTCTTGACACCGAACTGGGCGGCGGTGGACTCCATAAGCTGCATCAGCCCCATGGCGCCTTTGCCGGATACTGCGCAGGGGCGAAACCCCGATTCTTCCTTCATCACCGAGCGCAGGAGGTCAGGCGATACCGATGTTGCCTCACCCGCCTGGGTTACCAGATTGTCGACTTCGACGGCCGGCAGCGCTGCGCATTCCGGCTGGCCGGACTGACCAGCCATTTGGATCGGTTGACTGACCGGGAGGAACGGATGGGCGGTCGGGGGGAATGGACGCAGGAAGAATCCATTGCTCCCCGCCGCCTTCGCCGTTCCTGCGATCGACTTTCTCTGTCGCGTGATGGAGAGTTGTTGCCGTTGCGTCGATGATTCCATTCGATGCAACACGTCGGCCTGCGAAGTCTGTGCTCGTGCTGCGTCGGAACTCAGTAACAAGAAAAGCGACAGCAGGAACTTCGGCAGTAAATTATTCGAAATCCGCGATTGCAGGCCGATCTGGGAGGGCAGGGAAACAGAACTTATGGAAGTACCGCCACTGAACAGCATCGACTCTGCCGGTTCCCGGGCGTATGACCAGTCCGGTGCGGACGGGAACGAGGAACTGCGCAACGCATTTGCAACGGTACGGAATCTGAATGCCCGGAACATCCCCGACCGCAAGTTCTCGGTTGTGCGGGATCCGGGCAGCCATAGGTTTGTCATCCAGGTTGTCGACCCGATGACTGGCGATATCCTCGACCAGTTTCCGCCGGAGGACATTCTGAAGCTGCTGTCGCAATACCAGGAATCAACGAAATGAATTGGAAGAACGTTTACCTCGAGACCCGCATACTCTCCGCCAGCCCACTTGAACTCGTCAATATTTTGTATGAGCATGCCATTCTCGAAGTTGAGGAAGCGCGGCGGCATCTTGCTGCCCGTGACATAGCTGCCCGCGCCCGAAGCATTACGAAAACCATCGCCATCATCGGCGAGCTGCAGCGTTCGCTGGACCCCAGCCGCGGAGGAGAAATCGCCGCCAACCTGGGACGGCTCTACCAATACATGCTCGTCCGGCTGACCGAAGGCAACGTCCGCCAGGCCGACGAACCGCTCGCTGAAGTCAGCCGGCTTCTGGACTCGTTGAGTGAGGCTTGGCGCACCATCAGCGGAGGGGCGGAGGCCTGGACGAACACTCCTGCGATGCATATCCCGATGGGTGAAGCCTTGTCCTCTTCGATGAGCGGCTGGAGCGTCTGAGCTCATTCCGACTTTTCGAGGCCTTTGGTGATGACGGCGGCCAATCCCAGACCGCCGCGAGCGGCAAGGGCCTGAGCGAAACTCTCCTGCGCATACTCCATGGCCGATGAGGCGGACTCGTCCTCGCCGGTCCCCAGCCAGCCGCCTTCCGAATCGCGCATGGACTTCATCATCTGCCCGATCAGCAGAGCTTCGAACTGCTTTGCGGATTCTTTGACTTTTGCGGGATCGTCCCTGGGCGCGGTGGCGATGGAGGGAGCCGCCACAGTGGAAAGCTTATCGAGCATCTTCAGATCACCTCCAGTACCGCTTCCAGCGCCCCTGCCGACTTCAGGTTCTGAAGAATCGAGATAATGTCGCGCGGATTGGATCCGACCGACGTCAGTATCTGAACGAGTTCCTCAACCGTTGCCCCGTCCTTCAGAACGACATTCTTTGCGGTATCCTGCCTGACCCCCACATTGACCTGAGGAACGACTTCGGTTTTGCCCTGGCTGAGAGGATTGGGCTGCGACACCTGCTGCTGCGTCTGAATCTCCACCGTCAGATTTCCCTGCATCATAGCCACGGGAGCAATGCGCACCTGTTTGCCCATGATGATTGTGCCGGTTCTTTCGTTCACGACGATTTTGGCCACGCGATCCGGCTCGACCGTCAGACCTTCCATCTCGGCGATGAATTCGGTTTGTCGATTGTGGAACTCATCCGGAAGATGAACACTGATCACGGATGCGTTGTCGGCATGCGCCACGTTTCCGAAATGCTCGTTCAGCACTCCGGCGACCCGTGCCGCCGTCGCATAATCGGCTAATTCCAAATGGAGACGCACCTGATCGCCAATCACTGGGGAAGGCGACGCGCGTTCCACGATGGCGCCGTTTGGCGCTCTGCCGACAGTTGTGTGGTTAACAACTTGTGTGTTGCCTTGGCCGCCTGCCACGAATCCACCGATTACCAGCGGTCCCTGTGCTACTGCGTAGACCTGACCGTCGGGTCCTTTGAGGCCCGTCATCAGAAGAATGCCACCCTGGAGGCTGGCTGCGTCGCCCACCGCCGCCGCCGTTGCATCGATTCGCATGCCGGGCTGAGCGTAAGGCGGTAAGGTCCCTGTCACCATGACAGCGGCCGTATTCTTCACCTGAATCGCGCTGGCCGTCACAGTAAGTCCCATGCGCTCCAGAAGATTGGTCAGACTCTGCGCGGAAAACACGGTTTGACGGGTGTCGCCCGTACCTCGGAGCCCGACGACAAGCCCATAGCCCATCAACTGGTTGTCGCGGACCCCCTCGATCGAGATCAACTCTTTCAGCCGGGTCTGGGCCGCCTGGCAGGTTGCGAAGCTCTGCAACAGGACAAATACCGTGAGTAGTGCCTTCATAAAAAAGTTAAAAAGGAAGCAGTCCGAGGACGAAGCGGTAAAGGGCATTGGGACGGTGAACCGCGTCGGTCACCACACCCTTGCCATCGATACGAATCTCCATCTGTGCCAGTTGACTGGATGCAACGACATTATCGGGGCTGAGATCCACAGTCCGGATGATGCCGCGAATGCTCACTGCCTGATGTTCGGAGTTAACCTGTATATCCTTCGAACCCTCCAGCACAAGATAGCCGTTGGGAAGCACATGCGTCACGCGGGCGCTCAGCGTGGAAGTCAGCGATGTCGATTGGCTTGTGGTCCCTGAGCCGTTCAATGCGGTGTTATTGGAGGTATTCAGCAGGTTGGCGAGCGCTCCCGTCGGACTCTTGATTCCACCGAGTTGTGAGATGGAAGCAGCCGCGGAAGAAACGCGCGACGTCTGGGTTGCCCCGGATGCTACAGCGGACGCCTGCTCGTTTATGACTACCGTTACCAGATCGTTGACCTGTACGGCGCGCAAGTCGGACCCGACATCTGTGAAACGCGATGCCGGAGTCCACAATGAGCCTGGCGACGGTTCGACTGGTGTACTCGTCGTGTTCCTGAGAGATTCCTGGATGTATTTATCCAGTGCGCTCGGCTGGGAAGGTTTCGGGGCTTTTGTCTTCGGAGCGCCTTTGGCCGTACCGGCGAGAAGGGCCGCCGCGATCGCGAGTGTCGCATGAAATACGGTGAAACGGAATGCGCGATGTGAGTTCTGAGCCGGAGTCATTGCAGGATCTCTCCCGCGCCGTCGAGATGGACAACAACGCTGTCCCGCCCGTCCACGCGCGCCTGAAATACTCGGCTGCTCTCCATGTTTCGCACCGGCACCAGATCCCCCATTTGCCCGTTGGATTCCGCGCGTCCTGTCAGAGCCACACGAGCCGCGCCCTTCCGAACTTCGACGTGAACCAGATCGCCCCGATTTACCGCGGTCTGCCGGGTCAGATCGGCTGCCTGGATTTCCGTGCCGGCCGCAATGGCTTTCACTGGTACAAGCCCGTCGATCGCGCTCAATGTGATTTCACGCCCCGGAGAGACCGGGAAGGCGTCGGTAACCTGCTCGCGGATCTGATCCGCCCTGATGGGAACGCCGGCCCGCAGGCTCTCTACTGCAACCAGCCGGGTGATCGGCGCGGTCAATTTCACTTTTGCCCAGATCGAAAACCGGCGATCTCCGGCGTAGATCACGTCCCCTCTCCACATCACAGGCAGATCGCGAGTGGGTGTGGCCGGCACGCGAAGGTTCCCACGATCGAACTCGATTCGACCGACCGGCGCGGTCTCGTTGCTCATATCGACAACTTCGATTTGAAGATCGGGGATTTTCAGGCTGTCCTTCATCGACTCGATCACGCGTGCGCGAGTCAGAGGCTCCGTGGCGATACGGAAGCAGATTTCGGAAGAAGTCGCATCACGAACTCCGAAGCGTGCCGCAAGCGCCTGTACCTCGAACGCGGAAATCGCTCGAACGGCGCCCGGTAACGGAGAAGGAAAAATCGAGAGATCCGGCGGGACCTCCCTGAATGCCGGGATCGCCCGGGCCAGATCGGCGCCCAGAATTTCTGGGCCCATGACAGCCACGCAGGACGCGGAGCGCGTCTGTCCGACGAGCAGAGGGTCGGCTGCACAGCACAGCGCAGCCGCGCAGCACAGAATGAGAACGCGGGCTGTCATTGCTTCAGATTGTTGACTTGCTGGTACATCTCATCGGCGGCTTTGACGACCTTGGAGTTCGCCTCGTAAGCGCGTTGCGCGATGATCAGATTGATGAATTCCTGCACGATGCTCACGTTGGATTGCTCCGCATAGCCCTGAAGCAGCGTTCCGAATCCTTCCGCGCCGCCGGGGTTCCCGACCGTTGGCGTACCCGAAGCGTCGGTGGGCTGATAGAGATTCTGCCCCAGACTGTTGAGGCCTGCGGGATTCTGAAAGCCTACAATCTGAATCTGGCCCGCTTTCTGTGCAGTAGTCTGTCCGGGTTGCAGATAGCTCACGGTGCCATCGGGCGCGATCGTAACGGACTGTGCATTGGCCGGGATCGTGATCTGCGGCTGCAGGAGATCGCCGCTCGAGTTCACAATGCTGCCGGTCGCGTTCAGCTGAAACGACCCGTCGCGCGTGTAAGCGAGGTCACCCGTCGGTCTGAGTACCTGGAAGAATCCGTTTCCCTGAATCACGAGGTCCAGAGGATTGTCTGTTTCAGAGAAGTTACCCTGCGTAAAGATAATTTCATTCGACGAAGATTTTGTTCCGAGACCCAATTGGAGCCCGCTCGGGACAACCGTCTGCTGTCCCGCCGCGGAACCCGGCTGAACGACGGTTTGATAAAGAAGATCCTGAAACTGCGCGCGCCGCATTTTGTAACCGTTCGTGTTGGCGTTAGCGAGATTGTTGGCGATGTTGTCCACATTCATCTGCTGCGCGTTCATTCCGCTCGCCGCGCTGTATAAGGCTCGAATCATACTGAAACACTCCTTTTGAGTTTCAAATCCGCGGCGACTCAGGCGCCGACGCGCGCTACTTCCTGAATCGACTTCGAATCCATGTCGCTGCTGACGCCGATCGCTTTCTGCAGCATCTCGGACTGACGCATGATTCCCACCAGTCTCATCGCCGCATCGGCTACCTGTACGTTCGACCCCTCGATCTTGCCCTGCTGAATGCCGGGATTGGCCATGGGCTGGGGAACCACCTTGGAATCGGTGTTTTCGAAATTGGTGTTCCCCACCTTACGCAAAGAATCGGTAGAGGGAAAATTCACAACCCCGATCTGGCCAACACTCGCTCCGTCCTGCTCAACGGTGCCATCGGGCATGATCGTAATCGTCTTTCCGGGCAGTACGTGAATGGTTCCTCCGCCAGGACTCTGTATCGGGTAGCCGTCCGCGGAACCCAGATCGCCGGACGGAAGTATCCGCAGGCTGCCGTTGCGTGTATATAAGGTTTTGGTTGGACCGGTCAGCGAAAAAAATCCTTTACCGGTCAGAGCCACATCGAGAGGGCTGGAGGTGGCTTCCAGAGTTCCCGGCGAAAAATCGGTCCACTGTTTTTCCACTGTCGGCAGAGTAGTTCCCGTTCCGCCGTCGACGGAGTTTTGAGATTCGTCCGAAGCGTAGAGACCGTAGTATTCCCGGTCGCTCTTGAATCCGCCGGTCCCGGAGTTGGCAAGATTGTTCGCAAGCATATCGAGCGAAACCATCCGCGATTGAAGGCCGCTTGTAGCGGCGATGCTCAGGTTATCCATGAATTCGTGGTGGACTGATGCAAGTTGGTGTCCAGAACAGGCGGCAGAAAAATAAATTCTCGAATTGGTTGAAATCACAGACGAGAAGAAGAAAAGAAGAGAAGAGACAGGAACGATAAGCGGTACGTGTCAACCGTCAAAGGATTGACAACCGCCCCTTCTGTCAAAACGCTAACAGACGGAATTCCGGCTATCCTGCTGTAATCTCACGTTCCCATCTTTGGCGGCGCAGTTGCATTCGTCTTCGCCGTGTTCGCTTCTACTGTTGTTGGTGCCGGAATGATGCCGGCCGCCGGCGCTCCGTCCTCGCTTCCTCCGAGCCGGGATGGAGCGCCCGGCTTTTTTAGCGAACAGTTGCAGCGAGCGGCGGTCGAGGCCGGGACTTCCGGCGCCGCTGAAGAAACACCCGCGGTTGGCAGCAATGCCGCGTCCCCGTTCTCCGCGAATCTTCGGATGCCTGCCTCTGTCCTGCCGGTCGGCGTCAGTGAACCGGCAATACCGATCGTTGGAGCAGACGGTAATGTGCAGTCTTCCCTCGCTCTGCCGGGCGGCGTTCCGTCTGACGTCAGCCTGATTCGATCTCCCATAAACAACCGAAAGGGTGCGGCGACGGCTTCAGACTCTGCTCTTTCCGGAGCCCGAGGAAGTTCTCGCAAGTCCTCGCCTGACACTCCGACTTCAAGCGCGCCTGCCAATCCCTTCTTATCGATAAACATTCTGCCTTCGAGTCAGAATGCGGTGCCCGTTTCGGTCTCCGGCAACGCTTCGGATGTTGCGAATCGTCCCTCTCCGGATTTTCTCCCTGCATCTTCTGCAACACCGATTACTTCGCCCATCCCGGTGGCCACGCCGGTGATCCAGACCGGTGGCGCTTCGGTTAACACGAAATCCGCAAACAACACGGACCCCGACCCGTCGCAGAACGCAGCAACAGCGAACCAGACTCCATCGGCGCCTGCCGGTGCCTTTGTGCTCGCAAACGTTTTACCTTCGAATCAGAATTCAACACCTTCTCAGGTTCCCGCATCCCGTAATGCGTCGGGTATTGATGGCCAGCCAACCCAGCGGCTGCTCCAGACTGAAGGTTCGGATCCAACGATTCGGACAACGATTCACCCCGACACGCCTTTTACTTCCAATGTTGGAGATCTTGCATTCGCGGCAAAAATCAAAACCTCCGACGCTGCCGGCCAAACGCCGGGTCATTCGGCGAGCTCAATCGTGACTGCCGGTCCGGCGTCGCAAATCGGGAAGAATACCGGAGAAGCCTCCGCGAAGCAGGGAGATTCCGGTTATGAACAGCAGGAAAATCCTGCTTCTCAGACATCGGCATCCGATTCTTCGGCGGCGAAACCATCATTCCGAAAAGACGAACCCGCGGATGCGGCGCCGGGCGCTACCGGATCGAAAACCGTCGAGTCAAATGCGGTTCAAACAACTGCGGCTGATCCCGGTTCTGGCCAGCCAAACATCACGGTTCTGGCTCAGACTATTCCTCAATCCGCCTCCGCCGGTGTATTGAACGAGCCGCGATCCGCATCGGCCCCGCAGAGCGGCGCGCCAGTGGAGCAAACCCACATCCTGTTGGACAAAACCGCTCAGGCGTCTTCTCCGGCAAAGAGCATTTCACTCCAGGTGGAAGGGCCCTCCGGTCAGACGATAGATATCCGAATAGCCTCACGGGCGACTGATTTAAACGTGGCGGTGAGGGCGGGCGACGACAATGTCGCACAAAATCTTCGCCAGGGTCTGGGCGATCTGGAAACTCATCTGGCCCAGAACGGATACCGCGCGGAAACCTGGCATCCCGGTCACAGCGGATCCACCGAGCCGGTAGCAGCCGGCAGCAACTCTTCTTCCAGTTCGTCATCTCAGCAGCAGTCGCAATCGGGTCACGGATCGCAGCAGAACCGGCAGCAGCGTGACAACAACCCTTCAAACAGGCCGCGGTGGGTCAACGAAATGGCGGCATCTCTGAAGTCAGAATCGACAGAAAAAGGAAATCAAAATGGCATCGCCAGTTAATTCTTTACTCGGGTCATCGGCCTCTTCCGGCACGAATGCCTCCACGGCTACGGCGGCCGCCAACGCAACCGCCGATGCGGCGCCGAGCGAGCAGGTGTTTCTTCAGTTGCTCGTATCTCAGATTCAGAACCAGGATCCGCTGAATCCGACGGACAGCACGCAGTTCGTCAGTCAGCTCGCGCAGTTCAGCGAACTGGAGCAGGTGGTCGCCATCAGAAGCGATATCGAGACGGCTATGAGCTCAAGCGCGCAGCAGAACGCGACGGATCCGAGCAGCACGCCTGCCACGGGTACTTCGAACAATTCCACAGGCACTTCAACCAATTAAGAGGAGAAACGCATGCTTGCTTCATTTTCAACGGCACTTTCAGGACTGGAAGCCGACTCCGGCGCCATCGACGTGGTTGGCAACGATCTCGCCAATCTCAACACAACCGGTTATAAGGCGAATGAGATCGAGTTTTCTGAACTGATCGGACAGCAGTTGAGCGGAAGCAGCGGCGGCCAGGTCGGCTTGGGCGTTTCCCCGGTCAGCGCCTTCGCCAGCTATACGCAGGGCACCCTCGATAACACGGGCGCGCCCACGGATGCGGCTATTCAGGGCGGCGGTTTCTTCATTGTCAAGGGCCAGAACAATCAAACGGACTACACCCGCGACGGCAGTTTCCAGATCAGCCCGAATGGCTTCCTGGCAACTGCGGCAGGAGACCCGGTGCAGGGGTGGAGCGCGATCGGCGGAACCGTCAATCCCAATGGCCCGATCGGCAACATCTCCGTTCCGCTCGGCACTACTGTGCCGGCGAGCGCGACCACCAGCATGAATATGGATCTGAATCTGAATTCGCAGGTCGCCACCACCGATCCCGGCGCGGTTTTCTCAGTGCCCATTCAGGTTTTCGACAGCCAGGGCACGGGTCACAATCTCACGGCTACCTTCACCAAGACGGGTTCCAATGCCTGGTCCTACGCGGTCACGATTCCGGCAGCCGATCTCAGTGCGGGCGGCGCAACCACCGTTGCCAGCGGCAACATGACCTTCGGCGCGAACGGCATGCTGACCAGCCCCACGCAGGCCCAGGATCCGCAGCTCGTAAAGATCACCAACTTTGCCGACGGCGCTTCCGACATGACGATCAACTGGAATCTCTTCGATCCGACTACCGGAAACTCCACGATTACGCAAATGGCCGATGCCTCCGGCGCCGGAAGCACCACGCAGAATGGTTACGCCGCGGGTCAGATCAGCAACGTCAGCCTGCAGAATGGCGGGCTTCTGGTTGCGAACTACTCCAACGGCCAGACCAGCACCATCGGTCAGCTCGCCGTGGCCTCCATTGCGAATCCGGATACCCTCAACGTCGCCGGTAACAACTACCTGCAGGCGTCTGTTTCGACGGCGACTCCTTCCGTCGGTACCGCGGGCAGCGGCGCGCGGGGACAAATCATCGCGGGCGCCCTGGAATCGTCGACTGTCGATATCGCGCAGGAATTCACCGGGCTGCTGACTTTTGAGAGAAGCTATCAGGCCAATTCGCGCGTGATCACGGTGAGCGACCAGCTTATGCAGGACACGGTTGGCCTCATCCAGGGATAAGACACGCGGCTGAAATACGACTCGCATGCCGGATTCTTTTGATCCCGCCCGCTTTCCGAACCTCGTCCTGACCGTGGATGCAGGTCTCAACGGCCCGACTCTCCGGATCGACGAGATTCTTGCGCTGCGGGCCGGCAGCCTGGTCATGACCGGTCGGCCGCCCGGCGAAAACCTGATCGTCACGGCGGGGCAAGCTCCTCTGGGCACGGGTGAACTGGGGTGTTTCAGGGGAACGGCGATCGTGCGCATGTTGAGTTTCGGGACCGAAAGCCGCACGTAATGCCGGACTTCGGGCAGTTTTTCGCGGTGGGAGGCGTCCTGCTGTTGCTGGCGGCATCGCTCTATTTCCTTCGCCGTAAAGGTCACGCGCGGTTCGGTTTCAGGACCGCCGGAGCTCAGGGTGCGCGGCAGCTTCAGTCAATTGAGCGTCTGCCGCTGACATCGCAGCATTCTCTCCACCTGATACGCGTTTACGGACGGACTATTTTGATTGCCGTCTCACCGGGTGGATGCTCGGTTCTTGACGGCAGCGCATGGACCACGGCGGCTGAGGAGAGGACAGCAGTCCGATGATTCGCAGAATCGCCGGGTCCCTGCTCCTGTTCTTTATAGCAGGGCCGACCCGAGTCCTGGCGGCTACCCCGTCGTCCCCTCTCAATCTCACCAACCTGAGCGTGCCGATGCAGATCGTCATTCTGCTGACGCTGTTGACTTTGTTGCCGGCGGTCATCATGTCGATTACGCCGTTTCTGCGGATCGCGATTGTGCTGCACTTCCTGCGGCAGGCGCTGGGAACTCAGACGGCGCCGTCAAACCAGGTCCTGCTTGGAATTTCGCTCTTTCTCACCATGCTGGTCATCCAGCCGGTGGCTGCGGACATGTACAAGCAAGGCTGGGAACCGCTCGAGAAGAACCAGATTTCCGCATCGGACGCCTTCGATGCCGGAACCAAACCGCTCAAGAATTTCCTCGTCAGGTTTGCCCGTCAGAAGGACGTCAAACTGTTTCTCGATATTTCCCATGCGCCCGCACCGCACAACGTTGCCGATCTGGATCTCCGAATCCTGATTCCGGCCTATATTCTTTCGGAGCTGAAGGCCGGTTTCCAGATCGGCGCGGTTCTGTTTCTTCCTTTTCTGATCATTGATTTGGTCGTCGCTTCGGTGACGGTGTCGGTCGGCATGGTGCAGCTTCCGCCCGTCATGATCTCCGCTCCATTCAAAATACTGCTCTTCGTGCTGGCCGACGGGTGGAATCTCGTAATCGGCTCTTTGGTGAAAGGTTTTTACACATGACGCCGGAATACGTGATTCAACTGGTGCGCCAGGCCCTGTTGACGGCGCTCTGGTTGAGCGCGCCCATGCTTGCCGTGGGCTTTGTCGTGGGAATCGTCATCAGCCTCCTGCAGATTCTGACATCGATTCAGGATTCGGCCTTCAATGCCATCCCACGCCTGATCGCTTTTCTGGGCGCCTTCATTATTTCCATGCCGTGGATGCTGCAGAAGATGACTGCCTACATGGTTGCGACGCTCGGAGATCTTGGACGCTATGGACGTTGACAGTTTTCTCTCGACGGCAACGCTGTTGGGCTTTTTACTGACGCTCGTTCGCGTATCCGCGGTTTTTGTGTTCGTTCCGGTTCCGGGCCTGAAGAGTGTGGTCGATCCGGCAAGAATCCTCATGATCCTCGGCGTCACCATAGCCCTGTTTCCGGTATGGCCGCATCCCTCCTGGGAGGCAACGCCTGGTGTGCTCGCAACCTCGATTGCGTCCGAAGCCGCATTGGGTCTCGGGATCGGGTTGGCGGTTGCCTTCGCGATTGAAGCGTTTCTGGTGGGCGCGCAGATCATCAGCCTGCAGGCCGGATACTCGTTCGCCTCGACCATCGATCCTTCCACCCAGGCCGACTCGGGAGTCCTGGTCGTCTTCGCACAGCTCGCCGCCGCGCTTCTGTTCTTTGCGATGGGGCTCGACCGGGAAGTGCTGCGCATCTTCGCCCGCAGCCTGGAAACCGTACCAGCGGGAACTTTTCTCATGCCGCGCGCGGCAAGCCAATCTCTGATAGCGGCGGGTTCGAGTATTTTCTCGACGGGCCTTCGCCTTGCGCTTCCCGTGATTGCCGTCATGCTCATGACCGACATCTCGCTCGCGCTGCTGGGCCGCGTCAATTCCCAAATGAATCTCCTGGCGCTCGCCTTCCCCGTAAAGATGATTCTCGGTCTGTGTCTCCTGGGATGGCTTGCCGTTCTCCTGCCTGCGCTGATGCGGGGCGGCAGCGGTATAGCCTTTTCCGCGGCGCGGACTCTCATAGCGCATTAGGCAATGGCGGACCAGGGTCAAAAATCCGAAAAAGCCACACCACGGCGGATCCAGAAAGCTCGTGAGGAAGGCAACTTCCCGACGTCCCGGGTTTTTGTCAGCTCTTTGCAATTTCTGGCGTTCGTGGCGCTGCTGCACAATTGGGGTCCGCAGTGGGTACAGAGCACCCGGATCGCCTTCGCCGAGATCTGCCGGAACGCGCTCGATCCGCGGCGGAACGTCATGGATTCGGTTTACGAGGGCGTCGCGATCATGGAACGGCTGCTGTTGCCGGTCGGCGTTCTCGGCGGCGTAATGATCGGAATCGCTCTTGCGATGCAACTCCTCGTGACGGGGTTCGGCTTCAGCGTCAAAAAGCTTACGCCCGACTTCAAGCGCCTCAATCCGATCGAGAAGATTCGGCAGTTGCCGAGGCAGAATCTTCCGGCGGCCCTCCAGGCCGCCATCATGATTCCTGTCTTTGCGGCTGCGGTCTACTACGCGGTCACGGCGGACCTTACTGCTTTCCTGTCCATGCCGGTTTCAAATCTGCGGAACGGCATCTCTCAGATCGGCGTTTCCGTGCTGGCTCTTCTTTGGAAGGCCGGCGGACTCTTTCTCGTATTCGGCCTCGTGGATCTGGTTCGTCAGAAGTCGCGGTATCGCAAAGACCTCATGATGAGCAAGCAGGAAATCCGCGACGAAATGAAGGAGATGGAAGGCAATCCGCTCATGAAGTCGCGCATCCGCCGGATCAGGCGGGATCTGGCGCGCCGCCGCATGATGAAGGAAGTGCCGACGGCGACGGCTGTGGTCGTCAACCCCACGCATTACGCCGTGGCGCTCAAATACTCGCTCGAGTCGCCCGGCGCTCCGCGAGTAGTTGCCAAAGGCAAAAACTATCTGGCTCTGCGGATCCGCCAGAAGGCGATCGAAAACCAGGTTCCGCTCATCGAAAACCCGCCGCTGGCGCAGGGACTCTACAAATCCGTGGACGTGGGCCAGGAAATCCCGGCGCGTTTCTACAAAGCGGTGGCCGAAGTACTTGCCTACATTTACCGCGTCATGGACGGACGCAGGCCGGGAGGCGGAAGGAACTGATTTATGGCAGAAGCCAAAGCAATCGCGGGCACATCGCCGCTTTCGGGATTTTCCTGGCGCCAGCCTTTGCCCCCGCGGGCGCTGGGAAATATGAAGGAACTGGGAGTTCCTCTCGCCGTCCTCGGAATCATCATCGCCCTGATCACGCCATTACCCGGCGTGGTGCTCGATGTCCTGATCGTGACCGACGTCATGACCTCCGTCATCGTACTGATGGTTTCGCTGCACATCCGTAAGCCGGTGGAATTCAGTGTCTTCCCCACGACACTGCTTCTCCTGACTCTGTTTCGTCTGGCGCTGAACATCTCCGCCACGCGCCTCATCCTGATGAACGGCAACTTCGGAACGTCGGCGGCAGGCGATGTCATTCAGGCCTTCGGCAACTTTGTCGTGGGCGGCAACTACATCATCGGCGCCGTTATTTTTCTCGTGCTGATCGCCATACAGTACGTGGTCATCAATCACGGCGCGGTCCGCATTTCGGAAGTCACGGCGCGGTTTACGCTGGACGCTCTTCCCGGCAAGCAGATGTCGATCGATTCGGATCTCAGCACCGGGTTGATCGATGAGACCGAAGCCAAAGCCCGCAGAAAAAATCTCGCCAAGGAAGCCGAGTTCTACGGCGCGATGGACGGAGCTTCGCGTTTCACGCAGCGCGACGCCGTCGCCAGCATCCTGATCACCGGCATCAATATCATCGCGGGCTTCCTGATCGGCGTTTTTCAGCATGGGATGGATCTGCAGCATGCGCTGGAGACCTATACCGTCCTGACCATCGGCGATGGTCTCGTTACCGTTATTCCTGCGCTGATGATTTCCATTTCCGGCGGCTTGATCGTCACGCGCGCCAGCTCGGACGACCGTCTCGCCAAGGATTTCGGTCAGCAGCTTTTCAGTAATCCGCAACCGCTGATGCTGGCCAGCGGAATACTCCTCGTGCTGGCTGCATTTCCGGGGCTGCCCACCATTCCGTTTTTGGCCATGGGTTCGGGACTGGGATTCATCTCGTGGCGCATGTATCAGAAAGGGTCGACGGAGAAGCAGGACGACGCTTCCGCGAAGACGGCCGCGGCTAAGGAGAACCTGGAAACACTGCTGCGCGTCGAGCCCCTTACCGTCGAAATGGGTCTGGGGTTGGTGAAGTTTGCAGGGGGTGGCGTCGAGTCTCCGCTGCTGAAGCGAATCGCCGGGATCCGGCGTCAACTGGCGGGCGATATCGGTTTCCTTCTCGGCCCGGTGCGGGTTGTCGACAACATGGGTTTGAAGGCCCATGAGTACGTGGTTTTGCTGAAGGGAGCGGAGATCGGGCGCTACGAGATGCCGCCCGGCTGTGAACTCGCCATACCGCTGGGTAAGAACGATCCTCCTCCGGGCGGCAAACCGACCAAAGAGCCCGCGTTCAATATGACCGGATGGTGGATTCCCTCCGACCAGGCGGATGCGGCGCGACGAAAAGGCTTTACGGTTGTAGACGCAGTGAGTGTCATGGGCACTCATATTTCGGAACTCGTCCGGCGCTACTCGCACGAATTGTTTTCGAGACAGGACGCAAAACGCTTCCTGGATCGCGTGGCTGCCGAACATCCCAAGGTGGTGGAGGATCTGGTGCCGAAATTGCTTCCGTTATCGGCTGTGCAGCGTGTTTTACAGAATCTGTTGCGCGAGCGGGTTTCGATTCGCGATGCGGTAACCATTACCGAGGCGCTGGGAGAAGCCGCGGTTACCATTCGCAACCCCGTGCTGATCACGGAATACATTCGCCAATCCATCCGCCGGATTGTCGTGAAGCCCTATCTCAAAGGAACCGGCGAAATGGCCGCCTTCCTGCTGAGCCCGGCGATGGAGCAAACCATCGAATCCGGCATCGAACACGGCGAACAGAACAGCCATCTGACGCTCTCTCCGCAGGCCATTCGCGACGTTCTGCAGCGAATCGGTCAAAAGGTGGGGTCGCCCGAGGCGCCCGTAGTGGCTGTATGCAGTTCCGCATCGCGGTTCTTTCTGCGCCAGATGGTGGAGCACTCGATCCGCAATCTCTTTTTCATCTCGAATAACGAAATACCAGTCGACGTAAAAATCGTCTCGCTAGGAGTAATTGAATAACCATGGCCGCAGCCGCACCAGCAAAACTCGAACAGTCGCATATTCACGTGAAGTCTTACTTCGCATCCAACGTTCCCGATGCCATCGAAGTGGCTCGCGAAGAACTCGGCTCGGACGCGCTGTTTCTCAACAGCCGTCCCGCGCCGCCCGAGGCACATCATCTGGGGTCCGTCGAGGTTGTTTTCGGCGTCTATCCCGAGAAACGCGCTCCTGAGCCGCCCCCATCGGCGGTTTCCGCGACAAGCGTGGACGATCTGCGGTACAAGGTTGACGAAATCCGCAGCCTGCTGATTCGATCGGCGTCCGCGCCTTCATCCGCCAAACGTATTCGTTTGGTGGAACAAGCGCTGCTGGATGCCGGCTTGACAGCCGTCATCGCGGCCGAGATCGATGACGCTGTGACGGCAAGGCTGGAACGCCGTCCCGTGCCCGAAATCTCGCGTCCCCGCAAGGTCGGCGCGCGTTCGCGCAAACTTACCAGCCTGGACGCCGATTCCATCGTTCAGGAAACCATTGGCGAAATCGAATCGCGCCTCTCGATCAGACCGGAATTGGGCCACATCGCTGCCCTCGTCGGCCCGCCCGGCGTTGGGAAGACGACAACGCTGGTCAAGCTTGCCGTTAACGAAGGTTTGCTGAAGGGACGGCCGGTTCGTTTGATTTCGGCTGATGGTGAACGGATCGGAGCCTCGGAGCAGCTTCGGAGCTACGCGGCAATCCTCGGAGTGCCGTTCGAAACGGTGGAGTCGAGTTCGGCCCTCGGGCAGATGATTGACAGAATTCCCGAAGATCACCTCGTTCTGATCGACACGCCCGGCCTTAGTCCTGCGCTGTTTGACAGTGTGGGAATGGATCTCGCGGCGTTCATGGCCCGTCGTCAAACTATTGACACTCATCTGGTTTTGACGGCTACGACGAGGCCGGCCGACGTCGAAGCGGCCGTGAAGCGCTTCGAGATGTTCCGTCCCTCCGCCCTGATCTTTACTCGCCTGGACGAGGCCGGCTCCACGGGAACCATTGCAAGTGAAGCAATTCGAAGCGGCAGGCCGGTTTCCTGGCTTTGCACGGGCCAGCTGATTCCGGAAGATATCGAGGCTGCGAACACGAGCCGGATCGCTGGTGCATTGGTCCGGGAATTGCCAGAAGTATTACGCTCCGCCGCTTAAAAACAAAAATGGGGACGGCCACTTACGGACCACAATCGGCAATGGACGCTGATCTCGCGTTGCGGCGCGAGAGGCTTGTCATTGAGCATTTGCCGCAGGTCCGCATTATTGCCGGCCGTATCCATGACCGTCTGCCCCGCCATATCGCGCTTGACGATCTGATATCCAGCGGAATCGTCGGGCTGCTTTTCGCAATCGATAACTTCAACCCGGCTTTCAACGTTCAGCTGAAGACCTACGCGGAATCACGGATTCACGGGGCGATCATCGACAGTCTGCGGGACATGGACTGGGCTCCCAGAGAAACCCGCAAACGCGCCAGGCAGATTCAGAGCACGATCCATAAACTGCAGCAGAAATTCGGACGCGAGCCTGCCGAAGAAGAGATTGCGGCGGAACTCAACATCTCTCTGGCCGAATACCACGAACGCCTGAGTGAGTCGCAGTCGGTCGAAATCCAGAGGCTGGAATATGCTGCCGGCGACGATCAGAACCGCGATCTTCTGAACGTCATTTCGGATGACGAGGAGTTGTGGCCGTCACGCATTGTGGAGCGTTCGGAGCTTGAGCGCGTGCTCGCCCAGGCGATCGATCGTATTCCCAAACAGGAACGCACGGTATTAAGCCTTTACTACTACGAAGAGCTGACTTTGCGGGAGATTGGCGAAGTGATGGGCATGCATCTTTCCCGCTGCGGTCAATTACGGGTCCAGGCGATCCTGCGGCTGCGCAGTCTCATGGAACGGGTATGGTCGTCGAAACGAGGAGGCAGATAGATGGATTCGGGGCCGATGTCGAACGGCATGGAGCCGTCGGACGGCGTCTCGGCGGAAGCCGGCGTAACGGCTGTTCTCAATGAGCCCGCGCCTCACACGCCCGGCATCGACCTCATCAAAGACATAGAGCTGCAGGTAACGCTTCGGTTTGGAAGCGCTCAAATGTCGCTCAAAGATTTGTCCGGTCTCAACACCGGCTCGGTGATCCAGCTGGATCGCGCCCTGACCGATCCGGTCGACGTGATGATCGGCGGATTTGTGATCGCGCGCGGTGAGCCGATTGTGGTTCGCGGCGTCTATGGAATCAGGATCTCTGAAATCGCCAGCCATCACGATCGGATGACCAGTTCATTGCGGATGGCGGCTTCCGCACGGAGTGACGCATGAAATTCAAGCCGAATCCGTTCCTGAAGGCGATGTTGACAACCGGGACGAAGTTGGTCGATTCACTGTTCGTTTGGCTTGGGGAAAGAATTGACGCGAGCCGGCGTCGCCGTGACATCGCGATGCCTGACGAGCCGGTAAAGTTCGCTCTGCCGCAACCGGGCTCTAAAGTGAGCGAGATCGCCGCAAGGCCGCTGGCGGAAGCGCGGCTCCAGGATATAACGCCGCATCCTGTCCTGACCCATAGCCTGAACCTGTCACGGCGCGCACGGGCCATGCACATGCGTCGTCGTGGAGATGAGCCGCACACCATTGCTGCGGCGCTGGGACTATCACTCGGAGAAGTGGAGCTGATGTTTAAGCTGGAACACCTTCTCCAGCATCAGGAATAAAACTGGAAATGTAGGGTCAGCGCTTTGGCGCTGCAGCCGGGCTTCTGCCCGGCGCGGAGCTGCGTCAACGGGCTCGGCTGCTTCTTAGCCCGCCTTTTCCAGCAACAGTCCGTTGTTCTCCAGACTGCGCATCTTCATGATCAGCGTGGTCCGCTTCATGCCTAGCCGCTCGGCGGCCGCGGTCTTGTTGCCCCCCGTATGACGAAGTGCGCTGTCGAGCATCGCCAGCTCGAACCGGGAAACAGCCGTCTCAAAATCGACCGATTCGTCGACCTGCATCGTGTCTGCGGGTTGCGGTCTGGAAACAAAGCTTCGCGTTGGTCCGAGCGGCAGACCGAAGTCCCGGGATGCAAGCACTTCGTTATCGCCGCATACCGCCACCGCCATTTCGACAGCGTTCTCCAACTGACGGACGTTCCCCGGCCACAGGTGAGAGCACAGCCGGTTCATGGTTTCCGGCATAACCCGCTTCAGCGGGATATTCTCCGCCTTACAGACTTTTTGGATGAAATGCTCGACAAGGGCGGGAATGTCGCTGGTTCGCTTCCGCAGGGGAGGCATCTGGAGCGGCACCACGTTCAGCCGGTAGTAGAGATCCTCCCGGAATTTTCCCTGCCGGACTCTTTCCTGCAGATCCACGTTCGTCGCCGCAATGACGCGGACGTCCACTTTGATCGATTCCGAGCTGCCCAGGCGCTGAATTTCGCGTTCCTGCAGCACGCGAAGAAGTTTCGCCTGCAGATCGATCGGCATATCGCCGATTTCATCGAGAAGAATGGTTCCTTTGTTCGCCTGTTCGAAGCGTCCGATGCGGGAGGTTGCCGCACCCGTAAACGCTCCCTTGGTGTGTCCGAACAGTTCCGCTTCGAGCAGATTCTCCGGCAATGCGCTGCAATTGATGGCCACCATCTGGTGATGTGCGCGGTGGCTGGCGGCGTGGAGGGCGCGGGCGGCCATCTCCTTGCCGGTGCCCGTTTCGCCGCTGATGAGGACTGTGCAGCGTCGATTGCCGACCAGACGGATCGTCTCGGCTACGGCTTCCATCGCGCCGCTGTCGCCCACCAGAATGGAGCGCCAGGGCTCTCCGGCTTCCCTTTTGTCCCGCGAGGCGCGCTCCTGCGAGCGCGCGGCAGCCGCGGCGGACTTCATCGTCCCGCAAAGTTCGTCAATACTATCGTTGGTATGGAAGCAGTGATGGGCGCCCGCGCGAATCAATCTCACCGCAAGGGCGGCATTCATGTCGTCGGAACGGAAGACCACCGGCGTAGTGGGGTTCGTATGTTGAATGGTTTCCAGTACTTCCACCGCAACCTCCGCGGGGAAGCCTTCCACCAGAACGCAATCCGCACCGCGGCGCTGTATTGCCGCGCAGGCCGCATCCGGGTCCGGCACTACGATTGCATTGAAATCTGCCAACGATTCATGTTGATTCAACAGACTGGACTCGGAATCGAGTCCCGAAAGAATAAGTAGATTTTCGCGCGATATGCCCATGACTCTCTCAGCAGTATTTTGCCGAAAGTATCCACAAATTATCCACACGGTTTTTGGTTATCTCTTACCCGTTAACCTAAGCCAGCAATTTCCTGTTCTTCTTTGCAAACATTGTCCCTGGTTATATTTTCGTGACAGGATAGCCTTGGGTAAATTCACAAGAGCTGAATTCACAGGAGCCGACTTCCGATGAGCATCCGTGTAAACAATACTGACGTTGCCCTGACAACGCAGACCGGTGCGGCCGGACAGGTTAAGCCGTCAGGTCCCGGCGGAAGCGGCGGCGCGGCTTCCGGCAAAACGGGCGAAGATCAGCTGGAAGTATCCTCAGCGACTGAAAACATTCAGTCGGCTCTGGCCAGTCAGGGCCTGCAGCACTCGGAAAGACTCCGGCAGTTGGGAAATCTGGTTGCCGAAGGTCGTTATTCCGTTGACTCTCTCGATCTGAGCCGGTCGATTGTTTCGAGCGGTATCGTCGATCCTGCCGACAAGTAGCGATCCGCAAAGTATGATTCGCAGAGAAGAGCCGCGTAAAGAAGAGCCGGTCGATCGCATTCGCAAGGCCCATAGTCTGGTCACTCAGGCCGCCGCCTGCTGGCACGCGGGCAATATCGGCGCGGTGGAAGAAAGCCTGGCCGCTCTGGAAGGATCGGTGGTGCAGCTCCGTGCCTTTGAAGCCGCGGTGGCCGAACCTGTGAATTCTTTGACAGGCTTCAGAAATTTGACGGGTGTCAGAAACGAAATTCTCCGGATGAAGGACGAAGTTGCAGGGCTGGAGCGTTTGTCGAATCTCGCGGCTCGATTCCTCGGCGGAAGCCCGGAATCTTGCGGTGACTCTCCTCTCTATGGCGTCGGCGGTCTCGCCGAGAGCGATTATTCGTTCCGCGCGCAGACCTTCATTCAGGCCTGAAATATGTCAAACCTGATCGCATCGATGGGGAACGCTGCCAGCTCGCTCAATGTGCTGCAGCAGGCACTCGCTGTCGTTCAGAACAACGTGAGCAACGCCTCGACTCCGGGATACGCTGCACAGACCCTCGATATCGGCGCGGCTCCGGTTGACGTAGCGGCGGGCGAGACGGGTGGCCTCATGGTCGCCGGCGTCACCAGTGCACGGGACAGCTACCAGGACACGGCGGTACAGCAGGGACTCCAGACGCTCGGGCTCTTCACCGCGCAGAACCAAAGCACGGGTGTAATTCAAAGCTATTTCGATGCGACCGGCACGACCGGCGTGCCGGCCGCGCTGAATAACCTGTTAACCGCATTTTCCAATTGGAGCGCCTCGCCGTCCGACCCGGCAGCCGGTCAGCAGGTCATTGCCGGCGCCGCAACGCTTGCCTCTTCCGTACAGGCCCTTTCGCAGTCGCTCAGCGGAGTTGGCGTGCAACTGGATCAGCAGATCAGTTCCACCGTGAGTCAGATCAACAGCCTGGGACAGGAGATTCAGCAATATAACCAGTCGCGCATGCAGGGGGGCCCGCCCGATCCCGGGGCCGCGGCCAATCTTGAAAATAATTTGGAAAACCTCTCGCAACTGGTGAACATGACGACGCTCACTCAGCCGAACGGCACCATTACGGTAGTGCTCGGCAATGGATCCCCGCTGGTTATCGGCAATCAGCTGAACCCTTTATCCACGAGCGATTTTCTCAGCGCGCAGCCGCCGCCCGTGAATCCCGGGGCGCCGCCGGACGCGCACATTCTCGATTCGAACGGAAACGACATCACCGGAACGATCACCGGTGGGCAACTCGGCGGTTTGCTGGACACCAGGAATCGGGTGCTCGCGTCGATCATCGGCGACGGTCAACAGGCCGGCTCTCTGAACGTCTTCGCGACGACCCTGGCCAACACGGTGAATGGAATTCTCGAATCGGGCACTGTATCGACCCAGGCAGGCGCCGCTAACGGCACGGCGCTGTTCACCTATAACAATACGGATGCAACTCTCGCCTCGGGCAGTCTGGCGGTCAATGCCGCCATCACGCCCGCGCAACTCGCGCCCGTCGACGCCGCGGGGAATTCGAATGGTAACGCGAATACTCTGGCCGCGCTGGGAAGTCCCAACACTCCGAACGGATTAAATGGCGGCGAAAACCTGGTGACTTACTTTGCGGGTATTGCCTCCGCCGCGGGACAGGAAAATCAAACGGCCCAGCAGAATGAGCAGTCGCAGCAACAGGTGGTATCCCAGGTGACCGCAACACGCGATCAGATATCCGGAGTTTCCCTTGACGGGCAGGCCGCGCAGGTCCTTCAGTTGCAGCGCGGTTATCAGGCGGTTTCCCAGGTACTGACGATTGTCAATGACATGCTGACTTCGCTTCTCGATGTTATTCCGCTTCAATCCTGAGGAATTTTATGGACTTGTCAATTCCCGCATCCACACAGACGTATCTCACAGACCTCAACTACGTGCAAACCCAGATGGGGAAGGCACAGGACCAGGTCAGTTCCGGTTATCAGCTTCAGAACGTATCCGACGATCCCGCCGTTATCGCGCAGATCTACGGTTATCTATCGCAAATCGCATCCACTCAGCAAACTCAGACGAATCTGACAAGCGCCACAAATGAGGTCACGGCAGCGGAGACCGCGCTTCAGAGCGCCGTTTCAGTCGTGCAAAATGCCCTTTCGCTCGCCGCCCAGGGCGACAATTCCACGCAAAGCGCGCAGGGCAACGCGAATCTGGCCGTGGAAGTGAGCGGGTTGCAGCAGACGCTGGTCAGCCTTTCCCAGACTCAAGTCAATGGGAGCTATATTTTCAGCGGGGATCAGGACACCCAGCCCTCTTACCAGCTCAACGCGGCCCAGCCCGAAGGAGTGCAGAATCTATTGCCCGGCGACACGGCCACGCGCAGCATATTGGACGCCAGCGGACAGCCGATTGCGGTTGCGAAGACCGCACAGGAGATCTTCGATGCTCAGGACAACCTGGGTAATCCCACCGCGGGAAACGTGTTCAATGCGATCAACTCATTGTTGACCGGACTGCAGAACAACGACCCGGTGGCGATCGGCAACTCAGTCGGCCTGCTGGAGTCGGCGAGCACCTACCTGAACCAGCAACTCGAGTTCTATGGCGAAACACAGGATCAGCTCTCGGCGGCTTCGGACATTGCACAGAAATTCCTGACCGTCCAACAGGCCGACCTTGGTTCGGTCCAGGATGCCAATATCCCCGCCGCCGCGGAAGCATTGACGCAGGCGACCACCGAGGAACAGGCGTCGCTGTCAGTGGAAGCCAAAATCCAGCAGCAGCCGACTTTATTCAGCTATCTGGGGTGAACTGAATCCAAATGCCTGCCTCATTCGATCCCACAGAACCAGAAGACGATATCGCCGAGCCGGAGGAGTTTGCAGAAGAAACGCTGCCTCAACATCTTGCGATCCAGGCGTCGCCCACTATCGTGGAACATGCCGAACAGATACATCACACTTTTTTGAAATCTCTTCAGTCCAATCTGGCAGCCACTTTGGGCTGCGACACAAAAACAGCTTTCATCCGCACAGAGCAGGCGTTTCTGACCCGGTACCTGATCGACGCGGACCCCGGCGTCCACAAGGTGGTTCTCAGTCTCGAACCTCTCGCCGGATGCGCGATCCTGCGGTTCTCCTCGGAGGTGCTGGTTCGAACGCTGGACATCTTACTGGCGAGCCCGCCCGAAGCAGTCACGGTTCGCAGCGAATCGATCACGGATATCGAGTTTCACGTCCTGCGTGGTTTTTTCCGGGTTTTCGAGGATGTCCTGAAGGAAACCTGGCTGTCGATCTCCGACGTCGCCCTGACCCCGTTGCCGGTGCTGAGCGAGGAGAATCTCCGCGCTTACGGTGAATCGCATGCGCTCGCCATGAAATCGAGCCTCTCGATCGATGAGGTCCGCGGCGAGTTCGACGTAGTTATACCGGCGTTCCTGGTCAGACTTTCTTCGGAACGTTCCGCGTCCGCTCAAAAGGAACAACTACCGCGGGCGGACCGGGTCGGTAAGGCGCTCGGATTGGCGAAGGTCGATCTGGATGCTGTTCTGGCGGATATTACGATCCGAATTGCCGATCTCGTGGAACTGACGCCCGGTCAGATCCTGCTCACGGATAAGGACGCCACATCCGGATTCGATTGTCTCGTGAATCGGCGTACCCACTTCAAAGGTGAGATGGTCTCGATCGGAGACCGGTATGGTTTTCAGTTAAGTTCGTCTGCCGAAGAGACCGTATCACCGGTCGAAAGGTGACGGAGCAGATCGGCCCATACCCCGAACCTCGGTTCCCCCGCTCCTCCGGTAAGTGCCTTCCGTTCCCGGTCCATGCTCTTCGCGATCGCGTGGATCAACTCCTGTCTTTCCGACTCGATTTCCGAAAGGTCCCTGCCTGGCGCGGCAGGCAGGGTCCGATGGATCACGTGCTGCAGTTCGGTTTCGAGGCCGGCGTTATCGTTCGTTATCCAAACGTCTAATACCCTTTGCGCGAGTACGGCCGTCGGAACGGAGGGAACGGATCGGAATTCCTGCATAGGAGTCTCTGTCTGCAGTCTCTTCTCGGACGGTACCGGTAGAAACTCTAGCGAAAAATTGCCTTCTCCCCGAAATAGTGGGCAAGCTTCCTCTAATTCTCAGGGCTTTTGTCGATGTGGGCTACAGAGTAAGAAGACGATGATCCAGGTCACACGTTTGAACCACTGTTCGATCGTGTTGAACTGCGACTTGATCGAGCAGATCGAGAGCACGCCGGACACCGTCATTACACTTACCAACAATCAGAAGCTTACGGTGCTGGAAACAGCGGAGGAGATCGTGGAGCGCATAAGACTGTATCGGCGGTCGATCCTTCTTCCGCGGGTTTTGGGTGACGTCAGCCCCACGCTGACCGCGAATCTTTCCAATCGGGATAGTCATGGCTGAGCCGAAAGCCGAAAAAGCCCCCAAAACAAAAAACTCGGCAAAACCCGATTTCGCAACCTTGGGTGGCATCGTTCTGGCCCTCGGCGGAATTATCGGCGGTCTCTTGATGGAAGGGGGCAGGATCAAGGATGTTGCCCAGGTTACATCCGCGCTGATCGTTTTGGGCGGCACGATCGGAGCGGTGATGATCACCACCCCGCTTTCCGTGCTGATTCGAGCCGCGAAACAACTGGGGACTGTATTTTTCTCGAAGACGGAATCTGTAGCCGCGAAAGTCGAGGAGATCATCGACTTTGCAACCCAGGCCCGAAAAAACGGCATCGTCTCGCTGGAATCGCGGGCCGCGGCGGTTCACGATCCATTTCTGAAGAAAGCGCTGGAACTGGCGGTCGATGGCATCGAGCCCGACAAGATCCGCGACATCATGGAGTGCGAAATCGCGGTATTCGAGCAAAACGCCGAAGCGGAGTCCAAAGTGTTTGAGGCCGCGGGAGGCTACGCTCCCACCATCGGAATCATCGGTGCGGTTATGGGTCTCATTCAGGTGATGCAGCACCTCGCCGATATCGAAGAGGTGGGTCGCGGTATCGCCGTCGCGTTTGTGGCCACCATCTACGGCGTGGCTTCGGCGAACCTGTTTTTCCTTCCCGCCGCCGCAAAGCTGAAAGCCAGGTCGCATGAAGTGGTCCGGGTGCGCGAGCTCATGCTGGAGGGCATTCTCGCCATTGCGGAAGGCATCAACCAGAAGCTGATCAAGATCAAGCTCGATGCCTACCTGGAAAAAAATCGTGGCCCCCAAAAGGCGAAAAAAAGCAAGGCGCCCGCCGGTAAACCCGCCGCGGCGGAGGCCTGATGGCCCGTAAGAAAAGGCAGCCCGGCCCCGAAAATCATGAACGTTGGCTGATCTCCTATGCCGACTTCATTACCCTTCTGTTCGCCTTTTTTGTCGTCATGTTTGCCTCCTCGCAGTCCGACAAAACCAAGGCCCAGCAGGTATCGAACGCGGTGAAAGACGCGATCGATAAAGGAGGCATCCCCGCGGTGATCCATTCGATTCTCGGCGGCACCGTAGACGAGAAGGGAACGGGTAACGCGGAGATGAAAGGCCCCGGCGGCGCCGAGAAGCGGACACCGCAGAACACCGCGAAGGTCGTCCCCGATACCAAGGTTTCCGTTACCGACCTGATGCCGTCGATGGCGTACCTCACTAAAGCCCTCGCCGAGGAAATGAAGGCGAACAAAATCGAGGTCCATCTGGACGCCAAAGGCCTTGTGATCAGCCTTCGCCAGGCGGCATTTTTTCCTTCCGGAGGCGATGATATCGACCCCTCCGGGTTTAAGAGTATCGAAAAGATTGCCAAGACTATTCGCGAACTCCCCAATCCCGTCCGCCTGGAAGGCCATACCGATTCCATGCCGATTCATAACGAAAGGTTTCCCAGCAATTGGGAGCTGTCCGCCGCCCGCAGCATCGCCATGCTTCAGCTTTTGACCGGCAAGTACGCCATTCCCAACGACCGGTTTTCCGTGGCCGGCTACGCCGATACCAAGCCCATCGAGCCGAACGACACCGTTGAAGGGCGGGCGCATAACCGCCGGGTGGACATCATTATTCTCAATCAACAGATCGTCGTGGGTGGCCCCCCCGGTGGTCCGCCCGGCGCGGCAAAACCGTCGCCTGTTCCGCAGAAAGCCGGCCACTGATTTTGTTCCCGCCTCAAATGCGGGAAAGGCATTCCGATTGCTTTATTGGATCTTCCGGCATGTCTACCGTACAAACCCGGTTCTTTGACGAACTGGAGTACCAAAACGAAGCCCTTTTTTGCTTTCCGGCGGGATTGCCGGGTTTCGAAGATCATCGCAGCTTCGTCTTTATTAAGAAGCCGGGGCTCGAGCCCCTGATGTTCCTGCAAAGTCTGGACGATCGCAGGCTGTGCTTCATTCTTCTGCCGGTAGGTGCTGTTGACCGGAACTATCGGCTGGAGCTGACGGAGGACGAGCTCCGTGAACTCGGTCTCGCTGCCGAACGCAAACCCGTTGTCGGCGAGGATATCCTTTGCGCGGCATTGATTTGCAACGGTGACACGGATGGTCCCAGCGCGAATCTGATGGCGCCCCTTGTCGTAAACCTGCACAACAACGTCGGCATGCAGGTGATTCATCCCGAGTCCTCTTATTCTCACCGGCATCCGCTCCTGCCGCGGGAGGCCTATGCGCCATGCTGATCATGTGGCGGCGCGCCGGGGAAAGCTTTATCGCCGGTGACGCGGAAATTCAGGTTCTGGATTACCGGGGAGATCGGGTCAAGCTGGGGATCACTGCGCCGGAATCCTGTGTGATTGTGCGCCGCGAAACCCGCATTACACAGCAGCAGAACATTTCGGCGGCTCTGAGCGCCGATTCCTCCACAATCGAAACACTTCTTCGAAGGTTTCCGGGCAACGTTGTTTCCGGACCCGAAAATTGACAGTCAATTTCTTGACAGCGCTTCCGCCGATTTTTGTTAAGAATCCTTAGAAGTAATACAACCTGCCCCGATATGGAGGGATGTAAAAGGCTGATACTTCGGGCATCCAGCACCACGGAGAACCCGGACTCGAACAGGATGTTCGGGATGTATCGCAAACAGGACGTTTTTCGATGTCAATTTCCTTTCAGACGAACTACGCCGCTCTCGTAGCGGAAAACAACATCAACACCAACAATAACTTCCAGACGAGCACGATTGAGGCCCTCACCTCCGGCTATCGAATCAACAACTCCAGCGACGATGCCGCCGGTCTGGCGGTGGCGAATACCTACCAGGCCAGCATCAACGAGTTGAATCAGGGCGTGTTGAACGGAAACGCCGGTGTCGCGGCATTGCAGATTGCAGACGGCGGTCTCAGCAACATCACCACCATCCTCGATCGGCTGCAGACTTTGGCTTCGGAATCCGCCAGCACAACGTTCACGGGCAACCGCGCCAACATCAACGTGGAATATCAACAGTTGGTTACGCAGATCACCCAGCAGGCCAGCAACATCGGTCTGGCCGCCAACGGATCTCTGAACGTGAAAAATGAGGTCTTCATCGGCGGCGGAAACACCAACGCCAATTCGCAGGTACAGGTCGATCTGAGCGGAGGGATCAATCAGGTCGATGCAAACGGACTCAGCCTGGCGAACACCAGCGTGCTCGGCGGCGGTACGGAACTGACCGGCAACAGCGTGCGTCTCGACAATCCAGGCGCGCTCTTCCTGAGCGCCAGCGCCACCCAGACGTTCACATTCCAGTTGGCATCGGGCGGCGCGGCGACCCAGGTGGTGGCTACGGTGACCGGCACCGCGGCCGGAATCAACCAGAGCCAGGTTTTAACGCAGCTCAACCAGCAACTGTCGCCCTATGGAATCTCGGCGTCAGTCGGCAGCGACGGACAAATCAATTTCGGTGGTTCAACGGCATTTACGGTCGCAACAGCGACGGCGGACGCGACCGACCAGATCGCAACCACCGCCACTACGGCGGTCAACAACGGCGTCTATAGCGTCTCCGGTGAGACCTTTGCATCAAAAGCGGAGAACCTGACCTTCCAGAACGCCCAGGGTACGGCAACGGTTGCTCTTGCCGCTCTTAGTACCGAGGGCGCCGACATCGCGGCAATCAACGCCAAGACTGCAAGTCTCGGAATCTACGCGGTGGACAACGGCGGCAAGATTTCGATCCAGAGCGCCAACGCCTTCAGCGCGGCGACGGACACGGCCGCCGGCGTCTTTCTCGCCGTCGGCAATCAGGCCACTACCGCGCCTACCACTTCCGCGACCGCGACCGGCAACGCGCTGGCTGCGATCACGGCTATCGGCAACGCCATCACGCAGCTTGGCAACGTCCAGTCACGCGTGGGAGCCGGTGAAAACGTATTGAACTATGCCATCAACCTGGCCAATTCGCAGATCACCAACTTTTCCTCCGCCGAGTCGGGCATCAAAGATGCCAACATCGCGCAGGAAGCGTCGAATCTGACAAAAGCGCAGGTTATCGAGCAGGCTTCGGTTGCGGCTCTGGCGCAGGCAAATTCCGCTCCCCAGTCGCTTCTGAAACTCCTGCAGTAAACCCTCGCGGCCGTTCCTCGGCCGAATCGGGCGGGCCGACCTTCCTAAGGTTCGGCCCGTCTCTTGCATAGCGAATCAGTCAGTATGTCAACCAGTGCGACAACGCCGATCACCTTCAACGGATCCAGCACTTACTCGAGTTCGTTTCAGCAGGTCATTACCCGCGCTGTCGCCATCGCCTCCCTGCCTCTCCAGAGCCTCCAGCAGACAGTTTCAACGCTGCAGAGTCAGCAGTCGGCCCTGACCTCGCTCGGGAGTAATTTCACTTCGCTTCAGGACGCGATCCAGTCACTGGACACTGCCACGACTGGTACCGCCACGGCACAGGTTTCGGATCCCTCCGCGCTGAGCGCTGCGACAAGCGCGGGAGCCCTTCCCGGCACATACACCATTCAGGTAGACGACCCCGGCTCTTCCACAAGCACTCTAAGCGTAAACGGCTTAACGACCGTCAGCGATCCCACATCACAGGACATCAGCGCGTCTGCCTCCCTGCAACTGTCCGTGAACGGTGTGAACACCGCAATTGACAATTCGGGCGGCACGCTCGACTCCCTGGTGAGCGGCATTAATGCCGCCAACGCCGGAGTTCAGGCGACAATTGTGAATGTCGGCGGCGCATCCAGCCCGGACTATCGCCTTGCGTTGACCAGCACCAATCTGGGAGCGGACACCATTCAGTTGAGCGACGGCTCCACGCCCCTGCTCCAGACCTTGGCATCCGGTACGGACGCCGAATACGAAGTCAACGGTTCCAAGACGGACACTCAAAGCACATCGAGTCAGATCACCTTATCGCCGGGGCTCACCGTCAATCTGATCGCACAAAGTTCAGCTCCGGTCACTATTACGGTTTCACAGAGCCTCAGCGGCCTGCAGAGCGCGCTATCCAATCTCGTCAGCGCCTATAACACCGCTTACGATGCACTCAACCAGAATCGCGGCCAGGGCACCGGCGCGCTGAACGGCGATCCCGTGGTATTGACGCTGTCGAACATCCTGCAACAGATCACGCAGTACGCCTCAGGTGGTTCGGGATCGGTCAATTCGCTGGCGGACCTGGGCATAACCGTAAGTTCTACCGGCGAACTCACCTTCGATGCCACTTCGATGTCGAATGACCAGGCGGCAATCACCCAGTTCCTCGGCGGCCTCAGTTCGGGAGGCTTCCTCCAGACTGCGAACAATGAACTCACGGCGGTTACCGACACCGGATCGGGCATGATCGCTTCCGACTTCAATGCACTGGCCGGAACGATCACCACAGACAACAACCAGATCGCCGACAAACAGGATCAGATCGCAACCCTGCAGACCAATCTGCAAAACCAACTGGCCCAGGCCGACGCCGCCATCGCCACGCTTCAGGCGCAGAACACTTACTTCCAGGAATTGTTTACGGCCGAGTACGGCGGTACCGGCGGCACAAACGGATCGAGCAGCGCGTGATTCCTTCGCCGATGGTCGAAGCCGAAACGGAACTGCGCCGGGTCATCGAGCGGCGACAGGCTGGCGACGTCTCTACAACCCTTGCTGCCTATGGCGAGATTGCCAGGAAGCAACTGGAGTCGCTCGCCTCCGACGATCCGGCGCGGCGCGAAATCCACGAGCATATTCGCTCGCTGCTGGACTGGGCAAAGTTGATGCTCCGTACCCGGCGTTCCACGCTGGCCGAGGATCTCCGAATTCTGCAGAGGATGCATCGTTTTCTCGGTAGCGGGTCGAGCGCCGGCCCGCGATTTCACATCGACCTCTGAATTTCTTTTCTCGAGCGCCGGACAGCCCGTCAAATCTGTGACGCGTCACCTGCTTGACGCGCACAGTGTACCCGAATAAATCACTTTCCACTTTATTTTCAATATGTTCCAGCCGAAGAGCCGTGGCATCCAAACTGCCATCTGTATGGCTCGTAATGGACGGTATATCTCCCAGTCTCGAACGTTATATGGATACGGTCAGCCTGCGGCAGAAGCTGGTCTCTTCGAATATTGCGAATGCCGATACTCCCGGCTACAAAACCCAGGACGTGGACTTCCAGGCTTCGTTCCAGTCCGTGCTCGATGGCGGCAGCCCGCGGACCATCGAAGTCCAGGGCCTCTCGGTTAAGAACGACGGCAATAACGTGGATCTGGATCGCGAGGCCAGACTCCTTGCGGAGAACGCGTTGCGCTTCAGCGTCGCCTCCAATCTGGTCAAAGTGCAAATCCAGCAGATCCGCGAAGCGATCAAGGAAGGTCCCAGCTCATGAGTCTGTTCTCCAGCCTTTCGGTCAGCGCATCGGGGATGGCGGCGGAGCGCACGCGAGCCGCGCTGCTGGTGGAAAACATCGCCAATTCCGAAACCACGCGAACTCCCGAAGGCGGGCCCTATCGGCGCAAGGACGCCATTTTTTCCTCGGCTCCGGTTGCATCCGCATTTTCCTCGGAGCTCGAAACACAAATGCAGACCGGCGTCAAAGTGAGCGGTATCTCCGTCGATCAGCGGGAGCCGGAAAAACAATATTCACCCGGAAATCCCGATGCGGACGCCGACGGCTATGTACAGATCTCGCGCGTGAATGCCGCGGAAGACATGGTGGATCTCGTCACCGCCAATCGCAGTTATTCGGCTAATGTGGCGGCGATGTCCGCGGTCAAAGACATGATTCAGAGATCCATCGACTTGCTCAAGTAGGAATTCGTTCATGACACCTGTCTCCGGCATCAGTCCCATTCCGATTCCCGATTCCCTCACTCCGTCCGGAGCGTCAGATCCATCCGGCGCATTCTCAAGCGTTCTGAAGACTGCGATCGGCAGTATCCAGGGACTCCAGGACAATGCCGATTCGACCGTTCAGCAATTCCTGACGGGTGAAAACGACGATCTCCACACCACTGTGCTGGCAACCCAGCGGGCCGAAATGGCCTTCGAACTGGGCCTTCAGGTACGAAACAAAGTGATTTCCGCTTATCAGGAAATCATGAAAATGCAGCTGTAGAGCAGGATATTGAACCATCCCCATTCGACCAATGGATCAAGTCAAGAACCTTATCAATGGCCTGGGTATCCTGCAGCGCATATCCGTCGCCGCCGCGGTGCTGATCGCGGGCGGGGCCCTTTATTTGATCGTTCACTATCGGCACGAGGGCGATTTCCGCGCGCTCTATTCGTCGATGGCCCCGGAAGACGCCGCACAGGTGGTTCAGAAGCTGAAGGAATCCAACGTTGAATACCGGCTGACAGAAAACGGCGGAACGGTGCTGGTTCCCTCGGGTCGCCTCGCGGATTCCCGGCTCACCCTCGCATCCGCCGGACTTCCCAAATCGGGCCGGATCGGGTTCGAACTGTTCGATAAGACCAACTTCGGCGCCACCGAACTCGTCGAACACGTGAACTATCAGCGCGCACTGGAAGGCGAACTGGAGCGGTCCGTCATGAGCATGGCCGAGGTAATCCAGGCCAGAGTTCATCTCACGTTTCCCAAAGAATCTGTTTTTCTTGATCAGCAGCAGCCGGCCAAGGCCAGTGTCATGGTCAAGCTTCACCCGGGAGCTCATCTTTCGGCGCAGAATGTCGTTGCGGTGTCGAACCTCATCGCGAGCGCCGTGGAGGGACTGAACCCGGATGGTGTGTCCGTGCTGGACATGGATGGAAACCTCCTCAGTCACCCAAAATTGACGATGTCGGGCGATTCTCAGGTAACCAGCGAAGCTCTCGAGGTCCGGCAGCAGATCGAACGTGACCTGGTCGCCAAGATCAACACTACGCTCGAGCCTCTTCTGGGCGCCAACGAGTTCCGCGCCGGAGCTTCCGTCGATTGCGATCTCAGCAGCGCCGAGCAGCAGGAAGAGATCTTTAATCCGGATCAGTCCGTCATGGCCTCGTCCCAGAAAACGGAAGACACAAATGAACGTGCCGCTGCCGGCGGAATCCCCGGCACCGCCTCCAATCTTCCGCATCCGCCGGAACAATCGCGCGGCGGAGGCACGAGCCATCGCACCGAGAACGTAACCTACCAGACCAGCCGGATGGTGAAGCACACGCGCATTCCGCAGGGCGTGATTCGGCGCATGTCCCTTTCCGTGCTTGTTGGTCAGCCCTCTCATTGGGAAGGCAATGGGAAGACGCGTCGGCGGGTTATCGTGCCGCCTTCGCCCGAAAAATTGAAGACAATCCGGGATCTGGTGGCCGGCATCACCGGCTTCAGCGAACAGCGCGGAGACCAGCTCATTGTGGAAACGCTTCCGTTCGAGTCCGCCATGGAAGCCGATCCCGGTCTGTTTGCGCCCCTGCCGGTGGCGTCGAAACCATTTGTCGGTCCCAAGTGGATGGAACCGGTCATGAAATACCAGACCACGATTTTGATCGTGGTCGCGCTGTTGGTTGGACTCTCGTTCCTGCTTCGGATTGCAATGCGATTGCTTGCATCGCGGCATCCGGCACAGGCCGCTGCGGTGGTTCGGGAACTCCCGATGGGCGGCTATCAGGACCAGGAACAAAGCTCAGGTGCATTTGTGCCTGTAGTCCAGACCGCTGCCGCATCTGCCGCGACATCGGGTCAGCCTGCGGCAGTGGCTCCGGCGTCACTACCTGCCGCGCCGATTCCACTGCCGCCGCTCGATGAAAAGGCGATTGGACGAATCAGAACGATAACCGAAAACAATCCCGTCGTGGCCACAAACGTAATTCGCATGTGGCTGCAGCGGCCGTAAATACCAAACCGGACTATGACTCCACAATTGGCTGAAGGAAACAATCAGGCTCCACCGCAATACGGACAGCGGGCGTCGGACCGTGGCGAAGCAGGCGTAAATAGCTCGGGATTTCGGCGTCGCGCGGCGGACCGCGATGCCAGCCACGTACCGGGCGTTCGCAAAGCGGCGATTCTCCTGCTGGGAATCGGCGAGCCTACCTGCAGCGACCTCATTCGCCAGTTGGACGCTGCTGAAATCCTGCAGATCAGCAATGAGATCGCGAGATTGGCAGCGGTGAACCCGGATCAGATGATGTTCGTCTTCCGCGAGTTCGAGACGCTCACGGCCAAAAGCCGGTTCTTTGCTCTGGGAGGACCGGAAAAAGCGCGCAAGCTGGTCGAGAACGCGGTAGGCCAGGACGAAGCGATGAAGATTTTCGAGTCCGCTTCTTCGACTATCGAAGCCAAACTTCTGGGCGATCCGGAACCGCCGTTCAACGGAATCGAGGCAGACGAACTGGCGACGGCGCTGTCGGAAGAAAATCCGCAAACCCTGGCTTTGATTCTGTCGAACCTTCCGCCGGAGCAGGCGGGTGCTCTGCTCGCGTCGCTCCCTTCGACAATTCAGCCACAAGTGGCTCTCCGGATCGCCCTGATGAATCGCGTCTCTCCCGAGATTTTCAGGCAGGTTGCCGATCTTGTTCGCGGCAAGTTAAAGGCGTCTCGTCAGCTTCTTCGCTCCGATGGGTCCCGCGCTCTCGCCGCGATCCTGAACCACATGAAAGGCGAGAACGCTGAGATCATCCTTTCCGCTGTGGAGACGGAAAACCAGTCGGCGGCTGCTTCCGTGAGACAGCTGATGTTCATATTTGAAGACGTGGTGAACCTCGACCAGGAAAGCATCAAGGTGCTGATCGGGCGGGTCGATCGCAAGATTCTCACCATGGCGCTGAAAGGAACAAGCGAGGAAATCAAAGCGCACTTCACAAAGTCCATGTCGCAGCGCGGCGCGGAAATGCTGATGGAAGACATCGAGGCGCTGGGGTCCGTTCGTATCCGCGACGTCGATGCCGCGCAGAAGGAAATGATCACGAAGATACGGCAGTTGGAAAAAGAAGGCGCCATCTCGTCCACTGGTGGTGGCGGATATGTTGTGTAGAGTTCTCGGCAAAGACTGGTCTGGCAAAGATTCACCCGGCGCCGGCATCCCGGTATGGATTCCGCCCAAGTCGATTCGCGGCCTGATGGGCGATGCCGGCTCCCAGGCTTCTCCCACCGAAATTCTGGAATTGCGTTCCAAAGTTGAGGAACTGAACTCGCTTCTGGAGCGCGAAAAAAAAGAGGCTTGGGAGCTGGGATATCGTGCTGGCGACGCTGCCGCGCGCCAGAGCCTGGAAGGTGAAATTCGCGAAACCACCTCAAGGCTCGCGAGTGCGGTCTCGGAAATTGCCTCGCAGCGGCCGGAAACCATCCGGCGCGCCGAAGGCGACACGGTCCGTCTCTCCATTGAAATTGCGCGGCGCGTTCTGCATCGCGAAATTACTGTCGACCCCGCCGCGCTTACCGCATTGGTGAGTGCCGCTCTCGAAAAACTGCGGAATCAGGAAATCCAGCGTGTTCGCATCCATCCCGATCTTTCGAAATTGTTGAAATCCCTGCTGGAGCAGTACGGCAGAAGCGCCGCCATCGAGGTCATCCCGGACGTCAGCCTTCCGCTCGGCGGAGTTACCTTTGAAATCGCACGCGGTTCGCTCGACGCGTCCGTTGAAACCCAGTTGCGCGAAATTGAGCGCGGGCTGGTGGATCAGATTCGGTCGCGCTCATGAACTCTGCTGTTAATTTCGATCTCACTCCTTATCTGAGTCAGGTCGCTCAATCGAACATCCTGCCGTGGACCGGCGAGATCGTTGAGGTCGTCGGTCTCCTGCTTGCCTCGCGCGGTCCTTCCGCTGCCGTTGGTGATTTCTGCGAAGTGCTGACATCGAACGGCAAACGGATTCGTACACAGGTAATCGGCTTTCGCAACGGCAATGTTCTTTCGATGCCCCTGGAAGAGGTCGACGGCATTCAGCTGCACGACCCGATCGTCGCCCGTCACGGCGATGCCTCGGTAGCCGTGGGACGCGAGCTGATCGGAAGAGTCGTTGACGGTTTTGGAGAAGTGATCGATCGCAAGCCAAAGATCCGCCCGGAAGCACGCTATCCCTTGTACCGCCCCGCGGTCAGTCCGATGGACCGCGAACACATTACGCAATCGCTCTCGACAGGAATACGCGCTATCGATTCGCTTATGACTTGCGGTAAGGGTCAACGAATGGGTGTTTTCGGAGGCAGCGGCGTCGGCAAGAGCACTCTGCTTGGCGCTATGGCGAAGAATAATTCTGCCGACGTCACCGTGATCGCTCTGATCGGCGAACGCAATCGTGAAGTAAGAGCCTTTCTCGAGCATGAACTGGGTCCGGATGGCAGCAAACGATCGGTCGTGGTCTGCTCCACTTCGGATCGCCCGGCTCCGCTGCGCGTGCGGGCTTGTTTCGTCGCTCTCGCGATTGCGGAGTATTTTCGCGATCAGGGAGCGAACGTTCTTCTCATCATGGATTCCGTTACGCGGCTTGCGATGGCGCAGCGTGAAATCGGCCTCGCCGCCGGAGAGCCTCCCAGCCAGAAGGGATACACGCCGTCGGTCTTCAATCTTCTTCCCCGAGTGCTCGAGCGCGCGGGTAACTTCCATTCCGGATCGATCACCGGCTTCTTCACCGTCCTGGTGGAAGGTGACGACTTCAACGAACCGATTTGCGATGCCGTTCGCGCAATCCTGGACGGTCACATCATCCTGTCGCGTCGCTTGGCGGCCGCCAACCACTATCCGGCCATCGACGTTCTGAATTCCATCAGTCGGCTCTCCTCCAAGCTTGCGGCTCGCGAGCAGCTCCAGGCGGCGGGCAAAGTGCGGCAGGCTCTCGCGGCATTGGAAGAATCCCGCGATCTGATCGAACTCGGAGCCTACACCGCCGGGACCAATAAGTCTCTGGACGCGGCGATTCGGATGAAACCTGAAATCAATGATTTTCTCCGACAGGACACTTCATCCGGCTTTTCGATGGCCGAAGGACTCAGCCGGCTGCAGGCGATCGCGGCCCAGCTCTGATAAAGCAGAAAGAGAAGCTTCGTGGCCTTCCGTTTCCGGCTTGCCAAAGTTCTGGAATGGTATGACCGGCTGTACCAGATCGAGGCCGAGCGTCTTCGCCAAAGTGCCGCGCAGGCGCAGGAGGCCCACCAGAATCTCATTCGCCATCGCGAATTGCGGCTCGAAAGCGAGCAGGAAATGCTGCAAATGGATTCGCTCCAGGGTGAAGACATGGCGGCCCGGGAACGATACCGCAGACGCTCTCTGTTGCAGGAAGCGCACTTGGCCCGGCTGGCCCGGGATGCCGATAAAGAAGTGGAAGCGCAGAGAACCGTAGCTCTGGCAGCACGGCGAAAAGTGCTCCTCGTAGAGAAGCTTCGCGACCGCAAACGCGAAGAATTCAACTATCTCGCCGCCCGGGAGTTGGAAGAGATTGCCGCCGATTCCTGGTTGGCAGGCTATGCCCGCAGTCTGGTTGAAAACGAATCCATCCAGGACGGGTGACGTGCCCTCGCAATATCCGTTGCTGACCGATCCGTCTTTTCCTGTCCTGCAGAAACGCAGCCGCTGCACGCGTCTGTTCCATCGCTAATCTGCGATCCGCGTTCTCCGCCAAATGTCCCGCTTTCCCGGCATTCGCCGGTACTATTACCTAAGGCTATATACAAGAGTTAGCACTTGAATTAAGATTTAGTTGAGAACGGACCCTTAACCAATGGCTAACTCGGCATTAGCGGTCGATCATCGATCCCGAGCAAGGCAGCAGGTGAGCGTTGAAGTTCAGTATTCCTACCGGCGTGGGAAATGCACCTATCACGGCACCGGTCGAACGAGAGATTTTGGCGATCAAACCGTCTGTTTTGAAAGCGATCAGGACCTTCCCGGTGATGTGGAGCTGGAGTTGAGCATTGCATGGCCGGTTTCTCTGCAGGGCCAGTTTCCCGTCGACATGGTCGTCCATGGAGGGCTCCTTCGGAAGCAGAACGGCTTGATTGTTTTGAAGCTGGAAGACTACGAATTTCGCACCCGGGGCAATGCCTCTTTCCACTCGTCCGCGGACAAAGGCATGCTCTGTAATCTCTTGGCTTAGGCCTGCAGGGTTCTTTCCAACACGCACTTTTCGCCGCTCGACCAGCCTTCGACTTTCACTTTTCCGGGCCTTTTTTCAATCAGATAGACCTCTAACGCCCCGAATTCGCAAATAATGGCCGGAAGCGACCACTCGGCTGAGTTCAGCACACGCATTCCGCCCGACCGGTCCACTACCAGCGCGGCATTGTCGTATTCGGCTGCGGGAGCGATAGCGATCTCAAAGATGGATTCGGCGTTCCGGAGGAGACTGGCCACGCGGAACTCATCGGTGTAAATTCACCGGAATTCCAGCCTTTGTGCCCCGCTCCCGATCTTTCGATCAGCATATTCCGCACCGCTGCATGGATCCGCTCTACCGCGGGCCGCCGGTATGCCCACTTCTCGCCCTGCTCCGGCGGATTCACCACCATCGTGGCATTGGCCTCGAAAATCAGAATCTCGCCCTTCGTGTTCAATCCAAAATCAATGCCCGCATAATCCAGTCCCAGCCGGGATTGAATCTCCGTCAGCGCCGCCATGGCTTGTGGTCCCAGCACGCCGGGCATGTTTTTGAGAAACTCGGCGTCTTCCGCGCGATGCTGTGGGCTTTCCGCCATTTCCGCCGTAAAGTAATGGATCTTCCAATGACTGGAAATCGCGGCGTGCAATGGATACAACTCGCCGTTGATCGCCATCGCGCGATACTTGCGCACTTTGCCATCCGCTCCGCGCGCGTCGAGATATTGGAGAACGGCCAACTCTTCACCGGGAAGCGCGGCCAGAGCCGCCGGCAATTCAGCCATCGTCTCAACTCGAACGAAATAACGCCCTGTGTGGAATCCCGGCGTGCGGATCAGTAACGGAAACTCGAAGCCGTACCGGGTGAGCGTAGCGGCTGCTTCCGTCCCGCTCAGCAGTCCGCGCGGCAGCGTGATCGCCCTCGGTGTTATCGCGCCCGCAATGCCGGAGAGCCGTTGCGCATTATCGCTGCGTCCGGTTGTGGCGACAGCGCCGGGTCGATTGATGATCGGCGCGGTCGTGTGCGCCAGAACATCTTTCGCTGCGATCAAAGCGCGGCCCTCGCTGTCGGCATCGCCGATCGCATTGAAGATAAGCCGGTGATGGGGCAGCGGAACCGCGGGGTCGTAATACTCCACAAAAACAACCGAGCTTTGAAAGATCTTGTCGTCGAGGAGGTGACGTATCGGCACATTACCGCCTGCTGTTCCGGAAAGCACCAGCAGCGACACCGGCTCGCTTTGGCCGCGATAAGGCAAAGTCGTTACGGGTCGGCCGCCGAATCCCAGATCGCGATGATATTTTGCAGCTTCCCGATCGCCAGAGTCAGCAAGCACACAGGCAAGCCCCTGATGAGCCTCGACATCTCCAGGCGCCAGCCCCAGCACTGCTTCATAATGTTCCCGCGCACCTGCCGCATTGCCGTTCTCGCGCAGCGCATGAGCCAGATGAATCCGGCTCGCATGATCCTCCGGATGTTTGGCCACTGCCTGGGTAAAGGCCGTGCATGCCGCGGTCCGGTATCCCGTCTGCTGCAGCAGCAGGCCGAATTCGTTCAGCGCCCCTCGATGTGCGGGCTCCTGTGAAAGCAGATCGAGAAATCCATGTTTTGCTTCGTCCGTACGGCCGGTGTCCGCCAGGAGGCAGGCGCGCCAGAACCTGGAATGAACCGCATGTTCGATCGCCCTGCCGCTCGCGATAACGCTTTCGATGAGCGTATCGATTTCTTCCTCACTTGTACGGTGATTCACGATCGCCGCGCGAATCGCCGGATGTCCTTCGATAATCGCGGTCGATGGCGCCGTTCTTCCGTCGTTCTGCAGATCCGCGACTATCCTTGCATTCACGCGATCGGCATCGCAGTCCCGCACGCGATAGCGAAAACAAACGATGTTCAGTTCCACGGGCGCCAGCAGTTCCAGATCGGGCGACTCCTGAATGCGGCTCTCGAGATAGCGCGCCAGCCTGCAGGTCCCCGCGATGGTTGCTCCCAGCGCGTCGATCCCATATACCTTCAGCGTGAACCACGTCTTGAGGGCGCGGAAGCCGCGTGAAAGATCAGGCCCAAAGTCACACGGCCAAACCGATCCGCCGGCTAATCCTGATTCCTCGCGGCGCAGGTATCCCGAGCGAAGATATCCGGCGGAACTGGCGAAAGCTTTTCGGTGCAGCACGCCGTCGCGCACCAAAATGAAGCCCGCATCGTACGGCACCTGGCCCCATTTGTGAAAATCGAATGCCAGCGAATCGGCGCGTTCGATTCCGCTCAGCCGCGGCGCAAGTTCCGGGGCCAGCACCGCGAGCGCCCCGCAGGCGCCGTCGATATGGAACCACAAACTCTCACGTTGTGAAAGATCGGCGAGCGCGGCGAGATCGTCGATTGCGCCCGTATCCACGCTGCCCGCCGTGCCCACCAGCAGGAACGGCGTAAACCCGGCGCGCCGGTCCGCGTCGATTGCCTTTTCGAGTTCATGAAGATCGATTCCGCGTCCCGGCTGCGTGGGAATCAGCCGCAGCGCATCGCTCCCGATCCCACAGAAATCCATCGCACGGGCAACGCACGAGTGCACTCCGGCTGACGCATATGCCGTGAGTCTGCGCTTACTGCCGGTAACTCCTTCGCGCCGCGTTTCGAAACCCAACGCCACATCGCGCGCGATCAGCACCGCGATGAAATTCGCCATTGACGCGCCTGTTACAAACAAACCCGAGGCGCTCTCCGGGAAACCGAAAATCTCCCGCATCCAGCGAACAATCTGCTGTTCGACTTCGATCGGTGCGTGATCCCGTCCGCCGAGATTTGCATTCAGACTTGCGGCCAGCATCTCGGCCAGTACGCCCACCGGAGTCCCGCCCCCGTGAACCCATCCCATAAAACCGGGATGGGTGTTACCCGTGGCGTAGGGCATGATGTCGTTCAGAAAATTACCGTGAACCTCGGCCAGGTCGGACGCCTGATGCGGTACAGGTTCCTGGAAACGAGCCCGAATCTCAGCGGGCAGCGGTTGCCAGACGGGGCGTTTGCGGATGTGCTCGATATAATCCAGCGCATCGTCCAGCATCCGGTGCGCCTGGCTCCGGAATGCCGGCCAGTCGCCGGGATCGAGGGATGGAGTCTCCGGAAACAGAATCAGAGACCGGCGCCGGTCAGCGCATTGTCGATGATCGAAAGCGCGCTCTGCGACGTGTTCCCGTTCGATCCGTTCAACGACTGCAGGAACTCGTTCACATTGCTTGCCCCGGCCGAGGTTGTCGCCGAGGCCGTCGAAGACCCGGCATGGTGATGGTGGTGATGTCCGCCTCCCGTGCCGATCGCCTGCGCCAGATCCTGCACGTTCGGGAGCTGATTGCTTGCGGAGGCGTTGTTGAAGTCCGTGGAAAGCTGATTCAGTTGGGTCGCCAGCGCGGTATTGCCGCTCGCTGTGGCCGATTGTGCCGCTGTCTGCAGGTTCGTCGAAATCTGGTGGGTGACCGTTTGGTACTGAGTTGGACTCGACTGCTGAAGCTGCTGCAGACTATTCAGGATTTGCGCAAAGGGCGGCAACTGAGTCGTAGCGCCACTCGTTGCCGAACCCGAGGATGTCGCGTTCGAAGATGTCGTATTCGAAGAAGAGCCGTTCGAAAACAGCGACTGAATATAGCCGCCGGCGAGATTAATGATGGGGCCGATGCTCATGCCGACAGGAAAGGGCATTTCCGCGGCCATCGATCATGCAATGAAATCATTGGGTTGCAGTCTGGTCCGGGTGTCAGGAATTTGACAGCCGCCAAATTCCTGCCGCTGGCGCACTGTGGGGTCAGGGCTTCGGCCCTGCAGCCGGCCTTTCGGCCGGCTCTGCGTCACCCCTTGGCTGCGGTAAACGTGAAATCGCTCTAACATAAACCTGAATGATCGAACGCACTGCCGCCGCGACCGTCCATGGTCGCTATCTCGCCATTCCACCCGAAACTGCGGTACCGGCTCCTCTGCTGGTCGGCTTCCATGGATACGCCGAGGATGCCGAAATACAGCTCGAAAGACTTCGCGCCATCCCAGGCAGCAACCGCTGGCTCTGTGTCTCCATCCAGGCGCTTCACCCTTTCTACCAGCGGAGCACGGACCGCGTGGTTGCCAACTGGATGACGCGGCAGGACCGTGAATTGGCGATCGCCGATAACCTGGCTTGGGTTGGAACCTGCCTCAGTGCCGTTGCCGCCGAATGGCCGGTCAGCCCGAAGGTGGTCTTTACCGGATTCTCCCAAGGTGTCGCCATGGCATATCGCGCGGCGGTTGCCGCTCCGGATGTCGCGGGTGTCGTTGCGGGTGTGGTCGCAGTCGGCGGCGATGTCCCACCGGAACTTACGCCCGGCGAGCTGACACGGGTCTCAGCGGCGCTGATCGCCCGCGGCACATCCGACGAATGGTACACAAAGGAAAAGTTCGCGGAAGACGAACGGCGTCTTCGGGGCTGTTCCGTGAATGTTCGCTCTCTCGAGTTCAACGGCAAACACGAGTGGTCGGCCGAGGTGACCGCCGCGGCGTCGGAATTCCTCCGCGAACTTCACCCATGAATGGGTGCCTCGCAAGACAATGGCCGTCGAGAAAGTAGCGCCGGCGGTCGGAGCCGCCGGTGGAGTTAATCGGGTAACGGCCTCAGGCCATCGGCGCGGGTCTCTACGCAAATGCTCTAATCTAAACGATCTGTCAGGTGTTGTTCAACGCGCCATGCCCGCGGGCGCCTGCACCAACAACCAATATCCTCATAGTGCTGCTCTCTCCCGCCTGCCGAACACATTCGGCTGACGCATTATTCATGAATCGTGCTTACAATTCATGCCGGCAATTGTTGGACCATCGGCTCTGCGCCGGCGCTTATCCGAAAGCAATCGAGATGGGAAACCATCCCATCGGCGCATATTCTTAATCCACCGTCATCGCGAATGACAAGACCGCGGGGTGAGACCGCGGCTTCGCCCAATACATCGAATTTTCATACAGGAGCACACCGAAAAACACAACAGAATTTATAACCTGCGGCGAGGAGCTTCTGAATGGTCCTCTTTTTCGCCTGGCCGCGTTTGCCACAAGTCCTTCGCCGGGTTTACGACGGCATTGAGCCTGGCATCCGGAACCTGCGTATCGTTCTGAACTGCTGCTGTACCTTCAGCCGAGGCACGGAGAAGGGTAACTTTGGTTTCTGCCGCGCTCACCGAAGGGCGGTGAGAGCTTCCGCTGTCATCCACAGCATGTTGGCGCACATCGCGATCCCTGGCTTGAACGGTTCGATCGGGTCATAACGTCCTCATTCCGGCTCGTTATGCAGACTTGGTTTTCTCGACGGCAGGTTCACTCCTGGCTGGCTTTGATTTGATGAGGGCGGCCGAGGATGCTCCTTCGAGCGACAGTCCGTAGCCAACTTCTCGCACGATGCGCTCCTTCAAAGGTTGGATGAAGTGGATGCGCGTGTCGCGGCGCGTCACTTCCGGAGCCTGCAGGTATATCTCGGCCAATTCCTGCGCTCGGCTGAGCGCTTTACCATTTGGCACTATTTCCGCGACCACTCCCCATTCATGGGCCGTGCGCGCCGACAGCGGCTGTGGGTGGAGAAGGAACGCTTCGGCCCGTCCTGCTCCGGCGCGATAACTCCACGTGGTAAAGATTCCGTCGCCGGGCACGACGCCCGCCGCGTAATGCCCCACGTCTTGGAAGGTCGAACCCTCGGTCGCCACAATCACGTTGGCGAGCAGGGCATAGTCTGAGTGAATATGCGCGCGTCCCTCAATCGCCGCGATGACCGGCACGCGAATATTGGCGATATTTTCCAGAACCTGAGCACCTTCATCGTGAATCTGACTCCAAACCCCCGGATCGGCGACGTCGCCGAAGGATGACCAGTCGACCCCGATAATAAAGTCCCCGCCAGCGCCCGTCAGGATCACAATCTTGTTCGCTCGATCCTGCGCAATCCGGTGAAACGCATCAACAACCTCCGTGTGATGGACCGCCGAGAAGGTGCATGGCCCGCCGTTGCTGTGAAATTCAACGACGAGCACACCCCTCGCATCTCGCGTCAGCTTCAGACTGCGGTAAGCGGTGAAGTAGTCATCTCGAATTGCTTGCATAAAGGCTCTCCTCTATGCAGGTTATCTCGAATTGTCTGCATAACGTCCTCCTCTATGTGCCTGCGCACACAGAATCCGCCGCCGACCCGATGTGGTGAAACCCTGGCCTCATTCAAAGTTGGATTTTCGGTCTGCGCCGCGCTCACCGAAAGGGCGTGAGAGCTTCTTCTGTTATCTACAGCACGTCAGGCCACGTGGTGATCGCGGGCTTGAACGACCGGTCGTATGCGTGCACGGGAAAAAGACGCCTGGAAGGCTGCAATCGCGCACTCGGCGCGCGTGCCAGGATCGCGAGAGAACAGAGCATGGCGATTGAAAAGCACATGAAGTCGGTGCTTTTAGCCCATAGACCTCAACGTTGAATTTGACATCTCGGGGGAACTCATCATGCCCGAAACACAGCATTTCACAAACATCGTTTTTGGTAGTGGCACAGGGGGCAAAATTGTCGCGTGGACACTGGCCGAAGAGGGCCAACCCACGGCTACCGTGGAACGAAAGTGGATCGGAGGCTCCTGCCACAACGTCGCATGCCTGCCGAGCAAAAACGTCATCTACAGCGCCAAAGTGGCGTCACTGTTTGGCCGTGCAGCAGAGTTCGGAATTGAAACCGGAGCTTACTCGATCAACATGGGGCGGGTGCGCGAACGAAAGCGCAAAATGGTTGATGCCGATGTCAAAGAGCATCTCGCTAAGTATAAGCAAACCGGCACGGACCTGATTCTGGGTAAAGGCCGGATGATCGGCCCCAGAACGCTGGAAGTGAAAACCCGAGACGGGACCACGCGCCGCCTGACTGCGGACCGGGTCATTCTGAATTTGGGCACTCATGCCACTATTCCGGATGTTGGCGGGCTGGCGGCAGCCAGACCGATGACGCATGTCGAAGCTCTCGAACTGGATCGTGTTCCCAGCCATCTTGTCATTGTGGGCGGCGGGTACGTTGGAATCGAATTCGGCCAGGCGATGAAGCGCTTCGGCAGCCAGGTCACCGTGGTCGAGAAAGGATCGCAACTGCTCAGTTCGCGGGTTGTGAACTGATCCACGCGTTTGGGATCGCTATTGACCACTGGCAGGCATGTACTATATCGCATACGCGGCTGGCGAACAGTTCATCGCACGATTCGTGTAGCTATGCAGTTTGTTCTCGGCGAGGGGGCCATCTCCTTGTATATACTTTCATCGTCAGCCCGCCTTCAGTTCCTCCATTTCCACTTTTTTCGCTCTATCGAATCAACTACTTATCGGTCACACGGGTCGGCATCCCCCTCCGGGTCTGTCACAATCACGGCAGAATGAATTCGATTCTGTTGACCGCGCCCTTCCCCGAATCTGCGCCCGTTCATCTATTTCGAAAAATAAATAAATTTCCAAACGAACTGAACCCAACATCGGAAATCTACCGAGAGCAGCGCGCTTCATGATCCCGGCCTTGTTAATCCTCTCCGGTGCATTCTTAGCGCAGCAGCAGATTCCCGAGCCGACAACGCTGGTGAAGGAGATTGAAGCTCATCAGCGCCATATGGACGAACTCCGCGAGAACTACACGTTTCACGAAATCACCGTCACTGACGACGTGGATTCAGACGGCAAGGTCAGAAATACGGAGAGCGAAGAACGCGAGGTTTTCTTCGTCAATGGTTACCGCCTCGCGCGTCTGGTGAAGAAAGACGGGAACGAGCTGAGGGGAGCCGAGCGCAGCCACGAGCAGGAGCGCATCGTCAAAATGGTCGAAATACGCATGAAACAGCCGCGCGCTCATGCCTGGAATCGCCGGGGAGAGAACGCCGGCATGAGCCAGATCCTTCCCCTGATGAAGATCTCGAATCCGCGCCGGGTCATACTCGGCGATCGCAGCACGCTGGCATACGATTTCGTCGGCGATCCTCACTCGAAGGCTCACGGACTGGCCGAAAACGCCGCGCGGAGGATCACCGGTACGGTCTGGATCGATGAAGCCGATCGCGAAGTGGCCCGGCTCGAAGCGAAGTTTGACGACACCTTCCGCATCGGCGGCGGACTTCTCGCCAGCATTCACAAAGGCACATCCCTCACCTTCGGACAGTCGCGCCTCGATCAGGGCTTGTGGATGCAGACGGTTAGTGAGATACATCTCACCGCGCGCGAACTACTGATCCGGGGTGTCCGTCAGAACATCCATATCAAGGACTCCGATTTTCGTCGCTTTGATGTAGGAACACTGCAGCAGGTCGCTCCGCCTCCCCAATAGAAAAGGTGGGCACCTGTTAAGTGACGCTGAAACAATAACTTGTATAGACGACCCAAATTGGATATTTTCTTTGCGAAACGCGTCCCCCGATGGCGCATAACATCGTAGGAGGAGTTCGAAACGTGCGCGACCCGTTGCCGGCGGACCGCTGGTCCAGCATCAACACCTTGTTCGGGGAGGCGCTGGAAAAGCCCTCGGGCGAACGTGTGTCGTTCGTGCGGGAAGCCTGCGGAGACGACCGTCAGCTCGGGGACGAGATCATCCAGTTGCTTGCCTACGATACCCAGGAGGCCGCTGGCTCGGATTCCGATCTCCTGACCGCTCTTCAGTCGGAGGCCCACAGCGTCGTCGCCGATGAGACGGTCGCCGGTTCGATTCTGGGTCCCTGGCGCATCGACCGCGAGATCGGCCGTGGAGGCATGGCTGTTGTCTATTTGGGAAGCCGGGCCGACGGCGCCTACCGCAAACAGGTCGCGATCAAACTCATCAAGCGCGGTATGGACACCGAGGCAGTGGTAAGCCGTCTGCGGCGTGAACGGACCATCCTCGCGGCGCTCGATCATCCTTACATCGCGCGGCTCCTCGATGGCGGCGCAACGCCGGACGCTCGGCCCTACATCGTCATGGACTATGTCGAAGGCTTGCCGATCTCGCGGTACTGCGACGAGCATCGTCTCGGCATCGAAGAGCGCTGCCGGCTGATGGGAAGAGTTTGCGACGCAGTCGCATATGCGCACCGCAATCTCGTCGTCCATCGCGACCTCAAGCCCGCCAATATCCTGGTGACCGCGAACGGCGAGCCCAAACTGCTGGACTTCGGAATTGCGAAACTCCTCAGCTACGAGCCCGGCGATGACCCACTAGGGCCGGAAACACGCGGCGCCATGCGCCCTCTGACCCCGGAGTACGCCAGTCCCGAGCAACTGAGCGGCGGCAATGTCGGCACCACCACCGACGTCTACTCGCTCGGAGTCGTTTTCTACGAATTGCTTGCCGGCGAACGGCCTCGCGGGCCTGTCGGTCTTGGGCACAAAGCGAGTGTCGTGGCCAGGCACTTGGGGCGGGGACGTCGCTGGTCGCGGCAGCTCGCCGGAGATCTGGACAACATTCTTCAGATGGCGCTCCGCTCCGAGCCTGAGCGCCGCTATCTCTCCGTGGGACAACTGCAGGCCGACCTGTCGCTGCACCTCAAAGGCCTGCCGGTGGCCGCCCGCGAAGAAACCCTGCTCTACCGCGGCGGCAAGTTCCTTTCACGGCATCGATGGGGGACTGCTGCCGCGCTGCTGATTATCTTCAGCCTGGCGGGCGGAATGGCGGCCACCCTTTGGCAGGGCCGCCGCGCCGAAGCGGAAAGGCTGGTCGCGGAGTCGCGGCGAATCGAGGCCGAGCGTGAAGCCACGCTCGCCGCACAGGCGCAGCGGCGCGCCGAAGGAGAGCACGCCGAAGCTGAGCACCAGCGCGTCAATGCCGACAACCAACGGGTAATCGCCGACGGAGAACGTCAGATTGCCGATCGGCGCTTTGCCCAGGTCCGTGAACTGGCCGGCAAGTTTCTATTCGACTTCAATGATTCCGTTGCCTCTCTGCCCGGCTCGACACCGGTGCGCAAGACGGTGGTTGAGACCGGTATTCGTTACTACGACTCGCTGGTAAAGGAGGCAGGGAGCAATCGCGATCTGCTTGAAGAAATCGCCCGCGGCTACGATCGATTAGGCGACGTACAGGGCAACCCATACTACTCGAATCTGGGCGACGTGCAGGGCTCCGTCGCAAGTTATCGCAAGTCACTCGCCATCCGCGGGAAGATTTCCGATCCCTCCCCCGATTTTCTGCGCGACCGCATTATGGGAAACGTGAAGATGGGCCAGATCCTCCAGTTTCAGGGTAAGTACGACGAATCGGCTCAATATCTGAAACAGGCGCTGGCCTTCGCGCCTGCGGTAAAGTCGCAGCCCGCCACGGTTCGAGATGCGCTCGCCACCGCGTGGGGAATTCTCGGCGATACGCGCATGCGCGCGGGAGACAACGCCGGAGGGCTTCAGGCGTATAACAAGCTGCTGGCGATGCGCCAGGAACTGGCAAAGGAGAGCAAACCGGGCGATGCGTTTGCGATCCAGAGAGCCCTCAGCGTCGCCGAGACCAAACTGGGTGATTATTACTTCCGCAATGAGGTCCCCGAAGAGGCGCTGACGCATCTGAACGCGGCAAGGGCAATCGACCTGCGCCTGTCGGAAGGCGACCCCGGCAATGCCGCGCTCACTCGCAAGCTCCGGGTCACCGATCTCATTCTTGGATCCGTGCTGTACGGGTCCGGAAAGCATCTGGCGAAACCCGGCGAGGTGTCTGCCATTCTGCAGGATGCCGCCCGCTTGGCTGACCGGCTGCTCGCCGCCGATCCCAGCAACAGCCAGGTTATAGAAGATTCGGCTTTGACCTACACCGGCCTCGGAGACTCTCTGCATTCCGACAGGGATCTTCCGGGCGCACGCGCGGCGTGGGAGAAGGGGATGACGGTGGCGCAGCGCCTTTCGGCTTCAGCCAGCGACGCCGGAATCCTTTCCCAGCTCTACCGGCGTCTCGCGATCTCCTCAAGCGACGATGGAAAGCTCGACGAAGCGCTGGCTGGTCTTCGTCGCGCGGAGGAACTCGCTTTGTCGGCGGAAAAAGATGCGCCGGATACCACGATGAAAACCGTGCGCATCGCGGACGTGAACGACACTCGCGCCGATGTTTACATCGCAGCGAAGCGCTGGCCGGATGCGATCGACGCGATGAAGTCGAATGTCGCCGCCTACGAAGACCTCGCGCAGCGGAATCCCAACGATTCGTTGTATCGGGACAGTCAGCCGCCGATCTACGTCAAACTGGCGGACTGTTACTACGGAGCTGGCGACCGTGAGAATGCCCGGAAAACTCTGCGGATCGCGCTGGACATTTACGCGGCGATGGAGGCGAAACACCCTCTTACGTCGGCCGATAAACAGGACCGCGACGACGCTCAGGCGAAGCTCGCTGCATGGCAGCCGGAATAGTCACCGCGCGCGGGCATAGCTCACCGCCCCGATTGTCACTCCCAAAGCGAACACGCTCCAGTGGAACGGAGTCGGCATGCCGGCTGCCATGATATTCCGGTAGTCCAGCGTGAAAGAGACGATAATCACCAGGGCTCCGAGCAGGACCCCGGCCATATTCAGACGCCGGATTTTCAGGGGACGGCCCGCCGCTTCCCTCCACAGGCACCAGACTCCTCCGGCAATCATCGCGATCGAAACCAGCACGGGCGCGATCACCGGCCCGACCCAGGGCAGTGGGATCAGGAATAGAATGTCCCAGGTGAAGAGCGACGCCGGCCAGTCGAGAAGCAGCTTCAGCCCCGCGTAAAACACGATGTCCCAGATGCCGAAGGCAATCGCGAACGCGGCAGCCCACTGGCGGGCGTTTTTGGTGACAGCCAGCGCAATTGCCGCCAGCATAACCATGGTGGCGGCTTCACGACCGATTTCGGCGTAAAGCGTATGTTGCTGGTCCGATCCGGAGGCCCGCAACTGCTCCAGCGTCAGAAGCGGAAACAGTTCGCTGGCGGGTCGCTTTGGATAGAACCGGAGCCGCGCCGGCTCATGCAGGATCCGAAGGTAACTGACGACGGCGGCCTCGAGATAGCCGAAAGCCACGCCGAACAGCAGGAGAACTGCAATCTGGCGACGCATCTCCGTCCGCTACCGGCGCAGGATCTTGTCGACCGCTTTGGCGAGTTGCTCGAACTCCGCGTGCGCAGCGGAGCCGGGCGCGAACTCGCGCACAGTAAGGCCGCTCACCACCGCTTCGGCGACTACAATCCTCTGCCCGATCCCCGGCAGAACCTTTTTCCCGAAATGCTTCAGCGACGACGACAGACCGCGGCCCAGGTTTGTGTTCATCAAAACTTTGGATGGCACAAACCGGATACGCGGTTTCTTCGAGCGCCTTTCCGCGCGGGCCTTCAGGGCCAGACTCAGCGCTTCTTTTAGCGGGAACAAGTCCAGCGGTGAAGGACCGCTGGGAAGCAGTACGAGATCGGCAAACAACATCGCCTGATAGGCAACGTCCTGAATTCCCGGCGGGGTATCGATCAGAACGACATCGACGGCTTTCTGGGCCGCTCGTATCTTTCCCCGGAGATCGTCCGTGCCCCGGTTGACCTTCTCCACGCACTGGGACAGTATTCCCTCGCCCTGTTCCGCCCACGCCGCAAGACTGTGCTGGGGATCGGCGTCCAGCGCCGCGACAGTTCGGCCGATGGCCGCAAATTCGGATGCCAGATTTCCTGTAATCGTCGACTTTCCGACCCCGCCCTTCCGGCCGGCAACCACCACGACAGCCATTGGAAATACTATAGCCCCGCCCTCTCGAGTTGGGCTTATCCGGGTTTTATGTCCGCACATTCGGCCCGTCAAAAATCTGCCAAAACCGGAAGCGATGCAACAAATGGCGGGACAAGCGCACAGTCTTACGTGATCAGTAAAGCATTGAGAAATACGGGTATATCCGCTCCACTCGCCGAGGAGGCGAAATCTGCCAATCGCCGCCGTACCCATCGCTTTTCCATGCGTCTGGCGGCGAAGTTCCGGAGAATCGAGCCTCGATCCAGCCTGGATCGAATCATAGTCGGAGAGAGCTTGAATATCAGCAGTAAAGGCCTGCTGTTCACTGCATCTGAAGCATTTACTGCTGGGGAAGTCGTGGAAGCATTCATTGACTGGCCGATGCTTCTGGATAGCCGCATCCGCCTCACTCTTGTCATCGAAGGTGTGATCCTGCGAACTGGAAAAGATCGCATGGCGATGCGAATCGAAAGATACGAATTCAAAACCCGAAGCATAACCGAGCGCCCCAGAGCTTTCGGGACGGTAACTGCCTATGCCCAACGAGCGCTGTTTCAGCCGCGTATCTGATTGAAAATACTGATCAATCGGATTTGAGCGCGCCTATTTATGCGCCGTCACGATCTCGGCTTGATGTAATTCCACAACTTCCTCCGGCTGCGAAGCCGCTGTCTGCTGACGGTATTCCAATATTGAACTCAAACTGAGGAGTTGTTCCGTTTGTGCCATCGGATGCTCCAAACCCGAGTCTGCGACAGGCAAAGCATGGTGGCGCAACGCCAGAGACTGCCTGATTCGGGCCATAGCCTCACCGAGCGTTATTTTTTCGCCCCGCATTCTGTGGTATCCGGCACGCCGGTTGCACCACGCGCAGACAATCAGGAACATGACGACGGCTCCCGTTGCTATCCACGGGACTCCGGTTTCCATTGCGTTCGTCATAGAACTCTCCGCACATCACTCTTAGCATGTGAAGGCCCTAAATAAACGTCGGAGATTAAGTCAAAAGATAATCGTTCGGCAAGGTATTTTATTTCAAGCGAGTAGCGACAAACGCCGCGTGCATTCCCACGCCCGGCAATGCCGTCGAAATGAGCTCCGAGCCTGATACTAATCAAGTCTGTCACAGTAATGGACACATTTGACAACATCGGCACTTTGGGACTGCAACCTTAGGGACAGCCTTCCTGTTGCCCATCGCTATTGTGGTTCTCGAGAAAGGGCGAAAACCCAGACCGCCCCACCCTCGGGAACTTCCGGAAACTCGCCGGGGAACAGCCGGTTGAGGGTGTTTTGATCGCCGCGCGAATCTCCGCCCCAACCCGATTCGACCGCGATATATTGCGTCCCATCAATCAGGAACGACGTGGGAGGGGCCAGAATGCCGGAATTCGCCGGATACTCCCAGAGGAGCTTACCAGTGGCCGCATCGAAAGCATGGAACTTCCGGTCAACGGTGCCGCCGCTGAACACCAGGCCGCCGGCGGTGGCGAGCATCGATCCCCAATTGGGGGATTTCTCATAGTTGTGGGTCCAGACTTTCTCCCCGCTATCGACGTTCCACGCTTGTACTTCACCAAAATGATCGGCGCCGGGAACCGTGAAAGGACGGCTTCCGCCAATGCCTACAAAGCCCCGCCCCGGCCGATATTCCACCTTTACGCCCATGTTGGAACTACACATATTGTTGTTGGCGGGGATGTAGATCATGCGGGTTTTCGGGCTGAAGGCAGCCGGTGGCCAGGTCTTTCCGCCATGCGACCCCGGACAGAAATCGGCCCGTTTGCCGGTGCCCGGTTTGTGATCGGGATCCACGTCCGGACGCCCGGTGACGGGATCAATGCTTTTGAACACGTTCTGGTAAACGTAAGGTTTGGCTTCGACAAAACGAAGCCGGTTGCCGGATGAAGGGGGCGGATTGGAGCGGTCCAGGAACCAAACGTAGCCGTCGCGCGCGACATTGACCAGACCTTTGATCGTTCGTCCGTTGCGCTGGTAGTCAATAAGCAGAGGTGGGGAAACTTGGTCGTAGTCCCAAGAGTCGTTGGGGTGGTATTGGAAGTAGCCTTTGATGGCGCCTGTCGCCACATCGAACACAACGGTCGACGCGGTGTAGAGATTATCGCCGGGTCGATTGTCGCCGATAGTCGGGCCGCCGTTGCCGGTGCCGAAGTACGCGAGATTGGTTTCGGGATCGTAATTTCCCGTGACCCAGACCGGCGCGCCGCCCGTTTTCCATTCGTCGCCCTTCGGCCATGTTTCGCTGCCGGGTTCACCGGGCGCGGGCACGGTATAGGTTCGCCACAGTTCCTTGCCGGTCTCGGGATGGAAGGCAGCGACAAAACCGCGGACTCCGAACTCGCCGCCCGATACGCCCACCATCACGGTGTCCCCGGCGATCAAGGGCGCCAGGGTCATGTAATAGGAACTGCGATTGTCCGCGACTTGGGCCGTCCACACTTCCCTGCCGGTCTTCGCATCGAGAGCGACCAAAACAGCCTCACCGGCGGCAAAATACACTTTGTCTCCGTAGAGCGCAATCCCGCGATTGGTCTCGTGAGGCACGGAAGCTCCTTCCGGCCGCGGACGCCGGTAGCGCCAGAGTAGAGTGCCGTTTTTGGCGTCGAGGGCAATCACCTGGTTCATCGGCGTGGTGACGAACATGACGCCGTCATTCACGATCGGGGGAGACTCATGGGATCTGGTTTCGCCGGTCGAAAACACCCAGACCGGTTTCAGGCGCGCGACGTTCGCCGGCGCGATCTGGTCCAGAGGACTATAGCCCCAGCCGTCGTATGTGCGGCGAAGCATCAGCCAGTTACCGTCTTCGGGATGCTTCAGGCGCTCCGCGGTGACCGGCCGGTAGTTTCGAAGCACGGGAGGGAGGGGAGCATTCGGGCCGCGCTGGCCAAACGCCGAGACCGCAAAAAGGCAGAGCGGGAGTGCTGGTTTCACTTCTGAGCGCCGACGAGATGATCGGCGTCGATGTTGAACTCGTTGCAGACGTACTCGTGGATTTCCCAGTTCGTCTGGAGTGTGTAAGTCCGATGGAACGTATGCGGCTTCGTGAAAGCTTTGGGGTCTTCCAGGGTGATATCGACGCTCAGATGTCCCAGGTCGGGCCGCTGGTAACGCTCGATGACATGCAGTTGATCGCTGTGCGGCAGTCCCTGCCCGTTCAGCCAGGTTTTGTCGTTGAACCCGACAGTATCCACTGCCAGCGTATCGCCATCCCACTTCGCGATGGAGTCCCCCATCCAGAGCGGATCGAGATCTTTTGCATGACCGCGGCCATCGAGGAAAAACTGGCGGTAGCTGTGGATGTTGCCCTCGTCGAGCATGACGACGAGGGTGGGGGTTTGCACCATTTTCATCGGGAACGGAGAAATTCGGGGTACTCCGGCGGGCAGACAATGCCCTTCCGGATCGTCCTTGCTGAGGTTTGCGCGGCGTTCCTTGTAGAGAGCGTCGGCCCATGGCTGCAGCGAGGGTTGTCCCATGCTGAAAAAATTGTCCGGGTTCCAGACACCGGAGAGATCCGGTTTGCCGTCGGGCATCTTTGGCGCGGGTCCTTTCGGAGCGTTGTCCTTACGCGGAGCGACCGCGCCGGGACCGACGGGACCGAGGGCTCCCGACTGGTTCTGAGCGACAACCAATACCGGTGCGAAGCACACCAGGGCAACGGCAATCGAGGTCAGAGAGCGCATTCTATTTTGTGGCTTCGGTGTCGGCGGAGGAGCCCGCAAACACCTTGTGGCCATCGGCAAGCGTAATCAGCTTGGAATTTGCATGGACCGAGCCATCGGAGAGCCGCTGGCCGTCCTTGGCGAGATAGCCATCCACGGTCACTTCATCTCCCGGCTTGAGCGAATTCCGGGTCCATCCGCCGTGCATAAGCGCGTTGGGACTGAGTGATTCAAACGCGTAGGTGGTGACCTTTCCGTTCTCGTCCTTTACGTCCACCCAAACGTAAGCGTGGGGGTTCATCCAGGCAACTTTCTGAACCGTGCCGTGGACCGTGATGGTTTTCCGGGAATCGTATTCGGCGGCGAAGGAATGGTGCGCCATCAACGGAAGGGAAGAGCAGAGCAAGCCAAAAACCGCTGCCGATTTTGCGCCAAATCGCATAAATATGCCTCCGGAAAAATCAATCGCGTCTTCTCACACGAAACGGTATCGTATCGCGCGCGGGGGTCGCAGTCAAACCGCGCGGGTGTTGCCTGCTTTGGTTGCGCACGTTGGGTGCGTACGTTGGGTTGCACAGGCGTTCACTGGTTGTTAGACTGATCGCGGTTCATCATGTCCATTCGACTCACGCTTCGTTTTGCTTTTCTGCTGCTCTGCCCGATCCTGGCATTCCGGCTGCCGGCGGCTGACAAAGTGAGGTCGAAGGATTTTTATGTTGAGCCGCCCACCCTGATCTCGCTCGGCTTCGAATGGCAAATCGATGGCGACGACAACCGCAACGCCTCTGTGGCCGTCTCCTGGCGAAAAAAAGGGGACCGGGAATGGCATGAAGGGCTTCCTCTGCTGCGGATCGGCAACGAACGCCTCAACGAAAACGCGATCCAGTTCGTAACGCCTAATATGCTCGCCGGAAGCGTCTTCGATCTGGAGCCGGGCACGGAATATGAATGCCGCTTCGTTCTGTCGGATCCCGATGGAGTCGCGGGAAAGTCCGAGAATCTGGTTACGGTCCGGACGCGTCCCGTGCCGAAGCCCGCGGAAGGGGGCAAGGTCTATCACGTATATCCCGCGGATTTCAAGGGCGAGAAGCGGCAACCGGCGTTCACCGGATTGATGGCGGCGTACAACACGGGGTCATCGCATTCGGACAACTTCAATACCTACGGGCCTCGCGTGCAGCCTGGCGACATCATCCTGGTACACGCCGGCGTTTACAAGGACGATCGTTTCAAATATGGAGGCGGCGGGGCCGGAGGAACCGCGCCCTCGGACGGAACCTATTACCTGACGCAGAGCGGCACGGCCGAGAAGCCCATCGTGATCAAGGCAGCCGGCGATGGCGAGGTTATTTTCGACGGCGACGGAAATTTCAACCTGTTCAATGTGATGGCGGCCAATTACAACTACTTCGAAGGCCTGACCATCCGCAATACCGATCTCGCTTTTCTCGCCGGCCTGAAACATATCGCAGGCGCGGCCGGCATCACCGTCAGCAAGTGCGATATCGAAAACGTGGGGCGCGCTTTTTATTCGGATTGGTCGGGATCGAAAAATTTCTACATTGCCGACAACGTGATTTCCGGCCGGTTCCCCGCCGATCATCTGATGGGCTTTACCGGACGGACGTGGCAGAAGTACGGGCCAAGTCCCAAGCTGGTGTCCGAATACGCCATTAAAGTGTATGGATCGGGGAATGCGGTCGCCTATAACCATGTCTCGAATTTTCATGACGGCATCGACGTGGCAACCTACGGGGACCCCGATGGATCTCCCAATCCGATTCGCGACCGCCTGCCGGTGTCGATCGACTTCTACAACAACGACATCAGCAACGTTGAGGATAACTGCATAGAGTCGGATGGCGGCGCTTACAACATCCGCATCATGCGAAACCGCTGCTTCAACCACGGGCACCGGGCTCTGAGCGTGCAGCCGGTGTTCGGCGGCCCGGTGTATTTCATTCGCAATGTGGTTTACCACGCGCCCGAGGGCGGCGCGGTGAAGCTCACGGCCAGCTCGTCGGGAATCGTTTTTTATCACAATACGTTCATCGCGCCGGTGAAGCCGATGCTGGGCGCGATCTCGAATATTCATTTCCGCAACAATCTGATCCTGGGGAAAAGCGAGACGGCGGAAACTTTCGCGGTTGAGACCTATACCAACTATTCCAGTTCGGACTACAACGGGTTTCGACCCAATGAAGGCGCGGAGTTTTCATTTGAGTGGATGTCGCCGCCCTTCGGGACTCTTTCGAGTTATGCCGCAAAGCCGGGATTATCACCGCAGGAACGAATTCGGCAGGAGGTTGGATCCAAGGAAGACCGGAAGTTCAAAACATTGAAGGAATTCAGTGAAGCCACCGGCCAGGACCGGCACAGCGTCATCGTGGATTACGACATATTCGAAAAGGTAATGCCACCGGACCCAAACGATCCCCGCATCTTATATAAGCCGTCGGATTTCGATTTCCGCCTTCGTCCTGGATCGGTGGCAGTGGATGCCGGAGTGCGTCTGCCCAATGTGAACGACGGGTTCACCGGCAAAGCGCCGGACCTGGGGGCATATGAAGTAGGACAGGCAATGCCACACTACGGGCCGCGGGAGTAACAAAGACTCTCGCGAAGCCGCAAAGAAAAATATCAGACGTTGAGCTTGCCGGTGCTGTCGCCGTGCTTGTCCTGCTGGATGCCGAGTTTACCGGCATCAGGTTCACTCTGGGACGACACCTTTAGGACCTCAGGTGATAATAGATACCAATGTTCAGAGTTTCTGCTGCCGTCTCTTGTTTATTGCTAGTAATTCTGAGATTTTCATGCGGATCCGAGGTGGAAAAACGCAGCGCCATGAATTGCGGGCGATTCCCACTTCAATCGGCCAGGAGGGATCATGGAAGATTTTGACGTTCAGTGCGATCAAATCTTGCGTGGCTTGAGACGCCTTGAAGATCTCATATCTCAGCCATTCGCCTCAAGAGCTCTCAATCTGTCGGATAACGTATCGACACTGCGTCATCAAGAACAGCTTGTGCGCCTGCGGAAAAGCTTAGAGCAATATGTGGAGCGAGAGGGCAATCTTACCTACATTGGCTTTATTGGGCATTTTTCAGCGGGAAAATCGAGTTTAATCAATTCTCTCCTTGGCACGTGGTCTTCTCAAGATGAGCGAAGGACTGGCCTGCATCCCACCGATACCGTAATCACTTTACTTACACATCAGTCGAATGCGGATGCTCTCCTGGGCGTCTCAGGCGGTGGCTCAGTACCAATTCGGATCCAGACCCTCGACAACGATTTTTTGCGCCACATTGTTTTGGCGGACAGTCCTGGTACTGGCGACCCCCATCTCATCGAGGAAATGGCACGCGACTTTCTGCCAATCTGCGATCTTGTCATATTTGTCTTTTCTGCGACCAGTCCGATCGATGAAACGGACTTGCCCACTTTGAGAGAGCTCCACAAACGATTACCCTTCATTCCTCTCCTCTTTGTGGTAACGAGGTCTGACGAACTACGCCGCGACAAGCACGCTCCGCTTTCAGAGGGTAATTTCAACCACCCCAAGGCGGCCGAATTTCTTGCCGAGACCTTGTCTCGCATTTCACGTCTTTTAGATTCCACACAGTATAGCCACAAAGATTTCATCTTAGTTGACAACAATGCCCAATTTGGCATTTCATTGTTAAAGACAGAACTTCTGCGAAGAAGTGATCCCCACAGCCCGTCTAGCCGAGTAACTGTTCACGGGCACAAAGTTCGCTTCTACTTGACAACTGCCAAGGAGCTCAACGCGTTTTTCGAGTACTTCCTGGCCGATAAATTGTCGGAACTAAAAAAGATCATTTCCGCAGCCGACAACAATATTGTTCTTTATCATCGTAGCGTCTCGGTTTCAAATAACAACCTCACTAAGAGCTGGCACGAGCGTTACCTTGCCCTACAGGATGTCCGCCAGGGAGCCGGCACGCAGCCGTCGGCATTGCCAAGTCTAACGACGACCGTCGCGGAAATGGAGTCTGTAGCACTCATCGGGAAGCACAACTCAGATGCGTTCACTCGGTATTCAACGAACTCGGCGCAGAACATTCAAGATCATGTAAAACTCTCTGGCTTTAGGCAGATCAAAGACGAATTCAGCAAGGTCCTGCGGAGTCTCCAGCAACGCAACAATTTTGATGGGCTCACAATACACGGCCACGGCCTTGGGATCCCTGATATTCAGTGGTCGCTAAGCGCCGCTGACATTGTTGATGCAAGAGGCATGGCTGGACGAGTGAATGATCTACGTGAAGCTACCTATAGCTGTGTTCAAGACACTGTATCTTCCGCTAGAATGTTCGCGCTTCAGCTTTCCGAAGCGGTGAATCAGCGAACTATGGTCGAACGGTCGGATGCAATCGTAACATCTGCTCAGGAATCTTTAAATGCCGACCTTGATAAATATTTTCAGAGCGTGCACGTCTATCGAAGCGGTATTTTCTCAATAGGCACAAAGGGCTCTATTTCAAGGTTGGGTATAGGAGACGAATTGGCCCGGCTTGAAACCGAGTTTACTGACGAAGATAAAGAGAGCCTCAGCGTAAAAGCCATCGAAGGCCTCTTCCCCTCTGTTGCCGCGATTCTGGCATCCGTAACGACCAAACTCCGATCTTTGGCTGATCGCCTCCGCTTGGTAGAAGCGCAGTTGAGTAATGTAGTCCTTGACGCAGCACCTCGCGTAAATGAGCGCATCTCCGAATTGGCAGCTTCAAAATCAGATTCGGTCGTGTTGGAGCTTGAGGCAGAACTTCAGCATGAAGCGGCACAACTGGCCGACCAAACTCAGACCAAACTCGCCGTCGTATTCGGCAATACGATTGGAAACTATGATAAAGCCATAAGGGCGGCCGAGAAGCAACGGATGTCTACCTATGCCATGACCGCCGGGATCTGCATGTTGATAGGCTTTGCTCTGACTTTTGGTTATGCTTATCTCAAAAAAACTGCGGGCCAGTCCATAGGAGAAGTAATTTTTTGGGGCGTCGTAGCAGGTCTTATTGTTAACGCGATAGGTCTAGGACTTGCCAAGTTTCGCGATAATTATCCAGAGACCAAACGAAAGGTTATTGAGCAGCATTTGGCGGAGTTAGTTAGCCAAGCTGATTCAGTGGTTAACAATCAGTTGATAAATCACAAATTCGCTTGTCTCGAAGAGAAGGCATTGGCGACCAGAACAAGAAATATCTACGACGCTATTGGAAGCGCCGCCACTGGGGATGCTTGGCAGCAGCAGGCCGACAAACAATTCGAGGCCGTTCATGGGGTATATCGAGAACTGAACAGGTTGCGTGGCGAGTACCTGTCTGTAATGGACGAGTTAATTCAGGAATTTGGCCGTTTTTTTAACGATACCGAGAAGAATCTATCCATTCTGCAAAAGATCTCAGATGAGGTAAAAGATCGTGCAATTCGTCCGTCATTTGAGCTTTTGGCAAACACCAGCAACCAACTAGGCGAGCTTAGGCAAGAGATACAGACTATCGAATTCGCATAAATTGTCGAGTGGCGGCGAATCAGATGTTGAGCTTGCCGGTGCTGTCGCCGTGCTTCGCCTGCTGAATGCCGAGTTTGTCGAGCACCGAGAGGAGAAGATTTGACGCGGGCGTATGCGGGGCAAATTTCAGATGGCGTCCGCCGTCCAGCTTTCCGGAAGCGCCGCCTGCCAGAACGAGCGGCAGCGGATCGTGATCGTGCTGGTTCCCGTTGCTCATGCTGCTGCCATACAGAATCATGGAGTGATCGAGCAGGTTGCCGTCGCCATCCGGCGTCCCCTGCAGCTTGCCCAGGAAATACGCCAGCATCTGCACATGGTACTTGTTGATCAACGCGTACTTGTCCATGTTGGCGCGAGCGTTGCCATGGTGCGAGGCGACATGGAATCCGTCGCGGACGCCGCTCTGCGGGTAGACCGCGCCGCTGGTGTCGCGCGCATACATCATCGTCGCGACGCGCGTCATTTCCGTGCGGAAGGCCAGCACCTGCAGATCGAACATGATCTTGAAGTGCTCGTCGAACGATTCCGGGATGCCCACAGGAGATTCGGGCAGCTTCAACTCGGATGAGGCGTGCTGCTGAGACTTCTGGATGCGCCGCTCAATCTCGCGAACATCGTCGAGATAGTCGCTGAGCTTACCGCGGTCCTGGGCGGGAAGATCTTTCTGCAGCGAGGCAACCTGGCCCATAACCGAGTCGAGCAGGCTGCGATTCTGCGCTTTGAGAGCGATGCGGTCGGCATTCGTGCTTCCGTCGCCAAACAGCTTCTCGAACACTACCTGCGGATTGTTCTCCATGGGAAGAGGCGTCGTCGCGTCTTCCCATGAAATGGTGTTGGAGTAAGCGCAGGCATAACCGGAACCGCAGCTCAACGCCACTTCCTCAATGGAAAGTTCCAATGAAGGCAGCGGCGTATCCTGGCCGATCTGTTTTGCGGCGATTTGGTCAATAGTCGGCCCTACCCGGATGGAATCCTTCTCCGGGTGGACACCGCTTAAGAACACCGCTGCCGAGCGCGCATGGTCGGCGCCGGCGTCGGAACCCAATCCGCCCGCCGCGGGATGCGCGAGATTGCTCACGATGGTAAGCCGGTCGCGATACTTTTCGAGCGGCGAGAGAATCTCGGTAAACGCGAAGCTCTTGCCTTCGGCGTCCGGTGTCCACTTATCCATCGTGGCCCCGTGCGGAACATAGATACAGCTCAGGCGGCTTTTTGAAGTCGCCGCGGTCCTGGCAAGCGGCGTCTGGGCCGCGACCATCGAGTCGAGCAGAGGCAGGCCAACCGATACGCCGAGACCGCGAAGCATGGTGCGGCGCGAAAGATGCTTTTTCGATATGAAGTTCATTGCTTAACCTCCTGCTGCTTGACTTTCATTTGGAACGGATCGCTTTTCACTACTCCGACAATCAGCGACGAGAATCGATTGTCGTCAGCCGCGGCATTACGCGCGATAGATCGGACCACAGGCATATCGTAATACTTAAGCGCCCGCCCCGTCCCGTAGGCGAGAAGCTTCTCGGTCAATGTGCGGACGAAAACGTCCGAGCGGGCCAACAGGGCATTTCTCAGGCTGGCCGGACCATCGAGCTTTGTTCCGTCCACCAACTGGCCCGAAACATCGATCGCGGCGTCTCCGTCTTTCGCGCGGTAATGGCCGATCAGATCGAAGTTCTCGAGCGAGAAACCGATCGGGTCCATGATCTTGTGGCAGGACGCGCAGACCGGATTCCTGCGGTGCTCTTCCATCCGCTGCCGAACCGTCGCGGGCTGTTGCGCCGAAGCATCCGTATCGAGAGGCGGAACATTGGGCGGCGGCAAGGGCGGCGGTGTGCCGAGAACGTTTTCCAGAATCCATTTGCCGCGCGCCACCGGAGAAGTCCGGTTCGCCACCGACGTCACCAGCAGGAAACTCGCCTGGCCCAGTAGTCCCCGCCTTGAATCGTCGGTCAACTGCACGCGTCGGAACCGGCTGCCGCGAACGCCGGGAATCCCGTAGAACTTCGCCAGGGACTCGTCGACGAACGTATAGTCCGCATCGAGAAGATCGACCACATTGCGGTCCTCGCGAAGAATGCTGTTGAAGAGCAGTTCCGTTTCGCGCCGGAAGGACTGGCGGAGATTGTCGGTGAATTCCTTCGATTCCGGGCGCTGGCTCTTGATTTCGCGCAAGTAGAGCCACTGATCGCCGAAGCTCGTGATGAGAGCGTCCGATCGCGGATCGGCGAGCATCCGGCGGGTCTGCGCTTCGAGCACTGCGGGATCGTGGAGCTTGTTCTTCAGCGCGAGGCCGAGCAGTTCGTCGTCGGGGATGCTGCTCCAGAGAAAGAATGACAGGCGCGAAGCCAGCTCGAGATCGCTGATCCGATAGGAATGGCCTGCGACAATATTCTCCGGCTCGCGCTCAAAGCGAAAGACGAATCGCGGATCGGCCAGCACCCGCGACACTCCTTGTTCAATACCCGCATCGAATCCGCCGTTCCTGCGTCCACCCTGGTAGAAGGACAGCAGCGTGCCGAGGTCGTCTGTCGACGGCGATTGACGCCATGCGCGCTGCGCGAGTTCGGTGAGGATCTTTTTGGCGCAGGCCGGCTCTTCGCTTTCCGAAGCCGGCGTGCAGACAAAGATCCGGCGGCGGCTGGGCGTATCTCCCAGACCGGTCGGATTGAACGGACCGCTGATTACGATGTTGGAGACGATGGAACTGGAGGCATAGACCTGCCAGAGGTCGTCCGCTCCCGGAGGGCTCTGCCGCAGATAGGCAGCGCCGATGGTTTGGGGACCGGCCTTGACCTTAACGCGCGCTTCCAGCGCGGGGCCGGAGCCAACCTTTACTCGCTCTCCATTTAAGGTGAGCTCGACCTCCTCGCCCTTGACGCCGACACCGCCCACTCCAATGCCCCCGCCGCGCGTACGGACCTTGAAGTCATACTCGGCGTCCAGCGGAAAGTTATAGTGGATCACCATTCCGCCGCGCGTGCCCAACGGCAGCCCGTCTATATGTCCGGTTTGTTTGAGATCCGACGGCACACGGTAAGTCGCCGTGAAATTGCTGGTCAGCATGCTTCCCACGGCCCAACGGCTGATCTTGCTGGCCGCGCTTGTGTAGCGGTCCACGAGAGCCGGAGAAACGCCGAGAGCGTCGGCGATGTTATCGAATCCTTCACTGGAATCATCGGCGGGAAGGAGGGTGGAGGCATCGATGTCCAGCGCGAGCAAATCGCGGATGGCATTGGCATACTCGGTGCGGTTCAGGCGATGAAGGCCCGTGAAGCCGGGGTTGGGATTGGCTGCTGCGGCGCGGTCAAGTTCGGCTTCGAGCTTCCCGGCAAATGCATCCAGAGTGGCGCGATCCGGACGCGACGCGCCTCCGGGCGGCATCATCCCGGCGCGAACTTTGCGGATTACTTTTTCCCAAGTCTCGGCCTGCGGACCAGGATGCGCGACGTCCAGCTTGTCCAGCATCAGGCCGCCGGTCTTGAGTTTCTCGTTATGGCAGGTGATGCAGTAACGATCGAGCAACGCCTGCTGCTGTGCCTCGCCGGTCGCGGCGAAGGTAACGAAAATGGCGAAGCCAGCCAGGATAACCGTCGGTGCGATCGGTTTATTCATTTGGCTTATTCATTCGACCGAATCACTTCGGCCTTTACGTCCGTTCCCATCAGCTTCTGAATCAGCGCCATGGTGCTGGGCTTTTCCTCCGGCATGTGGGTGGCAAGATAGACGCCCTTGGCCCAGATGAACGGCGTCCGGCCCTGCTTATCTTTGACGTCGAGTCGCGCACCTTTTTTAACCAGGAGCTCGACTACGTCATCAAGGCCGCGATTCGCCGCGCCCATCACGGCGGTCAGCCCCATGGAGTTCACAGCGTTGACGTCCGCGCCTTTTTCCAAACAAAGCTGGACCGCCTCCATAGTGTGCTCTCGGGATTCGGTATACGTCTGGTCATACGCCCAGTTGATTCCGGCCGCGGCCATCAGAGCCGTGGAATTCGAGAGGGTCGCAATGTTGGGATCGGCGCCCTTATCGAGAAGGAGCCGCATCACGCTGACGTCTCCCGCGAGCGCCGCCCGGATAAAGGGCGTCTGGCCGGTGAAGTCGACCCACGAGATGTCGTTCACAAAATTGAGCCAGCGGCGAATCGGAGAGTACTCTTTGGTGCGGGCATTGACGTCCGCGCCACGGGCAACCAATGTCTTGATCAACTCGAAGGCCGCCGGGCGATCGACACCGCTCTCGCCGCCATTGTTCGACTGACTGTCTCTGTTGCGCGTTTCGATCGTAAACCACAGCGGCGTGCGACCCCACCAGTCGGCGGTATTCACGGCTGCGCCATGATCGAGCAAAAACGTGGCGACGTCGAAATGCGCGTTGCCGATGGCGATCAACAGCGGCGTGACGTTGTCCGCCTCGCCCTGGTTCACGGCGGCTCCGGCCCCAACGAGAACTTTGACGCTTTCGAGATCGCCGTCGCGCGCCGCGTACAGCAATGCCGTCATCGCGCCGGGAATGACATCGCGAACACCACGCTCCGGCCAGCCACCGCGAACAATACCCAGTCCATGAGAACCGCCGCCAGGGCCGCCGCCGTCGAGGGGCAGCCGAACTGCCGGCGCCTGGCCGGTTCTGGTGCCGGCATTCGCTTCCGCTCCATGCTCCAGCAGAAGTTGCTCAATCACCGGATGATGCGAGCGGGCAGCCCACATGAGGGCCGATTGTTGTGTGGTCTTATCCTTCGCGTTTACCGCGGCGTCATGCCCCAGCAGAGCTTTGATCGATTCGGGATTCCCGGCGCGTGCGGCAGCCATCAGCGCAGTGTCGCCGTATTTGTCGGTAGTGTTGGAGTTGGCGCCGGCCTTGAGGAGCCGCTCAACAATCGCTGCATCGCCGTTGGCGGAGGCGTAGTAGAGCGGCGTGATGCCATAGTGATCGGCGGCGTTCGGGTTGGCGCCGGCCTGCAGCAGAAGATCGAGGGTTTCGAGATCGTCATTTTCGACCGCCCAGTGCAGAGCCGTCGAGCCATCCGAAAGTGCGGCGTTGACGTCTGCCTTTTTCTGAAGCAGGGCGTGAAGGGCGATACTGTCCTGCTCTTTGACTGCCGTCGCAACGCTTGAACCCGAATCGGCGGCGAAGCCCGCCAAAGCACCGAGTACGATCAGCGCGGTCGTTCGAATCAGCATAATCGGAACTCCCCTTCGATCATAAAGCTAAAAACGGGCGACTATTTGCCGCCGGCATTCTGGGTCGGAACCTTGATCCGGCCCTCGACCAGACCCACGTTGTTTTCCTCACAGGAGTATTCCAGTACTTCCCAATCCGGCCGCAGCGTAAAGGTGCGGTTGCTCACGATCGGTTTCGTGTAAGTCTTGGGGTCGTCGATCGTCAATTGATACGCGATGTGGCCCAGATCCGTGCGCGCGTAATGCTCGGTGGTCTTCAACTGATCGCTGAGAGGATGTCCGGCGGTATCGAGCTTGGTCATGCCGTTGAAATTGGTCGTCTCGATTACGAGCGTGTCGCCGTCCCAGTGGGCGACAGAATCGCCGAACCAGGTCGGGACACCTTTTGTCGGCGCCTTTCCCTCGATGGGCAGAACCTTGAACCAGGTATTCTGCTCCCACAGGAACGCGAGGTTCTTTTCGGTCTGCATAATGTGGACCGGATCCGGCGAGTTTATGGACCGCACGTACCCGAATGGCAGACAGGAGCCGGTATAATCGCCCTCCTCCGGGTGGTAGCTTTCCCACTGTTTCTTGCCCCAGTCGGTGTAGGGCAAGGTAGTGCCGCGTTGTTCAATATTCGCCACATAGGGCCGCTGCCAGACACCGTTAAAGTCCGGCTTTCCCCAGGGAAGCTTCGGCGCGGGGCCCTGCGGCGGCTGATATCCGCCTCTGCCGCCTCGCCCTCCGCGAGCCGGGCCCTGGGGTTGTGTGGCGGCGGGAGGCGTTGCCGGCGCGGGCGCCTGAGCGCCGAGTTGGCCGACGCATTGGCTAACGACAGCCGCAGCCAGGAGCGCCGTAAAAAGGAATCGCTGGTTCATTATCGGCCTCATTTAACGCTGCTCTTGCTGGCTCAGCAGCGTGCGGCCGTCTTTCGACTTCACCACCCGCGTACTGCAGATGTTGCTGCCCTGCTTGGCCAGAAGGCCGTTGAGGACGATCTCTTCGCCGGGCTTCACTGAATTCGGGGTGAAACCGGCGCGGGTCATCGCATTCGGCGAACCCAGTTCGCAGCGCCAGTTTTCCACCGCTCCGCTCGCATTTTTTACGTCCAGGTAAATCCAGGCGTGGGGATTGCGCCAGTCGAGCTTGGTGAAGGTGCCGCTCAGGGACACCGGTTTGCTCTGGTCGTATTCCGCGTTGAGGGAGTGATGAGCCCACAGCGCGGACCCTCCGAATAAGGCGAGGCAAACAGCGAGAAATGTGCGGGTTTTCATTGTTATTGGTATCGGCTCTCCAGCAAGCATATTCTACTAGCAATGGCCTCCCCCACGACTTACGACTTGGTCGTTCTTTTCGAGCATCCGGAGTGGCAGAAGCCGCTGTTTGCGGCGCTGGAACGGAGGGGCGTGCGGTTCGGGAAATACGACCTCAAGCGGGGAGCTTTCGATCCATCGGACGTTCCCGACGCGCCGCTCTATTTCAATCAGGCCAGCCCCAGCGCGTATGTCCGCGGGAACACGCGCGCCGTACCGTTCGCTTTCGCGCTGATGCGGTCGTTGGAATTGGGCGGAGCGCGGGTTTTGAACGGCAGCCGGGCGTTCTCGCTGGAACTCAGCAAGTCCGCGCAGGCCGCGCTCATGCATCGGCTCGGGGTTGCGCACCCGATAAGTCTGGCGTTTAACGATGTCGAGACCGCGATTGCGAAATGGGGCGGCAGGTGGCCGGCTTTGATCAAACCAGAACAAGGCGGCAGCGGCGCCCGCATGTTTCTCCTGAACTCCGCCGATGAACTCCGGCGGCTTCTGAGGGACCAGCCCGAGCTTTGGCTGCCGGACAACCTGCTCCTGCTTCAGGAGTATTTCCCGGTGGACCCGGCCCAAGGCATCGTGCGGATGGAATTCCTCGGCGGTAACTTGCTGTACGCCATGCGCGTGATCTCCCACGGGGCATTCAATTTGTGCCCATCGGAGGTCTGCAATCCGGAGAGTGGCGACGGGCAGTGCGCGGTACCGGAAACTCCTGTGGTTGCTCCGGTCGAGTTCTTCCCCTATGCCGAAGTTCCGGCAGCCGCCGTTGAGACAGGAGAAAGGCTGATGGAGGCCGGAGGACTGGACGTGGGCGGAATCGAATATCTGGAAGCGGCGGATGGTCGCCTGATCTTCTACGACATCAACGCCAATTCCAACCTGCGGGCCCCGATTGCGCGGACCTTTGGATTCGATCCGTTCGAAAGGGTAGTGGATTTTCTGGAAGGGCAGATCGGCGCTGTTCGCTAATTTGGAGTTCCGGACCCACTCAGGCACCCTAATTGGGGCATCACTATGACATCCTTGCAGAATTACGATGCCGCAATGGCTGCTAGGTCACCGTGGTCAACGTCGTCGAAATTGTTTCCTTCGATCAGCCCGAACACCGGATCGCTGGAATATAACTCCTTTCACTAGTGTCCGGTAAAGTACTTTGCGCGATCCCGCAAGCTGTATGTCCTCAATGGATTGGCGGCGATCCGGCTAAAAACGATTTGAACTGAAACCGGGAAAAAATCGAGCAGAATGGGCTCGCCGGGCCGCCGCTG
>DATAXN010000074.1:0-101453 GCA_036273015.1 Bryobacteraceae bacterium | reverse complement strand
ATTCGCCGCGGCTCGTTCACAAGCGTCACGAGCCTGGAAAAGGCGATTCAGGATTACCTCAACTGCAACAACGAGACCCCGAAGCCCTTCATCTGGACGGCCGATGCAGAACTTATCCTCGGTAAGATTCAACGACTTTGTGAACGAATTTCTAACTCAGGACACTAGTTTATCAGATCGATCTCGACGTCACGCGCCTGCTTTGGGTGGGCCGCGAAAGAACCATCGAATCCTTTCGGGGATTTTTCACCGTCATCGGCGACGAACTGGCTTCGAAGATTGTGTTCGTCTGCTCCGATATGTGGGAACCCTACCTTAAAGTCATTCGCGAGAAGTGCTCCGAGGCGCTTCACATCCTCGATCGTTTTCACATCGTGGCGAAAATGAACAAGGCACTGGACGAAATCCGAGCGGCAGAATCGCGCCGCATAGCGAGCGAGGGCGGCGTGCCCGTGCTGAAGAAGTCGCGCTGGCTCCTGCTCAAACGCGAAGAGAATCTGAAGACGGAACAGCGCTTCCGGTTGCGCGATCTGCTCCGTTACAACCTGAAGACCGTACGTGCTTACCTTACTTAAGGAAGCTTTTCAGCAGCTCTGGGATTACAACTCGCCCGCATGGGCCGGAAAATTCCTCGATGACTGGTGTCGGCAAGTGATGCGCTCGCGCATCAAGCCCATGAAGAACATCGCCCGGTCACTCCGCCAGCACCGCGAACTGATCCTCAACTATTTCCGCGCTCAGAAGCTGCTTTCCAGCGGAGTTGTCGAGGGTCTGAACAACAAGGCTAAAGTCACCATGAGAAAATCCTACGGTTTCCGCACCTTCCGCTGCCTCGAACTTGCGCTCTATCACACACTTGGCAAGTTGCCCGAGCCGGAATCGACCCACGAATTCTTCTGACGAACCCGATTTTAACAGCCGATTCTTGTCCGCTTACTTTTTAACGGGCGCAGGTAGTGGTGGAAGAGGCGCGGGATCGAGATATCCCCGCGTTCCGTCGGGCCGAATGGGTCCGGGGCCGAATCCCAGATGCTCTTTGTCGACGTTGTTCTCGGCGCAGGAGTATTCGTAAAGATGCTCATCCGGCTTGCCAAGTACCCATGTGCGGGAATAGGTAAACGGCTTTGTGTAGAACTTCGGATCTTCAATCAGTGTCTCCACGTGAATGTGATCCCGGTCGGGGCGCGTCCAACGCTCCACCACATGGAGCGCGTCGCTGTGCGGACTGCCATTTTCATCCGCCCAGACCTGCGTGTCCTTGAACCCGACCGAATCCACGACAAGTGTGTTTCCTTCCCAGTGTCCGACTTCATCGCCAAAGAATGAAGGATCGGGGTCTTCTTCGTGCTTCCGCCCGTCCGTCGGAATGAGCCGGTAATAAGTGTAGAAATAGAGAAACGCCACGTATTTCGGGCTCTGCACAATCTGAAACGGCAGTCCGCTGGCGTTGTGCCGCGGAATGCCGCCGATAATGCAGAGGCTCTCGGGATCGATAGTGGCTGTTGTGTTGTGTTTCCAGGCTGCTTCGCCGGCGGGCGTCAGTGGCAGCTTGAGTCCGGGAAGATCTTTGGCGATGTTGCCGCCGGGAACGGTGTCGCGCGTGCCTTTCCAGTAGCCGTTCAGATCGGGATGCCCGTCCGCGGTCTTCGGCGCGGGAGCGGTTTGCCCGGCTGCGAGCGCGGCCGTAGCAGCGATCGACACAACGATCGATAAAGTCAGTTGCAGGAAGCGCACAGGCCGCCACTCGGGCGGCGCGTTGTGCGCGCGAAACGGAATGACGCGACGGGGCACTATCCACGCTCCTTGCTTTCTATTAACATAATCGAACAGGAGACCTTCCATGTGGAAAACTATGCCGAAAGGCATATTGAAGGCAAGAGGGACCGCGTTGTTTGCGGTCGCGGCGCTGGCGGCGGCCATCCCCGCGTATGCCCACCATTCGTTCGCGGCGGAATTCGACGGCAGCAGATCGCTTCGCCTTACAGGTACGATCACACGGATCGAGTGGAGCAATCCGCATTCTTACTTCTACATCGACGTGAAGGACGACAAGGGTGCGGTCGTGAACTGGGGCTGCGAGGGCGCTGGTCCCGGAGCGCTGACGCGCCGCGGCTGGAAGAAAGGCGATGTAAAGCTCGGCGACACGCTGATTGTCGACGGCTATCCCGCCAAGGACGGCTCGCATCTGATCGACGCCCGCCGCGTGACTTTGCCCGATGGCCGTAGTGTCTCGGGAGGCTCAGCCGGCGATGGCGGGCCCGCCAGCGATCTGGCGGTGGACGATCCGGCTACGGCAAAGCCAAAAAAATAAAGTCGATCGTGCGTCGAACACATCTCAATCAGGTGGGCGCGGGGGCGCTCGCGCTTTTCATGGGCTGGATCGCCTGGACTCAGAATCAGTAAGGGCAGCCCTCGCTGGCTCTGCAAAAGATCGCGGACGACCTGTATGTTCTTGCGCTGAGTAAAGGAGTAGGCGGCGGTAACGCGAAGGTGCTTCTGGCCAACGCCGAGGTGATTGCCCACAAGAATGTCCGCAGCAACATGCGGTGATCTGACTCCCGGCGCGCAGGGTGATTCATACGGGCGACCTACTTCCCACAAACCTCCGCAGCCGTTTATCGATTATGCGAACAGGGGCAGCGCGTTGGAATGGACAACCACACTCGACAAAGTTCTGAAGCTGGATTTCGATACGGTCATTCCGGGACATGGCCCGGTCTCCGATCACGTCGGCCCGCTGAAGTTCCGGGCAAACTTTGAATCCATGCGGGACTGGATCAGCGGCATGGCGCGCGGAGGCAAGAGCAAGGAAGAAGTATCGAAGAGGCTGGTCACCGAATTCGGATGGACTCCCGGAGGTCTCGCTGTCCAACAAGTGGATGCCATGATCGCGGAGTTGAAATAGGAATCGCCGCACAATTGGCTCTTTTCCGATTGAGCAACTCCAGTTTTCACTAACTCTGCGATTTAGGTGCACATCGGCACAACTCGAGAAATTCTTGGTCCGCTCCTTCGTCGTGGATGAAGCGGCGGGTCCACTCATTTGCAGATCGAAAGCCGACGTTTCGATACCTTTCTGGTGATCACCATGGCCTAAAGTGTCGGCGAAGTATTTCGATCTGGAGTCCGGACTGCTTAAGTCCGATTGAGAGTAATTCCGGTGGTTTTCGCAATACTTGTCGCAAGCTGAACGAAGTCGACCCTGCAGTCGTTCACCGCGTCGTAATGAGCGCCGATGGCGCCATCTGCCGGCTTGAGATGAAACATAGGCTTATGCGCCTCCATCGCGAGCGGCATGAGGCTGCGGTAATGCTTGAGTTGCGCGAGGCAATTGATATCGTCCTCCACCCGAAGCGATATGGGCGATTCGGGCTCTGCCAAAACCGCCGTGCGGTACACCGGAGGAATACGGTTCATCCAGCGCTGATAGGCTTTTACCGGCCGACTGTCGCGCATGCTGTGCTGCATAACGACATATCCCGAGGGATTCATGGAGCCCGCAGGCAGGGAGAGACCGCGCGGAGCTTTGCGGACGAGTTCAGCCCACGTCGCTCGCCAATCTCTCACTGTGGGACCAAGGTTCTTCAGCCCCTGCAGGGAGTAAAGGTCCGGGGCGAGCGGTAAACAGACGTAGTCGGAGGCAATAAGCGCTGAACGGTTGATTGCGCCGAGGTTAGGACCAACGTCGATCAGGACGAGTGGCGCCCAGTCCCCTGCCATAGCTTCCATGAGCCTATGGAACGCAGTCATCGTTCGAAAGGCCGCCTCGTCGGAATTGTGGCAGCGAGGCCAAGCATCAGACAGTTTGTCTTCAAACCGGGAAAGACCAAGGTCGCCAGGAATAAGACCGAGTGTAGTACCGAATAGTCCGGCAGGCAAGATCATCTCCATGGGCGGGGGAGCTATGTCTCCAATTCCTCTCAGGATCGGGCGCAGTGCACCATAGACCGTCGCCGGATGTTCGTCAGAATCCGGCCAAATCTCTTCAAGGCGGTCTTCGTCCATAAACATGGCGGTGAGGTTAGCCTGAGGATCGAGATCCACGGCCAGCACAGGAAGACCGAGATCGGAGAACATCCAGGCAAGGTGATATACAAGCGAGGTCTTGCCGACGCCGCCTTTGTTATTGAAGAAGGCGATCGTCTTCATTGAAATGTCCTGATGGTGACGCCGAAGAACATTTCGCCAAAGATGAACTCGGCTGGAGGGTTGCCGTTGCGTTCAAGCGCCATCTGCGCCCGGAGCACGCCCCGCCCGAAGCGGTTTACTACGCCGAGGGTCTTCATTGCCTCCGCAAGGATCGGGTTGCGGTAGCTCGTCTGAGTCGGGAAGTTTTCCGGCCGAGCCAGTCCATATAGGGGGCCGGGATTCTGAATTTCAATTCTGTCGCTGTACTCATAGAAGCGGATCGGCGCGGGTGCTTCATAGGAGCGGTGCAGAATCGCATTCATGAGAAACTCGCGCACCGCTGTCTCTGGATAGTTCCAGGCCATCACTTCTTCGAGCGCTGACTTTCGTACCGGCCGGCCCGAAATAATCAGGCCGATAAAAGTGGCGAGTTCCCGCACCTCCGTGAGCAGATCCCCGGCAAATTGTTTCTCGGAAAGAACTTCCGAATCCATGCCGGCTCCTTGAAATCGGATATACTGCACATACGCATTTGGCAACCATCCGAGGAGATCCTTCCCGAAAAGTACAATACCGGCATAGGTCGGGCAGTTTCGGCCAAGATCAAAAAAACGCAGAGAAGCCAATTGAACGTCGATTGCGCGATGGTTTTCTGCGATCGCTTCTGCGTCAACTGCCTGGGGGCGATAAATGTTGGCGAACAACTCGAGGGCAAGGTCGTCGACTGTCGCTCCCACACACGGCTGCGCGTCGAAGCTGCGGGCCGCCGCGGTTCTGCGTTCAACCAGAAGAGCCTCCTCCGCTTGATTGGCGATGGCCTTTCTTGGACCTCGCCGAACGTAAGTAACGCCCCTATACCGTACCGGCGGCAGATCGGAAGGCTGTACCTCGACTACGGCAATATCTCGGCCCGACGGCAGCGACACCTTATAAGCCACGATCGCAGGTGCCGGCAAGATGTTGCCATCGGCGGTGAGTCCACTTAGGTTGCGCAGAAGTTCGTCGCTTACTTTGAGACCCGAAAGCTCCCCGGCGTCATCCGCTCCAATGAACAGAAACCCAGGCATTCGCGAGTTTGCTAAGTCATTGGCGAAAGCGCAGATCGCCTGACTAAACTTCGCTGTATCATTCGTCGAGATGGTGCGCTCGACTCGAAAAGACTCAAGGTCGCGCAGTAAGGCAGTCGCTTCAACTTCCGTTATCATCCTGGGACATCCCGCGACCGTTTGGCGGCCGAAACACCCACGTTAGCAGACGGTCGCACCTTCATTTAATCGGTCTGGATTTCACCGGTTGTCCGGTCCTCGGAACTGGCCTCTACACTGCAAAGTTAAGACACCGCAAGGATGACAAGAGCGGCGATTTGATACCCGAAATCCAACTCTGGTTCGATTTACAGGGTTGAAGGGCTGTTGCAGGGCTGTGGCCTGATGTCAGGCGCGGAGTTGCACGCGGAAAAAGATCGTTCAGAGCCCCGCACTCGTCAGTTCTTACCAGAAAAGTCGATAATTACCCCAAAACGGGAGTCGGAATTGAGAACGCGACAACTACGTCAAGTGAACGCGCTTGATTCCGGTTATCCCATCAAATCCCGCGTCGAATGTGGCGATCCTCTCTATGCGATGGTTCAACATCACCGCTGCATGCACCGCGTCCCGGCTGGATATCCCGTGGTGTGTGCAGAGAAGATCCCGGGCACGGTCGGTATCGGCAAGAGTCACACCGAGCACGACGGGACAAATGCCGGCAAAAAGGTCGTAAACATCGCGGGCGAGATCACGCCGGCCAAGCGAAGAATACCGGTGGAGAATCTCCTGAAGAACCTCGGTGCTGGTGCATGCCTCGAGCTTTCCGGAGCGAACCTGATCGAGGAATCGGCGGGCAGGTAATTTGTGCGGGTGATCGCCTCCCGCAACGTACATGGGAATATTCGAGTCGACAAAGATTTTCAAATGCGTCCGGCCTCAATCTCGGCCAGCATCTGGTCGATATCGGCCGTTGGGGCGTCCAGTGTGGCCAGGCGCTCGACTAAATCCTTTCGAGGGAGATGGCCCGACCGGTCCAACGCTTGTGTCAGTGCGCTCCGCACCCACGCCCCCTTCGACATCCGAGTGCGCTGAGCCTCTTTTTCAAGTTGGGCGTCGAGTTCCGGTGAGATCAGCACCTGAAGACGATGACTCATATGAGTATATTAGCAGCTACGTATAGTTTAGTCTAAAATTACAGATAGTGTAATTCAGTATATTGACAATGAAAACATATCAGCATAGAATTGTCAGCAGATGGAGGTTCGTTTTCGTGACAAGAATCTCGACCGGCTTGAAGTCGATCCCAAGTTCGATGGCGGATATGCACAGGCTGTGGTTAAGGCCTTCAGGAAGCGAATGCAGGTCATACGCGCCGCCGAAGACGAGCGGGCTTTCTATGCACTTAAATCACTTCATTTTGAGCAACTTAAAGGAGATCGGGACAAACAGCATTCAATGAGGCTAAATGACCAGTGGCGGTTGATCTTGGAATTAGTAGGGACAAGCACGGACAAGGTCGTATTTGTGGTCAGCATTGAGGATTACCACTGAGAGGAGCTATGGGAAACAGAACACCAGCGGAAGTTTTTGCTCCCGGCGAGTTCATCAACGAAGAACTCGAAGCTCGCGGGTGGAGCCAAGTGGAGTTGGCGGAAGTTATGGATCGACCAGCGCGATTGATCAGTGAGCTAGTCGCCGGGAAGCGAGCCATTACACCGGAAACCGCAAAGGGACTCGGGGCTGCGTTTGGAACAGGCCCGCAATTCTGGATGAACTTGGAAAGAGATTTCCGGCTCGCCCACGCAGTTCATGATGACGCAGGAGTGGAGCGACGCTCGAAGTTATATGCCAAAGCTCCCGTCAAGGAGATGGTAAATCGTCGATGGATCGAGCCGTCCGATAACATTGATGTCCTCGAAAAACGTGTGCTCGATTTTTTGGAAATTGCTAACATCGACACTGAACCAGCGTTGGCCCATGCAGCCAAGAAAGGGTCGGCCTACTACGAGGTGACCACGCCGCAGTGGGCTTGGGTCTTCAGGGTGATCCAGATCGCAAAAGGAATCAGCGTTCCCCCATATTCCGTCGCCGCTCTCACGGACGGACTACATAGACTTGAAGCCCTGCTGGTAGCACCTGAGGAAGTACGCCATGTTCCGCGCATCCTCAGCGAATGCGGCGTGCGACTTGTATTTGTAGAAAAACTTCAGCAGGCGAAAATTGACGGGGTTTGCTGCTGGCTGGATAAAAGGTCTCCGGTGATTGGAATGTCACTTCGGCGTGATCGGATAGACAACTTTTGGTTTGTCCTCAGGCATGAAATCGAACACGTCTTAAAGGGAGATGGGAAAGAGGACGCAATCGTAGACGACTTGGAGGGGGAACGTGCCGGGGACAGCGAAACACTCCCCCCGGAAGAGAGAGTGGCGAATATTGCAGCGGCAAACTTCTGTGTTCCCACCGACAAGCTCCGTTCGTTTATGGCCCGCAAGCACCCGTTCTATTACGAAAAGGATGTGATCGCCTTTGCTCACACGATGGGACGTCACCCTGGATTGGCAATAGGACAACTGCAATTCAGGCTGAATGACTACAAATATCTGGCAAAGCGACTGGCGCTCTACAAGGTGCGGCAGTTTGTTCTTCCCGGTGCCATCGCTGATGGATGGGGACAGACGATTCAATCAACAAATTAGAAGCAGGACACGATGACAAAAAACGAAGCTTTACAGCACGCGTGGCATCGATATGAAGCCACGCACGATCATCTTCCCACTGGTACGCGGCAGGTCTTCGCTTGGGCCGTAGAAGAGGGATTGGTTGAAATGCCGCAAATAGATCCGATCGAAATCGGCGCGGATCAGATGGCTCAGGCCCTCAGGGCTGAGATAAAAACCGACGCAAAAGGACGACGCTATCGCGTGAATCACGCGGTACGGGCGACCAGTGGCGGCGTTCAATACACATTTTGGGGAGTGTTGGGACATGCGCCCCACGCCCATATGGAAAGGGCCTTCGGCCAAAGACGTGAACAGATTATCGGCGACTGTGCGCAATTAAAAACCGACGTAGATGTGTACAACGACCTAAACCGGGGCAAGGTTCCTGAGTTTCAGCTTGTCTTGGATTTTACGGACGATGTAGCTGAACGAAGAGTTGAATCCGCCAGGCTGGGGAAGAGAGCGGCCTAGCTTTTCGCCGCGGCCTTTTTCGCAATCGGCTCTCTTCTCGGGAGTGAGTTTGTCGGCTCTCGCCCTGCCGCCCTTCACTCCGCCCATGCGTCCCGAGGAGACCGCTTTCTCGTCCTTTTCCGGTGGCTGCTCCGGCTTCTCCATCTGGCCGGTAGCGATCAGCATAGTCTCGAAGGCCCGAACGTTCAGGTCTTTGTTTCCCGATCCGCGCTTTCCGGTCTTGTTGCCTTTGTACTCCTACGCCATCCTAACCAAGCGTGATGCAATCAGTTAGCCGGAGTCAAGACCTGTGGAAATCAAATTGAGCCACTACCCGCTCGACTGTGGCGGCAGCGCCGGTCACCGGACTTCAAGCCGAATTTTTGCTGAAATCAAAGCGCTTAACCCGTGGGCAGCGCACTGGCCGCCTTTTCATAGTGCATAATCCCCTTGGGGCTTTTCCTCAAACGCATCCCCGATTTCTGATATAGTTTCCCAATTATGACCCGAAGAATCCTGATACGCGTGGGCGCCTGTGCGCTCTTCCTTGTGCTGGCCTGGATCGGCTACACGCAGAATCAAACCCAGCCGGGAAAACTGACCGTCAACAAGGTCCACGACGATCTTTACGAGATCGAAGGCGACGGTGGCAACGTCGCGGTATTAGTCACCAACGAAGGCGTCATTATGGTCGACGATAAGTTCGAGTACGATCACGATTCCATCATCAACGCGGTCAAATCGATCACGCCCCAGCCGATCAAATACATCATCAACACCCACTATCATCAGGACCACAGCGGCGGCAACGCGAAGTTCCTCCCCATCGCGGAGGTCATCTCGACGCGGAACGCGAGGACGAATATTCTCGCGCACAAGCAATCCAATGTGACCGGGTCGCCTGTTGCGCCGGCGCGGATCGTCTTCACCGACGAAACCGCGGTATTTCTGGGAGGCAAGGAAGTGCGCGCCAAATACTTCGGCCGCGGTCACACCAACGGGGACGCGGTGGTTTATTTCCCCGCGGACAGGACAATCCACACCGGAGACCTGATGGCGGGAACGAGTCCGCTGATCGATTACAACGGCGGAGGCAGTCTGGTCGAGTGGACTAAGACGCTCGATGCGGCCATGAAACTCGACTTCGATACTGTCATTCCCGGCCATGGCCCTATGACCAATAAAGCCGGACTGCTGACCTATCGGAACAACGTCGAGAAAATGAGGAATGAAGTCCGTGGGTTGGTCCGTTCCGGAAAGAGCCAGGCCGACGTCGCCCAGTACATGACGATGAACTACAAATGGGCGCCCAACAGCCTTCAGCAGCAATGGAGCGTGCCGGGCATGATGAAGGAACTGAAGTAGCGTAAGCAGGCGCGCGTAACAATGGAGCGCACAGGCCGCCACTCGGGCGGTCGTTGTGCGCGGTTAAAGACTGACCGAAGGAGCTGAAGTAGTCTATCCGGGCATTGAAAACAAACCGCTTACGCGAAATTGGGTTCGTATTTTCGAATTGCCTGGATCGCCGGACCCAGCCGTCCGGATCGGACCACATAAGCGCCTTTGGTTTGACCGGTCAAAACCCCTATGTTAGGGTAATAGTTATCCGTTTGTCGCAGTTCTCCGTTTCCTTTTAAACATGGATAAAATCCTGCATGACTTGGGCGGAATTGTGCTGAATGGCCTGCCTACGTTTTTCCTGGTGGTCATCCTCGCCTTTTTCGTCAAGCATCTGTACCTCAAACCGCTCGACAAAGTCCTTGCGGAACGCAATCGGTTGACGGAAGGCGCGCGCAAAGCCGCCGAGGACAGCCTGAAAAATGCCGACTCTAAAATCTCCGAATATCAGGACAAACTGAACAGCGCGCGTAACGAAATCTATCAGGAGCAGGCTGCCTTCCTGCGGAAGCTGCACGCGGAGCAGGCTGAGATGACAAATGCCGCTCGTCTGGAATCCGACGCCCGCGTTGCCGAGATCAAACTATCGCTGGCAAAAGAGGCGGACGCCGCGCGCGAAAATCTGGAATCGCAGGCGGAAGTGCTCGCGGGGCAAATCGCGGACGCAATTCTCAAGGGGAAAGCCGCATGATGACGCCGCGGGAAACGATTCTCTTCGAAACAGTGAATTTCCTGATTCTCGCGGGGGGACTGGGCTGGCTTATCGTCAAACAGGGCGGTCCGGCTCTCGCTTCCCGATCGAAGGAAATCGCGGAGGGTCTTGCGTCCGGCGAATTGGCCAAGTCCGAAGCCGACGCCCGCGCCGCTCAGGTGCAGGCACGGCTCGCCAATCTCGACACCGAAGTTTCCGCGATTCGTACCTCTGCCAAAGAGGAACGCGAACGCGAGGCGGATCGCATCCGCCGCGACGCACAGGCGGACATCATCCGCATTCACCATCAGGCTGAACTTGAGATAGAGTCCGCGGGAAAGATGGCACAGCGGGAAGTTCGCCAGGCAGCCGCGCGATTGGCCGTGGAACTCGCCGAGCGTAAGGTTCGGGCGCGCATGTCGCCGGAAATGCAATCGGCTCTGCTGCAGGGTTTTCTCGCCGACCTTTCGCGCGGCGGCATCCAGCTCGGAGAATAATCACCCAATGATTTCTTCAGCAGTCGTAAATCGGTACGCGAATGCCCTGGCGGATGTGGTTTTTTCGCAGGGTTCGGACGTCAAGCCGCCGGACGCTGTCGGGCAATTGCGCGCTTTCGACGAAACCGTTCAGGGCTCGCGCGACCTGCGTGCGGTGCTTACCTCGCCGGCCATTCCGGTAGCGCGCAAACGAGCAGTGATCAAAGATCTGGCTCAAAGGCTGGGCCTTTCGCGCGTAGTGCGGAATTTCGTGCTGGTTGTAAGCGATCACCGGCGCTCGACAGGGCTGGCGCAAATGGCGGATGCCTTCGAGATGCTTCTCGATGAGCGGCTGGGATTCGTTCGCGCGGAAGTAAAGTCCGCGTTTGAATTGCAGCCCGCCCAGCAGAATGAGCTTTCCGGGCAATTGGGTAAACTCGCCGGGGGGCAGGTTCGGATGCGGTTCACCATCGATCCGGATCTGATTGGCGGCGTGACGGCGAAAATCGGTTCGAAAGTTTATGACGGTTCCGTGCGGGGTCAGTTGGCGGAGATGCGCAAGCGCCTGATCACGGGACATTAAAGAAAAGCCACGGGGCATTAAAGACAGGCAATAAGTTAAACGGGAATTTATGGCTCAAATACGGGCAGACGAGATTACAAGTATTCTGCGGCACGAAATCGAGAACTATGAGCGTGCCATCGACGTCAGCGAAGTCGGCACGATTATGTCGGTCGGCGACGGTATCGCGCGTATCCACGGCCTCGACAAGGTCATGGCCGGCGAGCTGATTGAGTTTCAGCACGGTGTCTCCGGCATCGCGATGAACCTCGAAGAAGACCAGGTCGGTTCAGTGCTGCTGGGCGACTATCAGCACATCATGGAAGGCCAGGAAGTTCGCCGCACCGGGAAGATCATGTCGGTTCCGGTGGGCGAAGCGCTGATCGGACGTGTGGTCGACGCGCTGGGAAAGCCGATTGACGGCAAAGGCCCGATCTCGACGGACCAGACCCTTCCTATCGAGCGCATCGCTCCCGGTGTTATTGACCGACAGTCGGTGAAGCAGCCGATGCAGACCGGCATCAAGGCCATCGACGGTATGATCCCGGTCGGCCGCGGCCAGCGCGAGCTCGTAATCGGCGACCGCCAAACCGGAAAGACAGCCGTCGCCCTCGACGCCATCATCAACCAAAAGGGCGGCGACATGATCTGCATTTATGTCGCGATCGGGCAGAAGCGCTCGACCGTGGCGCAGGTCGTCAAAACGCTCGAAGATTTCGGCGCCATGGCTTACACCATCGTTGTTTCGGCCAGCGCCTCAGATCCCGCGCCGATGCAGTATCTCGCTCCTTACGCCGGTTGCGCGATGGGCGAGTATTTCCGCGACAGCGGACGCCACGCGCTCTGCGTATATGACGATCTTTCCAAGCACGCCGCTGCGTATCGTGAAATCTCTCTGCTGCTGCGCCGTCCGCCGGGACGTGAGGCGTATCCGGGAGACGTGTTCTATCTTCACAGCCGTTTGCTGGAGCGCGCCGCGAAACTGAGCGACGAAAAAGGCGGCGGCTCTTTGACCGCGCTGCCGTTTATCGAAACCCAGGCGGGCGACGTCTCGGCCTACATTCCGACCAACGTCATTTCGATCACCGACGGCCAGATCTATTTGGAATCGGATCTGTTTAACTCCAATGTGCGTCCCGCGGTGAACGTCGGTCTCTCCGTCAGCCGCGTCGGCGGCAACGCGCAGATCAAAGCGATGAAGCAGGTGGCAGGCCCGCTGCGTCTCGACCTTGCGCAGTATCGCGAACTGGCTGCCTTCGCGCAGTTCGGCTCCGATCTCGATAAGGCGTCTCAGGCGCAGCTCAATCGCGGTCGCCGCCTGGTTGAAATTCTGAAGCAGCCGCAATATCAGCCCCTGCCGGTCGAGAAGCAGGTCGCGATCATTTTCGCGGCGACCACCGGCCTGCTCGACGATCTGGCCGTCGAGGACTGCCGCGCCTTCGAGACGGAACTCTACAAGCTCCTTGAGAACGCCCACCCGGGCATTCTGCAGGCCATCCGTGAGAAGAAGACGATTGACGACGCAGTGAGGAAGGACCTCACCGGCGCCGTCAACGAACTCAAGGAGAGGTTTCGGGCGGACCGCAAGCCCGCGGCCGCAAGCGCCAAAGCCTAGACTTCGATGCCAAGTCTTATCGACCTACGCCGGCGCATTCGCTCCGTCAAGAACACGCAGCAGATCACCAAGGCCATGAAAATGGTCTCGGCCGCGAAGCTGCGCCGCGCGCAGGATCGCGTCATTGCAGCGCGTCCCTACGCGAATCTCATGCGCGAAATGCTGACCAGTTTGATCGCAGCCGCGCAGTCGGATGCGGACGCCACCGAGAGTCCCTGGCTGGCGAAACGTGATGTCAAACGCGTCGATCTGATTTTCATCACCAGCGACAAAGGACTGGCCGGCGCCTTCAACTCGAACCTGATCAAAGCATCGCAACGATTCTTCGCAGAGCATGGGGCTCACGAGCTGACCCTGACGTTGATCGGTCGCAAGGGGCGCGATTACTATCGACGTCGCCACGGAAAAATTCTGTCGGAGCACATCAATATCCTGAACCGGCCTGCCTACGAAGATGCTGCCGAAGTGGCGCGCGAAGTAATCCGGCGCTACCGGGAAGGCGAAACGGACGCCGTTTACCTGCTCAACAACGAATTTAAAAGCGTGATGATGCAGAGGCTTTCGGTGATGCAGCTTCTGCCGCTTGAGCAGGAAACATCGAGCGGGAAAGAACAGCAGGCCGACTATATCTACGAGCAATCGCCGGTCGAAATGCTGGACGTGCTCATGCCCCGCTACGTGGAAGTCGCGGTTTTTCGCGGCATGCTCGAAACAGTGGCGGCGGAACACGCGGCGCGCATGACGGCGATGGATAAAGCCTCCACCAATGCAAAGGAAGTCATCGACACACTGACGCTGAACATGAACCGCATTCGTCAGGCGGCCATTACCAAGGAAATCATCGAAGTAGTCAGCGGCGCGGCTGCCGCAGCTGAATAAAGAAAAGCCGAATAAAGGAAGCGCTATGGCAACAGCTACTGAAACAATCGGTCACGTCGTACAGGTCGCAGGACCGGCCGTCGACTGCCAGTTCCCGGAAGGGCAGATTCCCGAGGTCCACTTCGCGATCCGGATCACGAGTGAAGGCTTCGACGTTCCCGAGCCGATCGACATCATTTGCGAAACTGAGCAGCACATCGGCGAGGGCCGCATACGCACCATCGCGATGCAGCCGACCGACGGCCTAGTGCGCGGCATGAAGGCGATCAGCATGGGCGGACCGATCAGCGTGCCGGTGGGCAAGGAAACTCTGGGCCGCGTTCTCAACGTCCTGGGCGAGCCCGTCGACAAGATGGGTCCCGTGAATACAAAAATGCGGTTCCCGATTCACCGCGCGGCCCCTTCTTTCGAAGAGCAATCGACGCGTCTCGAAATGTTCGAGACGGGCATCAAGGTGATCGACCTTCTCGAACCCTATCTCCGCGGCGGAAAGATCGGCTTGTTCGGTGGCGCCGGCGTCGGCAAGACCGTCGTCATCATGGAACTCATCAACAACATCGCCATGAAACACGGCGGCGTTTCGGTGTTTGCGGGTGTCGGTGAGCGGACTCGTGAAGGCAACGACCTCTGGCACGAAATGCAGGAGTCGGGCGTTATCGATCCGAAGGACTACACGAAGTCGAAGGCAGCGCTGGTTTACGGCCAGATGACCGAGCCGCCCGGGGCGCGGCTTCGCGTGGGCCTCACTGGTTTGACTGTCGCCGAATATTTCCGCGATGAGGAAGGGCAGGACGTGCTGCTCTTCATCGACAATATTTTCCGCTTTACGCAGGCCGGTTCTGAAGTATCGGCGCTGCTGGGACGCATGCCCAGCGCGGTCGGCTATCAGCCGAACCTCGCCAGCGAAATGGGCGAATTGCAGGAACGCATTACTTCGACGAAGAAAGGCTCCATCACTTCCGTGCAGGCGATCTACGTGCCCGCCGACGACTACACCGATCCCGCGCCGGCCACCGCATTCGCGCACCTCGACGCGACGACAAACCTGTCGCGTCCGATCGCCGAGCTCGGCATCTATCCGGCCGTCGATCCGCTGGCATCGACCTCGCGTATTCTCGACCCTCGTATTCTCGGCGACGAGCACTATAACATCGCGCAGCAGGTTAAAGGCGTGCTGCAGCGCTACAAGGATCTGCAGGACATCATCGCGATCCTCGGTGTCGATGAACTGAGCGAAGAAGACAAGCAGACCGTGGCGCGCGCGCGCAAGATCCAGAAGTTCCTGTCGCAGCCGTTCCACGTTGCCGAACAGTTCACGGGATTCGCCGGCAAGTACGTCAAGCTGTCCGATTCGATCAAAGGGTTCAAAGAGATCGTGGAAGGCAAGCACGATGCGCTGCCCGAGCAGGCGTTCTACATGCAGGGCACGATCGAAGACGTGATCGAAAAAGCCAAACAGATGGGCCAGCAGTAATGATGGGTGAAGCCTAGTATGCTGCTGCAGTTGGTGAGTCCGGAGCGAGTGCTCGTCGAAGAACAGGTGGACGAAGTTCAGATTCCCGCACTCGATGGATATATGGGGGTGCTTCCCGGCCATGCCGCACTGCTTTCGGAGCTGATGCCCGGCGGAGTCCTGACGTATCGCGCGGGCGGCGGAGAAAAAGTGCTGGCGGTATACGGTGGCTTCGTCGAAGTGCAGCCCGAGCATGTCCGGATCCTCGTCGATGCCGCGGAACGTAAAGAAGAGATCAATGTCGACCAGGCACGCGCGCAGTTGAGCAAGACCGACCCGGCCGATCAGGATGCCACGATGCGCGCTCAGGCAAGAGTCGACGCCGCAACGAAGTAATTTTGCGGTAAAATCGCACAAATACGCCGCTGCATGCGTATAGCGACTAGAGGAGACTCACAATGAAGCTTTTCGCGGGGTTGGCAACTCTCTTACTTTTGACGGTTTCGGCATTTGCCGCGGACGTAGATGGCAAATGGGCAGGCACCGTTTCCACACCGATGGGAGACATCCCGGTCGGTTTCACTTTCAAGGCGGACGGCGCCACGCTGACGGGAACGACCACGGGTGTGGACGGCGCGGACGTTGCGATCAAAGAGGGCAAAATCGATGGCGCGAATATTTCGTTCACGGTGACGCTGGACTTCGGCGGCATGCCGTTCACGCTGGCGTATAAAGGCGTGGTGGCGAAGGACAGCATCAAGTTCACGGTCGATGCGGCGGGGATGCCGATGGAAGTAACCGTCAAAAAAGCCTGATTCTGCCCGTCTGACTTTGCGTCATGACGGACGTCCTTACCCCGGCGCAGCGCAGCTACAACATGTCGCGTATTCGCGGCGTGCATACCGTGCCCGAATTGCGCGTACGCAGGTTGCTGCACGGGATGGGGCTGCGATACCGGCTGCACGGCAAAGGGCTTCCGGGGAAGCCCGATCTGGTATTTGCGCGATCGCGCGCGGTTCTCTTCGTGCATGGCTGCTTCTGGCACATGCACCGCTGCAAGCGCGGCAAGCCGGTTCCGGCAACCAACAAAGACTTCTGGGCCGTCAAGCGGCAGTCCAATGTGGATCGAGACAAGCGCAACCGTAAAGCATTAAAGGCGGATGGATGGCATGTCTTCGAAATCTGGGAATGCCAGACGCGCGATGAAGCAGGGATGCTGGCGAAGCTCGATCCGTTGATTCGGTTTCTGCGCGCGAATTACTGAAACGCGGCAGCGCGGGAATCGTTGCTGGAGAATGAGACGACCACCAGCAGCGTGCTGCCGTTCTGAAGTTGGAACTGCGCGTGAGGCAGAAAGGAACCGGATTCGTTCAGGTTGACCGTCAACGTGCCGATCGTGTTTGCGGCGAATCCCGATAATAAGGCTGCCGGTATCGTCACCGTACCTGTGCCGGCGGGTACCGTGCAAGTGACCAGTGCGGCTGTTCCGCTTAGGTTGATGTGGACGGTCGCGCCGGCATCGAATGCCGCGCCGTTCCATGTAATGGTTTGATCCTGATCGCGCCGCATCGAGATCGGCGCGTTGCCGTTGAGCTGAATCGGCGCGGGAAGCGTGAAGCCGAAGGAGGAAGCGGGGAGGTCCTTGCCGCCGCTCGACTGCCATGTCCATTTCCCGCTTGGGATGGATGTGGGCAGGTTGTCCAGCGAACCGTCGGCAGGCTGCGGCAGATTTTGGGAGAAATAGTAACCGCTGGGAGCCTCGCCCCCGGTCAGCGTGATCGAAGTGGTCGGACTTTTCAGCGTAATCGTGCTTCCCAAATCGGGCAGGGCCGGTATCGGCTGCAACACAGAAAAGATTCCATTGACGGCCGGAATGGAACCAGCCGTGCCCAGCGTCACCGTTGAGCAACTCGGGCCGGAAACAGCGGGCGCAGGAGTGAAGTACGAAGCTATTCCGCCTGCGCCGATCTGACTGAGGCTCATGTTCGCCGACTCATTCCGCGAGGCGATAGTAGACGTGACTGCGTTGAGCTGACTGCTGAGGTTGACCACTCCGCTTGCGAGCGTGCCTCCGCTGTCCAGCGTTTTCATGTCGTTGACCGAGAGTTGCCAGGGGTGTTTGCACGGGGAACCGTCCGATGTTTTGCTGATCGTGGTGGTCACTGTGGTCTTGTTGTAAGTGAACGTGACCGGCACGTAACATCCATCCGGAACGCCGGAGGGGACTTGGAGAAGGACCTCGTCGAGGCCGAGTGCCGGATACGCTCCCGCATAGGTCACCGTGGCCGTGACGCCACCGATAGTCGCGCTGACTGTCGAGCCGTTTCCCAGACCGGAACCGCTCAGCAGAAGAGTCTGACCAGGCTGCGCGGGCGTTGCGAGGCCGACGTCGCCGGAAGAGCCTTCCTCTCCGGGAACCTGAGCGATGGCCGGACCGCCCGGACTGATGCGAAAGAACTCAAAGCTCGACTGGACGACATTGACGTTGGTCCATTGGGTCGGCTGGTTGTCTATTTGATAGAGCAGTTCCGCCCCGCCCAGGGGAAAGTTCGACGGGACTACGAACGTGATCGCGCCTGATACAGCGTTGGTGACGGTGAGAGGTATCACGCTGTTCGATCCGACAGGGCGAAGGAAGAGCGTCGCCGCCACGGACGCAGCCGGCGGGAACGGGCCGAGGCTCGCTATGATCTCCGGCGCTGCGTAGGTGAGAACCGCAAGCATCCGGGGCGCAACTATGTTTGCCGGGGCTATGGTCGACACAAAGCCAAAGCCCTCAATAACCTCAACCGCTCCATTCGCGACCACCCCATTTAGCACTTCCAAATTCGTTGGTTGATAGAGGGCCGCATTCAGAACGTTACCTACCTGTGCGAACGATATCCCGGCGAGCGTGCAGAGCAATATGGCGATGCGAAGGACTTTCATTGGAAATCCACCGGCCGCGCATCAGTGCTGCTCCAACTGACGATCATCAGCAGCGGGCTGCCGTTCACCTGATTGAACTGCGCATAAGGGATACCGGATCCGGTCTCGCTTACCGACACCGATAGCGAGCCCGTGGATCCGCTGTTGAACTGAGCCAGCAGATTCGCCGGCAATATGAGACTTCCGGCTTGCGCTGGTACGGAACATGTCAGGACGGATAACCCGGGATATTGTCCGCTCAGCGATAGCCGGAGCATTGCACTGGAATCAAAGCCGGACCCATTCCAGGCGATGGTTTGGTTCTGGCTGCGATTGAGCGTGAGCGGTGAATTGCCCGCGATCTGAACGGGTGGCGGCAGAACGAAGGTGAATGACGAAGCCTGCAGATTTGCTCCGCCGGCAGTACTCCACGTCCAATTACCACCGGAGATCGCCGGAGGAGGCAGGCTGCTCAGAGTCGAGTCTGTCTGCGGAGGTTGGGTCCATGGCAGAGTCAGCGTCGAGATTGCGCTCTGAACTTTCATGGCTCCAAGCGTGCTGGGATCGAAACCTCCCAGAGAGCCGGCCGAAAGGCCGTTCGTAAGACTACTGCAGGGTTGCGCGGCGGATGGGGGCACCGTGAAGTAGTTGGCGATATTCGTTGCATTCAAATAAAGTCCCAGAACCTGCGCGCTCTCCTGACGGGATGCGCGATCCGATGAAGGCGCCTGGATGCCGGTTGTCAGCGCGATTTCTCCGGTTTGAATGGATGTCCCGCTATCCAGCAACTTCATGGCAGCGACAGAAAGCTGAAAAGGGTGATGGCACGGAAGGCCGTCAGAGGTTTTGCTGAGGTACGAAGTGAATGATTGACTGAAATAAGTCACGGTGAGCGGTACGTAGCAGCCATCCGGAGTACCCGGCGCGATCTGGAAGTTGATCTGGTTCAAGCCGGCTTGGCCGGGCGCTGCGCCGGCATAGAGAACCGTCTGGGCCACTCCGCCCAGCGCGACCTGAATGGCGCTCTGCGGTGTTACGCCGAGACCCGTCCCCCAAAGGACGATCGGCTGTCCGGGCTGCGCAGGACTTGTGAGACCGTTAAGGACCGGAGTGCCGTCCGGATTGATGTTTTGGGCCAGCAGCGGTCCCGATGAGCCTGTGCGGAAGAGAGAAAGGTTGGCGGGCACGATGGTTACTCGGGTCCATTGAGTCGCCTGGCTACCCGGTTTGTAGATGAGTTGCGCATCGCCGAGCGGAGTGCCGACCGGGACTACGAAGCTGATGGTGAAAGGCTTCACACCGGTGACCTGCGCGGGAACCGGTGTCGTCGAGTTCGCGGACAGGAGCGAGACGGTCGCCGAGAGCACCGGAGTACTCGTGACCTGACTGTAGTTGATTACGGCGAGAGAACCCTGCGCGAGGACGGTCGTGTAAACACCCGCGTTGACGTCCGCCGCGTTTTGAACCTGGGCAGGAGAAATACCAACGATCAGGAGCAGGCAGACAAGCGCGCGCACCGAACTATTCTTGCACGGCTTCGTTACAAAACCTGCTTGTAGTAATCCTCATACTGCGGAATGATCTTGTCCGTGCAGAAGCGCGTCGATGCCGTCCTGCGCGCGGCGGCGGCCATTGTTGCGTGCAGAGAGGGATTGTTCACCAGCTCCGCGGCGCGCGCGGCGAGGCGCGGGATGTCGCCCACCTCTTCGAGGAATCCATCCACTCCATCGGTAATCAGCTCGGGCACGCCGCCGACCCGCGTCGCAACCGGCGTCACGCCGCACGCCATGGCTTCGAGCGCGGCCAGTCCGAAGGATTCCATTTCACTCGGCATGAGAATCACATGGGCGAGACGGATGAGGCGCTCGACATGGTCCTGCTTGCCGAGAAACAAGACGTGGTCTTTAACGCCGAGAGTCCAGGCGAGATGCTCCGCGGGTCCGCGCTCGGGGCCATCGCCCGCCATGAGGAGCCGCACGTTGGCATGTTTGCGCACCTCGGCGAAAATCCGGATGCAGTCCAGCACCCGTTTCACCGGCCGGAAATTGGAGAGGTGAATCAGAAGCTTTTCGCCGTTGGGCGCGAACTGTTCCACTCCCTGACGATCTGGGTCGGGCTTATAAGTTTCGCAGTTGACGAAGTTGTAGATCACTCGAATTTCGTTCTTCACGCCGAAGATGTTCACGGTATCGCGGCGCAGGTCTTCGCTGATGGCCGTGATTCCGTCGGATTGTTCAATGGAGAACTTCGTGATGTTGAAGTAGGAGCTGTCCACCCCCACCAGCGTGACGTCCGATCCGTGGAGCGTGGTGACGAAGGGCAGGCGCCGGGCTTTCTCCTGAAACGCCGCTGTCATCTGGCGCGCAAGCAGCGCGGAGATCGAGTGTGGAATGGCGTAGTGAACGTGCAGCAGATCGAGTTGGTAGCTCTGCGCGACGTCGGCCATCCGTGAGGCGAGAGCGAGGCAGTACGGCGGGTACTGAAACAGCGGATAGTTGGAGACTTCCACCTCATGGTAGTGAATACGCGGAATAGTCGGATCGAGGCGGATAGGATTCGAATAGGTGATGAAGTGAACGTCGTGGCCGCGGTTCGCAAGTTCGAGACCGAGTTCGGTCGCAACGATGCCGCTGCCGCCGTAGGTGGGGTAGCAGGTGATCCCAATTCTCATACGTGACGCCTGTTGCCTCCGGATTTCGGCACCGGCTCCGTTGAAGACGCTCTCTCCCCGGGATGCGTAACGCTCCGGGCCGGGCGAAGCCCTGACCCGAGGCTGAAACGCTCGGTCACCTTGTCAGGGGATAAGGCCTGTCCAGTACTCTGCGACTTGCCAACAGGGTCGAAGCCCCGCCCCACATCTGGGGTCAGCGTCTTCATCTGGTTTGTTGGCCCGAAGGACCATGTGGGCTCCCTAACGGTCGCGGTTCGGCAAAAAACGAACGTTACAGAGCCGCGACCGTAAGGGAGTCGGTGCTCAGGACTCTCCATCATGTTTAGTGGATGTACAGGAAGAGCGTATGGCTTCGGCCTTCTCCGTCGTCCGCGATCGTAACCGTTTTGACGGGAGTCCAGCCGCCTATGGGGAAATCGTGCGCGACGATGCGCGTGCCTTTCTTCAGGCTTGCATCGAGTATGGGGCGCAGCTTGAGATTGGACTCCGGCAACAGGTAAACCGTAATGACGTCAGCCGATGAATAGTCCTGCTTCAGGATGTCTCCGTAAATAATGCGGGCTGTTTTCTGCAGTCCGAGCTTGCGAATCTTCGCGGAACTGGTTTGCACCAGATCGGTGTCGAGCTCGACACCCGCGGCGTCAGCATGAAACCGCTGGGCTGCCATGATCACGATGCGCCCGTCGCCGCTGCCGAGATCGAACATCTTTTCGTTCGCCTTGAGGCCGGCCAGGTCGAGCATGCGCTCGACGATGGTTTCGGGAGTGGGGTAATAAGGAGCGAGCTTCTCGCCGGTGGGTGGCGCAACCGGCGCCTGCTGTGCGAACAGCGTTGAGGACAGAAGCAGAATCGGAAGGAATCGCAAGTTCATGATTATTCCATTACAGACGACCAGCCGCGGCGATTGAGATCCCAATAGATAATCCCCGCCGCAACGACCGCGACAGCGATGAATGCGGAGCCAGTCCCATAGTCTTTCAGAATAACCTTACCGATTCCGAACAGCGCGCCATAGATCAAAGCGCACCCGCAGAGCCAGTCGAGCAGATTCCAGCCCAGGTCGCTGGAGACCTTTACATCGGGCGCAAGGCGAGCGATCGGACCCCAGCCGGAAACCGAGGGCCGAACCCGCCGATAAAACCCGAGCAGTGTTTCGTTGGTTTCGGGAGAAGTCAAAAACGTTGTCGCGAGCCACACCACGGTCGTGATGGCCACGGTGATGAGAATGAGGTGGGCGAACTGGATCGGATCGTCACTGTCGAGATGGAATGCCGTCTGAAGGATTACGGAAGCCGCGAAGGCCGCAGCCATTGCGGAGACTTCGCTCCATGCGTTGATGCGCCACCAGTACCAACGAAGGATCAACACGGAGCCCGTACCCGCGCCGGTAACGAGAAGAAGTTTCCAGGCGCCGGCAATGGAGTCCAGATAGTGCGTGATGACGGCGGAAACGATCGTGAGCAGCACGGTCGCGATCTGCGATGCGCGGACGTAGTGGCGATCCGGCGCGGTCGTCCTGATGAACCGGCGGTAGAAATCGTTGACCAGGTAGCTTGCGCCCCAGTTGAGCTGCGTGCCGACGGTCGACATGAAGGCGGCAGCGAAAGCGGCTACCATGAGGCCGCGCAGCGAGGCGGGCAGGTAATCGATCATGACGCGCACGTAACCGGTTTCGGGGTCCTGCAGGTGCGGGTAAAGAATGACGGAGGCCATTCCGACAACGACCCAGGGCCACGGTCGAAGCGCGTAGTGGGCAATGTTGAACCAGAGGGTGGCAAGCAGCGAATTGCGCTCGTCCTTCGCGCTGAACATGCGCTGCGCGACGTATCCGCCGCCGCCGGGTTCGGCGCCGGGATACCACGTGGCCCACCAGTTCACAGCGATGTAGACGAAGAATGTAACCGCCGGCATCCAGACCGAATGCAGATCGGGAACGAAGTTGAGGAACGCGCTGCCGTCGCCGCCGAGTTTCGCTTTCATCGCATCGACACCGCCCACAGCATGGACGGCCGCGACGCCGAGCACAATCACCATCGCCATTTTGATGACGAACTGGAATAGATCCGTGACCAGCACGCCCCAAAGACCGGAGAGCGTCGAGACAAACGACGTGAGAGCGATGATCGCGATAACCAGCCAGAGAGCCTGATCCTTCGACAGCCCGAGTACGAGCATCAGGATCTTGACCATCGCGAGATTGACCCAGCCGAGGATGATGCAGTTCATCACCACGCCCAGATAAACGGCGCGAAAACCCCGTAGGAACGCCGCGGGCTTTCCGGAGTAGCGCAGTTCGGCAAGTTCGATATCTGTAGTCATGCCGGAGCGGCGCCACAGCCGCGAGAAGAGGAAAACAGTCAGCATGCCGCTCGCGACCATGTTCCACCAGAGCCAGTTGCCCGCAATTCCGTTCTTCGCAACCAGGCCAGTGACGACGAGCGGAGTATCGGCGGCGAAGGTAGTCGCCACCATCGACGTGCCGGCCAGCCACCAGGGAACATTGCGGCCGGAGAGGAAGAATTCGTTTATGTTCGATCCGGCCTTGCTCTTGTAGTAGAAGCCGATCAGCAGATTGAAGAGGAAGTACGCCGCGATGATGGACCAGTCGATTGAAGTCAGCTTCACGGATGCCGCTTTTCAACGGTTGACGTGGATAAGCCTGAGGAAAACATCGGCGAAGTACACGTTTTTGGCCGATTCGAAACCGCTATGTAACAAATTGCACACTCGTTCAGCAATGTAGTCTGACCCGCATTATATATCTGATAGCAAAGCATATATAAGGCGGATATCACCGGAATTCGGTAGCTATACCCAGACTTTTTCGACGGGCTGCGATCTTCGGCAAAGTTCGCAGGAACTCGCATCGGTGTAGTAGCTGGCTTCAAGGCGGGTAAGGTGCAGCAGCGGCAAGTCTCCAAAATCGGCGGTATGGGGATTGGGTTGATAGATAACCACCGCGAGGGCGATCACCACGGCGCCGTAACTTTCGAGCAGAGCTTTCAATTCGCCGAGCCTGCTGCCGGATCGAAGGATGTCATCGACAATTACAACCTGTTCACCCGGAAGCGGTTCGATGAACTGGCGAAAGCGCAGAGGCTGCCCCTCGGCCCAGTAGACACGCTTTGCCTGCAGTGCTTCGCACACGCCATAAGCGACGGGCAATCCGCCGGTCGCGGGCGAGACGATGGAGAGTTCCGGAATCATGGCGCGGATCTCGGGATTCGCGCGCAGCAAACGGCTCAGGCCGACGCTGAGAGTTTTCGCATGCTGATAGTAGCGCATCGCGAGCGGAACCTGCAGGTATTCATTCGAATGCAGGCCGTTGGGATAGACAAAATGGCCTTCGCGCAGGGCCCCGGTGTCGCGGAGAACGCGCACTACTTCGTCGTGAGTCGGCAGCAGGTGCATACGCCGCCTTTAGGATAGCGCGGACACGTCGAAAATCGATCCGGTGAAAATTGGCTGACAGCGGGGAGGCCGAATGTTAGAATGTGGTTTCCCTCCAAAGGGCGCGTAGCTCAATTGGCAGAGCAACTGACTCTTAATCAGTAGGTTGTAGGTTCGATTCCTACCGCGCTCACCATCCGTTTTCCCGGTTCGGCTCTACCACTTAATGGATCCTCGCTTTGTGGATCGCGCTTGCGCTGATATTCTCCCCAGCGGATCTGCCCGCCGATCGGATTCAAAGGGGTTTCCTATCATGCGATGTGGGGGACGCGCGGTCAGCGGATGGAAATCTGCACCGGATTCGCGGCATGGGCGGAGGGAAAGGCGCAGGAAACGGTGGCGAGACCGGCTCCCGCAGCCGATTTCGGCAGGAGCAGATTCAGCTGATCGAGCCCTGGCTCCTGCATCTGCGGGCCGGCGTAAGTGACCGTGGCATTCTGCCCCGCTACCGTGCAGGTAACCCCACTCGCCGCGGCATTGTCGAACCCCGTTCCGTACAGGCTCAGGTAAACCGGATTTCCGGAAAGGTCGATCGGCGCCAAGGTGCAGCCCGTTGTGGCGCAGGCGACCACGGCAACCGGCGTCTGGGCGAAATCCTGCGCCACGCTCAACGCACTTGCCGCTGCGAATCCCGCGCGGACGGTGTAGAACCCGGGAGCGGAGGAGACGCCGGCTGTTACGAAGCCATCCCCAGGGCTGTCGTTCAGAAACACCCCAATTTGCTCGCTGTCGGCGGCTCAACTCCGTACTTCACGGCGTCCTCATCACGCGTCGTAGGCAGTGGAAATTTGCAGATCAGCGAATCCTTGACTCCGAAAACCGCGTCGGAATCCAGGTATTCATCCACGTCGTCGAACAGGTGGGTGGTCAGCGGCTTGTACCCCGCCGCCGTCACCTTGAAGTGAATATGCGCCGGACGCCACGGATGACGGTCCGTCGCCGCCAGCATCCTCCCCACCGGACCATCGGTCGGAATCTGATAGTGCACCGGTCGCGTCGTCCGAATCAGATAGCGCCCGTCGGCATCGCTGCGGAAGATGCCGCGCATCTGCAGTTCTTCCAATTCCGGGCGCTGCGAATCGTACAGGCCATCGGGATCGGCCTGCCACACATCGAGCGTCGCGCCCTCGATCGGCTTTCCATCCATATCGAGCACACGACCCGTCACGATCGTCGGCGTGCCGCCCTCCGCTCCTTCTGCTACGTTTCGCCGGCCGCCATTTCAGGACCGCCCTCACGATAAAACGGACCGAACACAGTGGACTCTGTCGCGCCCGGCGGCCTGCCGTTGCTGATCAGGTCCACCAGCATCGAAACGCCCATCGTGTCCGACAGCAGAATAAATTCCTGGCGCTTGTCGGAACACATCTGCCCGGTCTCAGTCAGAAATTGAACCGCCTGCCACCACTCACCCTCGTTCAACCGCACATCCTTGACGAAATCATGGATATGTTTCGTCAGGCTCAACATGATTTTCGCGCAGGCGCGGATCGGGCGTGCGTTCGAAACGGCGCACCACCTCCGCGGTGATATCGCCTTCCGTGGTGAATCGCGTCTTTACGGCTGTTGTTGTCGCCATAGGTTTCCTGAGCGGCGAGCAGCCGCTTCTCTGTTATCTCTTATAGAACGGCGGGACCTGCGCGTCCACATTGATCCACACCGATTTCGCGTCGGTGTAGTCGTGCATCGCTTCGAATCCCATCTCGCGTCCGTAACCCGACTGACCCACTCCGCCGAACGGCGAACCGGGGTTGACGCGCTTGTAGCTGTTCACCCACACCATTCCGGTGTTGATGGCAGCGGCCACGCGATGCCCACGCTGCAGGTCGCGCGTCCACAACCCTCCGCCTAGGCCGTATTCGGTCGCATTGGCGATTTCGATGACTTCAGCCTCGTCCGAAAACCTCGTCACGCTGACGAAAGGTCCGAAGACCTCTTCCTGGCACACGCGATCCGCCGGATTCGCCGTCACCACTGTCGGCATCACATAGCAGCCCGCCTGCAGCGCGGGATCCTCGGGCGGCGTGCCGCCGGTGAGCACTGTGCTGCCTTGCTCTTTCGCGACGTTGATGTAGTTCAGCACGCGGTCACGATGGCTTGTGGACGTCAGCGGACCCATCTCCGTCGCCGGATCGAGCGGATTGCCCACTCGAATCGACCTTGTCAGCGCCAGGAACTTATCGAGAAATGCGTCCGCGATCTTCTCGTGCAGCAGCAGCCGCGACCCTGCAATGCACGCCTGCCCCTGATTGTGGAAGATCGCAAAAGCCGATCCCCCAACTGCGGCATCGAGCGGCGCATCGTCGAAGACAATGTTTGCGCCTTTGCCGCCCAACTCGAGCTGCACGCGCTTCAGATTTCCCGCCGACGCCTGCACGATCTTCCGACCCGTCAACGTCGAACCGGTGAACGCAATTTTGTTGATGCCCTTGTGCTCCGCGAGATACTGGCCGGCCGTGTGTCCGTAACCGGGCACGATGTTCACCACGCCCGGCGGAATCCCCACCTCCGCCATCAGCTTGGCGATCCGCAGCGTGCTCAGAGGCGTCAGCTCAGCCTGCTTCAGCACAACGGTATTGCCCGCCGCCAGCGCCGGACCCATCTTCCAACTGGTGAACAACAGCGGAAAATTCCACGGCACAATCGCTCCCACCACGCCCAGCGGTTCGCGCGTGACGTAGTTCAGAAAGCCGGATTCCACCGGCACGATGGTGCCCTGCACCTTGTCCGCAATGCCTCCGAAATAACGGAAAGCCGCCGCCGTGCGCGGCACGTCCAGCCCCTTGGTATCGCGGATCGGATGCCCTGTATCGAGGGTCTCCAGTTCACTCAGATAAGCCGCATCGGCCTCGATTGCATCCGCCAGCTTCAGCAGAAGCCGGCCGCGATCCGCCGCCGCCATTCTCTTCCATGCCGGAAACGCTTTTCGTGCCGCCGCGATAGCGCGATCGATATCGACCGGCGTCGCTTCCGCCACCCTTGCCAGCAGACTATTGTCGTGCGGGTTGTAGACCGGAATGCTTCCGCCCTCAGCCGCGGGGACGAACTCACCGCCGATAAAAAGACGCGTCTCAATCGACCGGACGCTCGACGGTTCCGGCGCGGTTGGTGTGAAGGTTGGTGTGATGGTTGTGCCTGCCAATCAGAATTCCACGGGATAAGGTTTCAGCTCGCCTTTCCCGTACATGTTCGGGAGGTGGTCATCGTTATTCTCCCAGACGATCAGCATCGAGCGCTTCGGCGAATAACCCTTGTGCCGGATATCGGCGGGCATTGCCGCCACGTCGCCTGCCTTCATCACCACTTTCGCGCGCGGCCTGCCGGTCTTGCCGTCGTCCACATCCCAGACAATCTCATCGGTCGCCTGAATGAACCACTCCACCCGATCGTTGCCGTGTTGAATAGGCAGCGCGTGCTCTTCCGTCGTCGCGCAGAACTGGCTGTCATGCACGCACGAAACGACTGACGGATTCCACGTCACATCCGACCGTGACACATACGCGAACATATTGAACGCATGCACCTGGCCCTCGAAGCCGGGCTCGGCATGAATCTCGGGTTTGTCCTGCGAAACATCGAGAAACTGGCGGTTGATCTTGTATCCGTCCGCTTCGGTGCGATATCCGAGATCGCCCGGCAGCCCCACCATCCGCTTCGCCACCATGCGTTGGCGCAGCAGAGCTTTCGTATTGTTCCCGTGTTTGCGCCCGTAAGGGAGGCCCGTTTCATCCGGAGCCGCGTATGGATCGAACCCTTCGTTCGTCCAGTCGTCCAGCATCGCTTCGAAGACCTTCCTCAGGTCCGCCGATTGAAACGTCTCCACATAATGGCGATTCGTCTGCCGGTAAGCGTCGTTGAACAGGCCCACAAACATCTCGACCGTCCCGTAATGATTGACCGTCCCGAACACGGAATCGAAATTGACTGTGCCGTAGAAAAATCCCCAGCCGACGTCCCGCATCAGCGCGCGCAGAAAGGCGTCGATCTGCATGATATGGCGTGTGCCCGGATAGTAAATGTGGACGAAGTATTCGTCGCGCGTGAAGCGGAATTTGCCGGCCGAGAACGACTGGTAGCCCAGGGTGTTGACCGCGGTCGAAGGACTTGCTGCGGTTGAAAGACTTGCTGTGCTCATGATTTCCTCCTTACTTGGTCTGACAGATTTCCGCCCAGCGCTCGATGGTGAAATCGCCCTTGATGGTCTGCTGCAGCAGCACGCCCGGTTTCGCGCTGCGGAACTGATACGCCGCGCCTTTCGGCAGCAGCGCCATGTGGCCGCGCCTCGCCTTGACCCACCCCATCTTCTTGCCGGTCGGCTCTCCGTTCAGCCGCACCGAGCCTTCCTTGCCCTCGGGAACAAGCGGCTTGTCGGGTTGAAGAAGATGTACTTCTATTTCGCCGTCCATCACCAGCACGGCTTCGTCGTGTGCGTTCGAATACCACGGCGACGTGCCTTCGGCGCGGATCGCCTCGATCACATATTTAAGATTCTGCCCGACCGCGACCTTCTCATAAGGCTTCGACTTCGATGCGACCTCGAAGCAGTTGGAGAAAACATAGTGCTTCGGATCGTCGTCGATCACCTGCACACCGCCCTTTTCGTAGTGCTCGAGCGACCCGAAAACCGTTTGATAACCGCCCATTTATCGCGCCTCCGTAATTCGTCCACACAATATCACGAACAGCGGCGCTGATGGCTTGCAGAATCCGCGTGCCGATGAACAGAAACGGTACCCCGAGCAGTGGGGTCAGGGCTTCGGCCCTGCCGCCGCGCTTCCGCGCGGCGCGGACCGTGCACACATCCGCTCTAAAACACGTACTTGATCGCGCCCTGCATGATCCGCGGATTACCGAAAACCGTGATCCTGCCGAAGGTGGAAGGCGTGCTGATGCTCGCGTTAGGATTTGTCGGCTCCGTGTGGTTCAGCAGATTGAAAGCCTCCGCCCGGAACTGAATGGTGTGTCTTTCCTTGATTCGAAACTCCCGCACCAGCGCCGCATTGATATTGAAGAGCCCCGGCCCGAGGAGATTGGCGGGACTCATCCCGAATGTGCCAGGCGCGGGTTGTCCGAATGCCGCCGCGCTAAGCCATTGGTTGTTGTTCTGGTTGGAAGGGTACGGGCTGCCGCCCAGAAAAGCCGCGCGCTGACCGGTGATGCTGTCCAACGCCTGGTCCGTGGCGGTCGTAACCGAGAAGTAACTGCCGGACTGGATTTGCAGAATCTGCGAAAACTTCCAGTTTCCGGCAATCGCCTGCAGCCACCGCTCCGAAAATTTCGGCGATTCTTCCACTGCGGACCCGTTGATGATGTGGCGATGGTCGATGCCGACGCAATTGCCGCGATCGAACGCCCTGTTGTTGGGATTGGTGTAAAAGCTTCCATCCAGCTCCGAAGTAAACGAGCCCGCGATGCAATGCGACCACGTGTAGTTACCGAGCACAGTGAAGTGGCTCGCGAGGCGGTGCTGTCCCGAAATCAGGAGCGCGTTGTAACTGGCGGTGGAACCGGTATCGAGTGAATAGATCGCTCCGTAGAATTGCCCCTGCGCCGGGTTTTCCATATATAAGGGTCGGCGGAAGTTCTGGTTGGCCGTGGTCGAGCACGCGCCCGGAGCGGTAAGACCATATTGCCCCGCGACGCAGTTGCCCGGAATATAAACGGAAGCGTTGATCGGCGCATCCGCCCACAGGTGAATTGTGTTGTTTCCCAGATAGCTGGCCGAGAGAAGCCAGTTGGCGCCGATCTGTTTCTGCACGCTTACATTCCACTGTTCCAGATAAGTCGGTTGTATATTCGTCGGGTAAGTGGTGTAAGTTCCAAAGCTCGGGAAAGTGAAATTTTTGTTCAGCGTGAGCGGGAAGGGATCGCCGCCCGGAAAAGCTGCGCTGCCGTTTTGACCGGGTCCCCAGGGATCGTTGAAGATCACATTGGGTCGGCTGATATTTTCGCCCCACGGCGGCGCCTCTGAGAACCCGTACGAAAACACCGTATGCGGCAGGTCGTAGAACATTCCCCATGATGCTCGGATGGTCATCCGGCCATCGCCTTTCGGATCCCACACAATGCCCAAACGCGGCGCAAAGTCGTTCAGTTTCGTATTGGACGGGCGGTTGTTCGTCTGGAAACCCGGGTCGCCCGGAAACTCCAGACCCGCGGGGGCGTTCGGATAAATAGTGGAATGCACCCCTTGGTTGAACAGCGCCTGGCTGAAATGCATGACGTATCCGGTCGCCATCTGACCGCCGATATAGGGCTCCCATCGCACTCCGTAGTTCAGGCTGAAATGCGGAGTCACTTTCCAGTTGTCCTGTGCGTAGAGGGCGACGTACTGGTAACGCTCGTCGTCATACTGAATTCCCTGCTGGGTGAATGAGGACACATAGCCGGTGAGAAAATCTCCCATCGAGAGGCCGGTCGACTGCCCGTTGAATGTGAACAGTCCATCCCCTTCGAGCGGTCCCAAGACGTTCTGCACGGTACGAATCCAATTGCCGCCGAATGCAAACTGGTGAGTGCCCTTGATGAAGCTCAGATCGTCGGCGATCTGGTGATCGTCCGTGGGATCTTTTGCGGCATAGGAAAAGACGGTTGAGCTGTAGATCGCGCCTGTGGCGCTCGCCACAATGTGCCCGGGAACCAGCGTATTCATATTGATTCCCAGCGTGCTTGCGTCAAACTCAGGCGTCTGAATCTTCGTAATTCCCTCGCGATTGTATGTGGCGCGGAAGGAATTGACCATGTTCGCGTTGATCACGAACGTATGGCCGAAGACGCCGGAGTTGATCAGATCGTCGGCGCCGGATAATGTCATCGACAACGGATTTTTGCCGTCATAAGGTGTCGGCTGCAGCGAGTGAGTTACAAAATAACGCAGGAACACGGTCTGCCTGCTGCTCAGGGTGTAATCGCCCTTCGCTACGCCCATATTTTCGGTCTGGTTCGACAGGGTGCCGTAGTATAAAGTGCCGCAGCCGTCCTGTGGCGCGGGGTAGAAGCTCATCATCTTGAGCGACGCGGGGTTGAGCAGAGAAACGGGCATTTGATTGTTGGCGAAGACCGTCTTACCGGTCGGATCTCGCGGATCTTTCAGCGTGATGGTCTTGCCGCTGTTACACGCGGCTGAATCGATGGTGCTGAAATTCCCCTGCAGCATATCCGGCGTGGGAACAAAACTGAATGCGCTGACCGGGTTGGACTTGATGATGTTGCCCTGATAGCCGACAAAGAAAAAGAGCTTGTCTTTCTTGATCGGTCCGCCGAGCGTGCCGCCGAACTGATTGCGTTTCAGCGAATCGCGCACCAGCGCCGCCGGGTTTCTCGCATTGACGTCGTAATTGCGCACAAACTCGAAGGCGTCGCCATGCAGGCTGTTACCGCCCGATTTCGTCACCGCGTTGACCGCGCCACCCGAATGCTGTCCATACTGCGCGGGAAGAGCGCTGGTTTCCACTTTGAATTCCTGCAGTGCATCCGGGAAGGGAAGCGGCAGGTTCAGGTTATTGAAGGGATCGTTGTGCGTTCCGCCGTCGAGCAGGTAAGTCGTTCCGTTGGCCAGTCCGCCGCCGATCGAAAGCGGCGCTTCGTTGGGATAATTCTTGGCTGACACCAGATCGGCATTGGGCGCGATTGCGGAAGCGCCCGCCAGAAAGATCAGGTCTGTCGCATAGCGCCCGTTCAGCGGAAGGTCCACCACGCGCTGCTGATCGACCACCTGTCCGACGCCCGAGCTGCGCGTTTCCACCATCGCCGCCGATGCTTCCACCACCACCTGCTGCGTCACGTTGCCCACCTCCAGCTTGGCGTTAACCGTGGGGTTCGAATCCACCTGCAGCACGATGGGGTTCTGCACGTAGGTACTGAATCCCTGCTTGCTCACCTCAAGCTTGTAAGGCCCGATCGGCAGACTTTGCAGAATGTAACTGCCATCTGTTCCCGATTCAGCGGTGCGCGACTGCCCCGTGTCTGTTTGTGTGGCTTTGACCTGCGCTCCTGGAATTGCGGCGCCGCTCGAATCCTGTACGGTACCGGCAATCTGCGACGTGGCAGCGGATTGCGCAAAAAGTCCCGCGCAAAACAAGGGCAGGCAACAGAGTGCCCTGAAGAATCTCATGAATGTAACCTCTCTTTTAATCGAACTGAAACAGCGGATGGTGTTGGGAAGTCTATCAATTGAAAAATGTTCGGTCAAGTTATCTGACCGTGCTGATGGGACGGCGCGACACCGGCAGCGTTAAAATCAGGCAGAACGCAAACGCGCATGCGCATCGGCCTCAAACTGCTCGCCGCTTTTTGGATTCCCGCGGCGCCACTCGCACTCGCCGCGGCGCCCGCAACGGGCCTCGTCGGGCAGTACTGCGTCGTCTGCCACAGTCAGAAACTCAGGACCGGCGGACTGGTGCTCGAAGGTCTCGATCCCGCGCAGGCTCCCGCCCACGCCGAAATCTGGGAAAAAGTCATACGGAAGCTGCGCACCAACGCCATGCCGCCGCCCGGCATGCCGCAACCCGATCCGGCTTCCCGCCAAAGCATGATCTCCGGCCTCGAAGATCAGCTCGACCGCGCCGCCGCGGCTCATCCCGATCCCGGCCGCCCCTTCCTGCATCGCCTCAATCGCGCCGAATACGCCAATACGATCCGCGATCTTCTCGATCTCAAAATCGATGCCGCCTCTCTGCTTCCTCCTGACGACTCCGCCTACGGATTCGACAACATCTCAGACGCCCTTGGTCTCTCGCCCGCGCTCCAGGAACATTATTTATCCGCCGCGCTCAAAATCGGCGCGCTCGCCGTCGGCGATCCGCACGTCGCGCCGGGCAGCGAAACCTGGCGGCTCAAGCAGGATCTTTCCCAGAACCAGCACATCGAAGGCATGCCCCTCGGCACCATCGGCGGCACTCGCGTCCTTTATAACTTTCCCCTCGACGGCGAATACGAGCTTCAGGCCAAACTGTTCCGCACCAACCTCAACATCATGCGCGGACTCTCCACCGAGCATCAGGTCGAATTTGCGGTCGACGGTCAGCGCGTCCGTCTGACGTCGTTCGGCGGACCCGCCGATCTCGCCGCCTTATTCGAAAAGCCCACCGACACCGGCGACGCTGTCGATGCGCGCCTCCGCGTCCGCATTCCCGTCAAAGCCGGCCCGCATGAAGTCACCGTAGCCTTCGTCCAGGGCCCGATGGTGGCAACGCCGGATCGTCTGCAGCCTTACCTTCGCAGCTCCGTCGACAACTTTGACTGGGCCGGACTGCCGCAATTCCAGACCTTCGCGATCGCCGGCCCGTTCGATCCCACCGGCTCCGGCGATACGCCCAGCCGCCGCCGGATCTTCACCTGTCATCCGATCAACGCCGCCGCCGAACCCGCCTGCGCGAAGCAGATCGTCTCAACGCTCGCTCGCCGCGCTTACCGCCAGCCGCTCACCGATAAAGACCTCACGCGCCTGATGAAGTTCTATGAGGAAGGTCGCGCCGGCCAAACCAGCCAAGCCGCCTTTGAAGCCGGTATCGAGACCGCCCTGCAGCGCATTCTCGCCGGTCCGAAATTCCTCTTCCGCGTGGAGCGCGATCCCGCCAACCTTCCCGCCGTGCATCGCGTCAGTGATGTCGAGCTGGCCTCGCGTCTCTCCTTCTTTTTATGGAGCAGCATTCCGGACGACGAGCTCCTGAACGTCGCCGCCCGCGGACAACTCCACGATCCCGCCGTCCTTCAGACCCAGGTTCATCGCATGCTGGCCGATCCCAAAGCCGAAGCGCTTGTGACCAACTTCGCCGGTCAGTGGCTGCACCTCCGCAACATCCCGAACCTGCTGCCCAACTCCGACCTCTTTCCCGATTTCGACGACAATCTCCGCCAGTCCATGCGCCGCGAGACCGAGCTTCTCTTCGGCAGCATCATTCATGAAGATCGCGACGTCCTCGATCTGCTCACTGCCGATTACACCTTCGTCAACGAGCGCCTCGCGCGCCACTACGGCATCCCCGATATCTATGGCAGCCGCTTCCGCCGCGTCGCCATTACGAACGACGCGCGCCGCGGACTCCTCGGGCAGTCCGGCATTCTCGCCGTAACTTCTCACGCCGAGCGGACTTCCCCCGTCGTGCGCGGCAAGTTCATCCTGGAAAATATTCTCGGTACGCCCGTGCCGCCGCCTCCGCCCGATGTGCCCGTGCTGAAGGAAGCCGCTGCCGGCGAAAAGCCCAAAACCATGCGTGAGCAGATGGCCGAGCATCGCGCCAATCCCGCCTGCGCTACCTGTCACAAAGTGATGGACCCCATCGGCTTCGCGCTCGAGAACTTCGACGCCGTCGGCGCCTGGCGCACCCACGAAGCGGGCGGCGCGATCGATGCCTCCGGTGAGTTCGCTGACGGAACGCACATCGATGGTGTCGTCTCTCTTCGGGAGGCCTTGGTCCGCCGTCCCGAGCTGTTTGCCTCAACGTTAACGGAGAAACTGTTAACTTATGGCCTCGGTCGCGGCATCGATTATTACGACATGCCCGCTGTGCGTGCGATTGTCCGCGATGCCTCGCGCGACGATTATCGTTTTTCTTCTATCGTGATGGGGATCGTGACCAGCACGCCGTTCCGGATGCGCCTCGCGCCCCCGCGTGACGACGCCAAAAGCTCCGGCGAATAGTCAGCGCAGAATTTCAACGGTAAATGCAGCGTCGTAAACGTCGTTCAGCTCGCGCGGCTGGAAGCGCCGATCCGGCGCCCGGAATACGCGCTTGCAGTCACGGCAGCGGAATTTCCGTTTCTGCGTGAGGAAGACCATGACTCGCTCAATGTCGGTCGCATGTCTGATGTCGAGGTCGGCTGACTTGCATTGGGGACACTGCATGTCCAAATACTAAAATTTTCCGCCGCCGCAGGTCTATCTGTCTATCGATAACCTGGACCTGGCCGAAGTACCGTCTCGCTTTTGTCATTTTGTGGGGCAGGGCTTCGGCCCTGCGGCCGGGCTTCCGCCCGGCTCGGAGCTTGTTCCAAAATCCCGCCAATGGGCTCAGGCGTCGATGTATATCTTTCGCCGCGGCAGCCATGAAATCGCTGAGGCCAATCCTGCGCCCCTTGCGGACTGAGGTGGCCGCCGGCGGAAGGCGGCCGGGAAACTCGCCGCTCGGCGCCGGTTCGATTCGCGCCATCATTTGCGAGAGATTTTCGGCTCGCACCCACTATCAGTTCGAACGGGTACTCCGTAGGCGAGCGGGGCGTTCCTTCGACCTTGCGCGCAATCCTCGACTGGGAAACGGCGCTGGCTTTGGAAGACACCCGCGGGGATTATGGCGAACGGAGATTCCGCGTGCTGGGCATAATTGTTGGCCCGCTTTACACCGCCGTGATTTCGCCTCATTCAGGTGGCATCCGGGTAATCAGCCTGCGGCGGGCAAACCTGAGGGAACGGAGGATGTACGCGGAAGCGACCGACCAGCGTGGATAAGGATAATCCGGCTTGGAGCCGTGAAGATATCCGGCGGGCGGCGCTGGCGCGTGAGGTGTTGCCGGTTGCCTTGGCCGCGGTGCTGCCGCGCCGGCGCGGTCAAAACGGTCCGCAGCGGGACCCGGCAAAGCGATTAGTCAGCCTGCGCATCGACCCGGACGTGCTGGAGCCCTTTCGCGCTACCGGCGACGGATGGCAGACCCGAATCAACGACGCCTTGAGACGTGCAGCCCACCGTCTGCGCTGACAGATTACTGCAATTTTCCATTCTGACGGAATGATTTCGTCGCCGCGTCCATTGTACCGGCAGGGTGAATAGCGGGTACGCGGATTTCACTTGACGTTTTCCTTGATTAGCTCCAATGATTAGCTCCAAATGGCCGGGGAGTTATTCGTCGCGTTTCAATCGCCGTACGAATTCGCCGCAATCGATCTTCTGCACAGCGCCGGGCTTAGCTGTGTCGATGGCAAGAGCAATCGTGTCAATGTGTGGCTCGATTACCGGCCAGTTGATCGCCGAAAGAATCAGCACCGCGAAAGAGCGTCCCTCAAGCCGCTGTTGATTCTGCATGTTCTTGTCGCCGGTTAAAAAGACCCGGAAGCCCTCGCGTTCGATCAGCGTGAGCAACGCGCCGTTTTGACGCCGCCCCGCTGCATGGATACCACTGTATGAATCTCATGCAGCGGGAGGAACCGCACCAGCTTTTGCGGCACATCTTCATCGAGCAGGACTTTCAGAGCCGCGCCTGATCCGTATAGGTGGCGCGATAACTGAGAATGGCCCGGATATTCTCGATTCCGGCTTCCGGGTAACAATCCAGGGTTTCGGCGATCGCCGCCTCCGGGGATAAACCCGTGTCGCGGAACGCGTCGTAATTCGATGTGAGGGCCTCAACGGGCAGGCGGGTGTTTTTCAGCAGCGGCGAGCCGCTGACCTTGCCGGGAATGACCTCAACCAGTGGACAATCCGACCAGTCAACTGTTTGTGTAGCCATGACTACGCTCCTCTTTTGAGGTTATCGTCGATTCGTGGTATTTGCACGTGCAGCCGAAGTTCGTGTCGGCCGAAGTCCGCCGGCTGCTGCCCTGTTCCACCACTCGCATGCTGATGTCGGCGTGGAACTTCGCCGGTTGATTTACGAATTCTGCGAAGGCGGCTCGACATGGTCGATGACAAGCTTCTTTATGGCCTTTTCGGACGAAACCAGTTTCAGCCCCGGTTACGTGCGCAGCGCATTTTCTTGAAATGCGGGATTCGAAGAGTCCTGGCTGTAACTTGGTATAATGGAGGCGATTCGGTAGCCGAACACTGCCAGTACTGGCGGGTGCCTCGCAATGAGGATAGGCTACCCAAATTTTTTGGCCGGGTGTTCGGGGCTTTTTTCACTTCACACCTCTATGAGGTGGCCGCTGGTTCTGGCCTTCTCAAACAGCGCCATAATCTCTGGTTGCTCGCGGCATAGCGCCGCTCTGACAAAACCGCAGCAGGCGTCGGCCAGTCTCATCAGGGCATCGGTTTCTTCCCGCCGGATGCCGGCGACTTTATCGGTATGCACGCCCAAACGGCGCAATTCGACGCCAAACCATCGCAGGCGCGATTTCGGTAGGCCATCGACGTAGACGACGGCCGGCGTGCGCGACTGCTGCGCGCGCAAAATTGCCCTGGCAGTCGCTATGACAGTAGTGGCCATGTAGGCCCGGGTCTGCGTGTAGACCGAGAAGTACAGCTTGCCTTTGAGCTGCGAAGATGCGAGCACATCGCTGATATAGGCCAACCGCTGGCGATGGCGGGCCTTCGTCCATTTCACTCGGCCCTTACCGGATCTCTGCTCGATTACTTCCAATAAAGCGGTCAGTTGGTCCGGCAATGAGTCGACGACAACAACCGATACGACAAACAGCTTGCCTTCCGTGTCTTGGCCGGTTTCATCGACATAGCAATAGAGACTCTGCTTCGGAACTGGATTCATGAGCGGCGGAAACTTTCATCTGCGCCACACTGGACCACAGACCTATTTGACGGCCTCTTCCGGCCAACAGCTCACCTTAACATGCAAAAACATGCAAAATTCGGATGGATAAGTATCTGCGCTATCCGCAGGTTTGATTCTCGGTTTTACTTTATTCCCGGTCATGCCGGTCACGCGTCATTTCCTCAACAGAATCAATCGCTTAATGCTCCAGCTCTCTTTCGGTCTGCTATAACCGAACCGGAGAATTTTACCGTATGACTTCACCAGATCAATACGCTGCCAACCGCGCCAATGCACTGAAGTCCCAGGGACCCACCACCCCTCAGGGAAAGGCCCGCTCCCGCATGAACGCCCTGCGCCATGGCCTCACTGCGCGCGTCGTCGTGCTCCCCACCGAAGATATGGCTGCATATCAGGACTTCTCTCAGGAAATCGTCGACAGCCTCGACGCCCATACTCCGGTCGAGCGCCAGTTCGCTCAGACCATAGCCGACAATCAGTGGCGCATCAACCGCATCCGTTCCATTGAAGACGGCATGCTCGGCATCGGCCGTTACGAAGACACCGACAACCTGGACATTCCCGATCCCGAAGTCCGCGGTGTAATGACCTCCGCCCGCGCCTTCCGCGACCATTCGAAGGCCTTCGTCAACCTCAGCATCTACGAGCAGCGCCTGCACCGCACCATAAAGGACGCTTTCCGCCAGCTCAAAGAGTTGCAAACCGACCGCCGCGAACGCGAAAAGACGGAAGCGACTGAGCGCGAGAGCGCGAAGGATTATGAGGAGACCGCGCCGCAAACACAAGACTTACCAGTACCTCCAGCCGGAAATGGGTTCGTTTATGCGAGCGCCCAAATCGCCGCTGAATCGCCCCTTAATCCGTCTCTCGAAGCATCCCAGTTCGCCAGGAACTCCGGCCCCGACCTCGCAAAATGTGTAGTCATGCCCGACCGAGCCGACGTCGAACCACAAGCCGCCTGAGATTGGGAATAGAATAAAAGCGAAATGCCGGACTCGAAGTTCGTCACCAAAAAGTCGCTCCCTCGCCGCACGCTCCTCCGCGGCATGGGCACGGCCATCGCGCTGCCGTTTCTCGACGCCATGGTTCCGGCCTTCACGCCGCTCGCCCGCGCCGCCGCTGCTCCAAAAACTCGTTTCGGCATCAGTTACTTCCCCAACGGCGCCATCATGCAGCAGTTCACGCCTGCCGCCAAAGGTGCGAATTTCGAATTCACTCCCATCCTCAAGCCGCTCGAGCCGTTCAAAGATTCGCTGCTCGTTGTCACCGGCCTCACGCGCTCGCATCCCGGCAGTCAGGTGGGCGACCACGCCGTCAGCGCCGCCGGATTCCTCACCGGCGTCTGGCCCCGCCGCACCGAAGGCGAGGACGTTCTCGCCAATACCACCATCGATCAGATTGTGGCCCAGCGCATCGGTCAGGATACGCCGCTGCCCTCCATCGAGCTCGCCACCGAGGATTTCTCCGGCTATGTAGGCGGTTGCTCGCCCGGCTTCAGTTGCGCCTATATGAATACCATCTCGTGGAGTTCTCCCACAACGCCGCTGCCCATGGAGACGAACCCGCGCGTGGCCTTCGAGCGCATCTTCGGCGAAGCCGGCTCCGTGGGCGACCGGCGCGCGCGCGTCGAAAAAGAGCAGAGCATTCTCGATTCGATCTCCGACGAGGCCAACGAACTGCGCCGCGACCTCGGCACGCGCGATCGCGCGAGGCTCGGCGACTATCTCGACAACGTCCGCGAAATCGAGCGCCGCATTCAGCGCGCCGAAAGCCACGGTTCTCAAACCACGCTCGACGCTCCCATCGGCGTTCCCGATTTATTCGATGAGCACGTCGGCCTGATGTTCGATCTCGTCGCCGCGGCCTGGCAGGCGGATGTAACGCGCGTCTTCACCTTTATGATGTCGCGCGAGCTCAGCCAGCGCACCTACCCGCAGATCGGCGTCACCGAACAGCACCACAGCATTTCGCACCACCAGAACAACGCCGCAAAAATGGCCATCTGCGTAAAGATCAATACCTTCTATATGCAGCTCTACGCCAAATTCCTGGCCAAACTGCAGGCGACCGAAGACGGCGACGGATCCCTGCTCGATCATTCGCTGCTGGTCTATGGAGCCGGCATGGGCGATTCCAACGTGCACGCCAGCGATCCCCTGCCGATCGTCTTCGCGGGAGGCGGTGCCGGGAACGGCCATCGTCATGTTGTGATCTCCGAGCGCACACCCGTCGGCGATCTCTGGAGCACCGTCGCCGCGAGATACGGCACAACAGTCGAGCACTTCGGCGACGGCTCCGGCGTGATCGACGGACTATTCTCGTAATGTCCGGGGCAAGCCGCTTGCTGCGGAATCAGCACGAGCTTTTCCGAGCCGCGACTGTAAAGGAGTCGCCCATGGCCCTTCGGGCCAACAAACCAGATAAAGACGCTGACACCCGATGTGGGGCAGGGCTTCGGCCCTGCGGCCGGGCTTTCGCCCGGCCCGGAGCTTCACGTACCCCGGGAGAGCGCGTCTTCAGGGGAGCGGCAGGAAGCATTTCTCAGCAGTCCGGACATGCGGCTACCAGCCGCGTCCTCCTGCTCATCGTTACTCTCCTCACCGCGCTCAACGCCGGTGAATCCGACACGCGCCTGATCGACGCCGTAAAATCCGGCAATCGCGAGGCCGTTCAGGCTCTTCTCAAAAATCGTGCGCTCATCAACACTCCCGAACCCGACGGCACCACGCCGCTCCAATGGGCCGTCCGCGCCGACGATCTCTCCATCGTTCAATCGCTTCTCAGCGCAGGCGCAAACGCCAAAGCCTCCAACCGTTACGGCGTCACTCCGCTGGAATTGGCCGCCATCAACGGCGACGCCACTATCACGCAGGCTTTGTTGAAAGCCGGCGCCGACCCCGCGGCGACCAAACCCGAAGGTCAGACCATCCTCATGACGGCTGCGCGCATCGGCAATCCCGACGTCGTTCGCGCTCTCCTCGAACATGGTGGCCCCGAACATAGCATCGATGTCAACGCCCGCGAGAGCAGCTATGGCGAGACGGCTCTGATGTGGGCTGCTTCCGAAAATCACCCGGCGGCGGCCAAACTCCTGATCGAACACGGCGCCGATGTCAACGCTCGCTCGACGAAGATGGAATATCAAAAGGACCGCTTCGGCCTCGAAGGCGTCATCACCGTTCTGCCGCACGGCAGTTGGACGCCGCTGATGTATGCGGCGCGCCAGGGTTCGCTCGGCGCCGCGCGAGTTCTCGCCGATAACGGAGCCAGTCTGAATCTGACCGATCCCGACGGCACTACCGCTCTCGTCCTCGCGATTATCAACGGTCACTTCGATACCGCTGCGCTTCTGCTGCTGAAAGGCGCCGACCCGAACCTCGCCGACTCCACAGGCATGGCTCCGCTGTTTGCCGCGGTCGACATGAATACGCTGGGCGAAATCTACGGGCGTCCCGCCCAACATCCGGCTTCCGGTGACACGTCCGCGCTCGATCTGATCAAGCTGTTGCTCGGACACGGCGCGAAACCCAACGCGCAACTAAGAACTCCGGCGCTCTACCGCGCCCACACTCCCGGCGAACCCAATCTCGGCGATGGCGCCACGCCGTTGATGCGTGCGGCGAAGAATGGAGACGCTGCGGCCATGCGCCTGCTCCTCGAAAACGGCGCCGATCCCACGCTGACCGAAAGGAATCACACCACGGCGCTCATGCTCGCTGCCGGACTCGGCCGCGGCCTCGGCGTCTTCGCGGGCGACTACGCCACCGAAGCCCAGATGGTCGAAGGGCTCAAAGTCCTGCTGGACCGGCATGTCGATGTCAACGCCGTGAACGACGCCGGCCAATCCGCGCTGCATTTCGCTGCTTTAAGCTCGGACACCACAGTCAAACTGCTGGTGGAGCACGGCGCCAAACTGGATATTAAGGACAAGCAGGGCCGCACGCCGCTCGATTTCGCAATGGGCGGCGGTGGTCGTGGCCGCGCCGGTGGTCCGCCCGTAGTCCGCCCCGAAACCGCGGCACTCCTCCGCCAACTAACGGAAGCTAAATAACGTGGGGCAGGGCTTCGGCCCTGCCGCCGGGCTTCTGCCCGGCGCGGAGTTACACCACCGGTCCATGCCGGTCTTGACAATTTTAAACGCGTGTTTTAATCTTGTGTTCACACTCAAGACTCCATCTGTAATAAGCTCCGTCGGGCAGGACTGTTTCCTGTACGGCAGATAATCGGCGTATTTCCCATGCCTGACAAAACAGCTCAAAAGCCGCGTAAGCCGCCATCAGCCGGGCTGATGCGTCTTCTCAAGCCGTATAAGGTGCTGGTCTCCGCTCTGGTTGCGCTGACCATCGTCGGCAACGGTTTGAATCTGGTAGTGCCGAAGCTGATCTCCCGCGCCATCGACTCGTTCACCGCCGGGCAGTTCGAACTCACCACCGTGATCTGGCAATTCCTCGTAACGGGATTGCTCGTCTTCACCCTCACCTACGCCCAAAGCATCGTCCAGACGTGGACCTCGGAGAGCGTCGCCAAAGACCTGCGCACGCGCCTTGCGACGAAGATCTCCGTCCAGTCGTTCGGCTGGGTGGAGCAGGTCACTCCGTCCAAACTGCTGACGAATCTCACCTCCGATGTCGACTCGGTGAAGATGTTCGTCTCCCAAGCCTTCGCCTCCATCATTTCCTCCTTGTTCCTGATCGTCGGCGCGAGCGTCCTGCTGCTCTCCATCAACTGGAAGCTCGGACTCGGCATCCTCGGTGTGGTCCCGTTCATCGCGATCACTTTTCAATTGGTGTTGCGCAAGGTTCGCACGCTCTTCCGGAAATCCCAGGAAGCCATCGACTGGCTGAACCGCGTCATCAATGAAAGCATCCTCGGATCGTCGCTGATTCGCCTTCTCAACACGCAGCAGGTCGAAACTCAGAAATTCATGGCCGCCAACGCCGAGGCGAGAGACCTCGGCCTGAGTATCCTGCGCCTCTTCGCCAGCCTCATACCTGCGATCACACTGGCGGTCAACGTGGCCACGGTCATCATCCTCGCGCTCGGCGGCCATTTTGTGATCGCCGGCAGCATGAGTCTCGGCAACTTCACCGCCTTTAACTCTTATCTCGCGATTCTGATCTTTCCCATCATTCTCATCGGGTTCATGAGCAACGTGATCGCGCAGGCCTCCGCTTCCTACATGCGCATCAGCGCCGTTCTGAGCGCGCCCGAGGTGAAGCAGGCCGGCCGCCTCACCAATCTTCACGGCGAAGCCGGTATGGACAACGTTTCGCTCGCCTACGGCGAGAAGCTGGTGCTGAAGAACGTCTCCTTCCAGGTGAAGGCGGGTACCAAAACCGCTATCATCGGCCCCACCGCCGCCGGCAAGACTCAGTTGCTCTATCTCTTAATAGGGCTCCTGAAACCCTCGTCAGGCGCGGTCACCTACGATGGGCAGCCCATTGACGAGTACGACAAGGAAGCCCTGCACAACCATGTCGGCTTTGTCTTTCAGGACAGCGTCATCTTCAACCTGACGCTGCGCGAAAACATCGCCTTCAGCACCACTGCCGCCGAGCGGGATATCGGCAAGGCCATCGACACCGCCGAGCTCAGTGACTTTATTACCGCTCTGCCCGATGGCCTCGAAACGATGGTTTCGGAGCGCGGCGCCAGCCTTTCCGGCGGACAGAAACAGCGCGTCATGCTGGCGCGCGCACTGGCCCTGAATCCTCGCGTGCTGCTGCTCGACGACTTCACGGCCCGCGTCGACGCAACCACGGAGCGCACCATTCTGACGAACGTTCACGCCAACTATCCCGGCATTACTCTGATCTCGGTCACGCAGAAGATCGCGTCCGTGGTCGATTACGACCAGATCATTCTCCTTATGGAAGGTGAAGTTCTGGCTGTGGGCACGCACCAGCAACTGATGGAGACATCACCCGAATATGTCCAGCTCTACGATTCTCAGCGAAGCACCAGCCACTACGAAGTACACGCTTAGCCCGTCGAATCGTCCGCAGAAACGGTCGCTTCGGGAAGCGGGTAAGAAGTTCCTGCCGCTCTTCGCGACGGAGAAGAAGTCTTTCTACGGCGCCGTGGGCGCCATCGTGTACAGTTCCCTTGCCACGCTGGTTGCGCCCATCCTGATTGTCCGCGCTATTGACGTCGACATCCGCGGAAAGAACATGCACGGCCTGCTGATCTCGGCGCTCATCGTTCTGGCCATCTATATTTCAGGCTCGGTCGCCAGCTACATTCAGGTGATCACGATGGGCAGCGTCGGCAGACGAGCCCTCTATCACATGCGCAACGCGCTCTTCCTGAAGCTGCAGGACCTGCCCGTCGCTTTCTTCAATCAGAACAAAGCGGGCGATCTGATTTCGCGCCTGAACAACGATACCGACAAACTGAATCAGTTCGTCGCGCAGTCGTTCATGCAGTTTGTGGGCAGTGTCTTCCTTATCACCGGCGCCGGGATCTTTGTCCTCAGCCTGAATCTCAAACTGGGCATCGCCGCTCTGCTGCCGGCGCTCGGCGTGGCCCTGCTCACTCGCGGAACCTCCGGATGGATCAAGCGCATGAATCTCGGAAGCCTGCAGGCTTTGGGCGGGATGAGTTCCGAGGTCCAGGAGAACCTGAACAACTTCAAGGTGATCGTGGCCTTCAATCGCGTCGACTACTTCCGCTGGAAGTTCAATAGTGCGAACGAGAAGAACTATGCGGCTTCCACGAAGGCCGGCTTCGCCAACAACATCTTCATGCCGTTATACGGACTGGCATCCCAAATGGCGCAGCTTCTCGTCGTTGCCTATGGAATCTGGCTGATCCAGCGGGGCCAGGTCACCGTCGGTCTGCTCATCGGCTTCCTGCTGTATGTGAACAATTTCTACGGTCCCATGCGGCAGTTGGCCGCGGTATGGGCTTCCTTCCAGATGGCCATGGCTGCGTTGGATCGGATCTCCGAAGTGATGTCGCTCGAATCCAACCTGCCGGTTATCACGGCTGCGGCCGCCGGGTCCAGGTCCGTCATCAGCTTTCGCCAGGTGTCGTTCCGTTATCCCGATGGCAAGGAAGTGCTGCGCGACATCAGCTTCGAAATGGAACGCGGTAAGGCTTATGCGCTGGTCGGTCCCACGGGCGGCGGCAAGACCACGACTGCGAACCTGATGGCGCGCCTGTACGATGCCACGCGGGGTTCCGTGCTGCTCGATGGACGCGACATCCGTTCCTACACGCCGGAGGAGCGCGCGCGGAAGATCGGCTTCATCCTCCAGGACCCGTTCCTGTTCAGCGGCACCGTTCGCGACAACATCCTCTACGGCAATGAAGCGTATCGGGACTATTCGAGCGCGCAGCTCGGCGAGGTTCTGAATGAAGCCAGCCTGGGCACCCTGGTTTCACGCTTCCCCGACGGTCTGGATACGGCCGTTACGACCGCCGGGAACAGCATCAGCCTCGGGCAGAAGCAGCTCATCGCCTTCATGCGTGCGGTTCTCCGCAAGCCCGAGCTGCTGATCCTCGATGAAGCCACCGCCAATATCGACACGGTGACCGAAGAGCTTCTGCAGGAGATCCTCAACAAACTCCCGTCCTCGACCACGAGGGTCATCATCGCGCACCGGCTGAACACGATCTCCAACGTGGACCAGATCTACTTCGTCAATTCCGGCGAGATCACCTTGGCCGGCTCGATGGAGCACGCGGTCGACATGCTGATGCACGAAAAACGCGCCAGCTGATCTGGTCACGATATCTTCATGCGGACGCCGCTTTAAGATCGACCGCTTCGACTTTCTCCGATCCCTCCGGCCAGGCGCCATTGAGAAAAGTTCCGATCGCGCCGAACACCCGATCCGGCGCTTCCATCCACGGCGCGTGAGCCGCGCCCTCGACAGTTACCAGCCGCGCATCGGGCAACATCATTGCCCACTCACGACCACCGCCGTAAGGCGCGTTCCGATCCATCGTTCCGTGGATTGTCAGGATCGGACTCTTCGCCTTTGTCGCTTCTCCCGGAATGTTCAGGCTCTGAATCGAGGGTAGGATCTTCGCCGTCCAGTACCTCATGAAGTTCCGCTCATTCGGAAGCTCGCAGCGGCCCCAGTCGATTCTCGCCGCGTTGATCGGATCGGCAACGTAGATCGCACCGAGGATTGCCCACGCCTTCCGGCACATTTCCTCGTCGTCCTCGGTCGTACGGCTCTGCCACAATTGCCCCATCTTTCCGAATATCTGCGGCATTAGCCCATCGTTGAACGCCAGATGCGGCGGGTACTGCTTGCCGGCCACCGGTTCCATCGCGCCGATCTGTACGATTCGTCCCGTATGGTCCGGGTACCGCATCGCGTACAGCGCGACCATCAATCCGACGTAAGAGTGTCCGATCAGATCCATCCGGTCAAGTCCGAAATGCTGGCGGACTGGCTCCATATCTTCCAAATCCTGCTGGATGCTGCCGTCGCCGGTCTGATCCGAGCGCCCGCGATTCCGCGGGTCATAAGCAATCAGAGTGCGGTCTTCGGCCAATGAACGGAAGTCCTCGAGCAGGTAAATTCCGTTGGGAATTACCACCGTCTTCGCACCGTTGCCCGACGTTCGAAAGAACAGCCGGACGCCGTCCGGAGTCGCGATATTGCCTTCGTTGTTCACACCGCCAATGGTAATCCGCGGATTGTTTCAACTGTGATACGATCCCCTCGTAAACGAAGGCATCCCCCATGAAAATCTACGAAACGAAGGACATTCGAAACGTGGGCATTGCAGGTCACGGCCACTCCGGGAAGACCTCCGTAGTGGCCGGGCTCCTTTACGCCGCGGGCGCGACCAGCCGCCTGACGCGAACCGATGAAGGCAATACCGTTACCGACTATGACGAGGAAGAGATTCAGCGCAAGCTGACCATCTCCACCTCGCTGGCCGCCATCGAGTGGAGAAAAACCAAAGTCAACCTTCTCGATACGCCCGGCTTCAACATGTTTGTAAACGACGCCCGCGCGACACTCGTCGCCGCCGATGCCGCCATTGTCGTGGTCGATGCCGTCTCCGGGGTCGAACCGCACACAGAAAAGATGTGGGGAATCGCAGAGGAGTTCAAACTCCCCCGCGCCATCGTCATTAATAAGCTGGACCGCGACCGCGCCAGCTTCGAGCGCGCGCTCGAAAGTATCCACTCCCGCTTCGGACGCGCCGCCGTGCCCGTCCAGCTTCCCATCGGCAGCGACAAGGATTTCAAGGGCGTGATCGATCTGATCCGCATGAGGGCGTATTTTTATACACCGGATGGCGATGGTAGATCGAAGGAAGCCGAGATCCCAGCGGAGTATGCGGAAGCCGCCAAAGCCGCGCATGAAGCGCTCGTGGAACTGGTTGCCGAGGGCAAAGACGACCTGATGGAGGAGTTCTTCGAGAAAGGCACGCTGCCGGAAGAGCACATCGTCAGCGGAGTCGACGAGGAAATGCGCGAGATGCGCATTTTCCCCATCGTTTGCATGTCCGGCCTGCACAACATCGGCGCCGACCTGCTGCTGAATCTGATCGTTGAGGCTTTTCCATCGCCGCTCGACCGTCCGGCGGTGAAGCTGACTCTGGACGGCGCCGAAATCGAACGGAAATATTCCGATAAAGAACCGGCTGCCGCTTACGTGTTCAAGACCACGGCCGATCCCTTCGCCGGACGGATTACCTACTTTAAGGTTCTTTCGGGCTGCATCAGGAATGATGCCAATCTGCAGAACAACGCGCACAACACTGTGGAGCGGCTGGCGCATATCGGCGTCCCGTTCGGGAAAACCATTGTGCCCGTCAACGAGATCCATGCGGGAGACATCGGGGCTGTACCGAAATTACGGGAAACTCTGACCGGAGACACGTTAACCGACAAGCCTTCGCCTGTCGCGTTCGCGCCGGTGAAGTTAAGCGAACCGTCGATCGCCTTTGCCGTTGAGGCAAAGAGCCGCAATGACGAAGACCGGATGGGCAACTCGCTGCACAAACTGCTGGAAGAGGACCTGTCCCTGCGCTTCTATCGCGATCCTCAGACCAAGGAGTTCCTGATCGCCGGAACCGGCCAGCAGCACGTCGAAATCGCGGTGAGCCGGCTGAAGAAGCGATACGCGGTGGACGTCGCCCTCAAAGCGCCCAAGATTCCCTACCGGGAGACCATCCGGGGCAATGCCGATGTGCAGGGGCGTCACAAGAAGCAGACGGGCGGTCATGGGCAGTTTGGCGACTGCTGGATCCGGATGGAGCCCTTGCCACGCGGAGGGAAATTCGAGTTCGTGAATGACATCTTCGGCGGCTCAATTCCCAAAAACTATATTCCAGCAGTGGAAAAAGGAATTATCGAAACTGCCGAACGGGGATTTCTGGCGGGCTATCCGATGGTCGATTTCAAAGTTACCGTTTACGACGGCTCCTATCACGATGTCGATTCATCGGAACTCGCGTTCAAACTTGCCGCGCGGAAGGCATTTCGCGCAGCCATGGCGACCGCCAAGCCCACCTTGCTCGAGCCGGTGATGAACGTCGAAGTGCAGGCGCCCGTCGAGTATGCAGGCGACCTGATGGGCGATTTGAACGGCCGCCGGGGACGCATCTCCGGCATGGAAACACAGGGTGCGACGCAGGTGATCCGAGCCCAGGTTCCGATGGGGGAAATGCTCAATTATCAGAGCGACCTGACGTCGATAACCCAAGGCAGGGCATCATTTACAATGGAATTCGACCACTACGATTACGTGCCCCAACTACAGGCCGATAAAATCATTGCCGCAGCCAAAACGGCGCGGGGCCACGAGGAAGAGTTGGAAGACGAATAAAACAAAATTGCCGGAGGTTGTGTCAGAACGCGACACGGCTGTGTCCATATGAACATGTACTGTTTCGTACGCAGGTTGACGCAGTTGTAACAGGTGAGGTAGGCTTAAAGGGTCGCTTTACGGGCCAAGCGCCCGGGGAGACCTCGTAAACCCGGATTTTATATTTCGAGGAGAATGAATGACCCGGAAGTATAACGTTACTGGTGCCGTTGTTTTTGCTGCTGTTCTATTAATATCCTCTCAATCGCTTTATTCCCAGCAATCCAATATCCAAGCTTCATTCCTTGCGCCGGTTGCGATTCGAACCCCGGCCACCGCTGGTATCGCGGCAACAATCGCCGACACCGAGCACCTTCCCTACCTCAAAGAAGTGGCCAGGGAAAACGCTCCCACGCCGGCGGCGTTTCAACCGACTGCTTCCGATCTTCTGATTCAGCAGGCCGAAGAAAGATTCCGGAACGGCAGAAAAGCCTTTCAGGAACGTGATTTCGACCGTGCACGGACGGAATTCGATGCCGCCATCGATACGATGCTCACAGCGTCGGAGAACCCCACCGACCGCAGGCTCTTCGAATCCAAACTGGAAGATATGGTGGATGTGATCCACCGCGACGATCTTTCGGGTATGGGTGCGGCCGCCGAGGACGACGTTCCGGCTTTCGACAAAGCCCCTCTCGATGACATCGTCACGATGACGTTTTCGGTCGACCCCCGCATTAAAAACAAAGTTCAAAGCGAGATCAAAAACACCACTTCCGCCCTCCCGCTCGTAGTCAATGACATCGTCCTCGGCTACATCAACTATTTCAATACGCGCGGACACAAGACCATCGAGGCGGGCATGGAGCGCGCCGGGAAGTACAGCGCGATGATTTCAAAGGTTCTCGCAGAGGAAGGCATCCCGCAGGAATTGATTCATCTGGCGCAGGCGGAATCCGGGTTTCTGCCTCGCGCGGTTTCCCGCGCATCCGCCGAAGGCCTTTGGCAGTTCGTGAAGTTTCGCGGCAATGAGTATGGGCTGAAGCAGACCCCGTATTCCGACGAGCGGCTCGATCCGGAAAAAGCCACACGCGCTGCCGCACATCACCTGCACGATCTCTACAACGAATTTGGCGACTGGTATCTGGCGATCGCGGCCTACAACTGTGGCCCCGGCGCCGTCGAAAAGGCCGTTGAGCGTACCGGCTACGCCGATTTCTGGGAGCTCCGCGCCCGCCGCGCGCTGCCCACCGAGACTACGAACTATGTTCCGATCATTCTCGCCATGACGATCATGGCGAAGAATGCGCCCGAATACGGACTGGAAAACGTCACGCCCGACCCCGCGGTCGAGTACGACACCATAATGACCACTTCACCGACCAGCCTCACGCTGATCGGAGATCTGAGCGATACGCCGGTGTCGGAGCTGGTGCAGTTGAATCCCGCGCTTTTGCGGGGGATCGCACCGGGGAATTTTGAAGTCCGGGTGCCGAAGGGAACAGCCGCACAGGTCACGGCCGGTCTCGATCTGGTGCCGACATCAATGCTCGCTTCATCCCGCATCCATCGCGTGGAACCCGGCCAAAGTTTAACTTCGATCGCCCGCCTTTATAACGTCTCCATTACCCAGCTCGCCGCAGCCAATAACCTGAAGGACAGTGAACCGTCGGAAGGTGACCGTCTGGTAGTTCCAGCCGCTTATCACGAAGTGGTTCCGGCTCTGCGGACGCCTCGGTTGGCCGGCACACACGCGGCGCGGACTTCGGTTCGATCGAGAACAGCATCGGCCAAATCCACTGCGGTCCGATCCGGCGCGGTCCGGGCCGCGGCTGGCCGGAAGCCCGCGACAACGGCATCGGCGAAACGGCCGCTGCACTCCACATCCGGCACACTGGCTCAGTTGAAAGAGCACAACGCCGCCTCTCTGATCCGTTAATCGGACGGTCCGTTTGCCCGGAATCGAATACTCTTCTTGCTTTTTGGGGTACTGGTGCGCGATTTTGAGTTCAGCGCATAGTTGCACGGAAAACAAAAAGGGGTATGCTAATGGAGACCGTGCCGAAACAGGAGACTGATTGGATGTTCGACGACCTCAAGTTCGCTCCCAAGGACGAAGACGAAATGGAAGATTTTCGCGATTATGGCGATGAAGGTGACGATGTAGAGTCGAAGCTCGACAACTACGAAGACGACGAGGATGAGGACGACGAGGAGGATCTTATCGGCGGGATGACTGTCGCCGCTGTCGCTCCGCCGCCACCGGAAGTCATTGTGGTGGAAGTCGTCGAAGTCGGCGCCGCCGAAGCGCCGCCGAAGCGCAAGCCGGTGAAGTCGGCCGCAAAAGCGTCGCCCAAGCCCGCGGCAAAGAAGGCGCCGGCGAAAAAGGCCGCGCCTAAAAAGGTAGCGAAGAAGGCCGCGCCGAAGAAGGCCGCGCCGAAGAAGAAAGCCGCGGCGAAAAAAGCTGCCAGGAAGGCCGCTCCGAAAAAAGCTGCGAAGAAGGCCGTGAAGAAGGCAGCCCCCAAGAAGGCCGCAAAGAAAGCCGTGAAGAAAGCCGCGCCGAAAAAAGCAGCCAAAAAGGCCGCACCGAAAAAAGCTGCGAAGAAGGCCGTGAAGAAGGCAGCTCCCAAGAAGGCCGCAAAGAAAGCGGTGAAGAAAGCCGCGCCGAAAAAGGCCGCTAAGAAGAGCGCGCCGAAGAAGAAATAGAACGGGAAGTCAATAGAGTTCCCAATCCCTCATCGGACCGGCTCTGGCAAAGTTGCAGGGCGGTCCGGCCCGACGCCGGGTCCCGCGCTAAACCGGTTTGGCGACGACCGCGCGGCACTTTTCAAACAACTGGATCAGCGCCTCGGCATACTCTTCCGCCGACTTGGAAGGCTTGCCCGAAAATCCGGCCGCTGCGCTGCTGCCTTTACCGTACCCCGTGGTCACGGCGATGAACTTCATCAGTTCCAGTGCAACTTCATCGCGATTCTTAGCTGTATCTTTGCCGCTGTCTTCCGCAGCTGCCATGCCGTTTTCTGCTGTTGGTGCCAAGTGATACTCTCCCCGGTCGCGAATATACTCTCCCCGCAAACGCTATGCCTGTGAACGCCCGCCGCTTCATTCGCAAGATGAGAGGCGGCGCCCAGGCGCATCTGCTGGAAGCGGACGACGGCGACTGCTACATCGTCAAATTCCAGAATAACCCGCAACACCGCCGGATTCTCGTAAATGAGTTCGTAGCGGCGGAGATTCTTGCGCATCTGCAGATTTCCTGTCCGGCCCATCAGATTGTGCGGGTCTCGCCCGAATTCCTGGATGCGAACCCCGATGTGCACCTGCAGACCGGTTCGCGGCGCACCGGCATTCAGCCGGGCTGGCACTTCGGCTCACGCCATCCGGGGAACCCGGATGTCACGGCCATCTACGATTTCATTCCCGACTCGCTCCTGAATCAGGTAGCCAACTCCGAGCAGTTTCTCGCCGTGCTCGCGTTTGACCGCTGGGTGGCCAATGCGGACGGACGGCAGTCGATCTTCTTCCGCGCTCAACTGAACGACTGGATGGCGAAGCCCGGCATTCCTCCGCGGAAGCTCGGTTTTGTGGCGCTCATGATCGACCATGGATTCGCATTCAACGGACCCGGATGGGACTTTCCGGACTCCGCGGTCGCCGGTCTCTATTCCCGGCGAATTGTGTATCAGGGCGTGCGATCGCTCGCGGACTTCGAGCCCTGGACGGAGCGGATAGTGAATTTTCCTTCCGAAGTCCTCGACAAAGCTCTTCGCCAGATTCCGCCGCAATGGCTGGATGGAGATGAAAGTCAATTGGAGCGTCTCTTCGAAGCGCTGCTGCGGCGCGCGAAGAGGATTCGCGAGCTGCTTGAGGATTGCCGGAAAGCTCCGGGCAACCCCTTCCCTCATTGGGCTTGAGTCACCAATTGCTCGATGCGGAGGGCGGTATCCGGCGCCAGTAAAATTCCGTTTCGGTAGTGCCCGAACGCCATCCAGATTGCGGCGCCTTCGATTCGGCCGATCGCCGGTATGCCGCCCTCGATGCAGGGGCGGAAACCGTTCCAGCTCTCTACGGGATCCATAGTCGCCAGTTGCGGCATGAGCCGTGATGCACGGGCGTGGATGCCCTCCACGATGCTTTCGTCGATTGTGCGATCGAAACCCACGCGCTCGGTTGAGGAACCGGCGATGAGAGATCCGGAGTCTCTTTGCAGGAGGTAGGTGTGCCGGTGGCGCAGGATTGTTCGCAGCATTCCGGCCTTGGCTTCGTAGGCAATCAGATGTCCCCGAACAGGCGTCACGGCAGGCGTCCGGAAGCGGGAAGCCAGCTCACTGCTCCACGCTCCGGCGGCAATCAACACGCCGTCGTCGGAATAACGGTCACGCGCGGTGCGGACGCCGGAACCATCCGGAGATATCTCGATAACCGGCTCGTTCTCCCGGATCGAAACTCCGCTGTGCATGCAGGCCGCGCGTAGAGCGGCAACAATATCGCGCGGATTCACCAGAGCGTCATCGGGGTAATAGCGGGCGGCTGCGCTGTCCGCACGGCGGGCCGGTTCCGAGCGGATTCCTATGTCCGACTGCCTGGCTGCGCGCCGCTCGAGTTCTCTGGCTTCCTGGTCGTCCAGAGCGAGTTCCAAAGCGCCACAGCGCTGATAATCGATCGGCACGCCCGAGGCCTCGCGAAGCGACTCGACGAATTCCGGGTACATCCGCAGACTGCTGAGCGCCATGGTGGTCAGAGGGGAGGCGTCGTCCATCTCCCCGCCGGGCGCCAGCATGCCGGCGCCAGCCCAACTCGCTTCGCCCCCGGCCTCGCGCGCGTCGAAGACTGTAACCCGAATTCCGCAGCGCGCCAGCCGCCAGGCGCACGAAAGGCCGATAATTCCCGCCCCGGCAACAATCATTGTTCCAACGGCCATGATAACCTTCGGCCGCATTAAGGTTTCGCTATGTTTCTTGCATGAAATCCCATGCAGGACTTAGACTTGAAAGTGGTTGTCGAATTGCTTCCGGGTCTTGGGTCGACCCGTACATTTTGCACTGTTGAATGATTGAGAACCCGGAATTCTGCCGTAGAACGGCAGTCACGCCGCTGCTTCTTTTCTTCGCTTTGACAGGCGTCCTCAGCGCCCAATGGCGAGCCACCGGACCATTCGGCGGCGATGCGGAACTGGTGCGCGTGGTGCCTAAATCGCGAGGATTCGTCATTGCAGGGGCGCACAACGGGCTTCTATACACGTCCTCAAACGGCGGCGCGTCCTGGGCCAATATTCCCTTTCCCGGACAGCTTTCGGGTACTTTGCATGCCTTGGAAGTCGATCGCCGGGCGACGGGTACCTGGTATGCGGGGATGGAAGGAGATCATCCCTGGACGTCGGGTGTCTACAAGACGGTGGATGCCGGCCAAACCTGGAAACTGCTGCCGGGCACAAAAGGGAAGGCAGTCTGGTCACTGGCTCTCTGGCCGGAGAATCCGGACGTCATTGCCGCCGGTACCGCCGATGGGGTCTGGCGGAGCACCGATGCCGGCGAAAACTGGGTCCGAATTTCAGCCCCGGACAATGAAGAGTTGCGGCCCGTGGTTTCTTTGGCATTCGACCCTCTGAGTCGCAACATAATTTATGCCGGAACCACGCATCTGCCGTGGCGCACTACCGACGGCGGGGCGTCCTGGGAATCGATTCATACCGGGATGATCGACGATTCGGACGTGTTCAGCATCCAGGTCGATGCCCATCAGCCGAAGTCTGTGTATGCGAGCGCCTGCAGCGGCCTATATGAAAGCTCCGACAGCGCCGCTCACTGGACGAAGCTGCCGACGCCGAAAGGCGCATTTCGCACATGGTTTGTGGCGCTCGATCCTGTCCACAGCAACGTCGTTTTTGCCGGCACGACCGAAGGCCTGATGCGGAGCGAAAACGGCGGAAAAGCGTGGCGCGCGGTCAGTTCGGAGGCGGTCCGGTCCGTTGCGTTCGATCCCGCCGTTCCGGGGCGTGTCTTCTTTGCATCCACCTCCGCCGGGATGATGGTGAGCACCGATGACGGCCGGACGTTACGCCCGTCCAACGTCGGTTTTACGAACCGCAGCTTTACGGTGCTGACCGGGTCACACGGCGTGCTCTACGCCAGTAGTGTGTTCGAGCCGGGCTCCGGAGGGGTCTACCGGACGGAGAATTTCGGGCTGCGATGGCAGCGCACGGGTGGCGAGACCGCGGGGCAGGAAATCCGGCTTCTGACAGCTTCGCCCGACGTGCCGGGTACCTTGTTTGCCGCGGGTTATCACGGCCTGCTGAAGTCCAAAGATGGCGGGAAGACCTGGAGTGAAAAAGAAAGTACCCCCGCCGAAGGTCAGATTACCTCGCTTCTGGCGCTCCCGCACAACGTTTTGCTGGTGGGCACCAATCATGGTCTTTTCCGGAGTTCCAATGAAGGCAAATGGGAACCGGCGCCGGCGGGAGCCGGGAGTATTTCATCGGTCGAACTCTCGGGCAATCATACGGTTGCCGCTCTCAGTGCGCACGGGGCGTTTGTCAGCACCGACGCGGGCGCGACCTGGAAAGCCTGCGGGGAGCCGTCGGATTCCGCAGTCTGGTATGGACTGGCATTCGATACCGGCGGAACGCATACAGCATTGGCGGCTACGTCGGCCGGATTGTTCCGCTCGACCGACGATTGTAGGTCTTGGGCTGGCGTAGGCGGCGGCTTTCCTGCCGATACAGTCAGTGTGGTCTTATTTCATCCCACCCGGGCCGGAGAAGCGTTCGCTTCGCAGGACGGCCGGGTTTTTCGCTCCACCGACGGAGGCAGGAGTTGGCTTCCGCTCGACGATGAAAGCGACAGCGGGGTCTGGCCGTCCGCGCTGCTGGTTTTGCCGGAAGCGCCGGACCGGTTGTTTGCTCTTTTCCCCAGGCGTGGAGTACTGTCGGAAACGGTGGAAGTTATACAGTCCAGATAGGTTGCGGCCGAAAGATTTTGATATTTGCAACACAATGAACCGGTTATTGGGGCACAATAGAAATTGTTCCTGTACCGGGCAGTACGGCAGTTCTAATTCGAGGAGGTAGTGAACGTAATGACAATGATGTCCGAATTCAACCGGTCGCGATGCCGTAATCTGCTGCTTGCCATAACAGCAGTGCTTGCGACGGCTGTCCCGGCACTCCCCCAGAGCTCAAGTTCCTCCGGCAACGCGGCGAAACCGTTCAGCGACGAAGGTGAATATTCCAGTTGGAATATTGGCGGCTTTTTCGGGACTCAGTGGTTTCAGCGGTACCAGGGGACTGCGGGCGAACGTTATCTGCTGCAGCCGAAACCCATCATCGGAATCCGGGTGACGCAGAATTTGGGCCGATATTTCGGAGCTGAAGAATTCTTCGGCACCGGGTTCAACCGTCTGGCTTTGCTGCCCTTTGGCGGCTCGGGCTACGCGTCTGTTTCCGAATACAACTTCCAGTTCGCGCTGCATGGCATGCTCTATTTCACGCCCCGCACGTCGAGATATCGCCCATATGTCTTGTTCGGACCCGCCGGCGTATTTTACGATCCGGCCAAGGCGAGCAGTCTCGAGCAGCCAACTGTAGGGATTCAGGCGATCCCGCCAGCCGCGTTCCGGACCAAGGCCGAACCCGGTTTCAACTACGGAATCGGTATGGAGATGCCGCTGACCCGCAAATTATCGACGCGTATCGAACTGATGGGACTGTGGACGCCGACGCCAGACTTCGGGCTGCCCAACGTTCCACTGTCCGGACCGGGGTCGCTGTTCATCCCCACAGCGCGGAACGCCAATGCGTGGCAGTTCACCACTGAACTTCTCTGGCGCAAGGGATTCCACGAGCCTCCTCCGCCGCCGGTGGCAGCCGCTCCGCCTCCGCCTCCGCCGCCTCCGCCGATTACCGTTCAGGGAATTTCCGGCGCGCATGACGTGTGCCCTGGAGATAATATCCGGCTGAGCGTCTCCGCTCGCGGCGGCCCGCCCAACGGCACGCTTTCTTATGAGTGGTTTGTCAACAACGCGCAGGCGCCCGGTGGAGCAGGAACTACGTATAACCTGCCCACGACAACATCCGGAAACAAAGCAATCCGGGTGACCGTGAGTTCCGGCGGCATGACCGCGACATCGAATACGGTCAATGTTCTCGTGAAGACGCTCGCGCCGCCGACCGTGCGATTCAACGTTTCGCCGACCACCATCAACTACGGCGACCGCCTGCCGCTCAACGCATCGGATACGGTTTCGGATTGCGCTCAGGCCACTCCGATCCGCTATACCGCCAGCGAAGGGACCATCACGGGAACCACGTTCGATTCCTCGGGTGTGCGCTTCGACCCGAACGCCACCGGTGTTCAGTCCCAGGTGGTGCGCCTTACCGCGACTGAGACCGATTCGAAGAACCAGACCGGCAGTGCGACCGCAAACGTTACGGTCACGCGGAAGGCGCTGGCTTCGCGGCAGGACATCGTCTTCGCCAACCGCAGCTCGCGCGTAAACAACGCAGCCAAGCGTTATCTGATCGAACAGTTGACGCCGAAGCTGCGCGCCGATCCGGGCTCCACGGTGGTCCTCATCGGCCATCGCGACATGAGCGAAACCGGTCGCGCCAACGCTAATCTCGATACGCAGCGCGTGCTTAATACGGCCGCGGTTCTGAGCGCCGGCAAGGGAGTTTGCCCGTCGCTCGATCTGAGCCGTGTCCAGGTGAGCTACGCCGGGACCGATCAGACCGATCCGCCGATGCCGTTTGGCGACGCTTCCGTTAAGGAACGTTCGGGCCAGAGCACGACTGACGCGCGTGCGCAGTTCCGCCGCGTCGAAGTCTGGTTCATTCCGAGCGGCGCCGACAGGCCGTCCGTTTCCGGTGCGCAGGCAGCGCCTGCCAGGGAAATTCAGGCCAAGGGCTGCCCCCGCTGATAGACCGCTGAAGTAACTGCCCCACGGAACGCCCGGCATCACGGGCGCTTCGTGGGGCTTTTTGATTTTCCGGCAGGTGCGAACTATAAGCCGGTTTTTGTACCCTTGCGGGCGATAGCCATTCGTCTGGGCCGCGCATTACTGCGCGGATCGTCGCTTGTGCGCCTGCGCGCCAAACTGTAGCGACCTACCCGGAAGTAGTAACGGAGCGGGCCGCTCCTCCTCCCCTATTTGGTCTTGCTCCACGTGGGGTTTACCCTGCCAACCGGATTGCTCCGGCCGCGGTGCGCTCTTACCGCACCATTTCACCCTTACCGGATCGGAAAACCCGGCGGTATCTTTTCTGTGGCACTTTCCGTAAAAACCCCTTTGAGAGGTTCCCCCCGGCCGTTAGCCGGCACGCTGCCCTGTGGAGACCGGACTTTCCTCCCGCCTGCGCGAGCGGCTATCCGTTCGGCACCTGCCAGTGTTCAGTCTCTCATGACGTAGGATGTGGACATGAGGGCCAAGATGGTCGAGTTTGAGCGTTTGCCGGACGATGGCGACCTCCACGAACTCGACGGAGGAGAACTGATCGTCATGCCGCCGCAGGGACTCAGGCACGGAATCGTTCAGGCGGCGGTTCTGGAGGAGCTGTCCCGGGCTGCGGATTTTGGGATCGTGCCGGGCAGATGCGGATTTCGATTGGCTCCGGATGTCGTGCAGGCGCCGGATGTCGCGTTTATCCGCGGGGAGCGGACTGCCGAGATTGCCTGGGATCGCTACTGCGAATTCGGTCCCGACCTTGCAGTCGAGATCCTGTCGCCTGACGATAACGCGGCACGGCTACAGCGGAAGATCAGCGGATATCTCGCCGCCGGCACCGGTATCGTACGGGTGCTGGATCCCGATTCGATCACCGTTAACGTATACCAGAAGCCAGACGTGTTCCGAACTTTGACCGCTGACGATCGGATCGACGCTCCGGAACTGCTTCCGGGTTTCTCGGTCGCGGTGCGAGCCCCTGTTTGAATAATGGATGTTAAAATCGTTTGAGGAGCAGGCGGGGTAGCTCAGCTGGCTAGAGCGACGGTCTCATAATCCGTAGGTCGGGAGTTCGAGTCTCCCTCCCGCCACCAACAAACCCACCGGCGACAAGATCGCCGGCGCTACCTTCCCACCACCCCGACCAACGGACTGCTGGCGCTGGCGTAGAGCTTTTTCTCCATACGGCCGGCTTCGAAGGCCATGCGGCCGGCCTCGACACCGAGCTTCATCGCGACCGCCATCTTCTCCGCGTCGTCCGCCGCGGCAATGGCCGTGTTCATGAGAATGCCGTCCGCGCCCATTTCCATGGCGATCGCGGCGTCCGACGCTGTGCCGACTCCCGCGTCGACAATCAGCGGAACCTCCGTGATCATTTCGCGCATGATGCGCAGATTAGTGATGTTCTGGATTCCGAGTCCGGAGCCGATCGGCGCGGCGAGCGGCATTACGGCGGCGGCTCCCGCATCGATCAACCGGCGGGCGTTTACCACGTCATCGTTCGTATAAGGCAGGACAACGAAACCTTCTTTGGCCAGGACGCGGGTCGCTTCGAGCAGACCGGCATTGTCCGGAAACAAGGTCTTCTCGTCGCCGATCACCTCGAGCTTCACCCAATTGGAAAGGCCGACCTCGCGCCCCAGGCGAGCCGTGCGGATGGCATCGTCCGCGGTGTAGCAACCCGCGGTGTTGGGCAGAATAAACATCCGCTCGCGGTCGATGTAGTCGAGCATCGATTCCTTCGACCGATCGGTGAGATTGACCCGCCGCACCGCGACCGTAACCACCTCGGCTCCCGACGCGGCATGGCAACGGGCCATTTCCTGGAAGCTCCGGTACTTGCCGGTGCCGATCATCAGACGCGAGCGGAAGGTCCGCCCCGAAATGGTCAGGGACATGCTTCCAGTTTACGTGCGCCGCTGTTTTCTTGCGCACAACGTCCGCCCGGCCTGTGCGCTATATGCGGCCAATATGGAGCGCGGCGATTCCGAAAGTCAGGTATTCCCAGTCAACCGTGGAAAAGCCGGCTTCCTTCATCATGCGCGCCAACTCCGGCGCGTCGGGAAATTTGCGCATCGATTCCGGCAGATATCGATAAGCTTCGGGCGCCCCGGAGATCGCGCCGCCGATGATTGGCAGCACGCGCCGGGAATACCAGTTGTAAACGGACGCGAAGGTTCGATTGGGCGGCTGCGTGAATTCCAGAATCGCCAGAACGCCGCCCGGCCGCAGGGCGCGCCGCATCTCGACCAGGCCGCCGCGATAGTTAGTCAGGTTGCGGTAGCCGAATGCGATGGTAATCAGGTCGAGGCTTGAATCCGGGAAGGGAAGCGCCAGTGCATCCGACTCGACCAGCGTGGATTGCAGCCGTCCCCGATGCAGCTTCGCCCGCGCTCCGGTCAGCATCGGATGGCAGAAATCGCTGCCGATGAGCCCGCGTCCGGCGGCGCGTTCCAGCGCGACGAGAAGATCGCCAGTGCCGCAGGCGAGATCGAGCACCTGCGCTTCAGGCCGATCGAGAACGTCGCGAACCCGCGCGACTGTATGGTTCCGCCAGTAGCGATCGACATTGGCGGAAAGCAGGTGGTTGGCGAGGTCGTAGCGGCGGGCGACGCGGCCGAACATCAACCGCACCCACCGCGAGGCTTCCTGTTCGGATCGCGAACCCTCCGGCGTTGTGCCGAGCGCCGGGCCGGATGCCGGGGAACTCATGTGGGCCGGCAATCCGCCAGCGCGCGATTGATGGCGTTTTGTACGGCCGCAATCGACACATCCGAACGCACCACCACTTCACCGATCCGCACCGGCAACACAAAGTGAATGCGGCTTTGCACCGTTTTCTTGTCGCGCAGCATGCGGACCTGCAGCTCGGTGCGCCCGATGGCGTCGCAATCCGGGATTGGCCCATAGCTATCCAGTACTTTGACGATGTCGTTACTGACCTTTTGCGGGATCATCTCGAGACTTTCGGCGAGATAAGTGGCGGCCCGCATCCCCCACGATACGGCTTCGCCATGGAGAAAACGGGTGTACTTCGTCTCCGCCTCGAGCGCGTGTCCGAAGGTATGGCCGAAGTTGAGGATGCGGCGCAGTCCGGATTCCCGTTCGTCGGCCGAGACGACCTCGGCTTTGATCCGAACAGACTCAGCGATGATGTGGTCGACCACTTCCGGCGCCTGCGCGAGAACTTCTTTGCGCCGGTCGGCGAAAATGCGGAACAGCGGCTCGCTCCGAATCACGCCCGACTTGATGATTTCGTACAGTCCGGCAAGATACTCGCGCGGAGGCAGGGAAGTCAGCACGGATGGATCGATCAGCACAGCGAGAGGCTGGTGGAAGCTGCCGATCAGATTCTTGCCTGCGACCAGATTGACGCCGGTTTTGCCGCCAACGGCCGCGTCCACCTGCGCGAGCAGAGTGGTCGGAATCTGGATCACCGGCACGCCGCGCATGAAGATTGCGGCGAGGAAACCCGCCATGTCCGTGACAATGCCGCCGCCTACCGCGACGACAATGCTGGAACGGTCGGCGCCGTTTTCCACCATCTGCGCCGCAAGCTGCTCGATATGGCTGAGGCGTTTGTTATCTTCGCCGCCGGTGAAAAAAAGTATTTCCGAGGGCCGGTTCTCCAACGCGGTCAGAACGCGCTTGCCGTACAGTTGCCAGACGTCGCGCGTCGAAACCACAAAAATGCGGCCGTGTTTCGCGGGAAGAAATCCGGCAAGGCGCTCGATTACGCCTCGTTCCACAACCGCCGCGTAGGTGCTCTGCGGGGTCGAGACCTGAAACTGGGGCATTCGATCTCATGATACCGGCTTCATCATAATGGGCAAGCACTTTCGGGGTCATTTGTCCCGGAACAGGCTGACCTCGGGCTCATGGCGGGTGAGCAGGGCTTTCGCTTCACGTCCGCGATGCATCGTTTTCAGCAGTTCGGCGTAGCGCTGGAGCAGCACGCCGCGGAACGCACGGTACTCCGGATGGTCGCGCGCGATTGCGAGGGCGCGTTCGTAATCCTCCGCGGCAGCTTCGGGAGTGCCGGCGCGCTCTTCCACGGTGGCCCGATTGGTGAGCGCGGCGGCGACCGGCATGGAGTTATCGCCGAACGAGCTGCGCAGGGCGTCGGATGCCTGCGTCGCGTATTCACGCGCGAGGCTGAATTCTCTACGAGCGGAATAGACCTCGGACAGCATCTGCATCAACACGGCGACCTGAGGATGCGTATCGCCGAGCACCTTCCGGTCCATCTGCAGCGCGAGCGCCCATTCGTTCTCCGCCAGCGCCAGTTTGTTCTCCGATCGGTAAAGCTCTCCCAGACCGGCATGCGCGCTCGCAACATCCTCGGACGGCATGTCCGAATTGTTTTCCGCGATCCACAACGCGCGGCGGAGCAGGGGCTCGGCGCGCGACGGATCCCCGGCCCTGAGCCACGTGGTTCCGAGACCGCGCAACACGATCGATTCGGCCGCATGATCCTTCTCGCGGCGGCAAATCTCCAAAGCTTCATTCCAGCGGTCCACGCCTGCTTGCCAGTCGCCCTGTTCACGGTCGATATCCGCGAGCCCGATCAGGGCGGCGACCCGCTGCTTCCAGAAAACCGCGGGCGCAGTTGACTGTTTGAGCGACTCTTCGAACAGAGGCCGGGCCTCCGTGCTTCTTCCCTGTTCGCGCAGCAGATCGGCGAGATGGTTTCGCAGCAGCGCCTGGGAATTCGCGTCACAATCCGGCGAAAGAAGTATCTCTCGTAACATTTCCCGCAACAGCCGTTCCGCTTCGGGATAGTCGCCGGTATCGCGATAGACGTCCGCGAGAATGGCGGTCGCGGCTGCCAACCGGGAAGTCAGATGCTTGTCTGCGCGGAAGACGTCGCGACCGCGCCTCGTCCACTCTCTTGCTTCGGGTACACGGCCCTGGCGCCAGTAGACCTGCCCGATATCGGTCGCGGACGCGCCCTGCTCTTCGGCAGTTGTGGAAACATCCCAGGCGCGCCGGAAAAGAGTGAGCGCTTCGTCGTAAGCGCCGCGCTGAGTGGCCGTCATTCCCGCTTCATATAACTTCATCCAGGCAGCTGCCGCATTGTCAGGCGTACTTCCCGCTGTAGAAACCGGGCCTTCCGCGAAAGCTCCGGTTGTCAGAGACAAGTAGATTGCAAGCGCAAGATGCGCGCGCATGATATTCCTCCTCCGGCCGAAGACACTTCGGGCCGATCATAGTTTTGTTGGTTCGCCGGAAACCGGCGGAGCGTTCTTTTTTGTTTGAAGCCGCGAAGCAGACGGGTGCGGCCGTGGTTTCCGAACTGGGAGCGCTGTTACCCGGAAGAATTCGGGAGATCGTGCTCCGCGGGCCTTGCTCAACTCGATTATCTCATCGGAACGGTGAGTTTTCGATGAAAATCGGTTGGATTAAGAAGTTCGATAGGAGGACTATTTGCGCTACGGGCCATGCGCACCGCGACGTCGCGCCGGGCGTCGCGGCGTTTGGTGTCGGCTTGGTTCTCGTGAGCAGCGTCGCTTACGACGTCCACGAATGCACAACTCCGCCTGGGAGGGTTTTGTGGCAAAGCGATGGAACTATTTTCCGCCGGATGGCGGACTTCTTTACCGACCCGGACCTGCAGCCTGGGAGTCCCGCTTGGCTACCGCGGCCTCGAAACTCTTTTCGTATTGATCCACGTGAGCTTTATAACCTTCGGGATCGACAAACGGATTCGGATCTCCCGGCCCGCGCTTCTGCATCTTCTCGTATTTCTCCGCCAGGTTGAAGAACGATGCGTGCGAACTCGCCCACACCTCGACCGGGAACGTGCGCGCCTTTTTGTAAGTCGCGCGGAAGTCGTCGATCATTCCGGGATAGTTGTCCAGACTCTGAAGGAACTGGCCGTTCAGACTGCATTCTATGAACGTGTAGTAGCTCTTGCCGTTTTCCTTAAGCGTCGTGCTCCACGCGAGGCATCCCCTGGTATGCCCCGGCATCAGGTGAGCCGTGAGCGTCGTCCCGCCCAGTGTCACCGATTCGCCCTCGTCTATAAGACGGTCGATCGGATGCTCCTTCCCACCCGGACGAAACTCTCTGGTCTTGTCGGCATCCACGCGTCCGACTACCACTTGCGCGCCGGTCAATTCCTTGAGGAGCGCGTCACCCTCAACGTGGTCCGGATGAGCATGACCCGCGATGAGGATTTTGACATCGGTGAACTTGAACCCCAGTTTCTCCACGTTCGCCTTGATCACGGGCACCGACGACTCGTAGTCGCTGTTCATCAGGATGTTGCCCTGGGGCGTGACGAGCAGAAATGACGCGAGCTCCTTTGTCCCTACGTAGTAAAGGTTGTCCATGATACGGAACGGCGGGAACGGGTCGTTCCAACCCTTAGGCTGGGAAAAACCAACAACCGGCAACGAGGCCATGAGAACGACGGATAACAAAAATTTGCGCATTATGGTTTCCGACTTGCGGCCAAGTTTATCATCTGAAGTCTTTCATGAGGTCCGCATACTCGTGCCCGCGGCGTCGTTTTGCTAAATTCGAATTGGGTGCGGCAAGGGGAGTAAACCCATGTTTGCGGTTATGGTTGTCGGCGCCGGCAGGATTGGCGCCAGCATCGCAAAGCTGTTGCACAACAGCGGCGATTACGAGATCACCGTCGCCGATCATGACGCCGAAGCTCTGGAGCGACTGGTGGCCGGATCGCCGGTACGCGTCCTCAAGCTGGAAGTCGACCGGGACACCCACTACCTGACGGACGAATTGCGCTCACTGGCGAGCGGGCGTCGTACGGCGGTATTGTCGGCCTGTTCTTTTGACGTCAATCGGCTCATTGCGCTCTCCGCTCTGGAAGCAGGCGTTTCCTACTTCGACCTTACCGAAGACGTGGAGACCACGCGACAGGTGCGCGCCCTGGCAGCCAAGGCGGCCGATGGACAGATTTTCATGCCGCAGTGCGGCCTTGCGCCTGGGTTCATCGGAATTCTCGCCGCGTCGATGATAAACCGGTTCGATCGCCTCGACGCCCTTCGCATGCGTGTGGGAGCGCTGCCGGAGTTTCCACACAACCACCTGATGTACCACCTGACATGGTCGACGAGCGGCATGATCAACGAGTATTGCAAGCCCTGCGATGTGATTCACAGGGGCCGGCGGCAGGAAGTTCTGGCGCTCGATGGGCTGGAGCGATTTGCGATCGATGGTGTTGAATACGAGGCTTTCAATACTTCAGGCGGCCTCGGAACCTTGTGCGAAACACTGGAGGGAAAAGTGAACGAACTGAATTACAAGACTGTTCGCTACCCCGGGCACCATTATTTAATGGACTTTCTGATTAACGGACTGAGAATGGGCGACACGCTCGACACGCAGCGGGAACTGGGCCGCATATTCGACAGAGCGATCCCCATGACACGGCAGGATGTGGTGCTGGTCATGTGTGCAGCTTCGGGCTGGCGTCAGGATCTTTACTCGGAAGAAACCAATGCGCGAAAAATCTATCACCAGCAGGTCGAAGGCGAACACTGGAGCGCGATCCAGGTGACCACGGCCGCCGCCGCGTGCGTTGCCGTCGACCTCTTTCGCGACGGGAAGCTCCCCATCAAGAGTGGGTTCGTGCGTCAGGAAGATGTGGAACTCGACGTTTTTCTCGCCAATCGATTTGGTCAATACTACGCGTTCGACGCCGAACACACCAGTCCGGTGATTTCATGATCTGCCGTTCTCCGATCGATGGCGCCGTGATCGGACAAGTCGAAGAGGCTTCTCCGCAGGAGATCGAAGCCGCTATAGAGCGCTCGCGGCGCGCGGCGAGCGCCTGGCGCCTGGTTCCCGCGCCGAAGCGCGGACAACTGGTGAGCAGAGTCGCGGAAATTGTACGCCGGCGCAAGAGCGAGCTGGGCGCGATGGTCACCCTGGAGATCGGCAAAATTCCGGCCGAGGCCGAGGGTGAGGTGCAGGAATGGATCGACGTATGTGAGTTCGCCGTGGGCCTGTCCCGCCGACTCTATGGCCTGACGATCGCATCCGAACGGCCGAATCACCGGATGATGGAACAGTGGCACCCACTGGGAACAGCCGGAATCATCACTGCCTTCAACTTCCCCATGGCCGTTTGGGCATGGAACGCCATGATCGCGCTGGTTTGCGGCAACAGCGTGATATGGAAGCCGTCCGAAAAAGGTGCGTTGTGCGCGCAGGCCGCGCAGGCTGTGCTCGACGAGGCCGGCGCGCCGGAAGGGCTGTCGCTGGCGATCCAGGGAGGAAGCGAGGCGGGAAGACTCCTCGCTGAATCGGATCATGTGCAACTGGTTTCCGCAACCGGCTCGGTTGCCATGGGCAAAGCGGTTGCAGCCGCCGTCGCTAAACGGCTTGGCCGCTGTCTTCTCGAACTCGGCGGCAACAATGCCGCGATACTTGCGCCTTCCGCCGACCTGGAACTCGCATTGCCGTCGATCGTTTTTTCAGCGGTCGGAACAGCCGGGCAGCGCTGCACTAGTCTGCGCCGGCTGATCGTTCATGAGTCTATTCTTTCGGATGTCACAGACCGGCTGCGCGACGCTTACAGCCGCCTGACCATCGGTGACCCCCGACAGCCTGGCGTATTAGCAGGACCGTTGATCGATGAGCGCGCCTGGATGAATATGCGGTCCGCGCTTGACAGAGCGAAACGTGAGGGAGGCGAGTTGGTATTTGGCGGGGACCGAGTGACCGCGGGAGTGCCAAACGGCGGCTTCTATGTCCGCCCTGCGATTGTGAAGGTTCCCGGCAATCTCGACATCGTGCGCGAAGAAACATTCGCACCAATCCTGTATGTAATGAGCTACCGGGACATTGAGACGGCCATTGAGCTGCAGAACGGCGTGCGGCAGGGCCTTAGTTCCGCCATATTCACAAACGACCAACGCGAGGCCGAATGGTTCCTCTCCCCATCCGGTTCCGATTGCGGGATTGCAAACATAAACCTCGGAACCTCCGGGGCTGAAATCGGAGGAGCCTTCGGCGGAGAAAAAGATACCGGGGGCGGCCGGGAGTCGGGTTCCGACGCCTGGAAGGCCTACATGCGCCGCGCGACCAATACGATCAACTACGGCCGGGACCTGCCGCTGGCCCAAGGCGTCCGCTTCGAGATATAACGAAACTAAAAACACGCCGTGCTCCGACGAACAGACGGCACTGTCCATTCCTTGCGACTCGGAATCGGAGTCTCGTATGCTGAAGGTGCCGAGGTCCGGCGATAGGAACATGTCGCATGGCAGCATTTGCGGCCGTGTTGAGATTGATCCCGAGCGCGGGTTTCTTCCCTCTCAGGATCCTCTGAACTTTCTCCCTAAGGCATTCGATGCCTGGGAAGGCGTTGCCTCCGGGCTGCCTAAGTTACTTGCTTCGGACCATATCCGCCGCAGTATCGAGGATCTCCCTCCGTTTCCACTCGATCGGATCGCGACCGACCAGGAGCTTGAGCGGGCGATGACACTGCTCAGCTATCTCGGCCACGCATATATATGGCGAGGCGAGCGGCCGGCGGAGGTCCTGCCGAAGAGGCTGGCGATTCCCTGGCACGCTGTTGCCTGCAGGCTCGGCCGGCCTCCGGTGCTCAGCTACAGCAGCTACGCCCTGCATAATTTCTTCCGCTTTGACAGGACGCGCGAGATCGAATGCGGGAACATCGGCTTGATCCAGAATTTTTTTGGCGGCATCGACGAAGAATGGTTCATTCTCATCCACGTCGACATCGAGCGCAGAGCGGCGCCCGGCATGGCCGTGCTGCATTCCTGCCTCGACGCCGCTGAAACGGCGGAGGCCGAGCATCTGCAATCTCTTTTGGCGAAGGTTCAGGCGTCGATCGAATCGATGTACGCCACGTTGAAGCGAATGCCGGAATGGTGCGATCCCTATATCTACTACCAGCGCGTCAGGCCTTACATTCATGGATGGAAGGACCACCCCGATCTGCCGCGCGGAGTGATTTATGAAGGAGTCGAGGCGTACGGCGACACCCCTCAACAATTCCGCGGCGAGACGGGCGCGCAAAGCACGATCGTTCCGTCGCTCGACGCAATGCTCGGCATCGAACACGAGCAGGACATGCTCCGGTCCTATCTGATGGAGATGCGGACATACATGCCTCCGGTTCATCGGGCATTCATTGAGTCACTGGAGGCGCGAGGATCCATCCGTCCATTTGTGCAGCGATGCCGCATCCCGCGGCTCACCGAACTGTACAACGCCTGCATTGAAGGAATCGGGCGATTCCGGTCGCTTCATCTGGAGTACGCCGGCCGGTATATTTTCCGCCAGGCTCAGACGGACGACAAGAATCCGCGCGCGGTGGGGACGGGCGGAACACCATTCATGTCGTACCTCACCAAGCACCGGGATGAAACCGCGCGGCACCTGCTCGGGTGATTCGCCGCAGTCGCCGCCTCTTGTAGACATAATTCAGTCGTTCAAAGACGAGCGCGCAAAGAAGCAGATGGACAGTGAATTGGTGAAGACCTGCGGGCGCTGCGCGCCAATCGGCTCGAAGCGCTGAGCGGCAGCCGCAAGCGCCGGTTCAGCATTCGGATCAATGACCAATATCGAATCTGCTTCAACTGGGAAGCGAAAGGACCGACCGATGTCGAAATCACCGACTACCACTAATCGCGGAAAGAAACTGCCGCCGATCCACCCCTGCAGAATCCTGCTCGAAGACATGAAGGACGAGGAGATCAGCATCAACGGGCCGGCGCAGGCGATCCGCGTGCCGGCGAACCGCATCAGCCTGATCGTGAATGAGAAGCGCGGGATCACCGCGGACACCGCCGCGCGGCTCGGCCGCTACTTCGGGACCTCGGCGCAGTACTGGCTGAACATCCAGAATCGCTTCGATCTCGACTCCATCGACAAGGCCGTGATCGAGCGCGACGTCATTCCGAAGAAGGCTGCCTGAAGATGCTCGTAAGCGCTTTTCGCCGGGACCGTCACGTCGCGACGGTGGGTGCAAGAGTTTAGTGTTTCTATTGAGTCAGGATGGTGCGCCCGGAGTGATTCGAACACCCGACCTTCTGGTTCGTAGCCAGACGCTCTATCCAACTGAGCTACGGGCGCGTAATTTCAATAATTCAGGCTGATTCCAAAGGCTCCAGAGCCTCTGGTGATCGCATTGGAACGCTTTGAGAATTCCTCGCGGAACGCAGGCGCCTCAAGAACGTTTCCGACAGACATTAGTCTACTACAGGTGCGCGTTCCGCTCGTGGGAGCATACAGGGAGCATACAGCGTCTGCTCAACCCCTCACCCGGTGAACCGGTCCGGCTGCTCCGCACGGGCGTCCTGCTATATGGCGAAACTCTACCGTTCCCACTTGAAGAAGGCCCAGTAACTCCCGGAATGTCGCTTCGGTGTCTGCTGTGTAATTGAGATGGAAATGTCCGGTTTCATCGATAAACTCTACTTCGTCGTCCTGTCGCGCCACATATCCGGCAACGCACGTCGGCGCATCTGTCCCATCACCTTCCATCTGCATTATGGAGAGCTTGAGGCCAAAATGCCGGTTCAACTCCCAAAACCTGATATTGTGTCCGGACAGCCCACCGGCCAGTCCGCAGGCGAACGAGCGCGGATTCAAGGGACCGTATGCCATGGTCTTACTTTCGAGATCGCACGCGAAATGGTAATACCTCCAACCTGGCTTCCCTTCCGTCGCTCCGTCGACGATTGGCCACGTTGCGCGCATCTCCATGGCTAACCCAGTCCGTTGTGTGAAATCCACATAGCGGGGTCCTTCTATCGGTTCAGAATTCAACATCTGAAGCAGCGCCTCAAGCTCGGCGACACTTCTGCCGCCTAAGTCCGCGGCCCGCGTTGCCAGAGGGATTACAGGACCTCCGGCAACCGCAAGCGTCTTCTCGATCACCATCACCTGTCTCGCCAGGAATTCACGGAACGACATGTCAGCGATTGCCTTCTGGCGGAGCGCCGGCGTCAACATCTGAGGAGGCGACGTGACTCCCAGCCAACGAACGGTAACCGGCGTGCGCAAAACGTCATCAAGAAGCCCTGCCCTGAGGTTCAGCATCTCCTCAAACAGGAAGCGCTTCTCAATACGGGCCTTGCATCTGTTCTTGAGATGTTCCTTTGGATCGGGTATTCGGATTGCCGCAGCGGCCATTGAGAATTGATAGCTCCTTTACATCTGTATCAGGTCACACACCACAGGATTCCTGTAGGCCTTCAATACTCCTATATTGAAGGCATGCCGTACACCATCAGAGGCGTCGAGCCGGAGACCAACGCGGCGCTGAACGCTATCGAAAAGAAATCCGGTTCGAACAATTTTCTGCGCGTCATGGCTCGCCGGCCCCAGGCCATGGAAGCTTTTGCGTCTTTCTACGCAACGGTCATGGGTTCCACGTCTCTCCTCGACCGCCGCCTCCGCGAGATGGTCTATCTGGCGGTCGCAACCGTGAACGAATGCGCCTACTGCGCCACCCATCACCGGAAGGCCGCGGAGGCTGCCGGAATCAGCCTTACGGAGATCCATGAGGTCGAAGTCGAGACCAACGAGCATTTCTCGCCGAAAGAACAGGCCGCCCTGGTGTATGCCCGCGAGCTGACCCGCACTTCCCTGGTAAGCGACGACCTCCGCTATCGCACCCAGGAACTCTTCACGGACGAAGAATTCATCGACCTCACCATGATTATCGGCCTCGCCAATTTCACCAACCGCTTCAATAACGGACTGGCCGTTTCGCTCGACGTCTCACTCACCGCGGGTTGACACATGGGATGATCGGCATTTGGCCGTTCTGATCGGAATTCACCCGGTTATCGAAGCCCTGCGCGCGGGCCGTCCGCTGGAACGTATTCTCGTCGCGCGCGGCGCCGGCGGACATCGTCTGCAGGAGGTGATTGATCTCGCCCGCACCGCGCAGGTCCCTGTGCGCTTCGAGGATCGCGGCGCGCTCGACCGCATTTCCGCCGTCAAATCGCACCAGGGGATTGTGGCGCTGGGCGCGGAGAAGAAGTACACAAAACTGGACGATGTCCCGGAGTCAGCCCAACTCCTCGTCGTTCTCGACGGGGTGGAAGATCCCCATAACCTCGGCGCCATCATCCGAACGGCTCACGCCGCCGGAGCGGATGCCGTCATCGTTCCGGAGCGCCGCGCGGCTGGTCTCACCGAGACCGTCGCCAAAGCCGCCGCGGGTGCTCTCGAGCATCTTCCGGTGGTGCAGGTGGTGAATATCAACCACACTTTGCGGTCGCTGAAGGACTCCGGTTACTTCGTTTACGGGCTCGATGAAAACGGCGAACTGACGTGGGATGCCGTGGATTGGGCCGAACGCACGGTAATTGTGATGGGGGCTGAGGGGAAGGGACTGCACGACCTGGTGAAACGGAACTGCGACGCGCTGGTTCGAATACCGATGGCGGGGAAGATTGCGTCGCTGAATGTTTCCGTCGCCACCGGGATCGTCCTCTTTTCCTGGAGATCCCGGGGCTCACATAAATAAAGCGGGCGGAAATAAGCTTACTTACCCTCCACTCTCAACTCGTTGTCGACGTGGAAAGCGCCCGGAACAGCGTTTGCCCGGAGGAAGCAGAGGTTGCGGTCCATTTCATTGGCCACAACGCCTTCCAGCCGGACGTTCCCATTCTTAACGATGATGTGGATCGACGGAAGCGCACGGAATCCGTAGCGTGTGGAAAGCATGGGATCTGCGTAAATCGCCCGGTAAACTCCGCGCCGGATGCGGTCGTCGTTGCCCGACAGCGGAAGCACTTCAATGTTGTTGACTACGTTGGTCACGCCTTCCACTTTTTTGACTACCTTGTCGGCGTCCTCTTTCAGCACCGGCTGCGTCACTTCACCCACCAGCGTGACGGTGCCGCCGTTGACGGTAAATCCCAGATCGTCGAAGACGCCATAATACGGAAGCGTCACCAATTGATGGCGGACTTCCTGTATGGTCTTGGATTCATTCGCCGGACCGTTGACATACGGATCCAGGTGGTTGTTGTTGTTATTCTTCGCGGCGGCACTCGATACCAGTAAGGCGCCTGCCAGCAGAACTAACCCGATTCGGTTCATATCGCGAACCCTCCGGGCTACCTTAGGGCACGCTGCATGCCAAAGACATCGGGCCGCGAGTTGATCCGACCCCGGCTAATCGGCGGCGTCGGAAATCTGGTGCAGCACGGCCTCGGCCTGCTGCGCCGTGAAGCTCTCCACCTTGGACGAATGGTTCATGGAGCAGAACTTCGGCCCGCACATCGAGCAGAAAGCTGCTTCCTTGAATCCTTCTTCCGGCAGCGTTTCGTCATGCATGGAGCGCGCCGTTTCCGGATCGAGTGAAAGCTCGAACTGCCGGTTCCAGTCGAAGTTGTAGCGCGCCCGCGAAAGCTCGTCGTCGCGATCCCGCGCGCCCGGACGATGCCGAGCCAGATCGGCCGCATGCGCCGCGATCTTATACGCGATGATGCCCTGCTTCACGTCTTCGCGGTTCGGCAGTCCCAAATGCTCTTTCGGCGTCACGTAGCACAACATCGATGCGCCATGCCAGCCGATCATCGCCGCGCCGATCGCCGAAGTGATGTGGTCATATCCCGGCGCGATGTCCGTCACCAGCGGCCCCAGCGTGTAGAAGGGCGCCTCGTGGCACATCTCGCGTTCTTTTATCACCTGCAGTTCGATCTGGTCCAGCGGAATGTGCCCCGGGCCTTCGATCATCACCTGGACGTCATACTCCCAAGCCTTCTTCGTCAGCTCGCCCAGCGTCTTCAACTCCGCGAACTGTGCGGCGTCGCTGGCATCCGCGATGCAGCCCGGGCGCAGCCCGTCGCCCAGCGAGAAGCTGACATCGTACTTTTGAAAGATTTTGCAGATGGCTTCGAAATTCTCGTACAGCAGATTCTGGCGGTGGTTCTTCACCATCCATTCAGCGAGAATCGCGCCGCCCCGGCTTACGATTCCGGTAATGCGGTTCGTCGCCAGCGGCACATACTGCACCAGCACGCCCGCGTGGATCGTCATGTAGTCCACGCCCTGCTCGGCCTGCTCTTCGATCACGTCGAGCATCACGTTGATGTTCAGATCCTCGACGCGGCGGACTCGGTTCAGCGCCTCATATATAGGGACGGTTCCGATCGGCACCGGCGAGTTCGCGATGATGGCTTTGCGGATCTCCGGGATGTCGCCGCCCGTGGACAGGTCCATCACGGTATCGGCGCCGAACTTCACCGAGTAACGCAGCTTCTCGAGCTCCTCTTCGATATTCGACGTCGTGGCCGAGTTGCCGATATTTGCGTTGATCTTGCACTTCGACGCGACGCCAATCGCCATCGGCTCCAGATTGGCGTGCCGGATATTGGCGGGGATGATCATGCGTCCCCGCGCCACTTCGGCGCGAATCAGCTCCGCCGCTACCTTCTCGATCCGGGCGACGTATTCCATCTCCTCCGTGATCAGGCCCTGGCGGGCGTAGTGCATCTGTGTCCGGACTGCATCGGACATTCGTTTTTCAACCCATGGCGTACGCATCTTAAAGCCAGTGTATATCGGTTGGCCTTTTTGTGGAGACACGCCGGTTGCTCGAATTATTTATCGTTCACAATCCGGTGGATCCGGAATCCGAAACGCCTGCTCCGGCGTCTGTAGTAGTGGAAGAATAAGGACATCCGCCATGCTCACCAATCCGGCAATTCCCCGTAAACTTGTATCTCATCTGACAACCGCGGCGTTTGTAATTGCCACTCTGGCCTTAGTACCCTCGGTCGGCTTCGCCCGTGGCGGAGGCGGTCATGGCGGCGGGGGCGGTCACGCGGGCGGAGGTGGTCATTTCGGCGGAGGCGGCGCTCATTTCAACGGTGGCGCGAGCAGCCGCGCTTTCTCGGGCCGGAGCTTTAGCGGTGGCGGAACATTCGCGGCGCCGCGCGGAGGATATTCGACCGGTCGAACCTATGGGCGCGGCGGCTACGCGTACGGTCGCCCCGGCTATCGCGGATATTACGGTGGAGGCGGACTCTACTTCGGCTTGGGCGGCGCTTATCCTTATTACCCGTACTCCTACTATGACGGTTACGCGTACGACCCCGCCTACGCCTACGGTCCGACCTACGCACCGGCGCCCGCCGCTCCGGTCTGCGCCACCGATCAATACGGTAACCCAGATCCCAACTGCTACAGCAATCAACAGGGCTATCCGCCGCCCCAGCAGAACTACAATTACAACCAGGGCTACCCTCAACAGGGCTATCCTCAACAAGGCTACCCGGCCGCCCCGCAGCAGAATTACAACTACAATCAGGCGCCCTATCCGCAGCAGCAATACTACAATCCGAATCAGCAGTACGGCCGCTGATCTCTGTCTCCGATCTCGATCTCAGGCTGTCCGGAGGTTTTTAAAACTTCCAGACAGCCATCACGTACGGATAGGTGTAGGGATTGCCCTTCGTCGTGTTTTTGAGGAACTCGGCCGGCAGGATATGTCCCACCCCCGCTCCTAACAGCAACGGCCGGGACACTGTCCATGTGCCGTATCCGTCGAACTCCTGCCCGACATGGGTTCCCGCGGCGCCGTCGGCGCTCCGCGCGACGGCCGCTCCGGCCGCGTTGTAGAGGGCGTCCGTGGCGCTGGCCAGATAAAAGTTGTTGTATTCAAAATTCGCGGTGACGTTTGACCGTGGCTTGATTCCGATTCCCGTCCTTACATCCTTGATATTGCGCCAGCCCACCTGATCGGCTACTCCGTAGAGATCGTGCCCCGACGGGTAGAGCTGATCGAACGTTCCCCGCACCGCATCCTTCGGGTTTTTATCGCCGCTCGCAAAGTTGTATTCGAAAAACGCGCGGGGCGTCAGGCGCGTGGCAAACGTCTTTCCCGCCACCCAGTGTCCGGCCCAGGACTGGATGTTGTCCACGGCGAGAGAACCGAATTCACGCACCATTTCCACGCCGTAGTCCACTCCATGCGGCAGCTTGCCCACGGCTCGTGCTCCGCTGACTTTCTCGTCCAGATTCGCCACCACTCCCTCTTCGTTTTTCACGCTCGGCTGCAGACGCCGGAGAATGTAAGGCTCAATCGTGATGTAGGGCGCGAATTTGTCGATTCCGCCATACAGACCATGCAGATTGTTGCCCTGCTGGTGGTGGTCCCATGTGCCCGTGACCGGATTGACGATCGACGAAGCGAACAGGTCGAGCCGGTAGCCGTGATAGCGCACGGCGCCGCGAACGGCATCGAAGGAGTGCTCCGTGTTGGTCCACGCCGCGTTGCCGACCAGCCTTTGATCGCCAAGCATGAGTTCCTGACGCCCCACTCGCAACCCGAATGTCGATTTCTCCATATCGCCGAGTTCAACGTAAGCCAGCCGGATATCCCAGGTGTTCTGGAACGGCGCGACGGCGGGCAATTTTTCAAACGAGCGCGCATCCATGCCCTGCGCAAAAAACCGAAGCCAGGGCGTGGGATGGATCGACAGATTGAGCTGCAGCTGGCTGAGCAGGTACGCGTCGGATGAAGTCGGCGAATAGCCGCCGCCCGAGTATCCCTCGGCCCTGATGCGGTACTGTCCGCTGAACGTCAGCCAGGAGGGAAGACTCTTATCGATTTCCGTCGACGGCGTCAGCCACGGCGGAATGGCGGAAGCCGCCGGGACTTGCGCACCCTGCGTTTGGCCAGAAGCCGCATTTACGATGCAAAAAAGAAGAGAGGCGAAACAGAGCCTGAATCTCATACGAGGTAATTCAGTCTAAGTTCGGCCTTCGAATGGATCAATAGTATAAATCTGTTAGAAACCCCGGTCGAGCGGCAATATTCCGGCCCGAATCGGCACAGCCGGCAATCGTGGCGCTCCATGAACCTGTAGTACCCGTCTGGTACCTTCTTCCGCGATCGCCTGTTGAAAGCGATTGCCGGACTGCGTAAAGTTTGGAATGCGGTTCCGGATTTCCAGCCTGCTTTGCAGGCGGCCTTGTCGTGGCGGGAACCGCACGAACTTATGATGTCCGCACCAGCTGAGAAGCTGCGGCCTGAGATGCCGCGGCCCGGATACGCCGTGATCAGGGCCGCGAGCGCGCTCCACCCGGACTCCGGCGCATGGGCAATCTTCATGCGCGAAATAGTGGCGTTGCCGCACGAAATGACGCCGGCCGTCTCTCAGGTGATTCGCCTGGAGCGGTGGAAGTCCGCGCCCGATCCGGTGGAAGCGATCCGCGCGGATGCGCTCGAAGCATATCGGCGTGCCTGGGCAAAATCCAAAATCTGAAGAGCTCGGGTCGAAAATCTGAGTTCGGTCGGCCGCCGAGGAAGTCGCTACCATCGAGGTATGCCGCAGCAAATTGAGTTGAGCCCGATCGGCGTAGTGCGCAGCCCGGTTGTGGAACCCGTTGACGATGTTTGGGGCGGCGTTCAGTCGAGGATCGATCTCGACCCTTCGCGATTTACGCCGGACTGTCTCCTGGGGCTGACTGATTTTTCGCACGTCGAGATCGTTTTTTTCTTTCATCGTGTGCCGGAATCCGCCGTCGAGACGGGATCCCGCCATCCGCTCCATCGGCCGGATTTTCCCCGCGTCGGAATCTTCGCACAGCGGGGAAAGGATCGTCCGAACCGCGTTGGGGTCACGATTTGTCGGCTGATGTCCGTCGAGGGTCTGTCCCTGGAAGTCATCGGACTCGATGCGGTCGACGGCACGCCGGTGCTCGACATCAAGCCCTATATGCGCGAGTTCGCCGCGCGCGGTGAGATACGTCAACCCAAATGGGTCGATGAGATCATGCGCGGCTACTGGGAAAACACCTACTTCGGCTGACGTTTTTAAGGAGCATGGTTTTCAGAAAGGCGGACCCTTGATTCCGCGGCAGTTGCTGAACCGCGCGCGTCTGTAAGCGGCAACGAAAACAGCTTTTTCAGCAGTGTCCTTGCTACTGAATTCCGCCTATGCTGATGTGGTCCAGAACAGCCTGCGCAACCGTCCTCTTCCCTCCGAGATCCTGATTGTGCCGTTTCCCGTATACGAAGTCGCCAATAAACCATCCCATTGCCGCGCCTGCCACCACGTCACCCGGAAAGTGCTGGCGTGCTCCCACTCGGCCCGCTGCCACCGTTGCAGCCAGTGCATAGGCGGCTATGGGAATGATCAGGGGGTGGGGATATTCATGCGCCACGATTGACGCCAGCGCCCAACTGCTGATGGCGTGTCCCGAAGGGAATCCGGAACTCCATCTGCCGCCGGGATTATCTTCGAAGCGGCCCTTGCCGTCATCCTGATAGGGTCTGCTGCGGTCCGCGACAAGTTTCAACGCTTCAACCGCCAGGTTTGTGTCGATCAGCGTTTCAAAGGAGAGCAGGCCCGTTTCCCTGAATTTCTCATCGTGTGTCCCCGTTCCGATCAGATAAAACGCCCCGCTGAGAGGGATCAACGAATAGGCGGAACCTGCCTTTGACACGCGGTTGCTGACAGTCACGAACTCGCTGGATGCCGGCGGTACGCTCTTTTCTGTCGACTTATCGGCCGCGATCAGCGCCCCGGTTGCGCCGCCGAAGAGGATCCACCATTTAATGTCTCGTTTGCTTGTATGAAATGGGCTCGTCCAGATGGACTTCTGATCTCTCAGGACGTACTGAGGCATCCGGACGAACGGATGAGCGAATCCTGTCTGGTCGTAAAGATCCTTTTCCTTCAGAACAGGCGACCCGGGCTTCACTGCGAGTGTGGAATCTCCCGTTGCTGCGCTCGCGCTGGTATCGGCTGCCGGCTTCTGGGTTGCTTCCTGAGCGTATATAGGTTTTTGGGCATATTCCAGGACGAGTAGTGCAAAAAGGGCCAGCCAGGTCCGCCTGATCGTCATGATGACTTTTGGCTGGCAATTGTGGAGCCGTTGAACCCAAACTAACAAAAACATGCGCTGCTTCCACAACGTCGCCATGGGCACGGCGACTTCGCCGCGCGCGGTGAGATACGTCAGTCCAAATGGGTCGATGAGATCATGCGCGGCTATGGCGAAAACACCTGCTTCGGCGGCGGTCTCAAGTCAACTCTCTGATCGCCGGCAGGGCCTGTCTCACTTCGAGACGGCGAGCATCGTTCCTGCCGGGGCACCTGAATCGTAGCGCGCCCGGTGTCGCTCAATCCCTGTATGTATGCGCCATTGAAAGCGAAGTGGTCAGCCCATCGGTCGCGTCGCGGATGAAACAGTGGCGCTGCGGTGCCGGTGACAGGATCGATTCCCGCGAGGTTCGGGCCTTTATGACGATTGCAGCGGTGGCAAGCCAGGGCGAGATTGTCGGTATCGTCGCGACCGCCTTGTTGCTTTGCGATGACGTGTTCGATGTGATGAAGTAATTCACTGTGCCGTTGGTCGAGCCGGCAATACTCACAGCGCTCGCCAGCCCGCTCACGGACCAATCGCCGTGTTCCGACATCCATATCTTGTCTGAGGGCTACTGAGGTAGGCGGTCCAGATGTCGCCGGGCTTTAAGCTTGAGTATCGAGATAAAATCCGCCGCGTTGATTAACGCTTCGTACTCGTCCCGTTCGTCAGAAGTCGACAAGACGCTGCGCGGACTCGGCGTCGAGGCAGCGGCTCAATGGGTCCGGAAGGCCATCCAGCCCGGTTGCAGCGCTCATGCCCTAACATTAGCATGCAATAAAAGCCGTTTCCCGCCCCCGAAATTTATCGCTCCTACCTCTTCAACAACTTACGTCGCCCAGCGCCCGCCAAGCCTCCAAGCGAGTGCTACTCTCGGTCAGGCCGCCTTTGGCGGCGAGGATCGCTCCTGAAACCAAAGCGGTTATCCGAAAAATGGGTTTGAATTTGCGAATAGCCTTTTCTGCCCGAGACGCCCCGGATCAGTCGGCATTCCGCCTCCGATCACCATCCATCTATAAATATCTTTAATCCAGACTCCCCCTTGCATTTCCAAATCTTTCCCCCTAAACTAAAAGTTCTGGCAATGCTCAACAGCTTCACAGGCCGAATTACTGCGACCCTCCCTGTAGTCGTTATTATTATTGGGGTCGTTGTAACCGTCCCCGTCTGAAGCTTCGGGCAGTCGAAAAGATCCGAGGCCGTCAGCGGGGGTGAGTAACCCACCTGATGGCCTTTTTTGTTTTGTAGCGCAAAGGGCGAATGCTCCGTTTTGCGCGGTGAAAGTGTACCGCTGGCGATCTTGTCGCCGGCGGGTTTTACCGAGGTCTTAAAGAAAGATATGAACGAATCCGGCAAGCTCATGAACGGCGCTGAAGTCCTGCTCGAATGCCTCGCCCGCGAAGGCGTCGATTGCTTTTTCGGCTATCCTGGCGGCGTCACCCTTCCTTTTTACGACGCCCTCTACGACAGCCACATCCGCCACGTCCTCGTGCGCCACGAAGAGAACGCCTGCTTCGCCGCCGAAGGCTACGCGCGCGCCACCGGCAAGGTCGGCGTCTGCTGCGCCACTTCCGGCCCCGGCGCCACCAACCTCGTCACCGGACTCGTCGACGCCATGATGGATTCCATCCCGATTGTCGCCATCACGGGCCAGGTTCACTCGAAGCTCATCGGCAGCGACGCGTTCCAGGAAGCCGACACCTTCGGCATCACGCGCTCGGCCACCAAACACAACTTCATGGTGAAGAACGTCCAGGAGCTGCCGCAGATCGTGCACGAGGCGTTCTACATCGCCGCCAGCGGCCGCCCCGGTCCTGTGCTGGTCGATATCCCGAAGGACGTTTTCCAGGCCCGCGGCCACTACACTCCTGTCGAAAGCATTCACCTCCCCGGCTACAAGGTCTTCACGGAGGGTCATGCCGGACAGATTCGCCGCGCCGCGCAGTTGATCTGGGAAGCCGAGCGGCCCATGGTCTATGCCGGCGGCGGCACTGTCCTGGGCAAGGCTACAGAAGAACTCGCCGAACTGGTGGAACTCGCCGACCTTCCCGCCGTCTGCACTTTGATGGCGCTCGGCGGCCTGTCTTCCAGCCACAAAAACTTCATCAGCATGCCGGGCATGCACGGCAGTTACGCAGCCAACATGGGTATGACCGAGTGCGACCTTCTGATCGCCCTCGGCACCCGTTTCGACGATCGCGTCACCGGCCAGCTTTCCGCTTTCGCCCGCCACGCCCGCGTGATTCACGTGGATATCGATCCCGCCGAAGTCGGCAAGAACCGCGTTCCCGATATTCCGATCGTCGGCGATGTGAAGCGCGTTCTGCAGAAACTCAACAAGGCGCTCAAGGAGCTCGAAGCCGAATTCAGGCCGAAGCAGAGTGCTGCCCGCGCTCAATGGTGGTCGCGCATTCGCGACTGGCAGGCCGAGCATCCCTACGATCGCTCGCGTGCCGAGAATGAAATCAAGCCGCAGCATTTGATGGACGAAATCGATCGCCTCTCCGGTGGTCAGGCCATTGTTACCTCCGATGTCGGCCAGCACCAGATGTGGGCCGCGCAGTTGATTCGCTTCAACGAGCCTCATCTCTGGATCAACTCCGGCGGACTTGGCGCCATGGGCTTCGGCCTCCCCTCCGCGCTCGGCGCGCAGATGGCTCGTCCCGATAAACTCGTCTTCGCTATCTGCGGCGATGGCGGCTTCCAGATGTCGATTCCGGAGCTCGCTACCATCGCTTCGCACGCCCTGCCCATCAAGATCATCGTGATGAACAACGGTTATCTCGGAATGGTGCGCCAGTGGCAGACGCTGTTCTACAACAACCGTCTTTGCTCGGTGGACCTCGATTGTTTCCCCGATGCCGAAAAGCTTGCCGGCGCATACGGATTCAAGGGCCGCACGATTGACCAGCCGTGGCAACTGTCGCAGGCGCTCGAAGAGGCCGTCCGCGAACCCGGTCCTTACCTCTTAAACGTGAAGGTTACGCGGGATGAGAACGTATACCCGATGGTTCCCGCCGGCGGCGCCATTCACGAAATGGTATTGGGCCCCCCGCAACCAGTGGAGGCGATCCAGTGAAGTTGTGGGGCAGGGCTTCGGCCCTGCCGCCGGGCTTCCGCCCGGCGCGTATCGTCCGCGATTCCCGATAGAGAACAAAATGCTTCAAACAATTTCCATTCTTCTCGAGAACAAACCCGGCGCCCTCCTTCGCGTGACCGGCGTTCTTTCCGCGCGCGGCTACAACATTGAGAGCCTCACAGTCGCGAAAACGCTGGACCCGCAGCTTTCCCGCATGACCATCGTGGTCGATGTGGAAGATCGTATCCGCACCCAGGTCGTCAAGCAGATCAACAAGCTGATCAACGTTCTTCAGGCCGCCGATATGACGGAGTCTCCGGCCGTGATCCGCGAGATGGTTCTCGTTCGCGTGCGCTGCGAGCAGGAGAGCCGCACTACGGTACTGAAGGAAGCGGAAATCTTCCACTCGCGTGTTGTCGATTCCTCGACGGAAGGCTTCGCCATCGAAGCTACGGGCGATCCCGAGAAGCTCGACGAGTTCATCGAAGTCATGCGCAGCTACGGCGAAATCGACGTGGCCCGCTCCGGCGCGATCGCCATGTCGCTCGAATCGAAGAAGCTCCGCCTGCAGCCGCCGGTGCCAACCCCGGCCGCTGTCCAGGCAACCTAGGTTTGTACCGCCGGCGATCTTGTCGCCGGCGTTTTCGACTTTGAATAAGGACACAAATGCCACGACGCTTTTACGAACAAGACGGAAACATCGACAACCTCAAAGGTAAAAAGGTCGCCATCATCGGCTACGGTTCGCAGGGCCACGCACATGCTCTGAACCTGCGCGACTCCGGCCTCGACGTTGTAGTCGGCCTGCCCGCGGACAGTAAATCCCGCGCCAAAGCCACGGCCGCCGGACTCACCGTTCTCACGCCCGCCGATGCCGCGAAGGCCGCCGACGTGATGATGATCCTCGTGCCCGATCACATCCAGGCCGAGCTCTATGCCTCCGACATCGCTCCGCACCTCACGAAGGGCAAGACGCTGATGTTCGCGCACGGCTTCAACATCCATTTCGGCTTCATCAAGCCGCCGGCCGATGTCGATGTTTCGATGATCGCGCCCAAAGCTCCGGGCCATCGTGTCCGCGAAGTGTTTGTCGAAGGTTCGGGCGTGCCCGCGCTGGTTGCCATCCAGCAGGATGCGAGCGGCAAAGCTCTGCAGAACGCGCTTGCTTACGCCGCGGCGCTCGGCTGCCTCCGCGCCGGTGTGATTGAAACCAGCTTCCGCGAAGAGACCGAAAGCGATCTCTTCGGTGAGCAGTCCGTGCTCTGCGGCGGCGCTTCCGAACTGATCCGCGCCGGATTCGAAACTCTGGTGGAAGCCGGATACGCTCCGGAGATCGCCTACTTCGAGTGCCTCCACGAGCTCAAGCTGATCGTCGATCTCATTTATGAAGGCGGCCTCGGCTACATGCGCTTCTCGGTCTCAGACACCGCGGAATACGGCGATTACACGCGTGGTCCGCGCATTATCACCGCCGAGACACGCAAGGAAATGAAGAAGATTCTGGCCGAGATTCAGTCGGGCGAGTTTGCCAAACAGTGGATGGCGGAGAACAAAGCAGGACGTCAGAAGTTTCTCTCCATGCGGTCCGAGCAGGCCGATCAGCCGGTGGAAAACGTCGGCCGTGAGCTCCGCAAGATGATGACGTTCCTCAAACGAAATAAAGAGGTGGGCGTCCCCGTCGCTTAATGTACCCCCGGCGGTCTTGCCGCCGGGGCCTTTAATCAGAGAACAACCATGCGCATTCAAACGTTCGATACCACTCTTCGGGACGGCACGCAGGGCGAAGCCGTCTCGTTCTCGGTCGACGACAAAATCCTTGTCGCCCGAAAACTGGATGAGCTCGGTATTGACTACATTGAAGGCGGATGGCCGGGTTCCAATCCCAAAGACAAAGAGTTTTTCGAGCAGGCGCGCGGTCTGAAGCTGAAGCATGCGAAGCTGACGGCATTTGGTTCCACGCGCTTTGCGAAGAACTCCGTCCAGGAAGACCGCAACGTTCGTGAGCTGATCGAAGCCGGAACGCCGGTCATCACCATCTTCGGCAAGAGCTGGGACTTCCACGTCTCCCGCGCCCTCGGCATCTCCGAGAACGAGAACCTCGCCATCATTGGCGAGACGGTCCGTTACCTTAAGGAGCACGGCAAAGAAGTCGTATATGATGCCGAGCACTTCTTCGACGGCTATATCAACAATCGCGACTTTGCTCTGCGCACTCTCGAAGTCGCCAAACTCGCAGGCGCCGACGTGCTTTGTCTCTGCGATACCAATGGCGGCACGCTTACGCCGCAGCTCGCGGAGATCGTTGCCGATGTTCGCTCCCGCTTTGACGGCGTCATCGGCATTCATCCTCATAACGATTCCGGCGTAGCAGTCGCTAACGTACTCGCCGCCATTGAGAACGGCGCTTCGCATGTGCAGGGCTGCCTCAATGGTTATGGCGAGCGCTGCGGCAACGTCAATCTTGCCTCCGTCATCGCCAATCTCGAGCTGAAGCTCGGACACACCACTATCGGTTCCGAGAAGCTCGAAACGCTCACCTCAACCTGCCGCTATATCGCCGATCTGGCCAATCTTCCTCTGCGGAAAGATCAGCCGTACGTCGGAAACAGCGCCTTCGCTCATAAAGGCGGTATCCATGTGAGTGCCGTGATGAAGGACTCTTCCACCTACGAACACGTCATGCCCGAGAAGGTGGGCAATCGCCAGCGCGTTCTGGTCAGCGATCTTTCCGGGCGCAGTAACGTTCTCTATCAGCTTCAGCAGCAGGGACTGGCCGATCGAATGACGGAGCAGGGGCGTCGCGATCTGCTTGAGCGCGTGAAAGAGATGGAGTTCCAGGGCTACGACCTCGAAGCCGCCGACGGAACTTTCGAGCTCTTCGTCCGCCAGGCGATTCAGCCGGGCGTGAATTTCTTCGATGTGCGGGATTACTACGTCGCGATCAAATCGGGTCACGCCGAAGCAACCGTTGCCGTCTCAACCGATGCGGGAATCCGCACCGAGTCCGCGGGGGGCAATGGCCCGATGAACGCGCTCGACGTCGCTTTGCGCAAATGCCTTTCGACACACTATCCAAAACTGGCGGACGTCCGCCTTACCGACTATAAAGTTCGCGTCCTCGACTCAAAGAAGGGCACCGCCGCGAAGGTACGCGTGCTGGTCGAATGGTCAGATCACGAGAAGAGTTGGTCAACCGTTGGTGTTTCGGACGACGTCATTGAAGCCAGTTGGAATGCCCTTGTCGACGCTCTCCGCCTCGAACTCATGCGTCTGTCCTCTGTTGCACCGGTGATCTTGTCACCGGTGGGTTTATATAAGTAATGTGCATCGTCCGCGCCAGCTCTTGCACTCTGCCGCTAAGGTAGCCGTGCTCACCGGCGCCGGCGTTTCCGCCGAAAGCGGCATCCCGACTTTCCGCAGCTCTTCTGATAAGACCGGCGGCTCCTGGCAGCAGTATCGCTTCGAGGATCTGGCCACACCCCAGGCTTTTGCGCGCGATCCGAAATTCGTCTGGACTTGGTACGAAGAGCGCCGCCGCGCGATTGCTCAGGCGAAGCCGAATCCCGGCCACTATGCGCTGGCCGAGTTGGAGCGTCAGAAGCCCGTCTTCACTTTGATCACGCAGAACGTGGACGGCCTCCATGATCTCGCGGGCTCGAAGAATATCATCAGGCTGCACGGCGACATATGGACAGTCCGCTGTGTAGCCTGCGGCGCAGAGCGCGTCGAACGCCGCGAACTCAACGATCTTCCGCCTCGCTGCGACGGGAGAGGAGGTTGCGGAGGGATACTGCGCCCCGGCGTCATCTGGTTCGGCGAGATGCTGCCCGAAGACGCGATCGAGCGCGCGACAGCAGCGGTCCAGACGGCTGACGTTCTCATCGTTGCCGGAACCTCCGCGCAAGTCTATCCCGCCGCCGGTCTTATCCCTCTCGCCAAAGCGGTCATCGAGATCAATCCGGAGGAGACAGAATACTCCGCCGAAGTCACGTATTCGATCCGCGGAACTTCCGCCGAAGTGCTCCCGCGGCTGCTGTTATGATCGGCCGTTTCGCTCCCACTCCGAGCGGGCCTCTGCACTTCGGTTCGCTCGTGACCGCGGTCGCGAGCTATCTGGACGTGCGATCGCGCGGCGGAAAATGGCTGGTGCGGATCGAGGATATCGACACGCCTCGGGTTGTGCCTGGTTCCGCTGAGGACATTCTCAGAACTCTGGAGACCTTCGGATTTGAATGGGACGGTCCCGTGCTGTATCAGAGCATGCGCATCGATGCCTATCGCGCGGCGCTAGACAAGTTGCAGCGGGACGGCTTCGCATACCCGTGCTCCTGCTCAAGAACAACGACCGCTCCTTGCCGCTGTACGAGTGGTTCGCGCCGGCGGGTGCGTTTTCCCGGCGATGACTTTACAGTGGTTCGCGCGGATGGCATCTTTGCTTATCACTTGGCCGTGGTGGTCGACGATGATTATCAGGGCGTCACCGACATTGTGCGTGGCGCCGACCTGCTCGACTCCACTCCGCGGCAGATGCACTTGCAGAAGCTGCTCGGACTGCCCACGCCGCGCTATGTTCACGTGCCGGTAGTGACGAACGAAAAAGGCGAGAAACTGAGCAAGCAAACCCTCGCACCGCCCTTGGACGTAAACGACGCGCCAGCGTTGCTGCGCGGCGCTCTGCGCTTCCTCGGCCAACCGATCCCACCGGACGGTGATCTCCGTTCGATCTGGAATTTGGCGCTGGAATTACAAGAAGTCCAAAGCGATCCGTGCGGCAGCGAAGTTGTCCGCGAAACGGCTACGTCGGACCCAGGGAGGAATTCCGGCTCATGAAACTCGCCAGACTGTTTGCATCTCTGCTCTTTATTACGCTCGCAGCGCGGGCGGACTTCAGCTATACGACTACAAGCAAGACGGGCGGGACCATGGCCGCGATGGCCGGCGCGGGAGCGAACACCCCGTCGAAATACTACTTCAAGGGTCAGAAAATGAAGAGCGAGAGCGGTGATATCGCTCTCATCATCGATTTTGAAACGCAGAAGATGACGACGATCAATCACAAGGCGAAGACGGTCTCGGTGACGAAGTTGGGCGACTTGGGGGCGAAAGCCGGCGACGTTTCGGCGAAGATCGATGTGAAGGAAACCGGTCAGCAGAAAATCGTCAACGGCTACAACGCCAAAGAAGTGCTGATGACGACGGAGATGGAGGTCCCGCAGGCGCCCCAAATGGGCAAAATGCAGATGGAGATGGATCTGTGGTTGTCATCTGAGGTGCCGGGCGTCGGTGAACTGCGCGACTTCTATCAAAAGAATATGGAGCACTTACCCTGGGCCTCCATGGTGGGTTCGAATCCGCAGATGCAGCAGGCCATTGCGCAGTTGCAGCGCAAAATGGCCGAGATGAATGGCGTGCAGGTGCAGACGATAATGAGGGTAAAACCTGCGGGCGGAGCGGGCGCTCCGGCGATGCCACAGATGCCGCAAATGTCAGCCGCTCAACAGGCGCAGATGCAGGCCGCGATGGCGCGGCTGCAGCAATTGCAACAGCAGGGCGGTCCGGCAGCCGCTGCGGCCGCGCAGGCGATAGGTCGAATGGGTAACGTGGGCCGTGGCGCCGCGCCAGGCAGTTCGAATGCGATGATCGAGATCACCACCGACTCGAGCAATTTTTCGACATCTCCGATACCCGATTCGGTGTTCGCGATTCCCGCGGACTATTCTCAGACCGAACAACGCTGAAGAGCCGGTCATCACCCGTTCACGACGAAAAGAAATATCCTTATCCTGCTGATCGCCGGGGACTTCAGGCGGTTTTGAGGATTCCCTCGACCCATGTTCCTGGCGTCTATGCGCTACATTGTTGCTGGGGAAGGATTCCCTTGAGGGATTTTTCTCATCGCCTGATCTTTGGAAACCGAATATTTTTTATCGCCTTCAGAGGGGGGAGAGTCGGGAGATGTCCATCACATGCGTTGCACATGTTAACATGTGATTGACATGTCGGTAATGATCCAGCTTCGCAATGTTCCCGACGCGCTGCACCGGAAGCTGAAGGCGCGCGCCGCCGCGGCCGGAATGTCGCTGAGCGCTTATATTCTGCGGGATGCCGAACGGCTCGCCAATCAGCCGACGATGGATGAGTGGTTGGCGAAGGTCAGCAAGCTCCGGCGCGTCGAAACGCGGGAATCGTCAGCCGAAGTAATCCGGGCGATGCGCGACGGAAGATGATCGTCGTCGACGCGTCCGCCATTCTGGAAATCCTGAAACAAACACCAACCGGAATCGAGATGGCTCCGAGTCTTGCGAAGGCCCAACTCCACGCGCCTCACCTGATCGATCTTGAAATCGTCAACGCCCTGCGGCGCTGGGAAATGCTGAGGGAGATGAGTCATTCTGACGTTCAGCAGGCCCTCGAAGCATTTCTCGAGACGAGAATTGTCCGGCATAACCACACCCATCTTCTGCAACAAATATGGAGTCTTCGCAACAATCTCACGGCCTATGATGCCGCCTACCTTGCCCTCGCGCGCACGCTCGACGCTGAACTTCTGACCATGGATGCGGGCCTTCGCAGGCTCGCGGCTCGGCGTTGACAAATCACCCGGCCCCCAGAATCTCCATCATGTCCGGGCCGCAGATGCGGTTCAGCTCCGCAACGAACTCCTTATCCGGGCGCACCTTGGCGGGAACGTCGAGGATCACCGAGAAGTCGCGCGCCGATTCAAGGCGCAATCGCACCTGAGTCTCGCCCGGCTTGCGTTCGAAGAGCTGGTGCAACTCCGTCGCGCGGTCGATGCCGTTGCGTCCGACGAAAACCTTCACACTGATCAGGCTCGGCAACGACACGCGCGCCACGTCGAGGGGCGTGATTTCCTGCACCGATATCTTCGTCGGGTTGCCTTCTTCCGGCAGCGCTCCACCGCGGATCAGCATGGCCTGATCTTCCACCAACGAAGGAGCGAGCCGCTCGTAGTTAGTCGTGAAAACCATTGCCTCGATGCTGCCGCTGCGATCCTCGATTGTGAAAGAGACCCATGGTTTACCTTCGCGGTTGCGGCGCTTCTGGACGCCCGTGATCATGCCGCAAAGCACGGCTTCCGCGCCCTTTTCGAGACCTTCGAGCCTCGTGGAATCATGCGAGGCGAGTTCCGCGATCTTCTGTTCGTAGCTATCCAGCGGATGACCGGTGACATAGAAGCCGAGCAGTTCCTTCTCGCCCTGCAGCTTCTCTTTAAGGGTCCAGTCGTTAGCGCGTGGAAGAGCGGGCTCGGGCTGTTCTTCAGCGGGACCGCCGAACAAACCTCCCTGGCCGCTGTCGCGATCGCGAGCCGCCCGCGTGCCTGTCTCGATCGCGGCATCGAGCGCCAACAGAAGTTGCGCGCGGGTGCCCTCGAGCAAATCCATTGCGCCGGCCTTCACCAGGCTCTCCATCACACGCCGGTTGATCGACTGCATGTCGGCGTGTTCGCAGAACTGATAGATGGAGCGGAAACGACCCAATTCGGTTCGTGCTTTGATGATTGCCTCCACCGCACTCTGGCCGACATTCTTCACCGCGCCGAGACCGAACCGAATGGCATCGCCCTTTTCATCGCGAACGGGCGTGAAGGTATACTCGCTGGCATTCACATCGGGCGGCAGTACGCGAATATTCATGTCGCGGCATTCGTTGATGTACTTCACGACTTTGGCGACGTTGCCGGTTTCCGAAGTCAGCAGCGCGGCCATAAAATCTACCGGGTAATGCGCTTTCAGATACGCCGTGATGAACGCCACGTAGGAATAGGCGGCCGAGTGAGACTTGTTGAAGCCATAACCGGCGAATTTCGCCATCAGGTCGAAAATCTTCTCGGCCTTTTTCGCGGAGTGGCCGCGTTCGGCAGCGCCGGCGAGGAAGGTGGCGCGCTGCTTGTCCATCTCCTCGACCTTCTTTTTGCCCATGGCGCGGCGCAGAATATCGGCGTCCCCCAGGGAGTAACCGGCGACGCGGCTGGAAATCTGCATCACCTGTTCCTGGTAAATCATGACGCCGTAAGTTTCTGCGAGGATCTCTTTCAGTTCAGGCAGATCGTATTGAACGACTTTGCGGCCGTGCCTGCGCTCAATAAAATCGTCGATCATGTCCATCGGCCCGGGACGATACAGGGCGTTCAGCGCGGTGAGATCTTCGATGCGGCTCGGCTGATAGCGGCGCAGAATATCGCGCATGCCAGGTGATTCGAACTGGAACACGCCGCTGGTGTAACCCTTGCAGAAAATTTCGTAGGCCGCAGGATCCTCAAGCGGCAGATCTTCGGGAACGATGCGAACGCCGTGACGCTTTTCAATCATCTTGAGCGCATCGTCGATCAGCGTGAGAGTTGTGAGACCGAGGAAGTCCATCTTGAGAAGCGCGAGCTTGTCAAGCCCGTTCATGTCGTATTGGGTTACGATTTCCTCGCGGTTGGTGCGATACAGCGGAACGATGTTGCGCAGCGGTTCGGGTGAAATCACTACGCCTGCAGCGTGAACAGAAGAGTTCCGGGCGAAGCCCTCGAGCCGCTTCGCTACGTCGAGGACATCGTTCACCCGCGGATCCTGCTTGGCCAGCGCCGCAAAGCCCGGCTCCTGTTCGATCGCGTCCTTCAGCTTGATGTTCAGGACGTTCGGCACCAGCTTGGTGATGCGGTCGACGTCGGCGAAGCTCATATCGAGCACGCGGCCGACGTCTTTGATCGCCGCACGCGCCGCGAGCGTATTGAATGTGATGATCTGGGCAACCTGCTCGCGACCATACTTTTCGGTGACGTACTGAATCACTTCGCCGCGCCGGTTCATGCAGAAGTCGATATCGATATCGGGCATGCTGATGCGTTCCGGATTGAGGAAGCGCTCGAACAGCAGACCGTATTGCAGCGGATCGATATCGGTGATCTGCATCGCATAACTGACAAGGCTTCCGGCAGCGGAGCCGCGTCCCGGGCCTACCGGGATGTTCTTCGATTTTGAGAAGCGGATGAAGTCCCAGACGATGAGGAAGTAACCGGAGAACTTCATCTGCTGGATCATCGCGATCTCGAAGTCCAGACGCTCAACGTAGTCCGCGAGATCGTGCTTGAGCTGACCCGCGGCACGCATCGCTTCGAGGCGCGGACGCCGCTTTTCGAAACCCTGACGCGCGACGTAAGCGAAGTAGGAGTCAGTGGTCTGGTCGGCGGGAATGTCGAAGCGCGGGAAGGGATCTTTGACCTTTTCGAGCTTTACCTGGCAGCGCTGTGCAATCTCCCAGGGCCGATTGACGGCATCTTCGAGTTCGCCGAAGAGCGCCATCATCTCGTCGCGTGTCTTCAGGTAGAAGTCCGGATGGTCCCAGTGCATGCGGTTCGGGTCGGACATGGTCTTGCCCGTCTGAATGCACATGAGGATTTCATGCGCGCGGGCGTCTTCACGGCGCAGGTAGTGTGAGTCGTTGGTGGCGACGAGGGGAATGCCGGTCTCGATCGACAGACGATTGACCTGCGGGGTGAGGCGCTTGTCCTGCTCGAGGCCGTGATCCTGAATTTCGAGGAAGAAGTTATCCTTGCCGAAGATGTCGCGATAGGTATAGGCGAGATGACGGGCTTCGTCGTACTTGTCGGCGAGGATGGTCTCATTGAGGTCGCCGCGCAGACAGGCCGAAAGGCAGATGAGGCCTTTCGAATGGGCGGCGAGCAGATCCTTATCGACGCGCGGCTTGTAATAGAAGCCCTCCAGAAAGGCGGTTGAAACCATCTTGATGAGGTTTTTGTAGCCTTCCTGGTTTTCACAAAGCAGGATGAGATGGTTGTAGCGATCGGTATCGGAGCGAGTCTTATGACCCTGCTGCGAAACGTACATTTCGCAGCCGATGACCGGATGAATCCCTTTCGCTCTGGCCGCGTTGTAAAAACTGACCGCGCCGAAGAGGTTGCCGTGATCCGTCATCGCGACGGCCGGCATCTTCTGCTCGGCGACCACCTCCATGAGCTGGTCGATTTCGCACGCGCCGTCAAGCAGCGAGTAGTCGGTGTGGTTGTGGAGGTGAACGAATGGGGTCTCAGCCATAGAAAACATCAGCCGGCCTGATACGGGCGCCGGCAGCTCGTTTGTCGGGGGAGACTCTTCTATTCTAGCTGGCTGCCTGATCGGGATTGGTCAGGAAGCCGAGATTGGTGGCGGAGAAATTGGTCAGATTCGGGAACACGGTTCCCATCGCGCCTGACGGGATTCCGAACCAGGAGCACAGTGTCGCCCCGTACTGATCGATCGATGTGGTCGGTATCCAGCGGCCGCGCGTGTCCGTGTCATTTGGACCGCCGAGTTCGAATGTCGGGAACTGTCCGTAGATCTGGCCGCCGAGGACTGCGCCGCCGACGACGAGATGGTGGCTGCCCCATCCGTGATCGCTTCCGTCCGCGCTGGTAGGCTGGAAAGTGCGGCTGAAATCGGATTCCGTGAAAGTCGTTACATTCTGCGCCATGCCGATTTCCTGAGTCGCGTTGTAGAAAGCGGACAGGGCGGGACTCAACTGAGAATAAAGAGTGTTGTGCGTGTTCAACTCGTTTGTGTGCGTATCGAACCCGCCAAAGGTGACGAAGAAAATCTGTCGCCGCATTCCGAGATACGACTGCACCTGGATGATCTGAGCGACCTGCTTCAATTGGGCGCCGATGGAGGTGGACGGAAACGTGGTCTTCAGCGCTGTTCCTTTGGCCAGAGCCGACGCCAGAGCCGATGCGTCATTCATGCTGTGCGAGAGCGTGTCGTTGGCGGCCTGCACCAGAGACACGCCACTCTCGGTGGTCAGCAGGCTGCTTACGGCGTTGAGCCGCGCCTGAGATGAGGCGGAACTGTTGAACCCGGCGAGTTGCAGGGACTGCCCCGGCGCCAGAGCCACAGGTTGCGTGCTGACGCCCGCTCCTTCGATGGTGTTGCCGGCCACCGAGAAGAACGTCGGAAAGTCCGAGGAGTTTATATTCTGCGAAGCCATATAATCCGCCGCGCGTCCGCCCCATCCTGTTGCGCTGTGGCCCTGCGCGATGGAGGTCTGCCAGGCGACTTGCTGATCGGAATGAGAAAACAGGTTGAGGGGGATGGCTGCCTGTTGATTCTGATATTGGGTGCGGGTCAGAGGCTGCACCAGAGCGCCTGTATTGGCGACGACCGCGAGCTCCCTGCTCGAGAACATGCCGGCGACTTCTGTGAGCTTGGAGTGAAAGCCGAATGGCTCGGCGGAAACGCTGGTGACCGGAGTCAGGTCGGTGCTGGTGAGAGCCAGGCTTCCACGGATCGATTGATAAGCCTTGAAGCGGGCATCGTCCATGGGGACGATGGTGTTGTTCGAATCGTTGCCGCCGAGGAGGAAGACGCAGACCAACGCGCGGTAATCCGGTCCGCTCTGCGCCAGCGCGGGCAACACACCGAAACGGCGCAGCGCCAGCGAGCCCACCGAGGCCGTCCCGATTCGAATAAATCCTCTGCGCGAAACCATTACTTCCTCCGATTCGAATCCGTTATTGAATCACCTGGTACTCACCCGACGTCAGCACGACATAGAGCGCCGCCTGAGCTTTGGCGGTAGGCGTTGTCGCAGCGTTCACGGCGCTCGTGCCGGCCTGCTGCAGCGCGGCCGACATGCCGCCATGCAGGAATACAGAACTGATGTAGCTGAGCAGGTTGCTCGTATTGCCGGCTTGCGCGATGAACGGCGACAGATTGACCGTTGTGTTCTTGTCCAGCTTCCCGTAAAGAACGGTGTTGATGATATCCGCGCGGTCGGCGACTGTCTGAGTGGAATAGATCTGGAACTCAGGGCCGAGCAGGCCCTTCTCCGTACGGTACTGTGGCGAGAAGTAGCTGAAGACGCTGGGGGCGACGAAGAGGTTTTCACCCATCTCCGAAGCGTAGTTTTGGAGCGTACTTGACGAGGTTACGGTTCCGTTCAGGCCGCGCAGGATGTTCGTCATGAAGAGAATCGGCTCGCGCAGATGCCCGTAGCTCGGTAAAACCTGCTCCGTCGAATCGTCGTTCGCGCGGGCTTCCGGATCTGTGAGGATCGCGGTGATCACGGCTTTTAAGTCTCCGGCTGTGCCGCTGCCGTTGTTCGTGAACACCTGCGAAACACGCTGGATATAGGAAGCGCTGGGGTTACTGGTCACGAGGTGCTGGATCAACTGCCGGCTGATGAACGGGGCCATTGTCGGCTGGCTCATCAGCGCGTCGATTACAGAATCGAGATCCTGCTCAGCTGTCTGGCCGGCCGGTATGGCGATGTTGCCGAAGATCGGTTTGGATGACGTGTCGTGTTCGGATTCCACAGCGAACATCTGGCCCATGTAGTATGCCGGATTATTGTTCTTCGGAGTTGCGCCGGACGCCGTCGGATAGGTCCAACCGGTGAACGCTCTCGCGAGAGTGGTGACGATTGCCTGTGTGTAAGTCGGAACGGGGTTCTGATTCTGATCCAGCACGGAGGACCCGTTGGGATTCAACTGCGTCAGCCCGAGCGTGAATAGCTGCATAACTTCGCGCGCGTAGTTTTCGTTGGCCGCGGTACCCTTTGAAGCATTGCCCTTGTTGTTGGCCATGCTCAGATATCGGCCCATGGCGGGGCTAAGCGTCACCGCTTTAATAAGGTCACGGTAATTGCCGAAGGCGTTGTCGCGGAAGATTCGCCAATAGGGCGGATACGCATACGCCGGAGAAACACCGGATGTCTGCGAGACGATCCAGATCTGGCTCAGAACGAAGGCAATGCGCTGGCGGAGCTGATCCTGCCCGGTAACGGCATTCTGAAAGAAGGCAGCCTGGATCGGTGCGAGGTTGTTATTCGATTGTCCCTGGGCATTCAGGATGGGCTGATCAGGCAGATCGGAGGTGTTCAAGGCGAACTGCGCGTTGAGCCAGTCGGTAACACTCATGGCCTGCAGTTGCGCTACGGAGGCCGGCGTCGGACCCCAGGTTGCCTGATCCAGAAAGCGGGCGGCGGCGCGGTCTGTGTTGACGGAAGGTGCTGAATTCTGAGCAAACCCTGAACATGCCAGCAGCGTCAGGGCCGCCAGCGAAGAACAGAACTTCATGCCAAACCTGCCTTTGAGTCGAATCCCACTCTGTATGCAAACACAACGTACGGGAAAAGTCGCGGCCGTTACCGAATTTCCCGTTAACGAAAGTTGAAGGATCGATCGCCGCTATTCGGGTATGGGATATGCGAACTGACTCAGTTGCTCGAACTCACGGTTGGCACGGCGCTCGCGTGTGGTGAAGATCGCGAGCCAAACGGCCGCGATCAGGACGTTTATCGTGACTCCGAGCAAATACGGACCTACCGGCAGACGATGCAAAAAAGCATCCAGGGACAACCAGCCCATCACGATGGAAAGGGCTGCGGCGAGCGACCATCGTCCGTGATGAATGGCACGCAGCTCGCGTCGACACCGGCGCAGGGAGAGATCGAGAAACGCCGCATTCGATTGCCCAAGTGCCTTCCAGGTACCGGTCCTGGTCCGGATGGCAAGGCCGATGCCGAGGAACGTCGAAACCCACAGAACCGCAGCCCAGAGAATCCATTCGAGCGTGGGATTGCGGGAGGCGAACCAGGCGGTGAATACCAGAATCGCAGCCGCGCACAACAGTTGACCTGCGAACGCGAAACGCATGCGCCTGCTCCCGCGCTCTACAAGGAGGCGCAGGTCGACGCGCAGCAACGCGGCGTCCGGCAGGTTTTCCGCGATCCAGTCGGCTCGCCAATCGGCCAGTTCCAGATCCATGCTCACGGCTTCACCTCCAGTATTTCGCGCAGTGCTTTGCGGGCCCGGTTCAGCCGAACGGCTGCGTTATTTTCGGTGACGCCGAGGACGGCGGCGATTTCAGCCGGAGTCAGGTCCTCCAGCGCGAGCGTCAGTACCTGGCGGTAATTTACCGGCAGGGAACGAATCGCCGCGAGCAGGGTTTCGCGCCGGCGACCGGCAATGAAAAGAGCTTCCGGATTCATGCGCGGGTCGGGAACCTCGGGCAGTTCGCTCTCACTTTCCCGCGATCTGCCTCGCCGCCACACATGCGTCAGACAACGGTTGTGCGCCACGCGAAGCGCGAAGGTCTTTTCCGAACACTCGCCGCGAAACCCCGGCAATGCCTTCCAGATTGCGACCAGGATTTCCTGCAGCAGATCCTCGCGGACGTCCGGACGGGATTCGTAACAGGCCGTCAGGCGCACCAGGGCCGGGCCATATGAAGCGAAGATGCGTTCATATAATTCCGAGAGTACGTGCCGATCCACGGAACTCATGGTTTCGAGCGCGGCGATCCGCAGGACAGAATCACCTGCCAAAGATCACCTTCTCATTTCTCAGGAGGCGTGTTGTCGCCATGAGCGCGGCTGCTCCGATCAGCACTGTGCATACACCGGAAGACAGGAGCCAGCCGAAGTGTGGCAGCTCACCACGCGTCAGCGCGGAGAGCATGCGCTGTTGTCCGAGGAGCGGAATAACCGCTGTTGCTGCTCGCAGGCGGACCGGGAAGAATTCAGCTAAAATCCCGATCAGCATCGGGGCGAGCAAAGCTACGGAAAGCCAGGAATTGCCTTCTTTCGGAGTTTGGGCAAACGTGCAGATCAGCAGATCGATACCGGCCGCGAAAGGTACGAGAGGAAGCATAACCATCAGCATCCAGAGCAACGAGCTCGCGTGCATCCGGCCGCCGAGTGGAGTTACCAACAGAACCGCGAGTGCAAACAACAGAGTGAGGACTACGCAGCTCAGACTGAAGGCTCCGGTTGCAAGGAATTTGCCAAGAAGGAGATCGGAAGACGTCACCGGGTTCATCAGCAGGGGCTCCAACGAGCCGCGCTCCCGTTCTCCGGCCATGGCGTCATTCGCGATGTTCATCGCACCGGTAAAGGCAGTAATGATGAGAAACGCCGGAAGCAGGGCGAGGGCCGTGGGCTGCCGCCAGAGGACTCCGACCAGTAACGGGCCGAGCCAGCAGAATATCAGGGAAGAGAACAATGAGCGGCCATCGCGAAGACCGTCACGCACTTCTTTGCGAAATATGACGAACCACGGATGAGTGCTCATGAAGTTAGTCCCATAAATGCCTCTTCCAACGTGCGCGCATTACCCACGAGCATCAGATCAGCGGGAGATCCCTGAGCTGCCACTCGTCCATGCGTGACCACGACGACCTTGTCGCAGACGAGCGAGATTTCCGTCATCAAATGGGAACAGAGAACAATGCACTTTCCGGTGTCGCGAAGGCGCTCGAGAAGAGATCGCAGGGCACGAGTGCTGTGGACATCGAGACCGTTGGCTGGTTCATCGAGCAGGATGTTGGGCGGATCGTTGATCATGGCGCGCGCGAGCGCCAGTTTCATCCGCTCGCCCTGGGAAAACCCAACAGCCCGGCGATCGGCGATTTCATTCATATCGAACAGATCCAGCAGATATCGGGTGCGCGATTCCAGCTCGACGCGCGACATTCCTCTCAGTTGTCCGAAGTACCAGAGGTGTTCGCGGGTGGTCAGCCGCGGATAGTTGCCCAAGCCGTCGGTAAGAGCTCCCATCAGGCGGCGCGCGGCAAGCGGATCGTTTGCCGGATCGACGCCATCAACCAGAACACGACCGCTGCCGGGGCGAAGAAGACCGGCGATCAGACGCAGCGTTGTAGTCTTGCCGCAACCATTTGGCCCGATCAGACCGGTGACTGAGCCATTGTCCGCGGAGAACGATAATCCATTGAGCGCGGTGCATTTACCAAAGGATTTGCAAAGGCTGGCGGTCTGGATCATTCGCCGACTATAGTCTCGGCGAACGGGAAAAACTTACAGAGGGATCTCCGGCTTATTGCGCAGGCCGCTCCAGTCCTCGCAAAGAACGATGGAGTTGGCCGGATTGCGGGGGTCGAACTTGACGGAAACGGGGCCAACCATAGTCATCGCGTCTTTGGGAAGAAGCGCCTGCAGCGCAACCACGTCCTGCGAGGCCGTATAAACGACGCCGGCCACGCTGTACGAATAGACGATGAAAGACGACGCAGCTTCGACATCGATGATCTCGCCATCTCCCATCTTCCCGGTGCGATGGAGGGACGCGCGGCGGCGGCGCTCCAATTCTTCCCGCGTCGGGCGTTGGGCCAGGTATCTCCGCACGAAGTAGATCGTGGCGGCGACAAGAATGACCAGAGCGCCTATTGCACTCCATACCGCCTGCGGATTCGAGGTGAAATTTGCCCACCAATTGGGCATGCAATGTTACCGGGTTGCCGCCGGCTCCGGCTTAAAAGCTTTGTTGTAGTCTTTCAGAAATTGGTCCAGACCTTTATCGGTCAGAGGGTGATTGAACAACATGTCCATCACCTTGAACGGCATGGTTCCGATATGCGCGCCGGCCATGGCGGACTCAATCACGTGCGTCGGTCCGCGCAGCGATGCCGCGAGGATCTGCGTGTCGAAGTCGTAGTTGTCGTAAATGGCGACGATCTGGCGAATCAAATCCATTCCGTTGCCGCCGATGTCGTCGATTCTTCCCACGAACGGGCTGATGAAGTAAGCTCCGGCCTTCGCGGCAATCAATGCCTGGGCGGGGGAGAAGCAAAGTGTCACGTTCACGCGAATGCCTTCTTTGGAGAGCGCGGAACAGGCTTCGATACCGTCGCGAATCAGCGGGCACTTCACGATTACGTTCTTGTGAATCTTCGAAAGCTCGCGGCCTTCGCGGATCATGTCTTTTGCGGTGACCGCGACTACTTCCGCGCTGATCGGGCCATCAACGATGTCGCAGATCGCGGCAATCTGCTCGCGAATCGGCTTCCCTTCCTTGGCAATGAGCGTTGGGTTAGTGGTGACACCGTCAACAATGCCCCATTCGGCGCCCTTTCGAATTTCTTCCAGGTTCGCGGTATCAAGGAAAAATTTCATTTGACCTCAGTATAACGGGAGCAAGGGAGGCTTTGCCTACGGAATTGTTCCCGCGGCAACGGGGGATTTCGCACTTTCGTTCCCGGCATTGTCCAGCGCAGTCACCTGATATTCATACCTGACGCCTTGCCTGACATCCCGGTCACTGTACGCAGTCGCGGTTACGTCCGTGGCGATCAGCTTGCCGTCGCGATAGACTTTGTAGCTCGCGAAGTCCTTCTCCGTGTTCCGGTCCCAGACGAGCTCGATGCTGCGCGCGCCCGGCACCGCGGTCAGTCCCGACGGCGCCGACGGAGGAAATTTGTCGGTGGGCTTGAAGCTCCGCATCTCGGAAAGCTCGCTCTCGGCGTATTTGTCGTCAGTCTTTTCGATCGACTTCACCTCGTACTGATAAGTCTTTCCATAGTCGATCATGGTGTCCGTATAGAGCGGCTTGTTGGACGTCCCGATCTGGACCCAGTTGACCTCATCCGCCAATCGGCGAAAGACACGGAATTCCGGCGCGGCAGCGTGCCATTCCAGATGGATCGCGTCCGGCGCATCGGTGGCCACGACGCCTTCGGGGACGGGCAGGGCGGGAACGACCGGCAGAATTACGAACGCCGACCAGCCGACCGAATTGCCGCTGGGCCCGTGAACGTTTACGGCAATGTCAACCGTTTTGCCATACCACTTCGAGGCCGATACTTCGACGTAAGCGCCCGCGCTTTTGGTCGAAACAGGGATGCGATCGGAGGTGTGCCGCCAGTTTTCCAGATTAAAAGGGTTGTCCGGAGGACCAATTCGCAACTCGACGTCTTCGCTGTCTTTATCTTTAATCGGCAGGTTTTCGGTGGTGACTTTCGGAATGGTGAACTGAATGACGATTTTAGAGCCGCGTTCGACCGCCGCGAGATCTTCCACACGCAGCGGGCGCTTCAACGCGGGAGGCAGCGGATATCCGACGTAGCCGCAACCGGTCAGGCAGAACAAAGCCGCTGCAAAGATCCCGGCTTTCCGCTTCATCAGAGAATATACCGGCTCAGGTCCTGATCTTTCACGATGTCGGCGAGTTGTTTGCGCACGTAAGCGGCGTCGACTTTGACATTTTTCTTGCGCAAATCCGGCCCTTCGAAGGAGATCTCTTCGAGAAGCTTCTCCATGATGGTGTGCAGGCGCCGCGCGCCGATGTTCTCGGACGATTCGTTCACGCGCGCCGCAAACCCGGCGACTTCTTCCAGCGCGTCGTCCGTCAGGTTCAGCTTGATTCCTTCGGTATCCATCAGCGCCACATACTGCTTGGCGAGCGCGTTCTTGGGTTCTTTGAGAATGCGAACAAAGTCTTCGGTTGTGAGCGATTTCAGCTCGACGCGAATCGGAAATCGCCCCTGCAACTCGGGAATCAGGTCGCTCGGCTTGGAAACGTGAAAGGCGCCTGCCGCGATGAACAGGATGTGATCGGTGCGTACGAAACCGTGTCGCGTGTTGACTGTGGTGCCTTCGACGATAGGCAGGATGTCGCGCTGCACACCTTCGCGGCTGACATCGGGGCCGTGGCCACCTTCGCGTCCGGCGATTTTATCGATTTCGTCGAGGAAGATGATCCCGCTCGTTTCCACGCGATCGAGCGCGATGCGCGTCACCTGGTCCATGTCGATGAGCTTCTGTTCTTCCTCCTGGACCAGATAATCCATCGCGTCCGCGACGCGCATGTTGCGCTTCTTCGATCCGCGGGAGCCGAACATCGCGGGCAGCATTTCCTTGATGTTGATGCCCATTTCTTCGAGATTGACGTTGCTGGCGATCTCGAAACTGGGGGCACGCTCTTTGACGTCCACTTCGACCATGCGCTCGTCGAGTTTGCCGTCGCGCAGACGCTCGCGAAGTTTCTCGCGCGTCTTCAGGTTGTCTTCCGCGTTTTCGGGAGCGGGCGGAACGAGAAGGTCGAGCAGGCGATTCTCGGCGTTGGCTTCGGCGCGGTCGCCGATCTCCTCCAGCTTTTCTTCGCGGATCATGTCGATCGCGATATCCACCAGATCGCGGATCATCGATTCGACGTCACGGCCTACATAGCCCACTTCCGTGAACTTGCTGGCTTCGACTTTCATGAACGGCGAATTGGCCAGTTTGGCGAGGCGGCGTGCCAACTCGGTTTTGCCGACACCGGTGGGTCCGATCATGAGGATGTTCTTCGGCATCACCTCATCCGCCATTTCGGGAGGAAGTTTCTGCCGCCGCAGGCGATTGCGCAGCGCGATTGCGACCGCGCGTTTGGCGTCCGGCTGTCCGATTACGTACTTGTCCAGTTCGCGGACGATTTCGCGGGGCGTGAGTTCATCCAGCACCGGCCCTTCGTCGACTGATTGTCCGGGAAGGTAAATTACCATCTCAGGCCAATTCCTCGTACGTCACGTTATCGTTCGTGTAGATGCAGGTTTTGCCGGCGATCTTCATTGCCTCTTCGGAAATCTGTTTTGCCGAGAGCTTGGTGTGGCGCATCAGCGCGGTCGCAGCGGAAAGGGCAAAAGGTCCGCCGGAGCCGATGGCTGCAACGTCCTCATCGGGTTCGATAACATCACCATTCCCGCTGAGGATAAAAGTGTTTTTCGCGTCGGCCACAAGGAGCAGAGCTTCGAGATGACGGAGGACTTTGTCGGTGCGCCAGTCCTTGGCGAGTTCCACCACTGCGCGCGGCAGGTTGCCGTTGAACTGCTCGAGCTTGGCTTCGAAACGGGAGAAAAGGGAGAAGGCGTCCGCTGTGGAGCCTGCAAATCCGGCCACAATCCTGTCATTGTAGAGCCGGCGCAGCTTACGGGCTGTGGATTTCAGCACTTCCGATCCCAGCGTGACCTGGCCGTCACCGGACATGACAACCTTACCCTCGCGGCGCACACAGAGCACCGTCGTAGAACGAATTCGGGGCTTCATTTATATTGAAATCCCAGTGTAACCCAAGGGCCCCGGGAAGCCTCTCTATTTCGAGTTGCACAAATTCCGCGACCGTGTAAACTGCAAACGAAGGGGCAAAATAAAAGCGGCGCTTCATGCAAAGGGGAAATATGGAGTACCTGGAAAACTTCACAACCGCGCGGGACTGGGTGTTGAGCCCGCCGAAACGGAATCCCGACGATTTGAGCTTCGACGATATGGCCGACGAAGAGGATGACCTAGACGAAGAGGATCTGGACGACGAGGACGAAGAAGACGAAGAGGATGTCCTCGACGAAGACGATGAGGACGCAGACGAAGACCTCGACGATGAAGACGACGAAGATTTAGACGACGAAGACCTCGAAGACGAGGATTTGGAAGAAGACGACGATGAAGACGAGGACGACGACGAATAGGTCGGTCCGTTCCCGTCGCAATCCCATTACCTGGCATTTCTTTACTTCACTTCGCTTCACTTCACAATGAGACCCTGTCCCGTGGGAAGCGACAGGGTCCGGAATCCGAGCCGGCCGGATAACGAGTCAATAGCTTCGGTTTGGCTGTCATGCCCGAAATAGGTGTAATCGTCCAGCAGGACGATGCCGCCCGGCGAAAGGCGGCTCCAGAAGAATTCCAGCGCGGCGCGTTCGGGCAGAGCGCAGTTCATATCGAGGTGCAGAAATGCGACGTCTCCGAAGTTCACCGTATGGAGAACTTGGGGCACAGCGCCCTGCACCACTAACAGGCATTCGGCCATTCTGAGAAATTGGCGCGCACGCGTTCCGGATCCGTCATATAGGCTCCGGCGGCAAGAGCGGACTTTGCGGTAAGGTCACGGCCCCGGTCGATCTCCTGCGGCGAATACTGCGAGAGAACCGGTCCGCTGAAGGTGTCGATCAGAAAAAACCGCCTGCCTGAGTTTTGCCGGTCGAGGGATTGCATGATGGCGGAACTGACGAAACCGGCGTTGACGCCGCATTCGACAAAATCGTAACAGTTCAGGTAGCTGCGAAAGTCGTGTCGCGAAAATCTTTTAAAATCTTCATCTTGGACCTGGCTATTAGGTGAAAAACCTGGCAGTGTATATGTTTGATGGCATCGCATCGCCAGCCTGGCCAAGGACAGCCG
>DATAXN010000073.1:0-57053 GCA_036273015.1 Bryobacteraceae bacterium | reverse complement strand
CTTCTCGGGCGCTATCGACGGACGGCCGAAAGCCACATACATCCGATTGAACACTGGCGACAGAGCCTCCAGCGCTATGTCCGCCATCAGCCGAACCGGCCGCAAAGGATGATCCGCCGGCACTCGATCCTCCGGCGAAAGATAACTGAACATCGCACTTTGTTGGGTGTCTTTGCCTCGCATCGCGGTTAATACATTGAGACGCGATTCTGTTTGGTACGGTAACCAGCCTTCACCTACTTTTTCAGCACCCTGCTAAGAAAGTCGGCATTGGCGATCACGCCAGTCGGGCTGACGGTAATGCCTTTGGCTTCAAAGAACGTTTTGGCGAGACTATTGGCAACTGTCCCGCTGCCGTTGATCAGCACCGGGTTCTTTGGCGTCGCGGCATCGAGTTCCGCCAGGGTAGGCACGCGTTTTTCGGCGAATTGTTTGACGTTCCAGTCGCCCAGCGCTGTGATGAACGCGCCGGCCGGAACTGTGGCTACCCGCGCGCGAATCATCGCCTGAACGTCCGAGATGGACGCCGCGGTCTCCAGCCTTATGTCATGCCCGGGCCGCGTTCCCAGCAGAACGATGTGATTGTGATTGTCGACGATCCCCGGAATCGCGGTACGGACCCGGAGATTGATCACCTTCGTGCAGGGGTTCAGTTTCTGGTTGCCGTCCGCGATCAGCCCGTTCTGAATCGTGATCTCAGACAGAACGGTATTCCGCTGATCCATGCTGACGATCTTGCCGTTGACCAGCTTCAGGTCGCGCGCTCCGGCGCATCGGTCCGCTTTATTGGCTGCAAAGGCTCCGGACGCAAACAGAGTAAATCGCGCAGCCCAGCCAAAGTCTTTTCATCCGTGCCTCGCCTCCCTACAGATTCCGCTTCAGGAACGAACAGATATGGTATCCGGCCACGAATTTGAACGGCGATTCGCCCAATGTGTAATGCCCGCACGGCATGACGACCAGCTTGTGATCGAGTTTCCGTCTGCGTAAATGCTCCACCACCTGACGCGAAAATTCCGGCAGGAAAGTCGTGTCATAAGTGGCGTAGAGAAAGAACGCGCGTTTATTCATCGCGGCGAAGCGATCCATGTAGTGCACCGGGCTGATGCAATCCCAAGCTGTGCGCAGACGGTCGAGATTGATGTCGCCCTCCATACCACTGCGGATGTGGCGCGTCGACAGTCCGGTCCAGACCACGTCGGCGAAATAGGTGGAGCAGTGATTGAAAACGTTGACGCGGATGCGGGGATCATGTGCAGTTGCGAGGAACGCATAGCAGGAGCCGAGACTGGTGCCGACAATGCCGAGATCGGTATAACCGCGGGATTGCAGCCAGTCGAAGCACGAACGGACATCAATTACCGCCTGGCGCGTTGCATCGATGGTGCGGCAGACGTTGGCGGAGACCGCGTAGTCCGCACGAGTGAGTTCGGCAGGCATCCGGTCATCGTGATAGGGAAGGCTGATGCGAAGCGCTGAAATCCCCAGTCTTGCGATTCCCTGGCAAAGCGCGACATGCTGCTGCCGGCTGGCGTTCCAGTGCGGCAGCACAACGACGGCTTTGGGGCCGCGGCGGAAGCGCGGGTTTGCCGGGAAGTACCGTGCGTTCACGGTATTGTTCTCTCCGTATGGGGTGTGAACCGCTGATGTGAAGCGCACCAGAGATTCGTCCAGATGAAAATCCGTTGGAGGAGTGTAATCGAAGAAACGCGCACTATCGGCGATCGCAAGCCGGTTGATCTCGCGGATGCGCGATTCCGGATCTCTCTGATCGGAACGAACGGGCCATCCCGCCGTCCAGTCCAGTCCCCAGTCGAACGGCCGGACAACGCGATCGGTGGAGCGCGTCGCCAAGTCCATCTCCCAGGCGTTCATCCGCCTGCCGTACCACGCTCTTACCATCAGGCTCTTACCATTGGCAAAATCTCATCGGCTATCGAAGGAAGGTTTCATCCCGCTTCAGTTTCGATTGTCTCGCGAGCAATGGGCGATTCAAAAACTCTATGAACGGCGTCATAGCTTCGATCCTCGCCACGATTTCGCCGAGCAGTTTCGGCGTCGTCGCCAGCTTCGGATCGAGCTGCGTATCGAGGAGATAGTGCTTGCGCCTAACGAGATCCGCCGCGGGATGTTCCGGGTCGAAGCCCTTGGGCGCGCGCGAAACGCTTTCGCCCTGCAGGTCGCCGAGCAGCTTCTTGACCTTAGGTGAGCTGTATGTAGCGCGGAACTGTTTATGGTTATCGGCGATGTGCCGGCGAACAGCAAGGAGCACGTCGCGGTCGGGCATGTAGATACCGCCGGCCACTTCAATGTTGTCCGGAGCCACTGCAAAGTAATAAGCTGCGCCGCCCGTATACTTATCGAAGCCGTTGCGCAGCAGCAGAGCGGAAGCGAATGTTTTGTAAGGCGTTTTGTCCTTTGAAAACCGCGTATCACGATAGATTCGATAGACGCATTTTGCGGGCTCGCCCACATAGTGAGGAGCAAACCGCAGCATTTCACGATGGATCGCGCTTACCAGCTCGATCATCGGCGCTTTCACACTGGCTTCGAATACGGGCTTGCGCGGCGTAAACCATTCCCGGTCGTTATTCTTCTTCAGTGCGCGCAGAAATGCCATGCCTTCTTTGGGGAATCCGGGGAACGTAATTTTCATTGGGGTGTCCCTATAATTAGAGCAATGAATCGCGTTCAGGAGACCTTCGAGGAACTCTCCGCCCTGCCGGAAACCACAGTCCTGCGCGATGCCGCTCTTTCAAACTATACGAGGTTCGGTATCGGCGGACCGGCCGATGTGTTCGCAATTGCGCACAGCACAGCCGCGTTCATCGATGCGTGGCGGATCGCGCGCGCGAGCGAACTGGATACGGTTGTGATCGGCGATGGAACAAATCTGATCGTCGCGGACGCCGGCTTTCGGGGCGTGGTGCTCAAGCTCTCCAGCAACCGGATACACCGGGACGACGCGGCGGTTTCGGTCGAAAGCGGAGCGTCTCTGCAAAGCCTGGTCGATTTTACGGTCGATTCCGGCCTGAAAGGCCTGGAAACCATGACGGGCATTCCGGGCTCGGTCGGCGCCGCGGTTTACGGCAACGCGGGCGCTTACGGGCATTCCATCGCGGAGCGGGTTTCGCGCGTGAAGTTCTTCGATGGATCGGGCATCCGCGAATTCGATAATGCGCAGTGCGCCTTCCACTATCGCGAGAGCGCCTTCAAGCGGCACAAGGAGTGGATCGTCTTTTCCGCTGAGCTGGCAATGGATCGCGGCGATGGAGCTGTGCTGCGTGAAGCCGCGGACAAGATCCTTACGATCCGCAACAAAAAATATCCGCCGACGATGAAGTGCGCCGGCAGCATTTTTAAGAATTATCTTCTCGCCGAATTGCCGCCGCTCGTTGTGAATGAGCTTCCTCCGAACGCCATCATCGAGGGCAAGGTTCCCTCGGCGTGGTTCCTGGAGCGGGTGGAAGCGAAGGGAATGCGATCGGGCGACATCTGCGTGGCGGACTATCACGCAAACCTGATTTACAACTCGGGAAACGGCACGGCGCGGGACCTTGTGACAATCGTAAGCGAATTGAAGCAGCGCGTTGAGCGGCGCTGGGGGATTCCGCTCGAAGAAGAAGTCCAGTATGTCGGGTTTGCTTCCACGGAAGTCCGCACAGAAGCTGTCACAATTTAGGTTATGTACTCGCGCGCGCGAAAATACGCTATCTTTACAGCCTTCCTTTCCGCTGCAACTCTACTGCACGCAGCCGACATGCCGTCCGGCGCGAGCCTCGTTCAGCGTTATATCGATCGCAGCGGCGGCGCGCAGGCGTGGGCGAAGGCCGGCAATATGACGATGAGCGGCACCGTCGAAATGGCGGGGCAGAACATCTCCGGCACGGTTACGATAGCGCAGCAGGGCGAGAAGTCTTATACCGTAATGGAGTTCGCCGGGATCGGCAAAATTGAAGAAGGCTACGACGGGACTACCGCGTGGCAGAACAGCGCGCTGCAGGGTCCGCGCATCCTGGAAGGCGACGAAAAAGTTGAGGTAAAGCGAGCCTCAACGCTCTCACGCATTACGGACTGGCGGCAGGTTTACAAGGAAGCCCGCACTATCGGTTCCGACGATCTCGACGGTAAACCGGTGTGGAAGGTGGAGATGGTCGCGAAGGAAGGAAAGCCGGAGACGTTCTATTTCGAGAAAGATTCCGGACTGCTGGTGCGGATTACCGGAGTTCACACCACCGAACTGGGAGATATTGCGTCGGATGCCGTGATGTCGGACTTCCGCGCAGTCGACGGTATTCTGACGCCTTTTGCGCAGACCGAAAAGGCAATGAATCAGACCATCATGCTGCACTTCAACAAGGTCTCTTACAACGATTCCCTGCCCCCGGGGCGGTTTGATCTTCCGGCCGACATTAAAGCTCTGGCGGCGAAGAAGAAATAGTGAGGTAACTCCGCGCCGTCCGGAAGGCCAGCGGCAGGGCAGAAGCCCTGACCCCACAACTTCAGACTTCTTCGAGGAACGTCTTCAGCCGGTAACTCCGGCTCGGATGGCGCAGCTTGCGAAGGGCCTTCGCTTCGATCTGCCGGATGCGCTCGCGCGTGACGGCAAAGTTCTGCCCCACTTCTTCCAAAGTGTGTTCGCTGCCATCTTCAAGACCGAACCGCAGGCGGATAATTTTTTCCTCGCGCGGTGAAAGGGTCTTGAGGACTTCCGCGGTCTGCTCATGCAGGTTCAGATTGATCACCTGCTCGGAAGGTGAAAGAGTCGCCTGGTCGACGATGAAATCGCCCAAGTGCGACTCGTCTTCCTCGCCCACCGGGGTTTCGAGCGAAATTGGTTCCTGCGCGACGCGCATCACGCGGCGCACCTTCTGCACCGGCAGCTCCATCTTTACGGCAAGCTCTTCGCTGGTCGGCTCGCGTCCCAGCTCCTGCACCAACACACGGGACGTCCGGATCAGCTTGTTGATCGTTTCGATCATGTGCACCGGGATCCGGATGGTGCGCGCCTGATCGGCGATGGCACGCGTGATGGCCTGCCGCACCCACCATGTCGCATAGGTGGAAAACTTGTAGCCGCGCCGATACTCAAACTTCTCGACGGCCTTCATCAATCCGATATTGCCTTCCTGGATCAAATCGAGGAACTGCAGACCGCGATTGTTGTACCGCTTCGCGATGCTCACCACCAGCCGGAGATTGGCTTCGATTAATTCCTGCCGGGCAGTTTCGGCCTCGCGATCGGAACGATTGACCAGGTCCAGCGCGCGCCGAAGTTCGGTGGCGGGAGAAGCGTACTTTTCTTCCAGCGCCTGCATGGTCTCAGCGAGATAGCGCTGCTCGCGGCGCAGCTCTCTCATTGCCTCGGCGGACGCCGATCTCTTCGCTTCGATCGCACGTTGATTCCGCGCAATTTTCTGCTCGATCGGCCTGACCTCATCCACGGCGGCGCGCAGCTTGCAAATCAGGTCTTTTACCGCCTGATTCTGCAACTGGACAGCGCAGGCCGTGCGCGAGATCTGAACCGCAAGCCTGCCCAGCTCCCACCGCAGCCGGCGATTCTGTTTCGGCTTCGACTGACGGGGAACAGCCACCATCTTCTGCTTCGACTGCAGAAAGCGCTTGCGCAGCTTAGCGAGTTCGTCACAGGCCGCGAGCATGGTTCGAGCGCCGGCTTCGTATGTCTCGTCGGTCGGAATCGGATCGTTGAACTGAATAATATCGCGCGCTGCAACCGCTCCCGAGCGAACGTCGTCTCCCATCCGGACCATTTCCTGGATGATGATCGGGCAGCGCGATAAAATTCTGCGCGTCTTTGTCTGGCCTCGCTCAATGCGCCGCGCAATGACGATTTCGCCGGCGCGATTGAGCAGCGGCACCGAACCCATTTCGCGGAGATAAAGGCGCACCGGATCGTGCGTCTTATCGAGGTTCTCGATTTCGACGAGATCTTCCGCCTCTTCAAAGCGGCCGTCGGATTTCTCTTCCGCTCTCTCTTCGACAGCGGCCGGTGCATCCAGCGTCAGGGGGTCGAGCGACAACCCATCCACTTCCGGGGGAATCAGTTCTATGGCGTCTTCGAACAGCACGTACCCCTGCTCTCGACTTACGCGAGCAAGGGGATCGACTGCCTCAAACTTATCTTCAGCCACAGGATTATTTCCTCATCGGCGCTGAATCGACTAATTGTACCTGAAAATTTGCAGGGACCTTCACCACGTGACACAAGCCTGCCGCTTGTTTCAGGCATGGTGAGATAAGGAATTTGTTGCAGATAAGTTGCTACGGTTGTCGAAGGCCGAAGTCAGGCGGATTGGGAGAGTTGCTGCATCAGCGCAAGCGCTTCAGAGAAACGGCCTTCGCGCTCCGCCGACTTGATACGGCTCTTCAAATCGCGCAGGACGGCCTCGCGATCGTCACGGCGCAGCGCTTCCACGCACGCCATGCCGTCTTCTACGGTGGCGCCGCCCTCCGCGCCTGCGTCGAGAAGAATGGCCGCAAAAGTATCCTGCAGGGCGGGCTGGATGCGCGCATGAACGGTGTTGAAGTTGATCGCCTCGCCCGTACTATCCATAGTTAACAGTGCTTCGAAAATCGGCCACGTGCCGAGTTGGCGCAGAGCGGGCAGTTCGCGAAGCGGATCGATCAGCCGGGCGCGGGCTTCGCCGTCGTTCACCAGCAGAGGCAGAAGAATCCGGTCGGTAGCCCGTGACGATTCAGTCTTGGGCGCAGCCGTCCGCTCCACGCGATCGGCAGCGGCCTTGCGGAAATGATCCAGGACGAGGCCGGGAGCAACTCCGAGATAGGAAGCCAGGTCGTTCGCCACTGCAACCCGCTCAAGCTTGTCGTTGAGCCCCTGAATGGCCGGCAGCAGGAACTGAAAAGCATCGACGCGGCCCTGCGGTTCGCGCATGTTGAACCGGGCGCGGGCGCGGTCGGCGAGCCAGTAGAAGTAGGTCTTTGCGCCCGCGACTCGCTCGCGGTACGCTTCCGCGCCGTGCTGTTTGCAATATTCGTCGGGATCGAGGCCGCCTTCCAGTTCCACGATCCGCACCCGCATGTTCTCGTCGAGGAGCAGCTTGATGGAACGCTCCGCGGCGTTCGCTCCCGCGGTATCGGGATCGAAATTGAGGTGCAGGTTCTGCGAATGCCTCTTCATGGCCCGTATCTGCTCGGTCGTAAGCGCTGTGCCGCAGGAAGCCACAACTTCCGTAATGCCCGCCTGCCAGGCTCCGATGACGTCCATGTAGCCTTCCACCAGCACCATTCGGTCCTGCTTCATCGCCGTCTCTTTGGCGCGATTCAGGTTATAGAGGACGTTCGATTTCTTGTAGATCTTCGTCTCGGGCGAGTTGAGGTACTTTGCCTTCTCTTCAGGATCGAGCGCGCGGGCGCCGAAGGCGATTACCTTTCCCGATTCGTTTTGAATAGGAAAGATCAGGCGGTTGCGAAAACGGTCGTAGAACGAGCCGTCCTCGCGTCTCCCGACCAGACCGGAAACTTCGAGTTGCTCGGGCTTGAAGCCGCGCTGCTCCAGAATCCGCAGCAACGCTCGTCCGGAAGCTTCAGCGAGTCCGAGACCGAATTTCTCCAGCGACGCTTCGGTGACACCGCGCTTTGCAATGTACGCGCGCACGCTCTCACCGTTCGACCCGGCGATGTTTCGACGGAAATGCTCGAAAGCAATTTCGTGCATTTCATAGAGCGACGCCCTGAGCCGCGTCTCTTCGTCGCTGACGAGCGACTGCTTGGGCAGGGCGATACCGTGCTGGTCGGCCAGCTTCTTCAGGGCTTCCCAGAAGGTCAGGCCCTCGATCATCATGACGAAGCTGAAAACGTCGCCCTTCGCATCACATCCGAAACATCGGAAAAACTGATGTTCGGCGGAGATGGAAAACGACGGCGTCTTTTCGTTGTGGAACGGGCAGAGGCCCGAGTAGCGGTTGCCGACCCGGCGCAGCCTCACATAGTCCGAAGCAACATGGACGATGTCAACCTGCGCCCGAACCTGCTCCTTAAAATCCATTCAAGGGTGCTTGAGGCTATTATCGCCCCGGTGGGTTCTGGTGGTCGATCGAAGACGCGGGGCCGAAGCCCCACGGCAGGGCGAGCCCTGCCCCACTATTTTGTCAGTTCCGCTGACCCGGCGCGCCGCAGTTGATTTTGCACTTGGCCGGTATGGTGAACTTGTCTTTGATCTTGTTGCGGAATTCGGGATACATCGTCTCCGCGCCGCCCATCGCGGCTTCCCGCGGAATGTGATAGAGCCGGTCCATCTCATCCATGAACGGATTCTTCCCCGGAAGATAATGCGGAACGCGGCCGGACTCCACGCCTTCATATCCGACGATGCAGGGCGGACCGGCAACAGCGACCGGCGTGGGCGTCAACAAGTAGGACCGAGTCAGGATGTATGGCTCGGTCAGATAAACGGGATCTTCCATCACCAGGGTCAGCGTCATCATGTCGCCGTGGCGAATGAAGGTGGTGGTGATCGTAGCTTTGTCGCTGCTGGCTGCGCCATTGCGGCGCATATAGCCGGTCTTGATGTGCGTGGTATAGGCCGTCAGTACATCGCCGTTCCAGGTACCGGTGGTGAAGCCGGTCTGATCGTGCGGCGCATTTTCCGACGGGTGCGGACGCCCGTCCATCCAGATGGTCATCGGCGCGCGTGTTTCCCACCCGCCGAGCACCCACGCCATGATCTTGCCGGTAAGGGGATCGGTTTCGCTCCAGATCTTGAGGCTGAACGGACCCGCCGCAATGTGCCACTGCGTCTGGAACCAGCAGATGCGTTCCGGCATCGAGATAGTCGATTGCGAGAAGCTCAGCGCTTTGGCGCGACCGGCATCGTTGAACGGGAGACCTGCCCAGTCGTCCGGGTTCGGTCCCGCGCCGCGTTCCATCGCGTCTTCGTGATTTTGGGAACTCCACGATCCCGAGATATCGATCTCCGCCAGGGCGGGAAGCCCCGCGCACAGCAACATCGCCAGACCGGCGTACAGTTTATTTCTGGTCATGTTCGATTTCCTTTCCGGGACTTACCACTTTGCCGAGCATTCCGAGGGACTCCAGCCCGCGTCGCTCGCCTGCTTCTTGAACTGCGAACTGATGATGAAGGGTGTGCGCAGATACATCGGGTCCGTTGTCACGATGGTGACCACCAGTAACTGATCTCCGTTGCGCTCTTTGACGAGGTCGTAGTATTCGGTGAGTTCCGTGTTGTCGCTGTAGGGAACACCGTTCTTGCGAAGGAAACCGCCTTTGAGATGGGTCGTAGTCACCTTCAAAGATCCGTTCGCCGGCGTACCGCGTCCACCGCGCCCCAAGCTCTCCCATGCGGCCACCGAATCGCCCTGCAATGTGTGCGGACCCTCCGGCGCTTTCCAGGCGCCGAAATGAAAAGTACGGGTCTGCTTGCCGGCGTCGGTCTCCAGCTTCAGCGTCTGATCGTCCTGCCAGGTGATGTGCAGGCGCTCCGGTACTCGCAGCAGCGCGGGTGCGCCGTAGGACTTACAGCGGTCTCCCGAGGCTTCTTCTTTATCCGGGTCCCATGTATCGGCAACCTTCACGGCAGCCTGGGTCATCGGAACGCCCTGGAAGTCCCCGGGCGCGGGCGTCACCATGCGATAGCGCCAGTCTTCCGAAACCACCGAAACCCAATATCCGGTCACATCAATGGGCGCCGCAGCCTTCGGAGGCTGTGGCGGGCCTCCGCGGCCACCGCCCCGGCCCTGCGCAAAAAGCCCGGTCTGCGCCGCTAACGACCCAACCAGGAACAGTATTGAAATTCGATTTCTCATCTCTTTGATCCCCGCAGTCTTCTCTTTGATCCCTACGGTCTGGCAGTTACTTCTTCGGCTTCGCCGTCAAACTCTTATAAACCGCCTCGACAAACATATCCGTGGTCCACGGACCCGTCTTCGAGCCGTACTGCGGCTCATATGCCTTCGTCGGATCCGCGGCCTTAACCTGATCGAGCGTCATTCCCTGTTTGATCATGTCCGCGACGATATCGTCGATGGTGACAATCATGTCGCGGTAGTCCACGACTTCCATCTGCTCGCAGAGCCGGCCGTGACCGGGAACGACGTATGTTCCCACGCTCCGATATATAAAAGGTGTAGGCGCAATCGTCAGGTCAATCAGTTTGTTGAGCGCGGCAATTTCTCCCTGAATGCTGCCGCCGTTCGCAAGGTCGATTACCGGAAAGCGCGTCTTATCCAGGATGTCTCCCGCCACCACGACATCGGAGCCGCGGAACAATACGAAGCTGTCGGCATCGCTGTGGGCCGCGGGCTGATACAGAACCTCGATGCCTTCATCGTTCATCCGCAGCGTTTGCCGATTGGGATAGAACGCCTCCGTGGGCCAGGACGCAACCGGAAAAGGAGAAGCCTTGCCAGTCGGAGCGCTCATCCGCTGCATAACGCTGTCATGCGCCATAATCGCCGCGGTGCCGCCGTTTGTCATCGCGTTCGCGAGTCCGCCACCACCGCCCAGCGTATTGGTGAAAATGGTCTGTCCGGTCTTGGCGAGGCTGGAGTTGCCGCCCACAAAATCGGCGTCGGCGTTGGTGTCGATGACGTAGCGGATCGGCAATGGAGTCAGCTTCTTCAGCGCTGCCAGAACCTGATCGGAAGACTTCCCGTTACCGGCGTCCACCAACACGATGCCGTCGCTGCCGATCTGCACGCCGATGTTGCCGCCGGCGCCCGCAATCATGTAGAAGTTCGGTCGAACCTTTACAACGTCAACGCCGCCGTTTTCCTGTGCGGCCGCCGGGATCGAGAAGGCTCCGCACGCCGCCAATCCCAGAGCGGCTCCTAACACCCGGCGCTTCATCCTGCTGTTAAAAGTTCGCTTCACTGTCGTACTCCATCCGGCGCTCGCCGGTTTCTGCAATGTCAGATCGGACGTTATCGTATCACGGTGTTCTTAAGGAAAATCCACGCGCCGGCGCTCGGTGGGCGCAGCCTGCTCCTGGGCCTGTTCGCCGGCTTGTTCAGCGCCTGGATGCGCCTCGCAACCCGAGCCCGCGCAGATTTGATTCAGCACGTTCGACAGCCGGATTCCCGCCTGCATGAGACGCTCCTCCACGTCCGCCCGATTGCTGTCGAGATAGCTTTGATCGACGGACGCATCCTTGATCGAAAGCTCCGCGATGCCGGGAGCGCAACTGTTATCGGCCGTTTCATCGTAATGAGGAATATTCAGCTTCCCGTAGATATCCTTCCGCGCCAGATCGTTCGACTCCCGCGCCCAGTCGAGCGGCGTCAATTGCGCGATGGCGGCTCCGTCCCGTAACCGCCGGTACAACGCCGCTGCCGCGGCATTTTCATCGCCGAGAACCTTCATTACCGAAATCACCTCATCCGTATCCCAGACGGCGTGAAGCTTCGTCGTGTCGCGTCTGCCGTCACTGTGAGTAAGGGGCTGCGCCAGCCTGACGCAGTTACCGCCCTGGTCGCCGTCGTTTGATACATGTAGAGGCTGGTGAATATCGCCGATGAAATGGATCAGGAAGGCGAGTTCCTGCGAGATCATCGGACGCGCGGGAACCGGTTCGCTCTTCAGCATGAAGCCGGTCCGGTTGTTCCGCAGCCGGTCCTCCATTTCGGTAATGCGGTCGATGACGCAGTCATGCTGCGCGCACAAAGTTCCTACTGAGAATGGACCCGTTACCGGGACATTGATGAAATGCCAGTTCGCGGTGCCCGTCGCGTTGCGATTGATTTCATCCGGCCATGTGGATGCCGCGGCCATTGCCGCTTCGACACCGGCATCGTCCGTGCCGAAGATCGCCGCCACCTTCGCCCGCGCAGTTGGTGACAGGTTTTTCGCGGCAAGCAGGGCGACAATGCGATGGCCTTCTCTGCCCCAGCCCCACACGGGTCCCGCGGCCAGAAGGCATGACAACGCAATTGAGGCAAAGCGAATTGCGCCGGAGCGATGCATTACCGGAAGTATAACCTTCAGGCTGGCGAAGTGAGTACAAACCAAAAACCAAAGGCCGGCTAAATGATAAAGATGATAAAAACGATCAAGCGGATAAAGGCAAAAGCAAGAGCGCAAGCATAAAGACACTTCGAGTGTGGGTTGCGGTCATGCGGCGATGGTTCGAGGTCAGGCGGCCTGTTTTTCGAGGACTTCAGCCTCCTTTTCTGTCGGCGAGTCGCCGTTTTCGGTTTTGGGCAGGGTTTTTTTCCAGCCGGGGGGCGGTTTGAGGTAGCTCAGGAGCCGCCAGGCGTTGGGGTCTTTTGAATTTTGAAGAAACGAAGCTGGATCGAACTTATCTGCTTCTATTTCTTCATCTGAACGAAACTTGTCGATGTGTTCCTGACGTTTCCTCACGGCCTGGAGCCGTTCGAACTCCTGCTGATATTTGAGAAGCTGGCGTGAGAGCCGGGCTTCGTAGCGTCCCATGACGTCGATGAGTGGGCCGTGTTGAGTCCAGGCTCTGGTTTGAGCGCCCATGACTTCGATGCGATCTTCGTTGTCGGAAGCGCCGTGCTCGTTTGCGACGATGCCGAAGCTGAACATGTTGCTCTCGATCGCGGCCATTCGATTCAATCTGAAGTTCGTATCGATGATCTTCAAAGCGATCTGACGCTCGGGTTCGGACTTCGGCTTGAGATCTTTCAGCATGTTGTCAGACATGCGGTTATAGGCGGCGAGTTCGGTTTCCTGAAGGATGAGGTGCTGGCCGGAGAGATTGTGCTTCAGCGCGTTGAATTTGGCGCGCTGACGGCCTTGGGGAGTTTTAGGACCCGTGGATTTTTGTGCGTTGAGTTGTCTGACTACATCGACTACTTCTTTTACGAGAGACATAGATGTCCCTCCTTTCCGGAAAGATTGTCTTTCCGCCAAGAGAGTAGCAGTCATTTTCAGGGCTGGAACGCGGATTTGGGCTAAGTGGTTGAGCGGGTTGAGGCGATTCCGGGTAGGCCTGCGTCACCGGACGAAATTGTTCTGGAAAAAGAACGAAAAAAGCTGGTAACCCAGGATAATTGCGGATACTCTGTACGAAATGTCCCGATCCGCATTGACTTTGTCTGTATTGCTGCTGAGTTTTACCGGAATGGCGGTCGCACAGCACGCTGTCGATCCCGCGCAGCGCTATTATCGGCTGATTTGCCTGGTGCATTTAACGGGGTCGGGCAAGAGCGACGATCCGGGGCGGAATATGGGGGATACTCGCCGGAGAACAAGCTGGTGTACATGCTGAGGTCGTCGGCGAACAGCTGGGGGGAGGGGCTGGTGCTGTACGGAGTGATGGGTGAGAGGGTGGGAACGTTCTCTCCGCTGGGCGGCCTATGGCCGGACGGGAGCCTGGCGATGGCGCAGGGGGAGACGGACGTCTGGTTCGAGGGGAAACTGATCTGCCAGGGGACGTGCGGTTACATGCAGAGTACGGCTGTCTATCAGGACCGGGTGGGGACGAACCGGGCGAGCGGAACGTTGTACGCGGGGACGAACGGGGCGCGGTTTTATCCGTACGGCGAGGAGATCAACAGTCCGCAGACGGGCAACGATCGAGAGAAGTTCGCGACGTATGTGCGGGACGAGTACACGGGCCTGGATTATGCGGACCAGCGATGGTATGCGAGTAGCTACGGCCGGTTCGTGACTCCGGACCCGTATGTGGCCGGTGGAGCAAAGAAGGGCAGCACCAACAATCCCGGCGGTCCGGGAAGCTGGAACCGTTACGCGTATACGCGCGGAGATCCGGTGAACCGCTTCGACCCGCGAGGGATGGACGATTGTGCGGCTATCTTTGCAGACGCGGAACTGGGGTACGATCCTTACAGTTCATGCTCGGGTGCGCCGCAAGGGAACTGCCCCAATATCGGCATGGCTTTCGCGGGCGATCCGGATGATCCGACATTCGAGGCGCAGGCGGCGGCTATGGGGTGCTATGGAGCATCAGTCATTCCAGTCGCGGCACCAGCCCCGCCTAGTCTGACTTCTTCGGTCTCGTTGTATGAGCGACCTGTGTACGTTGACAGGACGATACCGGGAATTGGGAGTGTCCCCATCTACGTAGGCGAACATACGTACATCGATGCCACAGCCCAGTTGAGCACTGGCGCATATGTGAACTTTCTTTGCCAAGGTGGCCCCTCGGGTCCAAACGGCACCGGCAATCTGGTCGGATCGTGGCAGAGCGGTTACAACACCATGGTTAGCGCCCCCCCAAGCGGACCGGGTCTCTCGGCGAACATTCAGGTCGGCGGAGCGTATTCCTGTAGCAACTGTGGGGTTGTCACTCAACTTCTGGCTTCCGCTGCCCTCTATATGCAAAGTGGAAATCTCGCTGCTTACTCGGGGACAATGAATGGTGGATATAACAGCAACAGCTACGCGTTCACTCTTCTGGAAGATATCGGCCTCGCCGGGTACACTTCCAGCGGCAGCGCCTGGTCCTCGTTCGGTACACCTTGACTCGCACCAGGGTGGGGAGTAACTGTCCCTGGATTGGGACCGTGAAGGGCTGGCTTGCAGTTACAGGCTGTATCGTGCTCGGGGCTGTGTCTTGCGGGGTTCGTGCGGAAGCGCCACCACCCGATGACTATCCGTACGTTCCTGCAGCCTATGACGTAATGGACCAGCGCCTCGTCGTGTTCCCGCTCGCCGGAAGTCAGGAGAAGAAAATATCGTTGCCAGTTGGGTTGGGTGGATATGAGCTTAGTCCGGATGGGAAATCCATTTACAGCACCGCCGGAGGTAATGTGGGCGCGGCAGGCATTCACGATCTGACAGACCTGACAACAGAACTGACAAAGATGAAGCCGGGGCTTTTCAGAATCCAGTTAAGCTCGATGCACGTCAACGATGTTCCGGGTTCCGGTGACTTCAGATTTTTCAGCAGCACGGCGATATCCTTGCGGGAGGATGAAGCCGTCGTAGCGGGCAAATACTGGAACGGCGGGACGGTCGTTTGCGGGGTCTTTTCTCTGGATCTTCAGGGTGGGAAGGTTCGGCAGATCCTCGACACCGATGACTGCGAAGATGCCCTCACGCGGACGGACATCAGTGTGTCTCCCGATTCGAAATACGCGGTGGCGATTCATAGACGTTCGCTGGAAGTAATCGATCTGGCGAACGGTGGGGTAAGGAAACTCGGAGACGGCTTCATGAAGGCGGGTTGGTCTCCGGACGGGAAATGGATTGCAGCAGCGAAGTATTCGCTTCTCCAGGCGAACATGGTGCTCTTCGACGGCAAGACTCTCAATGCGCGGAAGACGCTGGCAAGTTCTACGGTGTTCAGGGTCTCGTGGTCCCCGGACTCCCGTTTTCTGCTGGCGCGGCGTTTGGGACCAAACTGCGGTCCTGACGAGTATACGTACGAGGCATTCGAGGTCGAAACGGGGAGAGGGTCGCTCATCCAAAGTTCAAGATGTAAAGTCGTGTGGAACGACAACGACGTTGGGTGGGTCAATCAGGCGATTGCGACGAATCGATAGCGGAACGCTCTGCCCCTGCACTTGTCGTCACCGGCGTTTCCATGACGCGGCGAGCGACCACGCAGACGCGGACGTTCGTCTACGATACCGTCGGTCGCCTGACTTCGGCGACGAACCCGGAGAATGGGACTGTGACGTACACGTACAACACGGATAACACGCTGCAGTACAGGCACGACGCCAAGGGGCAGGACACGGTCTATACCTACGATATGAAAAAGCGCGTGACGCAGGTTTCGCGCTACCCCAACGGGAAGAACAACGCGGAAGACACCTGCGCGCGCGTGGCCTATATTTACGATGTCAATCCCGCCGGATTGACTTTTTCCAGTAACACGTACGGGCGTCTGGCGGCCACGGAGTACAGTATCTGCACCGGAAACTCTCATCAGACCATTTACGGATTTATGGACCAGTACTCGTATGCGCCGGGCGGGGCGGTCACGGCGAAGGCGCTGCGGGTCGGCAGCGGGGTCAACAGCCAGACGATGGCGGCTTATTACGGCTAAGACTGGAGGCATCGGCCGCTGCTGCTTACCGCGGGTATCCTGCCGGGTAATGCGTGGACGGGCGCCGTACCCACGTACAGTTACGGGGGAGACACGATGGGGAATATCACTTCGATGACGGATAACGAAGGGGCGATCTACTACCCGTACGGGCTTAACGTGAACTGGGCACAGAATGCGCAGTACGACGCGGCGGACCGGCTCACCAGCTTCCAGTACTTCACGGGGGGCGCCGGGACGCCCGACACGAAGACGATGACGTACAACGTGAACGGACAACTGACGTCGATTGCATGGGCTGGTAATTTCAGTCCCAATGCGGGCATTACCTATAGCTACCCGGCGGCGGGGAGCAACAACGGGCAGATCACGGGAGTTACGGATACGCTGTCGGGCGAGACGATCAGCTACCAGTACGATGCGCTGAAGCGGCTGACGTCGGCTGCTTCGACGCCGGTCCACGGCAGCACGCCGGCGGCGTGGACGCAGACGTATCAGTACGACGGATTCGGGAACCTGACGGGGAAGTCGCTGAGCGGCGGGACGAACACGATGCCGGGGGTGAATGCGGCGACGAATCAACTGACGAATGCGAGCTATGATGCCAATGGGAACATGACGTCGGGACTGGGCGCGACGTTCACGTACGACGAGGCGAACCGGATGGTGGAGTCGCAGATGGTGGGGGGCGGAGTGGAATATGGGGGATATTCGCCGGAGAACAAGCTGGTATACATGCTGAGGTCGTCGGCATATGGCTGGGGGGAGGGGTTTGTGCTGTACGGAGTAATGGGTGAGAGGGTGGGATCGTTTGTCGCACTGGGAGGGGAGTGGCCGGACGGGAGCCTGGCGCTGGCGCAGGGGGAGACGGATGTCTGGTTCGAGGGGAAGCTGATCTGCCAGGGGGTGTGCAGCTATGGGGCGACGGCGAACACGTATCAGGACCGGGTGGGGACGAACCGGTCGAACGGGACGTCGGGGTATCCGTGGACGAACGGGGCGCGGTTTTATCCGTACGGCGAGGAGATCACGTCAACGACAAACGACAGGGAGAAGTTTGCGACGTACCAGCGGGATTCGTATACAGGCCTCGATTATGCCGACCAGCGTTATTATGCGAGTACGTACGGAAGGTTTAATACCCCGGACGTCGGCTCCAGCGTACGCCTCCGCGATCCCAGTCGGAGCTGGAACCGCTACGCCTATACGCGGGGCGATCCCATCAACAGAAGCGATCCCCGCGGCCTTGCCGATGTTGACGATTCGATCTCGTCTGGTTTCCAGGCAGTCCTGTCGAACGGGAACGATGGTGGTGATGGCGGCGGGGGCCTCGCGGGCGGTTATCTGGATGACTTCTACCCCGACGATGGCCCGGTAATCGCCTCCGTTACGGCAACCGGATGCTCGAACCCGGGAGAGGTTTACACCGGCGGTCCCAACGGCACATGTGACCAACCAATTGGCGGACCGTATGTAGGTGCCCTGCAGCAGGTCGGTAACGACGCGAATGGCATCTACCAGATGGTTGGTATTGTTGCAGCCGGGTCCGCACTCGGCGGAATCGCGGCGGGTGGGATTGCGGCGGGCACTGCCGCCGAGACAGTCCCCTCAGTGCTCTATGGTGACATTCAGGCCTCGTTCAACTTTGGGGCAAGTGTACAGGTCACGACCGAAGGAACCGTTGCCTCGCGAGTGTTTGGCCCGACAGGAGTTGCGGGGCAGTCGCAGATGATTGGTTCGTGGCTTACGCCCGAGACTTATACATCGTCTCTGCAGGCCATTTCGCAATTGGCTTTGGGTGCATACAATCAGGCAACCCAGGTCGTGGAAGCGACGATACCCGCGGGGGTTACTACGGTAATCGGGACCGCAGGTCCGCAGTCCAGCCAGCCTGGCGGCGGCTTCCAGACTTTCGTACAGCAAACAGGTTGCGTGGTATTCCGTGTACCTTGTGCACTGCATTGAGTAGAACCGGCAATGCCAATTGGAGATTACAGATTACGCCAGGGGCTGGAGAAGTTAGAGCCAACTGAGATAAAGCCGGATATACGGTTTTATCCGTGCGCGGCGCGTCTCGACGACGGAACTTTCGTCAAATGCGTGTACTTTGTCACGTCGGATACTCTTAAGCGACTTGTTGGTTACGAGCGCCCCACCGATGTCCCGGGCCTATTGTCCGTCTCGCAGGAGCGCATTTCATCGATCAGTGAGAGCTCCGCCCGACTCCCAGCACGCTTCGCCAATCGGATCTATGCGGGAGGAGAGACCCGAATGGGTTGCTATTCGTTTTCTCTGTTGTTTTCGAGGTGGCGTCGGCGCGGATACTTAGTCGGTGGGTTCATCGATTTTCTTGAGTTCCCGAAAGGCTATGGTCCCGCCGACGTTAAGGATGTTGTCCTTCATCGCGGTGCCGAAATGCCGAGCCCAATGCCTGCTTACCGGTGGTGTGTGTACGGAGGCCAATCCGATTGTTGAGCGCTTTGGGAAAGCGGCAGCCTGCCGCGATTAGTGGCTGAAATGAATTTTTCGATTGCCGTTCCCTCCGGGTCCAAGATACACATTGGTCAGCCAGCAAAACCTGATCGGGATCTGGCGTCGGCTGTTTCACGTCTGGTAGTTTCTTTTCCCGAAGTTGTAGAAGCACATCTACCTCAGTGTTTTGCACCGCAAATAATGTCAGCGCCCGCTCAGGTTCTCATGCTGGTTTTCGAAGACCCCGAATTGTGTTCTGGATGCCTGAACTCGGTAAAAGAGCGGCTGGCAATGCTGTTGGCAATCAATACGTCGCTGGATGTTTGGCCCATCCGTACAACTGATCCGTTGCTTGAAACGATCCGAAGAGTCGGATGCAAAATTGTTGGACGCACGCCGTCGGGGGAAGCCTTCACGGAGAATCCCTGGTCCTTGTGGAAACGCATCCGTCGCCGCATGAGCAATTGAGGCTGCTTCGGATAAACCGTCTTATGTCAGAGGCAATCCGCACGCACCCGGCTTTCCACCTGCCGGAGGCTGTCAATCGATTGGCCAGCGTGCGACCGCGGAGGAGCGTCAGCGACGGAGTGGACGGACGCTCTCCTTGTAGTTCTCTGCCCGCGGATCTACTCAGGGGAATGCCCGCCTCTTCCCAGAAATCCGAACAACGTGCTCACATCCGCCAGCGGAGTCGGTTCACGCTCCAGCGTAATTTCGATTAACGTTGTCGTATAGGGGAAGAAGAGCTTCGCATCGCTTCCCAATTGTGTGACATCCAGTTTGACACTGTACGGTACTGTTTGTTCTCGCGCCAGCTCGGGTTTCAGTTTGACCGGCGTTGGGTCCGGGTTATCGAGATCCGGATTATTGTAGGCCTCGTATTCAAGGTAAGCGGTTCCGCTCGACGCGATCAACTCCATCCAGACTTTTTTCGGATGTCCCTCGGTTCCCACGTTCAGCATGTCTTTTGAAAGCCGCACGTAAAAACACCGATAGCTGCTGTCACCGCTGTAGCTGTCGACAATCAACGGGATCGGCTGATAACCGGGATCGTCGGACTCTTCCAGGTCGTTCCCAAGGAACAGTTGGACGTTATAGTCGGGAACGCCATCGCCATGGTCGTCGACAACATGCATGACGAACTGTTGCCATCCCGAGCCACCCTGATCGCCCGCCTCGCTTTCTTTGTCCATCTGCGCCAGCGCGTCTTCCCCCCAGGAAAGGGCGTCCGCCAACCAATGCTGGTAGTCGTCAGGCGTCGTTACTTTCAGCATGAAATCTGTCACGCGCTTCACGGCTCCCGTATCGGGGTCGGACAGAATGGTCCCGTGATTCCGGTTGCTCAGTGCGATGATCGGACACGCCAGCCGCTCAGTTGCCCAGTCGGAAATCCTGAGGCGCGTAGGTTGTCCCGCGGCATTCCTCAGACCCGGGTGTCTCCGGAAATCGAGTTCCACCATTCGCGTATTGAGAGCGCAGCCCGCCCAGCGAACCGTGCCGTCCGATCCCGGTGAGTTGGCGACAGCAGAGACTCCGCTGTACCCCACATTTCCGATAAATACAGCCACATAAGGCGTCCCGGACCCCTGGTCATAGAAAGGCTTCTCACCCAGCATGTCTTTGAGCGCCAGATCCCAGGTGTAACGGCTCGCCAATTCCAGACCATCCAGCACCATGTCTCCCGCATTCAGGAAGTCCGGTCCGATATCGCGATTCCCTTTTACCAGCGCTCCCAGCCAACTCCGGCCTTTCTTCCCCTGTGGCGATCCAAATGTGGCAGGCGCCACTCCGACCAGATGCTTCAGCCGCCGTACGCGGCTTCGCGGATCGTCCGCGCCGAATGGATCGCTGGTGAGCCATTGCCGGACCACCAGCATGCCCGTCGAGTGCACCAGCGCGTCAAACGTCCATGAGTCGTCCTTCGAACCGGCGCTCCACTTCGTCAACCGCAGCGCCCGATCAAACGCTTCACCGAGGTCCTTGATTGTCACCTCGTTGTTGAGCGTGATATAGTTCCCGATCTCGATCGTAGCGACGTCCAGGCCGGCTCCCGACAATGCGTTTTTCCACGGTAATAGTTCCTGACCGTTGGCCGAGTAGCCGTGAATCAGCAGCGTGCGGTGCGGGATATCCGATCGATCCGATGGAGCGGCGGGCGATTTCTCCACTGCCGGGGCGGGAGCGCCGGGGACCGGAGCGGGTGGGGCGCCAGCCTTTCCATCACCCACTTCTCCATGATGAATCAGCTTTTCGAGTTCGTCGGTCAATTTACTCATAAACAGTTCTTGTTGGCGTCAATCTCTCGGGCGTCAATGCGAAGTGTTCGCGGCAGCCGCGCGAACCTGCGCTTCGCTGCCGCGGTGCGCTGCAATTTTCTGTTCGATTTCCTGAATGTAGCCGACCGCCTCGGCACGCGTTTTCAGTCCCGAGACGAATTCATAAATGGCATCGCATTCGTGATCGGCAGCCAACACCAGGTGGCTTCGCAGCGCCGCTCCGAGAAATCCCGGCAGATTTGCGCCGTGGACCGGGCCGCCGGGATCGGGCACACTCAGATTCGGCGCCGGCGGCTGCGCCACGGGATCCGGCAAAGTCTTCGGCGCATCTTTCGATTCCATGCGCGGTTCGGTTCGTGACAGCAGTGACATTACGCTGCGCGCCGCTGCGTCGCGCGCGGTGAACGGGACGCCGCCGAAGCACTCCCGCGTAGTCGCAAGTATGCTGGTGTGATCGTAAAGCCGGTGATCGACGATGTTCTTTTCCACAAAGGGCGAAATCACCACTGCCGGCACACGAACGCCGTAAGTGCCGAAGTCGAATCCGAACTGATTGGCGCCCTGAGTCATGACGGCGTCGCCGGGCGGCGGCGCGGCAGGCGGGACCACATGATCGTAAAATCCGCCATGCTCGTCCCAAGTGACGATGAGCACGCTGTTTTCCCACAGAGGTGAATTGCGGATCGTCTCATAGACTTCTTTGATCAGCCGTTCGCCTCCGGTGATGCTGTCCAGCGGATGCTGCGAGGTTCCACCGGTATAGGCGCCGAGAAAATTACCGTAGTCGGGTTCGATGAAGGTGAACTGCGGGGCGTAGGGCTCGGATGGCGAGTGGATGTCTGAAGCGAACATTGCGTAGGGATGGACGTCCCGAAAATCGATGTTTTTGAGTGTTTGAGCAATGCAGAGAATACCGCCGCAATAGATCCGCGACTTCAGGTTCGTGCTGTCAAAAATCGTTCCGTTTTGGATTGTGAATCCTTTGAGGACCTCCCACTCCCCGATCTCTTTATTGGTGGGGCTGTGATCGAGTCCGCCCGAGGTTCCCGCCGCGACGAAAAATCGGTTCGGCCAGGTCGGACCCGGCATGGAAGAAAACCAACTGTCGCATACGGCGAACTCCTTTGCCAGTGAAACCAGCACCGGAATCTCCGCCGGGTCGAAGCATTTCATGACTTCACCCGGGTCCTCAACGCCTGTTGTTCCGGCAAACGACGCGGCGAAACCGGTAAGGTGAATCGGCGGATAGGAGCCTCCGGCGGGCAGGGGCGGCTGTGTACCCGGCCCCGCCAGTTGCTCCAGCACGTTTTCAAACTCGTGACCGGGATCGAAGGCCATCGCGGTTCGCACCGGGCGTGTCACAGGGTAATTCCTGTCTCCGACTGCGTTGCCTTCGCGTCCTGTCAGGCCGTTAACAGACGTGGGATTTCCGGTCACCGCATCGACGCCTGTGATTCCGGAAAACCCCAAAAGATGATCGAAAGACCGATTTTCCATCATCAGGACAAAAATGTGCTGAATATGAGTCGGCATCGAGAAATTATATCCGTCAAAACACGGCGGTGTGACAGTACGTTCCGATGAAGGCCGAAGGACCCAGGCATTGTATGCTTCGGTAGTTGATCGACGACACCACGCTGATCCTGCGTCTTTACAGCCAGCCCGCCGCAGCCATGAGCGACATCCTGGATCGCGCCAGCCTTGTTTTCTCGCTCGTCGCGGTTCTGGCCCTTTCCCTGGTCTTGGGACGGTCCATCCGCGGGATTTCCTTCTACATGCCGTTGTTTGTGCTGGCGATCGGGTATGTTCCGTGCCTGCTCGTTGCCGCCGGCATCGCCGGCCGGATTGCAGGTGGTTTTGCCATTTCTTTTCGCCGGGACTATGCGCCCATGCTGACCTGCACGGCCGCCGCGTGGACCGCCGCGAATCTTCCTCTTCTCATCGTTGTCTGGTTCCTGCCGCAGCTCTTTGTAATCGCGGGTGGATTGGCGTATGTCTACTTTTCGCTGCTGATCTTCTTCGCGGTGCGAACGGTATTCGGAACCGGAAATGGAACTGCCGCAGTCATTGTCTGCCTTTCGTGGATTTTTCTGTTTGCGGTGGGAGCAGGCGTGTATTTTGTCTGGAACCCGCTGCGATTTCTGCTGGGCTGGCTTACTTCCCCGTTCATCCTTCTCTATCTGCTCTACTTTCTCCGCGGCGAATTCAGCGATCTGGGAGCGGGCCTGCGCAATCGTCAGAGCTTTCGGCGCAATCTGGAAGCCGCCGCGATCAATCCGCATGACGGCGAGGCGCAGTATCAATTGGGTTTGGTTTTTCGGCAGCGCCGCCAGATCACCGAGGCCGTCCGGCGTTTCCAGAATGCAGTGCAGATCGATCCCTCGCACACCGACGCACATTTCCAGCTCGGCCGCATCGCGCGCGAGCAGGGACGTCTGGAGGATGCCCTCGAGCAGTTTCAAATCGTTGTAAATCAGGATGCGCGGCACAGCCAGAGCGAAATTCTGCGTGAGCTCGGCGCTCTTTACAACTCGGCCCGCCAGTTCGAGGATGCCCGCCATGAGCTGGAAGAGTACGTGAAACAAAGGCCGTACGATCCCGAAGGTCTCTTTCAATACGGACAGGCTCTCGAAGGGCTCGGTAAAACGGCCGGAGCCCGCGAGGTTTACGAGCGCTCGATCGAGGCGGCAAACCTCGCTCCGTCCTACCTCCGAAGATCCGCTGCCCGCTGGGGCCGGATGGCGCGAAAGCAGGCGCAGGGGCTGCAAACCTGACGGGCGGCCGCGTTCAGTCTTTACGGCGTACCGGCGTCATGAATTAAGGCGGCGCAAGCAGCTCAAAGGTGCGGCAAGGGAATTGGGCTATCTGAGTGAGGTGAACATTCCATCACGCAAAAATTCGATAGTGGGTCCGTTTCAAATAGGCCCAGTACCAAAAATTTTGCCAACGCCGCGGTTCGCCTGGAATTTGGCCTCGAGATCCTTAAACATTCTTCGTGACTCTTTGACGATGTGAGCTTCGTGGAAATGTTTTGCGTGAGCATCCGCGCTGCCCACAACCGTTGCGGCATGCAGTTGATCCATGATGGCAAGGTGCATAATATGAGGCGCCTGGAGGTAATTTCCTGTGTGAGAGCATCTCCGGACAAACTCGAAAATTGCCCCGCCTGGCAGCTGGGCGGCGGCAAATTGGGCCTTCGTCTCCCGCGTTCTCAGATCCAGCGCCCGTTGAGTCACCTGCGCAATGGCGCCATTTTGGTTCCCCAGGTGGCGTGCTGCCTGGTGAATGCATCAATGTTGCGATCCAGACTGGTCAAATAAGCGGTGAAGCCCTGCGAGGCCACCTAGTATTTCGAAGATACCAGCTCGAATTGGTTTTGGCCCTCGCTCAGCAGGTAATTGGCGGCTCTCGCGCCCTCTTTCAGAGTTTCCGCGGTAAAAGCGGGGGCGTTTCGTCATCCACCATATTAAACACATACTTGCTCAACGTCTTGTGGCTGCTTTCGCGGTTTGAATAAGCCGACTTAAGCGCCATAGCGACACCGATTACGCCGAGGACAACCGCAGCTTGCGGCCCCGAGACCGCCGCGGCAAATGCTCCCGTGGCGACCGCGCCTCCAGCCCAGCCGATCGCCGCCGATCCGGCGACCACTGCCGCGACGTTCATGCCCTGGCCGCCGGCGTTAGCCAGGTTGCCCACGCTCACGCTATCGTGGTTGCCAAAAGGGTTCACGTGAACGGTTTGAAAATAATTCTTCGCAGAATGCAAAACGCGCCGCCCGTGGCCCACATCGCCCGTCAACAAATGACTGAACATGTTCTGCGCCATGAGTAAATCTTTCCTCCTTCTATCTTTAGTTTCCAATCACTCTATCACCGACTGCCGGCTTTCCGATCCTCGGAAGACCCTCGGGAGCCCGGATTCGCGATGCCGTCCGCGCAGCAAAGCGATGTGCCTGACGGAGCGCTTTCGACACTGCAACTTCGGACACATGGAAGAGCGGATCACGATCGACGATCCCAAGAACTATACCCGAATGTTCAGCTTCCGCGTCAATCTGCGCCTGCTCCCGGACACCGACGTTTCTCGATACGGTCTGCACCGAAGGCGAAAGGGACGTTCAGCACCTGAGCGCGAAGCAGGGCATTCCGTAATTTGCCGGGCCCATCGTGCCCCCGCAGGGGGAGTGCGCGAGGTTTATCCTGAAGATAACCACAATGAAGGTCGCTGAAGATAAGCCAGCCCCGGGCAGGCAGACTAACGGCAGAGCGACCGCACGGCACGGCGGGCAGCGTGGCAGAAAGGTTCGCGTCCCGCGGAATGCCGGCCTCGTCCGCTTCCTTCTTCATCCGGCAGGCAAAACCCTGCTGTTCCTCATCGCCTGCCTCCTGATCGCCGGTGGTGCGGTTTTCGTTCACTTCTACAACGTTTATTCGAAGATGATCGACGAGCGGCTGCGCGGCGGCCCGTACAACACCACGGCGCGCATCTTCGCCGCGCCCGGCGCCATCGCGGTCGAGGACCGAACTACGCCTTCCGACGTTGCCACTCTGCTCCGTCACGCCGGCTACAACGAAAATCGCAACAATCCGGTCGGCTCGTACACGCTCCGTGCCGACTCCATCGATATCTTTCCGGGATCCGATTCCTACTTCGATCAGGAGCCCGCCACGGTGAAGTTCGCCGGGGACAGGATCAACCGGATCGTTTCGCTGGCGGACAACACCAGCCGCCCGCTCTATGAGCTGGAGCCTCAGCTCATCACCAATCTCTATACCAGCAACCGCGAAAAGCAGCGGGTGGTGCATTACGAAGATATTCCGCCGGTGCTGCGCAACGCCATTCTTTCCGCGGAGGACAAGCGCTTCTTCCAGCATTCCGGCTTCGACCCCATCGGCGTGATCCGTTCCGTGTGGGTGGATCTCAAGCGCGGCAGAAGCGCGCAGGGCGCATCCACGCTTTCCATGCAGCTGGCACGCGGCATGTTTCTGACGCCCGATCGCAACTGGCGCCGCAAACTTGCCGAAGCCATGATTACGATGCAGCTCGAACAAAAGCTCACCAAACAGCAGATTTTCGAGATGTACTGCAATCAGGTCGATCTGGGCTATCGCGGCAGCTTCACCATTCGCGGATTCGGCGAGGCTTCACAGGTTTATTTCGGCAAGGATATTCGTTCACTCACACTGCCCGAAGCCGCAACGCTCGCGGCAATCGTGCGCGGCGCCAGCTATTACAATCCCTATCGGCATGCCGACCGCGTTCGCGAACGGCGCAACACCATCCTTGCTCTGATGCGCGGGAACGGCTTTGTCGGCGACCGTGAATATGCCCTCGCCATCGATTCGCCTCTCAAACTGGTGTCGGGCCCGGCGGAGTCCAGCGATGCGCCTTATTTCGTCGACCTCCTGAATGACGACCTGGAGAAGCGCTTCCCCGGTTACGATTTTCACGCGCGATCCGCCAAGATTTACACCTCGCTCGATCTCGATCTGCAGAAGGCTGCCAACGAAGCTGTCGCAATCGGGATGAAGCAGGTCGACGATCTGGTCCACAAACAGAAGCGGTTCAGGAACGCTCCCTTCGTCGAGCCGCAGGTCGCGCTGATCGCGCTCGACCCGCACACAGGTGAAATCAAGGCGCTGGTCGGCGGCCGCAACTACGGCGTCAGTCAGTTGAACCATATGCTTGCGGAAAGACAGCCGGGTTCGATCTTCAAGCCGTTCGTTTACGCGGCTGCCATGAACACCGCGGTCGTCGGGGGCACCCGTACGCTGACGCCGGCATCGATTGTGGTGGATGAGCCGACCACGTTCGAGTTCGACGGCCAGGAATATTCACCGAACAACTTCGAACACGAATTTTACGGACCGGTGACTCTGCGGAAGGCTCTGTCGAAATCGCTGAACGTGGCCACGATCAAGGTTGCCGAAATGGTGGGTTACGGCACGGTGGTCAACCTCGCGCACCGCGCGGGCATCAGCGAAGATGTCAAGGCAACACCCGCCATGGCGATCGGATCGTACGATGCGACTCCGCTCGAAATGGCAGGCGCCTGGACCATCTTTGCCAATCAGGGCACCCGCGTGCAGCCGTCGTTCGTCTCCCTGGTGAAGGAAGCGAACGGAAAGGTTCTTCTCGATCAGAAACCGCAGACGAAAGCGGTGCTCGATCCCCGCGTCGATTACCTCGTAGTCAGCATGCTCGAAGAGGTGATGCGCACCGGAACGGCAGCCGGCGTTCGCTCGCGCGGCTTCACCGCTCCGGCCGCCGGAAAAACCGGCACATCGCACGATGGCTGGTTCGCCGGATTTACTTCGGACCTGCTCTGTATCGTCTGGGTCGGCTTCGACGACAATCGCGAGCTCGATATCGAAGGCGCCCATTCCGCGCTGCCGATATGGACGGAATTCATGAAGCGCGCGCTCACGCTGCGGAAATACGCCGATGCGAAACCGTTCGAGGCTCCGAACGGGATCGTCACCATCACCATCGACCCGGAATCGGGGATGCCGGCCGGCGCGCAGTGTCCCATGCAGGCGCCCGAGGTGTTTATCGCGGGCACCGAACCTGTCGGATCCTGCCCACTGCACGGAAACAAAGGCGATCGGACAACGGTCTCGGGCTGGGATACACCTTCCCCCAATGCTCAGCCGCAGCCGCCGGGTCCGCAGCCGCCGGAGCTTCCGAACGCGCTGCCTCCGCGGCGTGATAATGGAAGTCAACCGGCGCAGGTAACGGGGGAAAAGACGCCGCCTCCGGAACAACCGAAGAAGAAGGGCTTCTTTGGCAAATTGAAGGACGTATTCCGATGAATCCGGTGAGAATCATCATCATTTCCATTCTTCCGATCGCGGCATGCGCGCAGCTTGCCCCGCTCACGCCCGAAGCGCACGGAGACCTGTATATGGCCCGCAAGATGTATCGGGAGGCAATCGATACGTATCGGGCAGGCTTACAGACGAAGCCGGGCGATTCCGCCGTAATTTGGGACAAAATCGGCATTGCCTACCATCAGATCGGCGATCTCAACGGCGCAAAGAAGGCCTATGAGCGCGCCCTCAAGATCGACAAGAAGTATGCCGATGCAATCAATAACGTCGGTACGGTCTTCTACGCCGAAAAGAAATTCGGCAGCGCGATTTCACGCTACAAACGCGCGTTGCAGTATGCGCCGGATTCCGCCTCGATTTACAGCAATCTCGGCACCGCCTGGTACGCACGCGGAAAGTTCGACCTGATGGCGCAGGCGTATTCCAAAGCCCTTCAGCTCGATCCCGATGTTTTTGAAAAGAACGGATCGGTCGGTACCCGGATGATGGACCGCGGCGTCACGGACAAGGCCCGCTACCACTATGAAATGGCTCGTCTGTACGCCGGCGCGGGAAAGAACGAGCTGGCGCTTCAGTATCTGCGCAAAGCCCTCGAAGAAGGGTTCAAAGAAAAGGACAAGCTGCAGCAGGCCAAAGAATTCACCGCGCTGCGTGAAACCCAGGAGTTCAAGGATCTGATGACGCTGGAGCCGCGTGTCCTCTAGGGTTTCGTTTAGGGTTTCGTCGATTCGAATTTCTGTTTTCGCTGTTTTGCTCCTCCCGATCGCAGCCTGCAGCAATAGGGCGGCGAATGCTCCTCGGCCGCGCTACGCGGTGCTTCGTTTCGAAAATCTTTCGGGCGATCCGGCGCTCGACTGGACCGGGCGCGCCATCAGCGTTTCCCTGCCCTTCTCTTTTGCCGGAACGCCCGGCTCCCAGGGTGTTTTGGACGGACCGGTTCTGAATTCTTCCGCGCTCGATCGCCTTGGCGCAACATTTGGTCCGCGCCCTGCTTCGGCGCCCGGCATTTCGAGTGAGCGCGCCGAAGCTCTGGTTGCAGGCGCCACTCGGACGATCACCGGTTATGTTGCCCGCAACTCCGGACAAGTCAGAATCACGGCAACCGTGGAGGATCTCGCTACCGGCAGAACGCTGCGTACCGTGACGGCGGATGGCGTCTCTCCCATGGCCGCGTTGAACCAGCTCGCGCACCGGTTTTCTGCGAAGGCGGGACCTCTTCCGACGTCGAATCCGGAGGCCATGCGTAGTTGGGCTGACGCCGTCGAGTCGCCGCCGGCGCAAAGCACGGGGCTTCTGCAGAATGCCGTCCGCCTCGATCCGGACTTCGGCGTGGCATGGGTCTCACTGGCCGCTCTCGACGTTGCGCGAGGCGACCGCGCCGCCGCCGGGGATGCGATCGAAACTGCGCGCGGGAAAAAGCTGGACCAACTCAGTCAGGCCGATCTCACGCTCCTGGCCGCCGACATGAAAGCGGATCGCACGGCCCGGCTTTCGGCCATGCGCCGGGTTTCGTCGCTCAGCCCCGCCGATTCCGTGCTCCTGCGCGAGCTCGCCGGAGCGGAAGTATCCGTGGGTGAGTTCGCGGCCGCCGCCTCAGATTGGAAAAAAGTGATCGACCTGGCTCCCGGCGATCCGCTCGCCTGGAACAGCCTCGGCTATGCCCGCTCCTACGCAGGCGACTACGCGGGCGCGCTGGCGGCGCTGCGGGAATACCAGCGATTGCGCCCCAAAGACGCCAATCCGTCCGACTCCATCGGCGATCTGAATTATTCGTTCCGCAAGTTCAGTGAAGCCGCCGTCAGCTATCTCGATGCGCATGCCAGACAGCCGGGCTTCGAGGAATTCGGCGACCTCTACAAAGCCGCCTGGGCGAAATTCCGCGCGGGAGACAAACCGGGGGCCGATAAAATCTTCGCGCAGTTTCGTATGGAACGCGAGAAGCAGCCCGGCATACTGCAGCTGCTGAACGCGGACTGGCTGTATCGAACAGGCCGCGAGCGCGAGGGAATCGCCGCTCTGCGAAAGGTCGTCTCCGAAAATGGGTCCGTGTCCCTGCGCATCGAAGCGTATGCACAGGTGACGATATGGGATCTCATGCAGGGCGACCGCGAGCAGGCCGCCAAAGACGCAGCGCCCATGGGCGCCGCTACTTCCAGCGCACCCATATTTATGGCCAGGTTTGCGGCGCTGCCGTCGGCGCCGGCAGCCGAATGGGAAGCGCGCGCGGAAAAAATCGGGCCGCCCTCGATGGCGTCGTTGCGCCGGCTCGCGCTCGGATACGCTCTGCTGCTGGACGGCAAACGTGAGGCGGCGCTCCCGGTATGGAAGCAGATCGTAAACACCAATCCCGCAACCGATTTTTTCGCCCGCGCGATCTACGCGCGCCTGCAGGGTCTCCCGCTGGACCACCCGCTGATGCCGGACCCCGCCAATCTGAATCAATTTCAGGGTATCTTAGACAGGCTTTAACTCGGGGCGACAAGCTTTAATAAATCCGGACAAGTTCGATAGAAACTTATTTCGCGATCGGGAACGTCATTCATGTAATGATCGTCCGGATCACTCTGGCGGCACTGGCTTTTTCCGTTCTGCTTTGCGCTCAGCAGCAACAAATTGTTCCCGACAATACACCGGAGGTCCCGCCGCTGCCGGCAACTGCCCAAAACGTCGATACCCACAATGCCGGGCCCAAGTCGCCTCAGTGGAAGGGACTTACTGTCAAAGAGAAGCTGAGTTACGACTGGCGGCACTTGTTCGACGCCGACAACATAGCATTCGCGGCAGTCGGCGCGTCTTTCGATCAGTTGCGCGACCGGCCGGGCCAGTGGGGCGAAGGATGGGGTCCGTTTGCCGGACGATTCGGGTCACACATCGGTTATTACGTCGTTCAACGGAGTGTCATGTTCCCGGTCCAGGCGATCGACCATGAGGATACCCGCTACTTCCCGTCGACCAGAACGTCTTATAAAGGACGGATCGCGGACGCGTTCCTGCATACCATCTGGCGGCACAACGACTCCGGAGACATGATGCCCGCATACAGTGAATTTCTGGGCGATTACGGCGCGGCGGCTGTTTCCCGGATGTGGTGGCCGCGTCAGTATCACACCGGATCGGCGATATTCATCGCCGGATCGGACACCATTCTGGTAGATGCCGGCATTAACGTGTTCCATGAGTTCAAGCCGGACATCAAGCGCTGGATACACCTGACACACTGAACCTGATTCAGCCCATTGTGACAGCGCTCCGTTTTATATACTTGGTCCGACATGAAACAATTTCTCTGCATCCTTGTAACCGGGCTGGTCATGATGTCCGCAGCCGTTGCCCAGCGCGGAGACAACGATCCGGATCGCGCAGTCTCCGGCGGCAACTTTCCCAGCGGCTGGAGCGTCCGCCCGGACCGCGGCGCCCCTGACCAAATCAAGTTCTCTCAAACGGGAGATATCGACCACTTCGCCATGGGATCGGCGGGCACTTTTTATAATCCCGCGTGGATGAAGTCCGGCAATTACAAGTTTTCCGCCCGGCTGACACAGAAGGCAGCGCCTTCGCATCCCATCTCCTATGGACTGATGTTCGGCGGCAGCAATCTCGCGGGCGATATGCAGACCTACAGCTACTTTCTGGTCCGAAACCTGGGCGAATACTTTGTCGCCAATCGGGAAGGAAACGCGCGTCCGACGACGGTCGTGAACTGGACGGCGAATCCGGCGATCGTCAAGCAGGGCGCCGATGGCCGTCAGACCAATACGTTAGGCGTCCAGGTGCAGGGCGATAACGTCATCTTCTCGGTCAACGGCACGGAAATGACGCGTCTGCCGAAGAGCAAAGTCCACACGGACGGCCTGTACGGATTCCGCATCGGCCATAATCTGGACGTTGACGTGGATCAGGTCAGCCGCTGAAGCGGATTATTTCTTTTCGCCTTTACTTTTTTCGGCGCTTTCGACCGGTTCCACTTTCACGCCCTCACGGACAACGTCGCCCGGTTTGGGAATGATCGTGTCGCCTTCGGAAAGCCCGTTCAGCACTTCGAGCTTGTCGCCGTAATCGCGGCCCACTTCGATCAACTGGAAGTGAACAGTATTATCGGGCCGCAGCAGCGCGATCTTCGTGCCGTCGGCGCCCACCTGCAGAGCATCGCCGGGCACCACCAGCGGCGCGTACCTGCGTGCATCTTCCAACTGCACCTGCGCGTACATGCCTGGCAGCAATGCGCCGTCCGCGTTTGGCACCTGGACCTCCACCAGCATGGTGCGGCTCGTCGGATCGAGAGAATTTGCCGTGCGCGCCACCGTACCGGTGAATTCGCGTCCCGGCAGATTCGAAACCTTCAGCCGCGCCGCCTCGCCGGTTTTTACCGCACTGGCGTTCGTCTGCGGCACATTGACGTAAGTGCGCAAAGTGCCGGTCTGCGCGATCCGGAACAGCAGCGTGTTTCCCGCGCTCACCAGCGCGCCCACATCCACGTTGCGCAGCGTAATCACACCCGCGAACGGCGCCTTCACCAGCCGGTAGCCCTGCACTTCATCCATGTGCGCCACGTTGGCTTCCGCCTGCGCGACATTGCTGCGCTGGGCGGCCACGGCCTTGTCGAGCGACTGCACGCCTGCGATCTGCGCCTGGTATTGGGCCTGATATTGATCGTTCTCCTGCTTCGAAACACCACCCTGCGCCGCCACCTTGCTCCAGCGTTCGGCGGTGATTCGCGCCAGTTCCATGTTGGCCTTGCCCTGCGTCAGATTAGCCTGCGCCTGGTCCAGCGCATCGTGCGCCTGCTGCAGTGCGGCTTTTAATTGGCGAACCTGTTCGTCGAGCTCCGGCGCGGCGATCTCGGCCACCAGCTGGCCGGCCTGAACACGATCGCCGATATCCACGAGACGCCGCTGCAGATAACCGTCGGCGCGCGACAGAATCGGCGCTTCCGTGATGGCCTCTATGTTGCCGGGAAGGTCCAGTTCGGTCAGCGTCGGGGCGTGCCCTACACGGATTACATCCACGCGAGGCAGCGCCGTCGCTTCCGCCGCGGCATCGCTGCGAATCAGCGCATTTCGCGCCCGCAGCGGTATGTAGCCCGCAAAAAACGCCACACCCACCAGCGCCACCGCGCACAGAAAAAGTCCCCAGATCATGCCGCGGGAGGGATGCCATATCGCTCCGCCGCCACCTGATGCATGACCGGCCTGATCCTCATGGACCTTGAGCTGCCGCCGCAGATCCTCAACTTCCTGACGCAGCTTGAGGGCTTCGGCTTCCGCTTCTTCGGGGCCTCGTTCGGTATATCGCATTTTATTTATTACCGCGCACAACGGACCCTTCAGCCTGTGCGCTCACTTTATTACCGCGCACAACGGACCCTTCGGCATGTGCGCTCATTTTCCGGCGCCTTCGCGTTCTGCTTCAATCAGTTGGTTGTCATAGTCGACGGGAGGCTTGACTCGCAGGTAACTATATATTATCGGAACAACAAATAAGGTCGTGATTGTCGCGAACGCCAGGCCTCCGATGACCGCGCGTCCCAGCGGTGCGTTCTGTTCGCCGCCTTCACCCAGGCCCAGCGACATCGGAAGCATTCCGAGCACCATCGCAGTTGCCGTCATCAGCACGGGCCGGATTCGCGCATAGCCGGCCGCGAGCATCGCCTCGCTCGCGGATGGCGTCATGACTCTTTGGTCGTTGGCGAACGTGACCATCAGAATGCTGTTCGCCGTCGCGACGCCAACGCACATGATCGCGCCCATCAGTGACGGCACGCTCAGCGTGGTTCCGGTCACAAACAGCATCCAGAGAATGCCGGCCATCGCGCCCGGCAACGCCGTCAGGATGATGAACGGATCGACCCACGATTGGAAGTTCACGGTCATCAGCAGATAGACCAGCACGACCGCGAAAATCATCCCCAGACCCAGACGAAGAAACGACGATCGCATCGTCTCGATCTGTCCGCGCAGTGCGAGCGACACGCCTCGCGGCATATGCGGGGTCTCGTTGCGCACCAGCTTTTCCACCTCGGAACCGACGCCGCCCAGATCGCGGCGGGCGACATTGGCGTACACGTCGAAGACCGGCGCTACGTTGTAGTGATTCACGATGACAGGCGTATACCCGCGATGTACCGACACCAGGTTCGACAACAATTGCGTATTGCCGGACATCGCCCCTGGATTACCGTAAGCCTGCGATGCGCCGCTCGGCGATGAACCCACGGACGTGTTCGTCGCGGTCGCGCTTCCCGCACCGGCTCCGATGGTCGTATTCAGTGCGCCGCCTGCCGAAATCGGCGTACGCAGCAGTGCATCGAGCGAAGACACTTTGTACTGCGGCGTCTGAATGCCGACGTTGTAATTCACGCCGTTGTTCCAGTTCACCCAAAAATTCGGCGCGACCGATCCGTTGCCGCTCAGCGAGATCAGCATATTGCTGGTCACGGAGTATTGCGTCAATCCCAGTTCGGCCGCTTTTACACGATCCACGTCCAGACGGATCTCCGGCTGATCCACTACCTGATGAACATGGACGTCCACCGCTCCGGGAATGCGCGCGATTTTCTCGGCGAGTCTCTCGGCGATTTTGTAGTTCCCCTCGGCATCCCGTCCCACGACTTGTAAGTCGATCGGCGCGGGCAATCCGAAGTTCAGAATCTGGCTGGTGATATTAGCGGGCTGGAAGAAGAAAACCGTATCCGGAAATTTCTCATGCAGAATTTTTCTAAGTTTCACTTCATAGTCGCGCGTCGAGCTGTGCTTCTCTTTGTTCAGTGAAATCAAAATCTCGCCGTCGGCGCTCGATATCGTCGGAATATCGCCCTGCGCCAGACTTCCCCAACTGTTCGGGATTCCGATGTTGTCGATGATCGTATCCATCTCACTCGCGGGGATCACATCCCGGAGTTCCCGCTCGATGAGCGAAAACCGCCGCTCAGTCTCTTCGATACGCGTTCCGGCCGGCGCCTGAGCGTGCAGCTTGATCTGTCCCGAGTCGACTGTCGGGAAGAAGTCCTCTCCCACCAACCCCACCAACCCTAACGAAGCGACGGAAAATGCCATGAATGCCGTCAGTACGCCCGCGCGATGCGAAAGGGACCAGTCGAGCAGCCCTACATAACGGCGGCGCAGGCTCTCAAATCCGCGATTGAACAGATGATGGATACGTCCGAATATTCCCTGGCTTCCGGCATGTTCTTCACCTTCATGCCGATACATCTCAACCTCATTCTTCAGCAGGAAGTTTGCCATCGTCGGGACCAGTGTCCGCGACAGCAGATAGGAAGCGAGCATCGCGAAAACCACCGCCATGGCGAGTGGCGTAAATAAGTAGCGCGCCGCCCCCGTCAACAGCAATACCGGAACGAAGACGATGCAGATCGCCAGTGTGGACACGAACGTCGGAATCGCGATCTGCGCGCCGGCATCCAATACCGCCCGCACGAGCGGCTTGCCCATCGCTATGTTACGGTGCGTATTTTCGATCGCCACCGTGGCGTCGTCTACCAGAATGCCGACGGCAAGCGCCAGTCCTCCCAGCGTCATCACGTTAATTGTTTCGCCCAGCAGGCTCAAAATGGCCAGAGACGCGAGGATCGAAAGCGGAATCGAAATACAGACAATCAGCGTGCTGCGCCAGCTTCCGAGGAAAAGAAGGATCATCATCCCGGTCAGCGTGGCCGCGATCAGTGCCTCGCGCTCCACACCGGTGATGGAAGCCCTCACGAAGACGGATTGATCCGCCAGTGTTGTGACTTTCAATTCCGGCGGCAGCGTGGTCAGAATTTTTTTAAGCTCATTCTGCACTCCATTGACGATGTCGAGCGTGGATGCCTTTCCGGTGCGCGTCACGGTCATCAGTACGCCGCGATTTCCGTTCGTGCGGACGATATTGTTCTGGACGGAAAAGCCGTCCCGCACCTGTGCGACATCTCTCATGTAGATGGGCGCGCCATTCACGGTCTTGATCGGCAGATTGTTCAGATCGTCAAGGGCCAATGGACTGCTGTTGACCTTGATGTGATACTCCGTTTCCGCCAGCTTGGCCGTTCCTGTCGGCAGAATCAGGTTCTGCTGATTCAGTGCGTTCGAAACATCCACCGGGGAAAGCTGTTTGGCATAGAGTTCGTCCAGATTCAGATCGACCATCACCTGCCGTGATTTGCCGCCAAATGGATAGGAGACGTTCGCGCCCTGCACAGTCCCCAAAGGCGTGCGGATGAAGTTGTTGCCGAGATCGAAAATATCCTGCTCGCGCAGTGTCTTGCTGGAGAGACCGAGTTGCAGCACCGGGACGCTCGCCGCGTCGAATTTCAGGACATTGCCGGGAAACATGCCGGGCGGCATCTGCCGGACCGCGCTGGTCATCTGCGCCGTCACCTGCGCCACGGCCATATCGATCTGCACGTTCGGATGGAAGAAAATCTTCACCACGGCAATGCTGTTGAAGCATTGCGACTCGATATGTTCGATGTCGTTGACATTCGATGTCAGCCCACGCTCAAAGTTGGTAACGACGCGCTTCTCCATCTCGTCCGGAGACAGCCCGCCATACTGCCACAGCACGCTCACAATCGGAATATTGATGTAGGGGAAAATATCCACCGGCATCGTAACGATCGCCGTCCCGCCGAGAAGGGCGATGATGATCGCCATTACAACAAACGTGTAAGGCCGACTGAGAGCTAACCGGAGAATCCACATAACAGTGTTCTGCTTTGGGGTCAGTATATCGTCCGTGCCGATACCCAAAAACCTGTTGCAATCCCGGCGTGATGACAGTGCGAAGTTACCCGCGCGCCCTGTTTATGCCGATCGGCCTGATTGGTTTAGGTGGCACGTTCATCCTGAACCTGTTCGGCCTGCCGGCTCCGCATCATGTTGGGGCTCACTTTTTCAGTCCGCGATGGTGGCAGGTGTGGACCCCGAACTGGATTGTGTGGTTCACGATCACCGTTATCGGCTACGGATTTCCGGCAAAACGACCGAGCACGCGATAGCGACCGCGTCGACAGACAACGAACCAGCACTGGTGGCACGATAACCGTATATATATGGCCACCGTCCTTCTCCTGATCTTCTCGAATTGCTTCATGACTTTCGCCTGGTATGGCCACCTGAAGTACGGTCATGCCTGGCCGCTTTGGAAGGCCATTCTGGTTTCGTGGTCGATTGCACTGGCCGAATACTGTCTGGCGGTGCCGGCCAATCGTCTCGGTTACGTCCACTTCTCCGGCTTTCAGCTCAAGATCGTTCAGGAAGTGATCACGCTTCTCGTCTTCATGGTCTTCGCGATCACATTCCTGAAGGAACGGCTTGCGTGGAACTATCTCGTGGCGTTCGGCTTGTTGGGCGCAGCCGCGTTCTTCGCGTTTGCCTTTAAACCCGGGGCCGCAGCGTGAATCCTATGCCTGTATTTTCAATAATCGCGCCGCATTTTCACCGAGAATGGCGCGTTTGTCCGCGTCGCTCAGTCCGGGTGTTTTGAGGACGTGGTCGACCGTCGTTGTGCTCCACGGATACGGGTAATCGGTGCCGATCATGATCTGGCCTGCACCGCATTCGGCGACCAGATGACGCAGGCCCTCAGGTGTGAAAACCATCGAATCGAAATAGAGCTGCCGGATGTACTCGGACGCCTTCTTCTTTGCCGCCCTGCAACTCTCGGGAAAGCGCACGCAGGCATAGTCGGAGCGGCCGATGTAAGACGGCAGATAGCCGCCAGCATGCGCGGCGCAGATTTTCAAGCCGGGGAAACGATCGAGCGTCCCGTCGAAAATCAGATGCGACAGAAAAATCGTGGTTTCGAGCGGATTACCGATTACATTGTCGAGGCCGCCGTTGCCCGCAAAACGTTTGCTCATCTCCGGGATGCCCTGCGGATGCATGAAAACCAGCACTCCCAGCTCTTCGGCTTTGCGCCAGAAGGGATCGAACTTAGGCGCCGATAGTTCGTCGCCGTTGACGTGACCACCAATAGCCGCGCCGCGCAGATTGTACTTCTTCACGCCTTCTTCCAACTGCTCGGCGGCGAGATCGGGAAACTGCAGCGCGACCGAGGCAAAAGCGACAAAACGGTCGGGATATCTGGCGCAAAGTTCGGCGAGCTTTTCGTTCTGAACTTTGATTACCCGCGTCGCAACATCGCGCTCGATTGCGTACCAGGTCGGATTGATGCTGAGCGCCTGCATGTCCGTACCCCACTCATCCATGCGATCGAAACGCACCGGCGCCATGACGGTTGCATTGTCGGGCGCGGTCTTGATCCCCATCAAAGCAGTCGCTTCGGGGATGACCACGTGGGCGTGAATATCTATAGTTCGGATGCGACGGCCGCCGACCATCACCTGACGCCGCTTGGCCTGTGCCCTGAGCGGCTGGTCGAGCAGACTGCAGCTTGTAAAAACCACTCCCGCGGCGGAAGCTGCGTCCTTCAGGAAACGGCGGCGGCTATTCATGGGTTCGCTCCGGCGTGTCAGTCTATCAAAATTCGGAGTGGGTGAGTTAATTTTGAAAATTTTGAAAATGACACCGCAAATGGAGAACAAGCCGAAAAGCGACGAATACCTGCGAGCCCATACTTTAGGCGAACTGACGCCGCTATCCGGCGCCATTCTCCTGGTGGACTACGACCCGGCATGGCGGCGGCAATTCGAATCCGAAGCGGCCAGAATTCGTTCGGCGCTGGGCAAGCGCGCTCTCCTTTTGGAACATGCGGGATCGACATCGGTTCCCGGCCTCGTGGCGAAGCCGATCATCGATATCGTTCTCGCGGTAGCGGACTCGGCGCAGGAAACCGAATATGCACCGTTGCTCGAAGAGACTGGTTACCGGCTTCGAATCCGTGAGCCGCATGACCACGAGCATCGGATGTTCAAGGGAGTGACTCCGGATGTGAACCTTCACGTCTACTCCGCGGGCTGTCCCGAGATCGACCGCATGCTGGCCTTCCGTGATCGCCTTCGCAACGATGCCGCGGATCGCGAACTCTACGCCCGGACCAAACGTCAGTTGGCGCAGCGCGATTGGAAGTACATGCAGAACTACGCGGACGCCAAAAGCGATGTGGTCGCGAAGATTCTTGCGCGCGCGAAATTTTAACCTTAGTTTTGGACCGCTCTGTCCGCGGGCATCCGGCGCTGAATCCGATTCTTCATAATGATCCTAAGGTGATAGGGACAATTCAATATAATGGCTGCCCTTTGGCTTACAAGGTCGAGGGCAGTGGGGAGCCTGCTGTCTTCATACAAGGAGCCGGGCTGCACGGCGATGGTTGGCTACCTCAGACACAAAGTCTGCGCGACGCCTTCCGCTGCGTCACTTTCGACAATCGCGGGATGGGAAAGAGCCAGCCGTCCGGAGCGCGAATCACGGTCTCTCAAATGGTCCAGGACACTCTGGCCGTAATGGATGCCGCGGGCATCGAGTCCGCTCATCTTGCCGGTCATTCACTCGGAGGCGTCGTGGCGCTGGAGACAGCGCTGACAAACCCGCAGCGCGTTCGGAGCCTCGCGCTCCTTTGCACATCGGCCCGCGGATCGGACGCCACCAGGCTGACCTCCCGCTTGATTTGGCTGGGGCTCAGGAGCCGCGTCGGTACTCGCCGCATGCGGTCGAACGCATTCCTCGAAATCGTCATGCCGATGGAGTATCTCGCCACGCAGGATCGGGAGTCGCTCGCGGAGCGTCTTCAACCGCTCCTCGGTCACCCTTTATGCGATACGCCGCCTGTCGTCATGCAGCAAATCAGCGCGCTGCGGCGTTTCGATGCCACACCTCGTTTGGGAGAGCTGGCCGCCATACCGACGCTGGTGCTGAGCGCAACCCAGGACCTCATCTTTCCGCCCTCGTGCGGGAAGGCGCTCGCGACTGGCCTGCCAAGCGCACGATACGTGGAAATTCACGGCACAGCCCATGGCGTGACGATTCAATCTCCGGAAACAGTAAACCAGCTTTTGCGCGAACACTTCGGCTCCGTGCGCGTACCCTGAAAACTCCTGTACTGTAATCTGAGAAGTCCTGCAACCAGCCGGGAAGGAGTTCTCAGAGCCATGAGCTATTTGCCGCGCAGCACGCGTCTGATCTTCGCAGCCGCAGTCACCGTGATCACTGCCTTGGGTCAATTGCCGATCCCGGTGCCCGGCGGGGGTCCAGCGCAGGTCGGCCCTCCGAATGGCGCTCGGGCCGCCGGCCGAGGTGGCCGCGGCGGGCGAGGTGGCGCATCGGAGCCGAGAGAACCGGTTAAGCAAGTGGTCACCCCCCTGCCAACGGCTCTCGAAGTTACCGGTCCCGGCGACTTTTACGAGACGTTCATGGATGACCACGACGACGTAAAAAACACCAACATCCCGGCGAAAGAGATCTACGCAAAATTCAACTATGAAGCGAAGGAGTACTTCATTTCGGGAACGACGTCAGCCGGTGCGCCGTACAAAACCCGCATCGTCATTCGCAAACCGAAAGGCAACTCCCGATTCAATGGGCTGATTCTCGCCGAATCCATGCACCCCAGCGGCAATCCCTGGGTCTTCCATTTCACTCAGGTGTATTGCATGACGAACGGCGTCATCGGACTCGAAGTCCTGACCTCAACGCCCGCGGGACTCTCCGCCGCGAACGAAGCGCGCTACAAAGATCTGGCCGTTCCCAACGGAGCAGCCAATGACATCCTTGCGCAGGTCGGAGCGCTCATCAAATCCGACCGCAAAGATAACCCGCTGAGCGGCCTCGCGGTTCGCAAAATGATTCTCGCGGGCTCCTCCGCATCGGCCGCTGTCGCGCAGAATTACCTGACCAATGCGCACATGGCGCAACGGCTCGCGGATCTGAAACCCATCTACGACGGATTCATGCCCACCAGCGCCAACGGCCAGATTCCGGTTCTCGATGTACCCACCATCCTGGTGCCGACAATGCGCGAGACTTTCGCCGGCGCCGGAACCACGCAGCGTGACAACGATAAGCTGCGCGTCTACGAATTTGCCGGCATGGCGCATATCGATTCCCGCGTCGCCGGCGGCTATTATCCCGATCCCTGCAAATATCCGATCAGCAGATATCCCATGGGCGCCGAAATGGCTGTCGCCCTGGACAAGCTCTTCGCATGGGTCGATAAAGGCGTCGCGCCTCCGCATGCCGACCGGTTCTACGTCGATTTCAATCCGGACAACAAGCCGAAGCTGGATCGCGACAAGGGTTCCTTGTTCGCGCTCGATCAGTTTGAAAACGTCAAAGGCGGCATTCGCAATACGTACGTCGATGTGCCGGTCAAGAGCTTTCATGCCCCGAACGAAGGCGCTGAACCGCGGATTCCGAATCCGAATCGCTTCATCCTTGCGCGCCGCATCAATGGGCAGGACCCCGACGCTCAGCTCTGCGGCCTCGGCAACTTCGAAACTGCGCTGTCGAAGGAACAGTTGAAGAAGCTCTACAAAAACCCCAGGGATTACTACAACAAGGTCGCGCAGCGATACGACGAATTGGTGAAAGAAGGCTGGGCGCTGCCGGTTTACCGGGAGATGGTCCTCGCCGAAGCAAGGCGCGTCACGTTTTAAGCGTTGCGAATCGCGTCCAGACAGGCAGCGGGATCGAGTGAGTCGGCATCGATCACCTGAATCTGTCCCGGACCTGCCGGAGCCCATCGCTGCCGGAAACGTTCCGACGGCGCTCCCGCGAAAAACGAAACCAGCGGAACTCCGGCTGCAGCAGCCGCGTGCTGTCCCGCGGAATCGTATCCCACATACAGATCGCATTGTGAGATCAGCGATGCGAAGCCCGCGAACGAGCCTTCCCAAAAGCGAATTCGGTCCATGCATCCCGATGTCTCTGCCGCGGCGGTCACGCGCTGCGCCTCTTCGCCGCCCACGCCGCGATCGATCCAGATCGTCCGGAACTGTTCCCCCAATGTGTGAATGACCTGCGCTTCGAAGTCACCGCCGATGCGCTTGGCGTCGTTCTCGCCAACGCCAAAGCTGATGGCTACACGCGGAGCTTCGCCTTCGATGAGAATACGCTCGGGCGCAATGTATGCTTCCCCTGTCTCGCCGAATGTTTCGTTGAGCCACGCCTTTGTCAGATCGGTAAGGTTCTCCGCCCCCTTCGCAATTCGGCTGGGGAAATGAAAGTGGAAACGCGCTTCGCAGACCGGAACCATACCGAGCTGCGTGATCCGCGAATCGGGATCGACAACAATGCGGTTCTTATTTTTCAACTGCTCGCGAAGGCGGCTCGCGAACTCAATCCGCCGGCTCACCGGACCCGAGCGCGGATACTCGGCATCGATATGCGCGACGCGCTGATCGGCCGCGAAAAGCTCCGCCGATTTGCGGTTGCCGACGAACGCGATGCGCGCATAAGGGAAACGCTTCTTCATCGCATCGAGAATGATGCTGGTGATCTTGATATCGGCTCCGAGCGTCACGCGGGACAAAACGCAGACGTTATCGACAAAATCCGGAAGCACCGGCTTGATGCGGACGGTGCCCTCCGGGATCCAGGGCCGCATGAGTTCCTCGTACGCCGCGGCCTGAATCGGATCGAAAGAATCGGCCAGTCCTTCGACGATCACTCGAAAGAATTCGCCGGGTTCTTTCTCGCCCAGATGCCATGCCACAGCAGCCGGCACCCGTTCCCTGCGCCGGATCGCCGCCAGGGCTTCGCTACACGAAATATTTGCCGACAATCGGTTCCAGCTTCTTGAGAGTGGCCGGCGGCACCAGCGCCCGGTCCGTAATTAAGGCATGTTGCAGCGCCGAGCCGCACTTGCAGTTTCGCGCGTCCTGCATATTTTTCACCGCATGGGCAACCACCGCGCAGGCGTTCGACGCATTCTGCTGCAGCACTTTGAGGATGTCCGTCACCTGCACCGCGTCATGCTCTTCGTGCCAGCAATCGTAGTCGGTGACCATCGCGATCGTCACGTAACAGATTTCCGCTTCGCGCGCGAGCTTGGCTTCCTGCAGGTTGGTCATGCCGATGATGTCCATCCCCCAGGAACGATAAAGGTTGGATTCGGCCTTCGTCGAAAACGCCGGACCCTCCATGCAGATGTAAGTCCCACCGCGCTTCACGTTGACTCCTACCGCGCGGCAGGCCGCTTCAGCGGCATCAGAAAGGTGCGGACAAACCGGATCGGCGAAGCTCACATGTGCGACCAGCCCCTCGCCGAAGAAAGTCGAAATGCGGCCGCGCGTGCGATCGAAGAACTGATCGGGAATCACGAAGTCGAGCGGATGGTGTTCTTCCTTGAGCGAGCCCACGGCACTCAGCGAAAGAATGCGATCCACGCCGAGCGTCTTCATCCCATAGATATTGGCTCGGAAATTCAATTCGGAAGGAGAGAGACGATGTCCGCGGGCATGGCGCGAAAGAAAGGCCACTTCGCGGCCTTCCAATTCACCGAGGATGTAGTTGTCCGAAGGCGCGCCGAACGGCGTGCTGATATCCACTTCTTTCTCCGCATGGAAGCCCGGCATGGAGTAGAGTCCGCTGCCGCCGATGATGCCGATTCTGGCCAATTCCGCTCCTTGGTTTTGAAAGATTCAGGCTTGAATCAGCTCCCATAGTACGCCACCGGTTCCGGACGGATGAACGAACACATAGAGATGTCCACCGGCCCCGCGGCGCGGCGCTCCCAGCAGCTTCACACCCGCGCTTTCGAGCCGCCGGGCAGTGGCGTGCAGATCGGGCACGCGCATGGCAACATGATGCAGACCGGGGCCGCGCTTTTCGATAAATTTCGCGATCGTCGAACTTTCGTCGAGCGGTTCGAGAAGTTCGATCCGTGACGCCGCTGCGGGAAGCATCGCCACTTTTACTTTTTCGTGTTCTACAACTTCGCGCACCGGAACCGGCAATCCGAGCTGTGACGTATAGAACGGCAGCGCTTCGTCAAGCGAGCGCACCGCGATCCCGAGATGATCGATCTCCCAGCGCAATACGGAATCACCCTGCCATTTGCGCTTGCGGCCTTCGATGTCCGCGAGCAACTCGGCTACGCCTGTGCCCTCGATGGCGACCGTCCTGAATATCTTCGGAACAACCTCGCCGCGTCCCAGGCTCAGCATGCCTTCGATCTCGCGTTGTGTCCGATCTGCTCCGGGATGGTCCGCCTTATTGATCGCAAAGATGTCGGCGATCTCCATCACGCCCGCTTTGAGAGCCTGAATATCGTCACCCATCCCCGGCACCAGCACCACCAGCGTTACGTCCGCCAGCGCGGCGATCTCCACCTCATCCTGACCCACACCTACGGTTTCGATGATGACGAAGTCAAATCCGGCCGACCGAAAAAGCCGCGAGAGCGACGCGGTCGTGCGCGCCAGACCGCCGATCGCGCCACGCGTAGCCATGGATCGCACGAAAACAGCGGGATCGGCATGATGCCGCTGCATTCGAACCCGGTCGCCCAGAATCGCGCCGCCGGACGCGCGGCTTGAAGGATCGACGGCAATGATCGCGACGGTTTTTTCGCGCCTGCGGAACTCCGTAATCAGCGCATCGACCAGTGAGCTTTTGCCCGCGCCAGGAGGACCGGTTACACCGACGATCAGCCCTTCGCCTTCCGGCGCCGAGGCCAGATATTCCAAGGCTTCCGGCGCGCCGTTTTCGACCTGCGTGGCGAGACGTGCGAGTTCGCGTGTTGTCAAAATCAATCTTTCAGCAACTGCCGCGCGATCACCAGGCGCTGGATCTCGCTCGTGCCTTCGCCTATCGTACAAAGTTTGACGTCGCGATAGAACTTCTCGACCGGATAGTCCTTGATGAATCCGTAGCCGCCGTGGATCTGAACTGCTTCATTCGCAATCCAGACGGCGGATTCAGACGAAAACAGCTTGGCCATGGCCGATTCGCGTGTCACCCGCTTGCCCGCGTCGATCATTCGCGCCGCGCGATAAGTGAGCAGCCGCGATGCATCGATCTTCGTCGCCATGTCGACCAGTTTGTGCTGAATCGCCTGAAACTCCGAAATCGGCCGTCCGAATTGTTTGCGCAGCTTCGAATACTTCAGCGCGGCGTCGTAAGCGCCCTGCGCCATCCCGATCGAGAGCGCCGCAATCGACACGCGGCCGCCGTCCAGAATCCGAAGGCTGTCCACGAATCCCTCGCCACGCTTACCCAGCATTTGATCCTGCGGCAGTCGGCAATTGGAAAAGATAACCTCGCCGGTCGCGCTGGCCCGCAGCCCCAGCTTGTTTTCCTTCTTCCCCGCCCGGAAACCAAGCGTGCCTTTCTCCAGAATGAACGCGGAAATTCCGTGCCGGGCGGCGGAGCGGTCAGTCATCGCCATCCCCACGCAAACGTCGGCATAGTGTGCGTTTGTAGTAAACGTCTTGGATCCGTTGAGCACCCAGCAGTCGCCGTCGAGAACTCCGGTTGTGCGCGTGCCGGCTGCGTCCGATCCGGCTTCCGGCTCGGTGAGCGACCAGCATCCGATCCACTCCCCGGAAGTCAGCTTCGAAAGATATTTCTGCTTCTGCTCTTCCGATCCGGCCTTGTAAATGTGGTTCGAGCAAAGCGATGTATGGGCCGCGACGATGATGCCGACCGATCCGTCTACGCGCGACAACTCTTCGATGATGATGGCGTATTCAACATAACCCAAGCCCGCGCCGCCATACTCTTCCGGAAAAATGGCGCCCATGTAGCCGAGTTTTCCGAGCTTTTTGATGACTTCGAGCGGGAAGATCTGGTTCTCATCCCATTCCATGACGTGCGGAGCGATCTCGTTGGCCGCGAATTCGCGCACTTCCTTGCGCAGTTGCACCTGCTCCTGCGTGTATTCGAAGTCCACAATTCGATTATGGCTTACGCGACGCGAACGCCGTCCAGATACACGGCTTCGATCGCCACGGTACCGCCGGCGGTCCCTGCTGCCGGTGTTTTTGGTCCAAACACGACCACGTCGCCTCGCTGGCCGACCGTCAATCCGCCGGTCCGCCCTTCCAGGCCGATCAGCCGCGCCGGATTCACCGTCGCAGTACGGATGGCATCCCGCAAACTCATCCCGCCGATGCGCATGAGATTCCCAATCGCAACATGCATCCGGAGCGCCGACCCCGCGAGCTTCTCGGTGCCTTTAAGCACAACACGATCGTCCGCTTTCAGTTCGACGTCCAGTTCACCGAGCCGGTAAGGTCCGGGGATCGCTCCTGCAGGCGCTGCCGCATCTGTGACGAGAATCGTCCGCTCCACCGATTTCGCTCGCAGAGCAACTTTTAAAAATGACGGATCGAGATGCAACCCATCGACGATGAAGCTGGCGTGCAAACGATCCTCTGCAAGCTGATCCCACAAACAGTTGGGGAACTTCGGAACCATCTTGTACGCCGCATTCCCGAGATGCGTCGAAAGAGTCGCACCCGTATCCACCGCGCGTGCGATTTGTTCTGCGTTCGCGCCCGTGTGGCCGATGCTTGTTACGACTCCTGCCTCTCGTAGCGCCGAAATATAGTCCGGAGCTTCCGGCCAATGCGGCGACAGCGTCACCAGCCTTATATTGCCGTCGGTCGCTTCCTGCCATTGGTGGAATTCGTCGAGATCAGGCGGCCGTACCCAATGCGCGGGATGTGCGCCGCGCGGCCCGTCGTCCGAACCGATATGCGGACCCTCCACGTGAAATCCGGCAATCGCGCCGCCTTGCGGCAACTCTTTTTGCGCGCGTCGCAGGTTGCGGAGGCACGCGAGCATGGCGCCCGGCGATCCGGTAATCACGGTCGGAAGACAGCGCGTGACGCCAGTCGAAAACATGACGTCGAGAGCCCTGCCGATTTCGGCAACCGGTGTGTGAGGATCGTTAAAATCGACGCCGGCAAAACCGTTGACCTGAAGGTCGACAAATCCCGGCGTCAAATACACGTCGCCGCAGGGCTCACCAGGCTGGACAGAAAGGATCGTTTCGCCGAACTCAACAGCAACGTCCTCGCCGGTTACGGCATCGATGCCTGAACAGATCATCGCGCCTCCGGTTTATTCACAAACTTCCCACAGTGAATTTGCCGCAAGCTCAACAAGTCAAACGAGAACAAAGTTGTTGAAATGCGCTCGGAAGCGTGCGATTTCGCTGGAAACAACAAACTCTCTCACGATACAACAAGAGAACGGATTGGCTGGCGCGTGACTCCGGGCGGCGTATCTCGGGGGAGGTGGCCGTTACGGGGTTGCGCGCGCAGTCGTCTGCCTCACCTTCGATCAAATCTCTGCCTTCGACTGTGTCGAATGTGGAGCACGTCTACACGCTTTTGTTTTTCCACAACCTCATAGATCACTCGATAAACGTGAGGCTTATTGCCGTAAAGCAAATGCCGAAGCCGTGAGTCCTCGGGTGTCACCGGGCCTCGGTTCGGAAATTTTTCCAGGCTGAAGATCGCGGCCTTGAGTCTCCGATACCAGATCAGCGCGGCATCCGATTCGTCAGCGTTAATTTCATGGTAGAGATCCTCAAGATCGCGCTCGGCTCGCCAGCTGACATTAACGGGATATGCCATGCCGGGCTTCGAATTCATCGAAAAACTCCCGTGCAGGGCGGACCCTTCCGCTTCTCACGTCCTCCAATCCCTGGCGGATGCCTTCCTTCGCATCGGCGCGGGCGGCAATGTCGAGCAGGCGCTGATAAGCTTCCGCGTCCTGCACAATCGCCGCGGCCTTTCCTTTAACGGTCAGCACAACCGGGCGTTTACTTTTCCTGAGTTGTTTCAGAAAAACTCCCGATCGGCGGCGGAACGTGGTCAGCGACTGGATGTCTTTCGTGATGTCAAGCATGCTCATTTCATTACAGCACCTTTTTAGGTGCGTCAATTGCTGAATTGGAAACGATGTAGCATGTACGGAGTGGACCCGGCGCCTCTGACCCAGCTCACCGAAGAAGAGACTCTGTTCCAGGCTTCCGTGCGGCGTTTTGCGCGTGAGCGCCTCGCTCCTCACGTCCGCGCGATGGACGAAGAGGGCGTCTTCCGCAGGGACCTTTTACAGGAACTGTTCGAGCTTGGTCTCATGGCCATCGAGGTCCCGGAAGAATTCGGAGGCCAGGGCGGAACATTCTTCCAATCCATTCTGGCGATCGAAGAGTTGTCCCGTGTCGACCCCTCCGCCGCGGTCATCGTGGATGTGCAGAATACCCTGTTCCACAATGCGATCCTGCACTGGGGCACCGGCGAACAGAAGCACCGCTGGCTCCCTCGCGCGGCCGCAGATACTGTGACCAGCTATGCCCTTTCCGAAGCCGGCTCCGGCTCCGATGCCTTCGCGCTCGCCACGCGCGCCGTGCCCGAGGGCGCCGACAGCTACCGGCTCACCGGACGCAAACTATGGATCACCAACGCCGCCGAAGCGGGATTCTTCCTCCTCTTCGCAACGGTGAACCCCGCCGACGGCTACAAAGGCATCACTGCCTTCCTCGTCGAGCGTGACTTTCCCGGATTTCAAATCGGCAAAAAAGAGGACAAGCTGGGAATCCGCGCCTCTTCCACCTGCGAGCTGATTCTGGACAACTGTCCGGTGCCTGCCGCCAACGTCGTCGGCGAAGTGGGCAAAGGTTACAAGATCGCGATCGAAACGCTGAACGAAGGGCGAATCGGTATCGGCGCGCAGATGCTGGGTTTAGCGCAGGGCGCGCTGGATCATGCGCTCGCCTATGCCCAACAGCGCAAACAGTTCGGAAGTCCGATCGCCGAATTTCAGGGCGTTCAGTTCGAATTGGCCGAGATGGCGGTGGAAGTCGAAGCCACACGGCTCATGGTGTATAACGCTGCGCGACTGCACGACGCACGCCGGCCTTTTCTGACCGAAGCCGCGATGTGCAAGTATTTCGCGTCTCAGGTCGCGGAGCGCGTGGCTTCGCGCGCCGTCGAAGTTCTGGGTGGCGTCGGATTCACCAAAGACTATCCCGTTGAAAAGCTGTATCGCGATGCCAAAATCGGACGCATCTACGAAGGCACCAGCAACATGCAGAAGATGACCATCGCAAAGCAGATCCTGGGAAAACGCCCGTCGTGAGGCCGTAATTTAATGACCGGCCTGATGATGGATTATCCGCTGACGCTCACCCACATCCTGGAGCGCGCCGCGAAAATCTATCCTCGCCGTGAAATCGCGAGCCGCGTGCACGACGGTTCGATGCACCGTTACACCTATCGGGACTTTCATCGGCGCGTTCATCTCCTGGCGCACGCGCTCGATCGCCTGGGCGTTCAGCCTGGCGATCGCATCGGCACGCTTTGCTGGAACAGCTATCGCCATCTGGAGTTGTATTTCGCGGTCCCCTGCGCCGGAGCGGTGCTGCATACCCTCAACCTGCGCCTTTCACCCGACCAACTGGCTTATATCGTCAATCACGCCGAGGATCGCGTCATATTCGTCGACGCATCTCTCCTTCCCGTCCTCGAATCCATTCGCGGCGAACTGAAAACGGTGCGCCAGGTTGTCGTTCTGAATGATGTTGAGTACAGCGTTGCGGGAGATCTCGACTACGAATCCCTCCTCGCGGAGTCGCCGGATACGCCGTATTCATGGCCGAGCCTCAATGAAGACCGCGCCGCCGCGATGTGCTACACCTCAGGAACAACAGGCAATCCGAAAGGTGTCGTCTACAGTCATCGCGCTCTCTTCCTGCACAGCTATGGGCTCTGCATGGCGGATACGTTCGCGCTGAGTGAACGGGACACGATCCTGCAGTTGGTCCCGATGTTCCACGCAAACGGCTGGGGTCTGCCCTACGCCGGAATCATGACCGGCTCGCGTCTGGTGTTTTGCGGTCGTCATCTTCAGTCCGCCGACATTGCCCTGCTGATCGAACAGGAGCGCGCCACCTTCAGTTGCGGTGTGCCCACGCTATGGATGGGGCTCTACAGCTATCTCGAATCGCACCCGCATGACATTTCCAGTCTCCGTTTGGTGGTCGTCGCAGGAGCCGCGTTACCGCGCCAGTTCGTCGAAGGTTACGAGAAAAGACACCGCGTTCATTTCATGCTGTGTTGGGGAATGACGGAGATTACTCCGATCGGAACCGTCACCGCTCTCAAGACGCACCTCGAGTCGCTGCCGGAGAAAGAGCGCTTCGATCTCATGGCGCGCCACGGGATTCCCCTTGCCGGTCTCGATCTCCGCGTCGTCTTTGACGACGGAAAAGAAGTGCCGTGGGACGGCATCGCCGTCGGCGAAATTCAGGTGCGCGGGCCGTGGGTAGCCGGCAGCTATTACAATGACGCGCGAAGTCCGGAGTCATTCGTGGACGGCTGGCTGCGCACCGGCGATATCGCCACCGTCGATGCTGAAGGCTACATCCAGATCGCCGACCGCACCAAGGACCTGGTGAAAAGCGGCGGCGAATGGATCTCGAGCGTCGATCTGGAAAACGCCCTCATGGCGCACCCAAAAGTCGCGGAGGCCGCGGTCGTGAGCGTGTTTCATCCGCGCTGGCAGGAGCGGCCGCTGGCCTGCGTCGTCCCGCGCGACGAGTACAAAGACCAAATCACCAAACAGGAACTGCTCGATTTTCTGGCCCCGCGCGTGGCCAAGTGGTGGCTTCCGGACGACGTGGTGTTTATCGAAGCGGTCCCGCGGACCAGCGTCGGAAAGTTCAACAAGCGCGCCTTGCGCGAGCAGTTCCGGGATTACAAACTACCCACGGCCTGACGATTTACTTCGAGCACTTCCCGCCAGGACAGCGGTTGTTCTCTTCGCAGACGTATTCGAAAATTCCCATCTGGTCCCAGTCCGGGTGCAGCGTCATGGTGAAATCCTCCGACCAGGCCGCGGTGAAAATTTTCGGGTCATCAATGGTCAGCTGATACGCCAGCGTCTTGGCATCCTTCCAGTTGATGCGCTCCACGGTGCGCAGCGCGTCGCTGTGCATCCGGTATTCTTTCGGATTCTTATAGAAGTAATCGTCGAGAGACCACCGCTTGAAGTTCGTCGTCTCCACCACCAGCGTGTCGCCCTCCCAGTGCCCCACCGGATCGCCGTAGAAACTCGGCTCGATTCCCTTGCGGTGCGGACGCCCGTCCAGTGGAATCAGCCGCGTCATCCCCTGAAACTCATGCGCCATAACAAGGAAATTCTTGTTCTGGACAAAGCGAACCGCATTTGCCGACAGCATCCCCGACGGAAAACCCGCCGGCAGGCAAAAATCGCGGGGCTCGTCATGCCGCGGATCGCCCGTGCGTGGCTCCAGAAACGGCTCGCCGCCGGGCTTGAACGGAGCGAATTTCCTCCTGTCGAAGACGGTGGCCGATCCCCCGCCCCGTTCGCCCGAGACGTCCTTGGGCCATTCGTAGATTCCGCTGAAGTCCGGCTTGCCTTCCGGAGTACGAGGTATCGACGGCGGGTTCTGCGCGATCAGGGTTGCAGCAACGACGACGAACCCCGCGGCCAATCTTGTTATGTACACCCTCTCAATTCTCCGTCGGTGTTTTTTCGACGTGATCGACTTCCAGAACATCCATGGGAATTTTACGCGCTTCCAGCCGCAGGCCCAACTGAGAATCCAGAGCCGACATGGCGATACTCGGCAGGTCCAGCGGTTCCCCCTGTGGCCGATCGAGGAGATACGGGCGCAGGTCCACCTTGAAATCATAGAAGCCTTCGAGCGCCGTCATATCTCGTACCGGCATTTTCAGCGCGCTGGAAATAATATCGGCCAGCCGGGACAGGGGCATCTTGTGCCCTTCAAACGACAACGCCGCGCCGGTCATGGAGCCTTCACCGCCGCCTTCCACCGGATGAAGTTTTGTGCCGTTCTTGCCCACCACCAGCGCATAACCTGACAAATCTTTGTTCTGCCGATGGACCGCGAGCTGGAACCGCTCCTTTAGCAGCGCCTGCAGCATCAGCCTCAGTTGTTCTTCGGACGCCGGAGCTGCCGGCTTCGCTGTGATATCGAATCTGGTTGTCGAGATCCAGTCCGGTCCGCTGATTTCATAGACGCCCAGCTTGTACGCCCATCGGATGGCACTCCCCAATGCCACGTTCGTCATTGTGAGCCGCGCCGGATCGGTGTTGATATCCTCGCGCAGCGCGGCGAGGCCGCGTCCAGGGGGCGCCTGACTGGGTTTGATCGAGGCTACTTCGAATGCAGGCGGGTCTCCGGCCGTCTGGGCCCGGATTCCCCCGCAAAGCAAAGCGGCCAGAAGCGCGGAGCTGAGAATGATCCGACGCATTGGTCGTTCTCCTTTTCTAATGATGTTACCCAGGTGATAAAACAGACTCGGATTGACTTGTCCTGCCAAACCCCGTATTCTTCGATCTGAAATACAGGAAAGTCGAAGGAATCCATGAAGACTCCCATTTATCGCCATCTGTTCGCGACCTCGCTTCTGTTGCTTGCTCCGGCCGCCTTCGCCCAGTCCGTCGCGGGACTCTGGGACGCCACCATCCACTTCAACGACACCGATATCCCGTTCAAGCTGGAGCTTTCCGGCGACGGCGTCAACATCAAGGGATGGTTCTTCAATGGCGATAACCGCGAAGTCTCCAACAGCGGCAAGCTGGAGAACGGCAATCTGGTTCTCAACTTCGACAGCTATCTCGCCAAACTGACCGGCACCGTGAAGAACGGCGTGTTCGACGGCGAGTACGGCCCGATGCTCAGGAAGAACTACGCTGTCCACGCCGTGCGCGCGGCTGCAGCAAAGCCCGCCCCGAAGGCCGCTTTCAACGGACCCTCCATCGCCGGCCAATGGGATCTCATCGGCGTCAACAGTTCCAAGGGTGAAAAAGCCTGGCGGCTGATTCTGCGCCAGTCCGGTTCCGACATTTCAGGCGCCATCCTGCGCGTCGACGGCGATACCGGAACCCTCACCGGCAGTTATAAGGACGGCCAGTTTGTATTGAGCCACTTCTCCGGTGCTCGCCCCGCGCTCATGCTGGTCAAACCCGCGCCCGACGGCACGCTCGCCGTCAGCCTCAGCGCCCTTCACGGCTTCAGCGAAATGAAGGCCGTGCGTCCGGAAGAAGCCCTGGCCAAAGGCCTGCCGCAACCTGACGATCCCACCGCGCACACCACGGTGAGGAATCCGAACGAGCCGTTCCCGTTCAGCTTTCCCGACCTGAAGGGCAACATTGTTTCCAACACCGACGCCCGTTTCCGCGGCAAGGTTGTCGTGATCAACGTAACCGGCAGTTGGTGCCCGAACTGCCATGACGAAGCGCCGTTCCTCGCAGGCCTCTATGACAAGTACCACAGCCAGGGATTGGAAGTGGTCGCGCTTTCCTTCGAGGAAGCGGATCAGTTGAAAAACCCCACGCGCCTCCGAGCCTTCATCAAAGAGTACGGGATCAAGTACACGGTGCTGCTGGGCGGCGAGACCGACTCGGCCAAGACCAAGCTGACGCAGGCGGTGAATTGGGACGCGTGGCCGACTACGTTTTTCGTGGGCCGCGACGGCCTGGTCCGCGGCGTGCACGCCGGCTTCCCCGGCCCGGCCAGCGGCGAATTATACCGGCAGGCAAAGGAAGAATTCACCTCGAAAGTTGAAAAACTGCTCGCGGAGAATCAGACCTCTCAGCGTTAGAGCATTTTCACAGATAGATTTCTTTGCCGTCCGCGAAGAATTTGTACCGCCGGCGATCTTGTCGCCGGTGATTTGGTTGCGGGGCTGCTGAGCTTGAAAAAGTGCTTTTCGCGAGCGAAGGAGTCCACATGGCCCTTCGGGCCAACAAACATGAAGACGCTGACAGCAGATGTGGGGCGGGGCTTCGGCCCTGCGGCCGGGCTTCGCCCGGCCCGGAGCGTTAGGCATCCCGGGGAGAGAGCGACTGCAAAGGAGCGCCAGGAAGCCCTTCTCAGCGGCGCTGTCAGAACAGCCGTTCCTGTTTCTTCAGGTTTCCGATAGCGCCAATATTGGCAAGCGTGAACGCGAAGCGGTACCCCGTGTCGTCGCGTACGCCGAAGTTGAAGCGCCGGTATTCAAAGCTGACTCCGCAGCAGTCGGTGTTGTAGGTCACCTGCGCAATGGCAAATTCCTGGATCCCCGCGCGGAAATCGTAAACCGTCGATAATGCCGCGTTCCATCCCTTGCGATTCGGATCGCCGTAACCGAATTGAGCGCGAAATTGGTTCGCCGGCCCGCTGACCACCGGGTCCGGCTTCACTTGCGTGGTCCCCGCGGAGACTGAGTATCGCTTATAGTGAACGTCGACCGAGAGCATGCTGTTCGTCATACGATGCAGCAGTGGATCGTAGTCGCCTTCCCACTGGATCCCGATGCCATACCTCGGCACGGCCCGCAGAATGTTCACAATCGGCGAGTAGTTCCGCGGACCGTCGAGAAAACTGAATCCGGTGAGGTCGAGACTCGTCATCGTGACGTTGCGTTGTCCCGCGATCACGGCTCCTCCGAATGTGGGATTGAAAAACCGTTCTTGAAAAATTTCCCAGGTGAAAACTTCCTTGACCGTGTTTCCCGTCTTGGCATAGATCCGGTTGGTGATGCCCGCCTCAACTTCGTTGGTATCGGCAAGCAGATCGATTGCGTCGAAACGAAGCGTATTGGCGAAGTCGTTTATCCCGGTGACGTACTTGTAGTTGAGCCGGGGTTCAATTACGTGCTTAAGCTTGTCGCCGAGGAAGGTCTTTTTGTTGTAAACCCGTTCGATTGCCGGAAAGACGATATCGAGGTTGATCTCCGGCGCCGAGCGGTTCAGAGCGGAAGAGATCACCGCGCCGTTGCCAAAACTCTGTCCGTAGAACGTTTCGTGCATCGTGAAGCTCGGTACGATGTCGATCCCCTTCCAACGGAACGCGGAGGTGACGGATGGCTCCAGATCTCCGCGGGGGGTGAACTGGCTGGTTTCGAAAAAGCCGGGCTCGGAAGTCGGCTGCACGCGGTGGAATGTTGCGATACTCGAATCGAAGGAAAACCACAGCGGCACGTCTCCCGACGCAATCTGGCGGTCGCGCCCTTCATACTCCACTTCGGGCAACTTACGAATGATGACGTAGTCGCCCGAATTCGTGCTCTCGTAATTCTCGTTCTGCGAAACATCGATGTTCAGCGTGTTGTAGCCGAAATTCTTCGAAACATAAGCGCTGGAATTGGTCGACGAATAGATCGCCTCGTTGAATGAAAAAGAAAAAGTCTGGCGGAAAAGGAACGAACTCAGATAGTCGATGTTCCCCCGCGCGGTCCATCCGTCGCCGAATTCCGTTTTGAATGTTCCGGTCACACTCGCGCCCGGCGCTTTGGCGGTGGTGCTTCCCGGACTCCCCTGATCGTCGACGCCGTACGCAATGAGATCGAAATCCGATTTCTGCGACGGCTTGCCGCGGAAATCCACGTGATGAGCGATTCCGCGCGACGTATAGTCGGTCATCAGGTATTCGACGTCGTAGCTGCGGTTGATCGCCCAATAGTATCCGAGACCGTAGAAGTACCCGAACAACGAGCTGTGCCCCGCCTCGGGAGTCAGAAATCCGCTCTTGCGCGGTTCCTTTTTCAGGTCCTTGTAGAAATACGGAAAGTAGAAAACCGGCACGTTATGCAAATGCATGATGCCGTTGTGAGTAATGGCGCGCTCCTCGGGAATGATGTCGAACGTTTTCCCATGCATGGTCCACCAGGGATGTGGGATATGGCAGTCCGTGATGATGCCGTCGTGCAGGATGTACTTTTCCTCGATCTTCTCCGCCCACTCTCCTTCGAAGTAGAAAGGCTCCTGAGTAGTCAGGACACCGGGGCGGGCCACCACTTTCGTCTTCGTGTACCCTTTGACGTGATAAAAAGTACCGCGCGCCGTGTCGGTGTTGTATTCGGCGCGGTCGCAATAGATCACTTCGTTGCGGTCGTAGTTGCGGTAGTAGACGTTACCGTGCGCTTTGAAGGTCTTCGTGTTTTCGTCGTATTCCGCGTCGTCTGATTTGAATGTGGCGTCGAAGAGCTCCACTACCACGTGCCCGTGCAGATGATAAATCCCGCCTTCTGCCTCCTGCATATCGGCATCCATCACATATCCGCCGCGCAGGGGCGCATCGATGCGCGGAATTTTGACAGCAAAGTCCGGACGGTCGATGGTTGCGCCATTCGGCGGCGGCGGAGTCGGAGGGCCTGACGCTGATGAAGCCGGGTTCGGTGCAGGCGGTGTCGATTGAGTTGCCGTATTCGCCTGAGCTGGTGTTGGGTTCGCCTGAACCGGCGTTGCCGCCGCACCCGCAGGCGTGCTGCTCAATTGAGGTAACGCGCTCTGTGCGAACGCCAGTGCCAATCCGGGCAACAGCAAGCGGAAAATACCGCGCAACAGCCGAATTTTTCCGTGACAAGTCACGCCGTTTGTGTTACTCAGAGGAATAGGGCGTGTGCGGCGAGACAGGTTCAATTGGCAACCGTAGCACGGCATAAGTTGAGTCGCAACTGACGCGCGAAAGACAGCTCGGGAAAAAGCGGTTCTGAGAATAGTAATAGATGCGTTGTAAGCATTGTGGTTTCATGAATGGCGATGACGATCATCGCTGCCTCCGTTGCGGACGCAGATTAAGCGGTGTCGTGATTGCTGCTCCCGCCGGCTACTCGGGCGCCAACGCGCTGGCCCCTTCGGTGATGATGAGCAGCGACGATACTACGGAATTTCCTCCGGTCAAACAGGCGGGGCCCGCGCAGCCTGCGCTCTTCGCCAATCCCAACCCTGGTCCGAACGTAATCCCGTTCGACAGGCGTGAACGAAAGCCCTTGCCGCGTACCGCGCCGGCGCCGCAAACTACTCAAAGCCAGGTTACTCAAGGCAACTCTCCGCGGAATACTCAGACCCGCGTGCCTGTCCGCAAACCGGCGCCGCGTGACGACACGCAGGGCACATTGGACTTCATTCCGTCGAGTCCCGCGAAGGGCCGCACGCTGAAGACCAGCGTGGAAGCGCAGGTCTTCTGCGATCAGCCGGTCGCCACTCCGACGCATCGCCTGGTAGCCGCGGCGATCGACAGCGCCATCATTCTCCTCGGATTCGGACTGCTCGTCACTTTGTTCCAGGTTCTGGGCGGAAGTTTCGGCGCGGGCAGGAACCTCTGGATCGGCCTGGGCGTTGTGCTGGCGCTGGTCTCAATGCTGTATGGACTCATCTGGGCAATTGCCGGCCGCGAAACCGCGGGGATGCGCCTGACCGATCTGCAACTGATCACGTTCGACGGCTTTCCCGTCGACCCGCGCAGCCGTGCGCTGCGCTTCGCGTCGACCTGGCTCAGCTTCTGCTCCGGCGGTCTCGGTCTGCTGTGGGCTGTCGCCGACGAAGAGAACCTCACCTGGCACGACCACATCTCCAAGACCTTCCCCACCATTCGGGAAGTCGCCAGCACCTTCGTCAAGCAGCGCCGTTAGCCTGGCAGGCAGAGTCAGCGCTGCCTTTTCCGAAACGCACCGCGAAGGAGTCCACATGGCCCAGATGCGGGGCGGGGCTTCGGCCCTGTTGGCAAGTCGCAGAGTACTGGACAGGCCTTATCCCCTGACAAGGTGACCGAGCGTTTCAGCCTCGGGTCAGGGCTTCGCCCGGCCCAGAGCGTTACGCATCGCGGGGAGCAGGATGCAAG
>DATAXN010000072.1:0-101190 GCA_036273015.1 Bryobacteraceae bacterium | reverse complement strand
CTCGAACGGGTTGCTCGCCAGCATTGCCCGTCTCCGCTTCACCGGCACGGCCAGACTAACACGACTTCTCTCCAGCCTCCCTCAAAACAGGACATTTCTACTTTGCAGGGAATAGGACATTTCTACTTTGCGTTGACATTGAGCCTTTCCCTGGTGTCAACGCAAAATAGAAAGTTCCTGTTTTTCATCGTTGTTTCAGCCTCGCCGAGGGAGCCCGGACGGAGGGAGGCTGAAACAATGGCTGTGGGTAGTTCCCCCGGCCGGCATTCCGTTTCAAACTGAAATGATCCATCCACCGGCTTTGTCCGGGCGGTGGCACGTACCGTGGCGCTGGCCGTTTGGCCTCCGGACGAGGCTCTTCGGCTTTCCGGCAAGCCGTCAGAGTCACGAATCGATCCTCTCCGGCAATGGACCGCGGTGCGTGGCACGGGACTTCAAGGAGTTCATCCGGATCGCCGGCATGACGAGCTGGAAGAAGCGCGCCGGAAAAGGCAACTGCGCCGCCGGGCAGGGGTGTAGTCAAACCCTGCGAGGAGAGCTTAAAATGATTTTGCCGGACGAAACGGAAGCGGGCTCCGCAGGGATGCAACCATGCCGAGGGATAGCCCGGTGGGCTCAGCGAGACGATGCGGGCGAGCGCGGGAAATCACTCTTCGCGCTCTTCACAAAAACACATCGGATCGGTAGACCCTCATGCCTTGAAAATCCCAGCCCGAAGGGCGGAATTTACGCACCAGCGGAAAACGCCCTCCTTCCTTTTCAGGCTGAACCGGGACACCGCAAGGCAGACGATCATAAATCCAAATCGCACCTGGAGCAGTTCATGCAGGAAGAACAAACACGTGAAGCCCTGAATCAGCACTGGCGCGCGTCGGCGGCCGGCGATGCAAACGCGGAGCACGATATTTACGACGTATCTACGACTCCGCCACATCGACAAACAAACGGTTCGACGACATGCGCGACTTCATCCGCTCCGAGAATGCCAGCACGGATCAGAAGCTGGACCGGCTCGCCGAAACCCTCAGTGCGATGCTCAGCGATCACGAGCAACGCATCCGCACCATCGAACAGCAGCGACCGCACTAGAGCGGATTCGCCATTAGCGTGGAGACCCGCGCCGATGGCCTGAGGCTGGCTTTACCTGATTAACCCCACCGGCGACTCCGACCGCCGGCGGTACAGTTACTACGAAAATGCACTAAGCAAGCGACCACACCGGGCAATCACATCATCAGAACGCGGTTGATCGAGTCCGTGTCAGCCGGAGGCGGCACGATGGGCGCCAGGATGAGCGCATTGACCGCTCTCATGCGGGATGGCACCCACCGAGATCAGTCGAAAGTCGAGAACTCAATGAGCATTTGGTCAGGAGGGATTTTCCCGACTCGCAACCCTACTGGCAACCCCTGACGCCCTTTGTCAGGCAGATCGAAGAACCCGGCGGGGGCGGAATATTCATGCCTCGTTCTTTCATCAGCGCGATCAGCAGCTTCTCCGCTTCCGGATGCGCGACGGCGGATTGCACTCCCACGCGAACCAGACCCCGCGACCAGTCCAGGGGAATCCACGTCATTCCCTTCATCGCTCCCGCAAAGGTATCGCGGCTACCCTTATCGTGGGCTTCCAGATTGGCGCCGTGATCCACCAGCAACCGGATCACATCGGTCCGGCCTTTGTGCGCGGCGCCGTGAAGAGCGGTACGGCCTTCGTCGTCCGCGCTGTTGACGTCGATTCCGAGGTTCAGGCACATCCGGACCGCCTCCAGACTCTGTTCCGGCGACCATTCGAACGTGATACCCTCCACCCAGCCGATGCCGGACGCCACCTCAAGAGCGGTCACGCCGTGCGACGTGGCGACCCTGGGATCCGCTCCCCGATCGAGAAGCAGTTTCATCAGCGTAACGTCGCCGGATTGGGCCGCGCGGAGAAAAGGCGTGGCGCCCTCTTCGCTCAGCCACTGCATGGTGAAATTCGTGCGGGTCTCGGTGGTGTCGCCTTTGCACTCCTTCGCCGACGATTCCACTCCGCAGATGCGGGTGTTCACGCGGGCGCCTTTGGCCAGGAGGAGTTTGATGAAGTCCAGGTGATCCATATCCGGCTTCCGCACGGGATAGTCGCCGCTTTCGATATTGCGGTTGTCCGTCGCGAGGTAGAGCGGGGTCCAGCCGCCGTTGTTGGCAAGATTGGGATCCGCGCCACGGTCCAGCAGATAAGCGGCCAGCTTGTAATGCCGGTTTTGGGTGGCCGTGAGGAGCGCCGTCCAGCCATAGGTTGTGGTCTGATTGACTTTGGCTCCGGCCTGGACCAGGAGTTGCGCGCACTGGAAGCAGCTTTCGCGCGCCGCATAAACCAGCGGCGTCAGTCCGCCTCCGTCCTTTTTCCCCGACTGACCATAGGAATCGGCAAGGTCTTCCAGGCTGACGGCAGGACCGCCCGGAGTCAGTTGGACCTTTTTTCCGTTGGCAAACGCATCGATGAGCTTGTCCTGGACGATTCTTTCCTGCACGGTCGGGGCAAGGTTCAGCCGCGAATTCCGCGTGTCGGAGTTGGACGCCGCGTTCACATCCGCTCCGTGCGCTATCAGAGTCCTTATGGCTTCGGGATGAGATTGCTCCACCGCCCACATCAGCGCCGTGGTGCCACGCAGTTTCTCTTTCAAAGCGGGGTCGGCTTTATGGTCCAGAAGAAGCTCCAGGGCGGCAACATTCCCGTTCCGGCTCGCCATCATCAGAGGCGTCTCGCCGTTCAAGGTTCGTTCGTTGGGATCGGCGCCGGCTTCCAGCAGTTTGCCGATCATCCGCGCGCTCCCATTTTCCGCGGCCAGCCACAGGGGCGTCGCGCCGTCCCGGTTTGCGAGCTTCACGTCCACGCGGGCAGCGATCAGAATATCCGCCATTTCGAGATCGTTGCGATAGGCGGCCCACTGGATTGCCGTCGTCCCGTCCGCCTGGACGGCGTTGACGTCCGCGTTCTTTTGGATCAGCATGCGCAGGGTTGCTGTATCCCCCTTCATCGCCGCGTCGGCGACCGCGCTATTGACCGCGCCGGCACTGCTCAGACTGATCAGGGAGGTGCTGAAGACGAGGCATACGGCTGCCCGCAGAGTTGAATTCTTACAAAAGGTCATGGTCGATCACCCGAGTTGGTGGCTGGGCTGCCCAAATGTCTGTCCTCAAGCCGTCTCCGCATCGCGAGCTTTTGCAGTGGGCACAAGCAGGCGAGTTTGGCCACTTATGACTCAGGATACCGCTTCACGCAGCTTCGGCATGCGGCAATTCGCAGGCGCCGACCTTGCCATTCGACGCTTTTGCGAGCAGTTGACGGGCTCAGCCGGAAGTCCCGTGTTTTCCGCTCGCGAGACAGAAGTCGGGTTCTGTGATATCACATCCCGATAAAAGCTTGCCGGGAATCAGGCCAGCGAGGCAGTACCTTCCCTTCGATTGCGGAACGAATCAGGCCTACCTCGTCGACCGGAAAAATGACGATCCGGAACAATTTCGCGCAATCGGATGGTGTCACGGTCGCACCGGCGGCAAGATCGCCGGTGGCACAGGTCGCTGGTCAGAGGCTCGGCGCCAGTGTGTAGGGGTGGTCCCAGAACGGCATGTCGCCGATCGGATCGCCCGAAATCACGATTTCCACCCGCCGGTTGGCGGCGCGTCCGGCGGCGCTGGTGTTCGGACCAAAGAGGTCCGTGTCCCCTAATCCGTGAGCGGTCACTGCGGCTTCCGGGAAACCCTGGGCGATCAATGCGCGGCGGACCGCGTTGGCCCGCTCGGAGGACATCTCCTCGCCGGAGGTGGTGTCGGAATTTCCGCGCACATCAATGCGCAATCCGGGATGCGCCATCACGACCGCCACAAGCCGCGCCAGTTGGCCGGAGACTGCGGGATGGAGTTGCGTCCCGCTGAAGTCGGAGTCCGGTAGGGTCGCCATGAGGCCCCGTGCGGTGTCACGCATGGCCAGGACACCGTTCAACTGGTCGAGCAACCCCATGCGCAGATCGGATTTTCGCTTGTCCCTGGGCGGCGCGACGACGGTGATTTTCGGTTGGATCAAAACCGCCTGCTGTTTTGTCTCGGACTGGGCAGCGGCTTGCCGGCGGGCTGCGTCCGCGTCGGCTTCGGCGCGTTCGCGCGCGGCATGTTCCGCGTCGGCCCGGGCTTGCGCCTCATCGGCTTCCGACCGGGCGTTCTGAGCTTCCTGTTGGGCCTGCGTCAGCGCCTGTTTGGCATTCACCGCCTCGGTTCGCGCGTTGGCCAGGGTTTCTTCTTCGCGCCTTCGCTCCGCGATCATGCGCGCATCCTCGGCGGTCTCGACGGCCTCGCGCGCATCCTGTACGATTTCGCTGCGCGAAGCTTTGCTCGATTCCAGACGCTGCGCCGCCTCAAACAACTGACGCGCTTTCGCGAAAGTCTGGGGCGCATACTGTTCCGCCTGCGCGGTCTGCGCTATGCCGATCGCGTTCTGCGCTTCATAGATTTCGAGCATCGCCTCGTAACGGTCCATCGACACTTTCTGCGTTTGGGCGGTGGTTGAGGCGAGCTGCGAGGGCTCATGCCACGTGTACTTCCCGCGGGGCATCAATTCATATTTGGCCTGAACCTGTTCGATCTTTCCTTCGGTATCGGGCCGCACGCGATTTTCGAGCACCACAACGTTGCTCGGACGCCGCGTGGCCGAATAAGGCTCCGCGGTCACGATCAGGCCGAAGGCCTGGAGATCGGTGCTCACGCGCAGACCGGCCTTGTCGGAAGGACCGGGCACGATCTCGGCGAGATTGCGCAGGCCACCGTCGGGCGTCACCGCCCAAAGCGTGTAAGTCAGGTATTCGGGCCCGAACCGCTGGGGCGCCAGCAGATGCTGAAAATTCGCCACGATCTCCGTATGGCCACGTTTGGATTCGACGGTCGCCGCGCCTTTGGCTTCGGGCATCAGAACAGTGCCCCGGAAATCGATTGTCGTAGGTCCCTGCCGGTACTGATAATTGATCGCCGTGATTGTGCTCTCGATCACGTTGACTTGAAAGATTGGGGCGGGTCCGCTCCTGGCGGGCTCCTGGGACCATAGGGGCAGCGCGGCGAACAGCACTGTCAAAACAACGGGCAATATGATGGCTTTCATGTTTCGCCTCCGCGGTTCATCAGGCAATTGGTGAGCCAGCGTGGAGGGATTAACAATAGCCGGATTGTTTCCTTCGCGGTTCCTGCGAACGCCGGCGATGAATCCGCTCCGACAGGATGCGCCTGGCCTTTTCCAACTCCGCGCGGCGGCCGGGAGAGAGCCCCTTCCCCGCGCGATTGATGAAATACATCAGCATCCGCAGGCCCGAGGCCGGGCCTTTCGGCGAAACTCTCTTTGAAGCAAGCGTTCTTATATGGTCTGCGCGCTTCTCGTGAAGAGACCGGCCGGCGGATGCGTCGAATCGGTCTTGACATCGGCGATCCATTTTTTTCCCGATTAGCGGGCATGTTTTACCTCCCTGCCGAAATGTTTCTCAAACCAATCCCGCGCCAGATCGGCGACTTCTTCGAGGGCGCCCCGCTCTTCGAACAAATGGGTTGCCCCAGGCACGATGGAAAGGCGCTTCTCACAGCGCAACCGGGCAAGCGCGTCCTGGTTCAGCTTCAGAACCACGCGATCGTTGCCGCCGACGATCAGCAATGTGGGTGCTTCGACGCGCGATAAGGCGGAACCCGCAAGATCAGGCCTGCCGCCGCGGGAGACAACTGCTTTAATCAGCTCGGGCCGCTCTGCCGCGGCTACGAGAGCGGCTCCCGCGCCGGTGCTCGCTCCAAAGCAGGCAACCGGTAAATGGAGCGTTCGCGGTTCCCGTTGCAGCCAATCGGCAGCTTCCAGGAGACGCCGAGCCAACAGATCGATGTCAAAGCGCAGATGACCGGTGGCCGCGTCGACCTGTTCTTCGGCGGCGGTCAACAGATCAAGCAGAAGTGTGGCAAGTCCGCCCTGCCGGAGCACGCCGGCCACGTAGCGATTTCGCGGGCTGTGACGGCTGCTGCCGCTGCCATGCGCAAACAAAACGATACCCGAGGCTCGCCGGGGTACGACAAGATCCCCCGATAGCCCGTCGGGCGCGACCTTAATTTCCTGTTCCGCCATTGCGACGCTCATTTGTTTTAAACTCCCACCGGATATGTTTCCGGGATTTCCGGCGTCTGCTCCTCCTCCGCGTGTGGAAGAGGTTCTACGGCGCTCGTCTCATCGAAATGGATGACCGCATCGAACTGATCCGCAACGCGCGCATGAAAATAGTGGCTGAACCGCTCGGTTTCGGGGCGGTAGACAACGCCGATCGCGCGTTCGAGACGCTCGTGCCGGAGTTCGGCGGACAGCCGTTCGTCACGCGCGAAGATGGCGAGGAATTGCGGTATACCGATGCCGTGAAAAACGGCTTCCCAGCTTTCCGGAAGAGCCGGACGGACCCGCATGGTTTCGTGCATCGCCCCCCAATCGGAGGCTGCCGTTACTGTGCCTGTATATGTTGTGAATCCGACCAGCATGGATTGCTCGCAACGCTCACGCACCAGCTGACCCAGGTTCCACTCGCCGTAACGGCTCCGTTCGGTCGCCAGCGCATTTCCCAAGTGGGAATTGTGCGCCCAGACGACAATTTTGGCGCGCCCAAAACGCCGATTCAGATGCGCGGCCAGTGACTGGAGTGTTTCAGCCATGTGGCGATCGCGCAGGTTCCATGTGTTGAGCCGCCCGCGGAACATCGCGCGGTAATATTCCTCGGCATTTCTCACGAGCCTGGCATTCTGCTCGGCCGAGAAGAATTCGTCCTCGGCTACCTGACCGTCCCGATGCAGGTATTCATAGGCGCGCTGCTGCAGGTCTCTGAGTTGCCGCACTACCTCCTGCTGACACGATTCCGAAAGATCGAATCCCGCTGCGTAGCCATAGGCTTGTTCGTCACCGCCAAAATGATCGAAGCACGAATAGCGGGAGCGAGCCCGGCGCGCCGCCGCGGGATCAATTCGTTCCAGATACCGGACTACTTCCGCGCGCGAGCGATTCAGGCTGTACAGGTCGAGCCCGTAGAAGCCTGCCTGCGCGTGTTCAGGCCGGGAGCGATTGTATTGACGGAGCCAACCGACGAACGTTTCCACGTTCCGGTTGCGCCACATCCAAACCGGGAATCGGGTGAAACCGGAAAGCGCCCCGGCAGGCGTGGCGCTATTGTCCTTACCCCGGACAAATCGGTTGACCCGGAACGCATCCGGCCAGTCCGCCTCCACCGCGACAGCCTGGAAGCCCTTCTCTTCGATCAGCCGCTCCGTGATGGCCGCCCGCATGGAATAGAATTCATGCGTTCCGTGCGTGGCTTCCCCCAGCAGGACAAATGAGGCGTCACCCGCAAGGTCGATCAGAGGCTCCAGTGCGATCCTGCCCTCGGCGAGCGGGTGTGCCGCGACGCGCAGAAGATCGGGACTCGGCGATTTCGACACAATCGATCCTCCTCACGTTACGTGTTCCTGAAGCGCCTCGCAGAGCAGTTTCCGTACCTCCATATCCGTTGTTTGAGAGAAATCCTCGTACCAGGCGCCGACCGAATAAAACGGCTCCGGAGTATAGGCGCAAACAATATCGTCAGCATGCTGCCCGCACTCGGCGCACGTATCGAGGGGGGCAACAGGCACGGCCACGATGAGGCGCCGGGGTAGTTGTGCCCGCACGGCCTGAACTGCCGCCAACATTGACGCCCCGGTCGCCAAACCATCGTCCACGAGGATCACGGTTCGTCCCTCGATTGGCGATGCCGGACGCCCCTCGCGGTAGAGCCGCTCGCGACGCTCGATTTCCAGCTTCTCGCGCTCTGTTGCCTGCTCGACCGCGGCAGAGGATATTCCCAAATAGTCAATAAGCGACCGGTTCAGGACTCGTGTTCCCCCACTGGCGATGGCTCCCATAGCGAGTTCTTCCTGACCCGGTACACCGATTTTCCGGACCAGGAAAATGTCCAAATCCCCTTGTAACGTTCGGGCGATCCGGAATGCGACTGGAACGCCGCCGCGAGGCAGCGCCAGTACAAGAGGTTCGGGATCGAGGACCCGGCCTTTCAACTTCCCGGCAAGGACATCGCCGGCTTCGATGCGATCATGAAAGAGCGGGTACACCAACATAGGCCGCTCGGTCTCCGTATACTCCGTTGATTGGAAAGCACGCGAATCTCCAAAGCTGCCCTTTGAAGTCACGGGCGCGTTGCCTGGTTCGGTTATATGAGAACGCGACTTGTAGCCCCAGCCCGTGCGGTCTGCGGGAAATACGAAAATGCTCCGGCCGGAAGTAGCTGGGGCGGGCCGAAGGAGCTACCCACACCTCTCCTGGTTGCGGGCGTGAGGTGGCCTGTGAAAGAATTTTGGTTTATGAAACCTTGGATCGTCGGTTTTAGCGTGGTGATAGCGGTGGCAGCCGCAATTTCGCTGGAGGCTCAGGCGCCCGGCCGTGGGCAACGGCCCGCTTCGGGACGGGGCGGCGTCGGTCTGTATCTGAGACAGCCTCCGGCTCCGACCGATCCGGCGCCGATGTTAGCCGACGGAACTCCGGATCTTTCGGGTGTCTGGCTGGGGAACGGGTCCAACAGCACCGACATCACGCGTGACCTGAAACCCGGCGATTCCGTGGTCATGCTGCCGTGGGCGGCCGCAGTACTCAAAAATCGGCAGTCGAAGGACGATCCCGAGGCGAACTGCCTGCCGACAGGAATTCCCCGAGGGTCGCCTTATCCGTGGCGTATCGCCCAAACGCCCGGGATTTACTTCATCGTTTACGAGGGCAACATCCATAGCTGGCGGCAGATTTTCATGGACGGGCGCAAGCATCCGGACGATCCCGATCCGACCTGGTACGGTCACTCGATCGGACATTGGGAGGGGAAAACGCTGGTTGTGGATACCGTAGGGTTTAACGACAAATTCTGGTTTGACTATAAGGGGCATCCGCACACGGAGAAGCTGCATACCATCGAGCGATATACGCGGACCGATCTGGGCCACATGACCATTGACGTGACAATCGACGACCCTGGCACGTACGAGAAGCCGTTTACGGCGGTGGGACGCGCCCAGCTCATGGTTGGGGGGCAACTGATGGAGTACATTTGCCAGGAGAACAATCAGGATCTGCAGCGGCTTTCGGGCCCTGCACGCGGGCCTGGGAACGAGTAGGACTCGCGAAAAGGCTGGCCGCCAGCGTCATAGCTCCTTGAACTTAAACCTGCGGGAGATGTGCGTTCCATGACCGATCCCCTGTCGGTTGCGCTTGCGGCTCTAATGTTTAGCCACGGTCGCAGGTAGATCGCCGAGAGTCCCATCGGTACCGGGGAGTAGCGCAACCCCTGCTTTTCTGTCACGATAGAAATTCAGCCTAAATGTTTCGCTTTGAAACGGCTGGGGAGTCCCACGGGGAGTGTCTTGTGGCAACCCTGACGGGACTTCCGGCCGGTATACCTGTCACTTTGGAAGCGATCGATCATGAGCTTTGGCGGCGGCAGCAGGGTTACGGCCGCGGCGGACGCATGAAGATCGAGACGGACCGTGCCTCCGTGGTTTCGGGGGTCCGTCATGGCCATACGATCGGCTCGCCGATCGCGATGATCATCGCCAATGCGGACTGGAAGAACTGGACGGAAGCCCTCCCGGTGGAAGAGGGCGATTCCGCAAAGCACAAGCCGGTTTCGCGGCCCCGCCCAGGGCATGCGGATCTGGCCGGAGCCATCAAATACGATTTTGCCGACGCCCGTTACATTTTGGAGCGCGCCAGCGCCCGGGAAACTACGGCGCGCGTTGCAGTTGGGGCGATCATAAAGCAGTTTTTGAAGGAATTTGGAATCGAGATCCTGAGTCATGTAATTGCGGTCGGTCCGAGCCGGCTGGAACGCACGGTCGAATGGCCGGAAATTGTTGAGCTGAGCCGCCGTTCGGAAGTGCTCCTCGGCTGCGTAGATGCGACGGCAGAACAAGAGATGAAGGCGGTTGTGGACGAAGTCTACCGAACCGGGGACACGGTCGGCGGCATCTTCGAAGTTGTGGCGCACGGATTGCCCCCAGGTCTCGGTTCGCATATAACGTGGGATTCGCGTCTCGACGGCCGGCTCGCCCAGGCGATCGTATCGATGCAGGCGGTCAAAGGGGTTGAGATCGGTTGGGCGGAAGAAGGTTCCAGGAGCTTTGGTTCGAAGGTGCAGGACACGATTCATTACGACCGGGAAGCGCGCCGGTTTTCCCGCGGGGATAACCGGGCCGGAGGTCTGGAAGGCGGCATGACGAACGGCCAGGATCTCCGGGTCCGGGGAATGCTCAAGCCGATCTCCACTCTGCGCCGTCCGCTGGAATCGGTCGATCTGGAAACCCGTGAGCCGGCAAAAGCGGCTTATGAGCGCTCCGATGTCTGCGTGGTTCCGGCCGCCGGGGTGATCGGCGAGGCAATGGTGGCGATCGTACTCGGCCAGGCGATGGTGGAAAAATTCGGCGGCGATTCGCTGGCGGAGACCAAACGTAATTTTGACGGATATATCGAGCAGGTTCGGAACTTCTGATGCTTAAGCCGCACACCGGACGACTTCGGCCCGCGTGGCTGCAATACGTTCTCATCCGGAACGGAGGGCGGGCCTCGCGCCTGTGCGGATGATGGTTTACAAGGTGGTCCGGTATTTGAACAATCCGATTCTCGAGACGCCGGCCGCGCCGGTGGCGGCTGAGGAGTTTAACACACCTGCGCTCCATACACTCGTTGAGGACATGTTCGAAACCATGTATGCTTCTCATGGCATCGGTCTGGCTGCGCCGCAGATCGACATCGGCAAACGAATCACCGTGATTGACGTTGCCGGCGCCGAAGAAGGGCAGGAGCCGGAACGCATTGTCCTGATCAATCCCGAAGTTGTCTCGAAAGAAGGCAAGCAGACCGGCGAGGAGGGGTGTCTGAGCATCCCTGGTTTTCGCGAGCCGGTGAGCCGCGCCAAAAAGACCATGGTGCGCGCGCACAACGTGAAAGGCGAAACTTTCGAAATCAGCGGCGAAGACCTGCTGGCGCGTGCGTTTCTGCACGAGATCGATCACCTGAACGGGATTCTCTTCATCAACCATCTGAGCGCGCTGAAACGCGATCTGATCAAACGCAAAATCAAGAAGCTGCAGAAGGCGGGCGAATGGGAGTAATAATCCGTCCGAACGCCGGCCGGAAGGCCGGCGGCAGGGCAGAAGCCCTGACCCCACATAAAGGCGATCCATGCGTGTAATTTTTCTTGGAACGCCGGAGTTCGCGGTTCCCACACTGGAGCGCATTAGTGCGGCCGGGCATGCCGTTTCGCTGGTGGTCACCCAGCCGGATCGCCCCAAAGGCCGCAAGCAGGAATTGATTCCTTCGCCGGTGAAGGCTGCCGCGTTGCGCCATGCGATCCCGGTGTATCAGCCCGAGCGCATCCGCCATCCCGAAGCTCTGGCGCGACTCAGGGAATTATCGCCGGAAGTGATGATCGTAGTGGGATACGGACAGATCATTCCGCAGAGCATCATCGATCTCGCGCCGCTGGGTGTGATCAATGTCCACGCATCGCTGCTCCCGGAACTTCGTGGCGCAGCTCCCATTCAGTGGTCGATCGCGCGCGGATTCAAACGGACCGGCGTTACGACGATGCGCATTGACGCGGGCCTCGATACCGGCGATATTCTGCTGCAATGGGAAACGCCGATCGGGCCGGATGAGACGGCGATCGATCTTTCCGCGCGGCTCGCTGCCGCAGGCGCGGATCTGCTGGTTCGCACGCTGGCCGATTTGTGCGCCGGGGCGATTCAACCGCGCTCGCAGGAGCATTCCCACGCCACTTACGCGCCCATATTGAAGAAGGAAGACGGGCGCATCGACTGGAGCAATCCAGCCCAACAGATCCACGATTTGATTCGTGGCTTTCAACCCTGGCCGGGGGCGCATACCTCGTTCCGCGGCCAGTCGCTTCACCTTTGGCGCTCGCGTCTGGTTCCCGAACAGCTGATTCCCGAAAAAACCAGGGACCTTTCGCCGGGCGCAATCATCGAAAAACAGGGCGTCTTCGCCGTGGGCGGAGACGGTGCTGTTGTCGAATTACTGGAAGTACAACTCGAGGGCCGCAAAAGAATGCCGGCGGAAGTCTTCGCCAATGGCCAGCGAATTGGATCACAAAGCTTGACGCAGAACGACCAACTTGGAGCATGAGACCTTTCGACCTACCTTTGGGATATAAATATGCCACCGCATACGCTGGCATTCGCAAACAGGACAAGGATGATCTTGCCCTGATTGTTTCGGGAGTGCCCGCCGCGGCCGCGGCGGTGTTCACGACCAACAGAGTTCAGGCCGCGCCCGTAAGACTGGCGCGCGCCAATATGCGCGCTTCAAAAGGTGTTTGCGGCGCGATTCTCGTAAATGCGGGGAATGCAAACTGCGCGACGAAGACGGGAGATAAAGTTGCCGCCAATACCACTAAGGCGCTGGCCAGGCTGCTGAAGCTGCAGCCGAGTCAGGTTCTGCCGGCCTCGACCGGGGTGATTGGGGTGGAACTGGATGAAACGCTCATCCTGAACAAGCTTCCGGAACTCGTGGAGAACCTGAACGACACCGGGCTTCCCGAGGTGGCGCGAGCCATCCTGACGACCGACCTTCAGCCTAAAGGAGCTTCACGTGAAGTGACGCTTCGGCGCGGCATCGTTCGGCTGGCCGGCATCACCAAAGGCTCGGGCATGATTCACCCGCGCATGGCGACCACTCTCGCGTTCGTCATGACCGATGCCGTCATTCCGCAGACGCTGCTGCGCCGGATGCTGGTTCGGGCCTCCGAGCTCAGCTACAACCGCATCTCGGTGGATGGCGACACCTCCACCAACGACACGCTGATCGTGCTCGCCAACGGTGCTTCCGGAGTGCGTCCCGATCCGAAGGAAATGAGTGTTTTCGAGGAGTCGCTCACGGAGACGCTACAGTCGCTGGCGCGCCAGATTGTGCGCGACGGCGAGGGCGCCCGGAAGCTCATCGCGGTGGAAGTGCACGGTGCGCTCAGCGATGCGGCCGCGGCATCAATCGCTCGCGCAATTGCCCTTTCTCCGTTGGTGAAGACTGCCATCGCGGGTTCCGACCCCAATTGGGGCCGCATTCTTTCGGCTGCCGGCAACGCTTCGGTGAGCTTCGATCCTACGCAGGTCGATATTATCCTGCAGGAAGTGCGGGTCTGCCGCAACGGGCTCGCGGCTCCTTTCGACGAGGGCGATATGAAGCTGCGCCTCGACGATACCGATGTCTCGATCGTCTTCCGGATCGCCGGCAAGGGGAAGGGGTCGGCCACGTTCTGGACTTGTGATTTAACCGAAGACTATATCCATATCAATGCAAGTTACCGGACGTAGTGGGGCAAGTCTTTCGGCCGGCGGACAAGCTTTCCGGCTTGTCCGGCCGCCTGAAAGGCGGCTGCAGCCACGAATGGCTGCCCCACGTGTACGAATTACCGTGCTGGCGGCATTGGTGGTATTTGCCGGCATGGTCCTCGCGGCGGATCAAACACCGTTTGTCAGTCTTGCAAACCTGGCAACCTCGCTCAGCGACAACGATTCCGACGGCGCTCTCGAGTACTTCGATTCGCATATGAAAGGTTATGCCGAACTCGAACAGAAGCTGGAGGCTCTCACCGCGCAGGCCGATATCTCGTGCGCCATCGACATCGTCACCGATGAGGAAGCTGGCGAGGTTCACAAGCTGGACCTCGACTGGTTCATGCAGTTGAAATCCCAGATCGACGACTCGCAGTTTGAGCGTCGGCGGGAACGCGTAAAAGTTGAGATGCGCCAGATCAAAGGCGTCTGGAAGATTACTTCCCTTGCGCCGACAAAAATCTTCGAGCCGCTGCAGATCAAATAATCGCGTTCCATTCGATTTTAAGAGACGGCGATACCACACCTCATCCCGTGCGTGCTAGGCGGCTAACGTCCGGGCACTGAGGCTGTCTAATGGAAGTATGCATGACGACCATATTCCGGTTGGCCTGCCGGTAATTCAGCAATCAGGCGGATCTCTGATAAATGATCGCCAAACGGAGTCCGCGGGAGGGCCGGAAAATGTGCCGTAAAAGGCAGACACTCTTTGCTGCGGCCATAGTCGCCGGTGCGTGGATATCGGGACAGTCAGGAGCGGTCGCGCAGGAAGAGTCCGGCCGCATGGGCTTGCCCGCTCCAACCGGCACCTACGGCGTGGGGCGCGTGAGTTACGCTCTGACTGATGAGAGCCGGCCCGAGCCTCTGTCTACGACCCCGGGTGACCGGCGCAGGATTATGGTGTTCGTCTGGTATCCCGCTGATCGCAACGCGAGGCTGGGAATGAAAGACGCTCCGTACTTGCCCGATTTCGACAAAGTTCTGCCGAAGCTTGCTTCCGGCGGCGTTGCCGGTATGTTCCGGCCCTCGAAATTCAGGGGGATTGATTCGCTGCCACAGACCGATGTGGTCGATGATGCCCCGATCGCACGGGGTAAACAACGGTTTCCTCTGCTGCTCTTTTCGCACGGATGGGGCAATCCCACTTTTCTCTACACAGCCGAACTGGAAGACATCGTCAGCCACGGCTACGTTGTTGTGGCAGTGGAGCATCCATACGATACGGCCTTCACGCGATTTCCGGATGGCGATGTAATCCTCTTTGCTCAGGATCGCTTCGACAAAGAGACGAAAAAGCCGAACGGGCTCAGTGACTACGCCAAAGAGCGCGTGGCGGTCATGGGCGATGACAACAGGTTCGCGCTATCTGAAGTTCTCAGATATGCGAACACGCGCAGCCTGCACGCGCCTTTCTACAACCGTGTAAATGAACAGAAGATTGGCGCGTTCGGCCATTCAATTGGCGGCCTTGCGGCTGCCCGAACCTGCCAGATCGATACCCGCGTCGACGCATGCGTGGACCAGGACAGCAATGACTATCGCGGCTCCCCATTCATCCTTACTCCGCTTGACCAAACTGAGAAGCAGCCGTTCCTGCTCTTTGTGGTTTCTTCCGCCGATCTCTGGAGCACGGCGGTGGCCAACCCAAGCGATGCGGATTTGGCCGCGTTGAAGATGAACAGGCTGGATTACGTGGCCCTGCTTAGGAAACAACAGACGAACGAGACGGGCCAGCTCGCCGGAATTCCAGGAGGCAGCTACCGCGTCATGCTCTTCAGTCTGCCCGGATTCACTCATCGAAGCTTTACGGATCAAACATTGCTCGACTTCATGGGGGACAAGGAAGGGAACAACTCCCACAATTTCCAAGTCGCACAAGGATACATACTGGCCTTCTTCGGCAAATATCTCAAGAGAGATCACAATACAGTGCTCGATTCGCAAACGCCAATCGATCCGCGGGTAAAAATCGAGCGGTTCCCTGGACACTAAGATGGCCCGCGCCTGGCCTCGGTCCGAGAACGCGCAAGGTTCATACGCGCGCTCCTTGCCCCTCTGCAATAACGTTCGGCTTAAATGCGCCGGAGAGCCAGGACCGCGTTCAAGCCGCCAAAGGCGAAAGAGTTCGAAAGGGCGTATTCAATATCCGCTTCGCGCGCGCAGTTCGGGATGTAATCGAGATCGCATTCGGGATCGGGCTCATTGAAGTGGATGGTCGGGGGAAGAATTCCGGTTGAAAGAGCCAGAATAGCTGCTGTCGTTTCGATCGCGCCCGCGGCTCCCAGCGTGTGACCGTGCATCGCTTTGGTCGACGAGATTGCAAGACGTTTCGCATGATCCCCGAATGCGATGTGCAGCGCGGCTGTTTCCGTAATGTCATTCACGGAGGTGCCGGTGCCGTGCGCGTTGACGTAGCCGATCTGTTCCGGAGCGATCCCCGCGTCTTTCAGAGCCATCCGGACCGCTTTCGCCGCGCCTTCCGCCGAAGGCTGCGTGATGTGATGCGCGTCGCTTGACATGCCGAACCCGGCAATCTCGGCGATGGGCGTCGCACCCCTTGCCTGGGCGTGATCGAGCGATTCGATCACCAGCATGGCAGCTCCTTCGCCGAGGATCATGCCGTTCCGATCCTTTGAAAACGGCCGGCAAACCGTGGGCGAAATTACCCGCATGGCTTCCCAGGCTTTGAGAATTCCGTAACTGAAAGGAGCTTCGCTGCCGCCCGTGATCGCCACATCGGACATGCCCGACCGCACCATCGAAAACGCCTGACCGATGGCATGGGCCGATGACGAGCACGCGGTCGAGATCGTGAAGGCCGGGCCGGTGATGCCGAACTCCTGTGATATGGCGCTGGCTCCGGCGTTCGCCATGGTCTTGGGGATTGTCATCGGGTGCACCCGCGGCTTACCCATCTTGTAGACATCCCAGAATCCCTGGTTTTCGGTGCTCTGGCCGCCGACGCACGACCCGGTCACGATTGCGGTATTCTCGCGCAATTCGCCCGTCCATTCGATTCCGCTTTGAACGATGGCCTCACGCGCCGCGACAACCGCGAACTGCGCGAAGCGATCGATCATGTCCGCTTCTTTGGAAGAAAAATGATCTTCTGGGTTGAAGCACTTTACCTCAGCACCGTTGCGGAAACGCAGATCGAGGCATTCAGCGGTGGTGATTGGCCCGATGCCGCAGCGACCTTTATGCAATCCTGATGTAAATTCTTCCCGATTGCGCCCCAGTCCGCAGATGACTCCGATACCGGTGACGACGACTCGGCGCATCAGGACGCGGCTGGCGCAGACTCCCCAGGTGTGCTGCCTGCTTCCACCAGCTTGATCACTCCCTCGACGATGTCGCGAACGCTGCGAATCGTCTTCACTTCCTCATCCGGCACGTTGATATTGAATTCATTTTCGAGCGCAAAGATGATGTTGATGCCGTCCATGGAATCGATGCCGAGCTCTTCAAAGCTGCTGTCGACAGTCACCAGGGACGGATCTTTGCGCTGCGTTTCGGCGACGATCCGGAGAATGCGCGGTGTTAGTTCGTTAGTTTGTATCAGGTCCGCCATATGAGTTTAGAGACGGTTTCAAAATGATATCCCTTCTCCAGTAGTGAGGGAACAATGCGCCGGACGGCTTCGACGGTCGATCGCGTGTCGGGAGCCTTCAGGGTGCCGCGGCCGTCGTGGAGACAGATGATCGAGCCGTCGCGCGCCTGAGAAAGAACGCGCTCGGCGATGCTCGGCGCTGAGAGCTTCCAGTCGCGACCGATGACGGTCCACATGACGCCCATCAGTCCCAGGCGTTCCTGCATCTCGCGAAATCCGAACCAGCGCACGCCGTAGGGCGGACGCATCAGGGCCGGCGTCCGGGATGTGGCTTGCGAGATGGCAGTCTGCGCGCAACGGAAGTCATCCACTATATCCGATGGACGCTTCAATGCGAAATTTCGGTGTGTCTGAGAGTGATTGCCGATCTCGTGGGGCCCGGCGCACACCGCCTGGCTCAGCTCCGGCGCGCGCCGGACGTTCTCGCCGCATTGGAAGAAAGTAGCCGCCACATTGTAGCCGGCAAGAATATCCAATATCCGCGGTGTTGACGGACTGGGGCCGTCGTCAAAGGTCAGTGCGACGGTCCTGCGTCCGGGGCTGCCGCGCCAAATAGAAGGGCCGAACACCTGAGAGGATCGGCCTCTCACGGCCCAGGCCATGCCCGCGACGGCGAACGAGGTGGTCAGCAGAGAAGCGCCCGGCAGGGCGCGCGCAAGGCTTGTCATCAGCCCTTCGTCATTCAGACGATCTCTTCCCCCACGGGGTCCCAGCGCACGGTGCGCCCGGAATGGAAACTTTCGATCGCCATGCTGCAGGTGACGGACACGCGGAAGCCGATCTCGAAGGGGCAGTTGGTCTGCCTGCCGGTGCGTATCGAATCGAAGAAATTTTCCATGTGGGCGCGAGGCGCCGTATTCGTCTGGCCGAGCATCTCGACGCCATCGGGACGGTTGACCCGTTGCGGCAGATAGCGGATTTGCTGGCCCCGCGAGATGGTCCCGTCGGTTCCCAATACATCTTCCGTGACGCCAAGTTGGTTATTGCCGAAGCCGGAATCCCAGGAGAACAGCAGTGTGTCGTGCTCCATCACGACGTTCATCGTGTCAGGCACTTCGCGTCCGTCCTGCCAGCGATAGAGGCCGCCGGTCATGGTGACGGCATGAGGAATATTCAGGTCCATCACTTTGTGCCAGAACGCCAGTTGCTGGGACATGTTCTCATGCACATTGCCGCCCGAGTAGTCCTGAAAGAGGCGCCAGTTGATGTAGCGGTCCGCGTCGAAGTCACGCGCGGGCGCCGGGCCAAGGAAAGCCTTCCACTCGATGGTCTCCTGTGTCATGTCCGGATAGACCGGGCGCGTCCACTGGGGCTTGCCATGCGGCGTGTTGCGATACATGTGGGCGCGTATGGCGGTCACATGGCCTACGTGTCCGCTGGCCAGGTAGTTCGACGCGTCGGCGACATGGCCCTGTGAGCAGGATTGATGGCCGATTTGAACCGTCTTGCCGGCCCTCTGGTAAGCCGCCCGCATGGCTTTGGCCTGGTCCAGAGTGAAGGCCATGGCCTTTTCCTGATACACGTGTTTCCCGGCGGCCATCGCGGCGATGAAGCAGTCCGCATGCAGGTGCTGCGGCGTGGCAATGAGGACGGCGTCGATCGAGGAATCGTCCAACATCTGCCTGTAGTCCGTATACGTCTTTGCGTTCGGCGCGAGCTTCAACGCGTCGGAGAGGCGGCGAGAGTAGACGTCGGCAAAGGCCGCAAGCTCAACATCGGGGGATGCAGCGGCCTCACGCGCGAGCTGAGTGCCGCGGTCTCCTACGCCGATTACGCCGATGCGGAGGCGTTCGCTTGCGCCCAAGACCCGCCCGGTCGCGAAACTACCGGCAAGGCCAGTGGCCACGTTGCCGATGAAGTTTCGTCTGGTCTGCATGGATTTGGTCCAGTTTAGCGCGTTTGTCTGAATTGTAACGTGCCGGGGACCTGTCTTCTGGTCTGTCAGTCCGGAATCCCCTGGTAAGATTGAGCATCGTGTTCAAACGCATCATCCTGATCGTGCTGGACAGCGTGGGGGTGGGGGAGATGCCCGATGCCGCAGCCTATGGGGACGCGGGCAGCGACACGTTGGGTAACATCGTGCGGTTGCGAGGACTCAATGTTCCCAATCTCTGCCGGCTCGGGCTAGGGAATCTGAAGCCGATGCCGCAACTGCCGAAGGATGGGGATCCGCAGGGGGATTACGGACGATGCACGCTGGCTTCTCCCGGGAAGGACACGACGACAGGCCACTGGGAGATGGCCGGCATCCATCTTGCCAAACCGTTTCCCTTGTTCCCGAAGGGCTTCCCGCGTGAAGTAATGGCCCAATTTGAGAGCAAGACCGGGCGCTCTGCGATCGGCAACAAAGCAGCGTCGGGGACGGAAATCATCAAGGAACTGGGTGAGGAACACATGCGTACCGGCTCGCCGATTGTTTACACATCGGCGGACAGCGTGTTCCAAATCGCCGCGCATGAGGGCGTGATTCCTCTCGATGAACTCTACCGGATGTGCGGATTTGCGCGCGAAATTCTGCGTGGCCCATATGAAGTGGGCCGGGTGATTGCGCGGCCTTTCGAAGGTTCTCCGGGGGCGTTCAAAAGAACGGCCAACCGTCACGATTACGCGGTTCCTCCGCCGCCGGGCATGCTTCTCGACAAGCTGGCGGATCATGGAGTCGCGATCTACAGCGTCGGTAAGATCTCAGATGTTTTTCTGGGGCGCGGGATCACCGATCGAGTCTTGACGAAAAGCAACGCCGACGGAATGACGAAAACGCTCGAGGCGATGAGCCGATTCGATCGGGGTTTTATCTTTGTCAACCTGGTCGATTTCGATCAACAATACGGGCATCGAAACGATGTGGACGGCTATGCGCGGGCGATCGAAGAGTTCGACGCATGGCTGCCGGCGTTTCAATCGGCGATGCGTGCGGACGATCTCGCGATTCTGACCGCGGATCACGGCTGCGATCCGACAACCCCTTCAACCGACCATAGCCGGGAGTACACGCCGCTCCTCGCGTTCGGCCCTCAGGCAAAAGCGGGAGTGGATCTGGGGTTGCGGGCGACACTCAGCGATATCGGACAGACGGTGGCCGAAAACTACGGAACATCCATTGAGAACGGGACCAGCTTCCTGCGGGCGATTGCATGAGCAGAAAGCCGATCATGGCGGGAAACTGGAAGATGTACAAAACGCCGGCCGAGACACATGCGTTCTTCGAAGCTTTTAAGCCGCTGGTCGCGGACGCGGTGCATTGCAACATTGTGATTTGTCCGCCGTTCCCGAATCTGCATGCGGCAGTGAAAGAGACCCGCGGGAGCAATATCGAGATCGGCGCGCAGAATCTCCATTGGGGCAGGGAAGGAGCGGTTACCGGCGAGGTCTCCGGCCACATGCTGCAGGCGGTGGGGTGCAGTTCCGTGATTATTGCGCACAGCGAACGGAGACAGTATTTCGGCGAAACCGAACCGGATGTGGTGCGGAAGACTCAGGCAGCACTGGAATATGGGCTGACGCCGATTGTGTGTGTCGGGGAGCGTCTTGAAGAGCGCGAAGGAAACCGAACCGAGGAAGTACTCGGCGAGCAATTCGATGGCGGGCTGGCGCCGCTCACGCCGGAGCAGTTTGAGAAGATCGTGATCGCATACGAACCGGTCTGGGCGATCGGCACAGGAAAGACGGCAACGCCTGAGTTGGCGGCGGCTGCACATCATTTCGTCCGCGAAAAGGTGGCGGCGAAGTTCGGGAAGGATCTTGCAGATAGTGTGCGCATCCTATACGGCGGCAGCGTCAAGCCGGATAACGTCAGGAAGCTGATGGCGGAAGAAGAAATCGACGGCGCGCTGGTGGGTGGGGCGAGCCTGGGTCCGGCGTCGTTTGCGGCGATTGTGAAGTATTGACGTGGGGCGGGCATTCCTGCCCGCATCCGGGCTTCCCGCCCGGCCGGACTCGCTGGAAAGCGAGTCCGCAGCCTGGAAAGGCTGCCCCACCACTATCCGGAACACTTGAGTAATTACTGCGTGCTTCGAATTGAAAATCTCGCTAAGGTATATCGGTCCGGAGACAAGGACCTTGTGATTTTCCGCGATCTCCAACTCCAAGTCGCGGAGGGTGAGCAGGTCGCCATCATTGGCGAAAGCGGGGCAGGGAAAAGTACCCTCCTGCACCTGATCGGCGGTCTGGACAAACCCAGCACCGGGACTATATACTACAAAAATAGAAACATAATTGAATTGGTTGAGCCGGACCTCTCGGACTTTCGGAATCGGGAAATTGGGTTCGTTTGGCAGATGCACCATCTGCTGCCCGAGTTTACGGCGGCGGAGAACGTGAGTCTGCCGCTGCGGATCCGGGGAGAATCCGGCGCGAAGGCCCTAACTATCGCGCAGGCGAGTCTGGAGGAAGTGGGACTTGGGAATCGCGCTCATCACCGGGCCGGAGAACTATCCGGCGGAGAACAGCAACGCGTTGCGATCGCGCGCTCTTTGGCGGCAAGTCCTTCGTTACTTCTGGCCGACGAGCCGACGGGAAACCTGGATGAGGGCACCGGTCAGATGATTTTCGATCTGCTGGCAGGCATCCGCAAACGACGCGGTCTGACTGAGGTTCTGGTCACCCATAATCTTCAGTTTGCGCGGCGATGCGATCGCGTACTGAAACTCAAAGGAGGAGCCCTCGAAGAGTTCCAGGACTAGTCCGTCACGCGGGCTTTGCATCCCAAACAGGACGGAGAGTATCTTTAAGTTATAGGCTGTGCGGCCAAGGGAGTACCCATAAGCAATGTTCGAGCGTTATACGGAAAAAGCGCGGCGCGTGATCTTCTTCGCCCGGTATGAGGCGAGTCAGTTCGGCAGTCCCTATATCGAGACGGAGCATCTGCTGCTCGGCCTCCTGCGGGAAGACAAGCAACTTGCCAACCGGTTCCTGCGATCGCATGCGGCGGTCGATTCCATCCGCAAACAGATCGAAGGGCATACTACGGTTCGTGAAAAAGTATCCACTTCGGTCGATCTGCCGCTCAGCCACGAATGCAAGCGTGTATTGGCGTATGGGGCTGAAGAAGCGGAACGGCTGAACCACAAACACATCGGCACCGAGCATCTGCTGCTCGGCCTGCTCCGGGAAGAGAAGTGCTTCGCGGCCGAAATTCTGCACGAACGCGGTTTGCGTCTTTCCACCATTCGGGAAGAACTACAGCGCTCGCAGTCGGAGAAAGTCGCAACGAATCGCCCCAAGGAAAGCTCGCTTCTCGCGGAGTTTTCGCGCGACCTCACACAGGCCGCGATGGACAACTCGCTCGATCCGTTGATCGGACGCGACTACGAGTTGGAGCGTGTCATCCAGATTCTTTGCCGCCGCACGAAAAATAATCCCGTGCTCATAGGCGAGCCGGGTGTAGGCAAGACAGCGATTGTGGAAGGTCTGGCGCAGAAGATCGCCGAAGGCGATGTGCCGTCGTTCCTGGCGGACAAGCGCATTCTGGCGCTCGATCTTTCGCTCATCGTCGCCGGCACCAAATATCGCGGGCAATTTGAAGAGCGGCTCAAAACAATCATGAAGGAGTTGATGGAAAATCAGAACGCCATCATCTTCATCGATGAGCTGCACACTCTGGTTGGGGCAGGCTCAGCGGAAGGTTCGCTCGACGCGGCCAATATCCTGAAACCGGCGCTCTCTCGCGGCGAAATCCAGTGCATCGGCGCCACCACGCCATCCGAATTCCGGAAATCGATCGAGAAAGATCGGTCGCTCGAACGGCGTTTCCAGGCGGTCAAGGTTCCCCCTCCGAACGAGGCGGATGCCGTGAAAATCATGTTCGGCATCAAAGACCGCTATGAGAAGTTCCATGCGGTGAGCTATACCGACGATGCCATCGAAGCGGCCGTTTACACCTCGAACCGCTACATCCCGGATCGCTTCCTGCCGGATAAGGCGATTGACCTTGTCGATGAAGCGGGCGCGCGAGTGAAGCTGCGTCAGACGACGCTTCCCAGCGATCTGGCGGACATTCAGAAGCGCATCAAGTTCATCGTCCACCGGATGGAGAACGCGATTGCGAATCACGAATTCGAAAAAGCGCGGTTCTATTCGGATGAGGAGCGAAAGGAGCGCGAGAATATGCGCCAGCTCCGCGAAAAGTACAATCTGGACGATTCTTCCACCGGTGTGGTGACCAAGGAAGACATTGAGGACGTCGTAGCGCGCTGGACCGGCGTTCCGATGACTTCGATCAAGGAAGAAGAAATCGCCAAGCTTCTGCGCATCGAAGACGAGCTCCACTCGCGAATCATCAGCCAGGATAAAGCGATTTCGGCTTTGGCTCGCGCGATTCGCCGGTCGCGCGCGGGTTTGAAATCCTCCAGCCGTCCGGCCGGTTCGTTCCTGTTCCTCGGACCGACGGGCGTCGGCAAGACAGAGGTGGCGCGGGCGCTGGCGAGTTTCCTGTTCGGCAGTGAAAAGAGCCTGATCCGCTTCGATATGTCGGAGTTCATGGAGAAGCATTCGGTCTCCAAGCTGATCGGGTCGCCTCCGGGATACGTGGGCTACGAGGAAGGCGGTCAGTTGACCGAACGTGTCAAGCGTTCGCCTTACTCGATCATTCTGTTGGACGAAATCGAAAAGGCGCATCCGGACATCTTCAACATCCTGCTGCAGGTTTTTGAGGACGGCCAGTTGACCGATGGTCTCGGCAACCAGATCGATTTCAAGAATACGATCATCATCATGACCTCGAACCTGGGCGCGCGTTTCCTCGAAAAACGCGGCCATCTTGGATTCCAGGCTCCGCAGCTCGAAGGTCAGGCCTCGAGGGTTGAAGACCAGGTGCGCGGCGAAGTGAAACGGGCGTTCAATCCGGAATTCCTGAATCGGCTCGACGACATCATCCTCTTCATGTCGCTGACCGACGACGATCTGATCAAGATCATGGACCTGCTGGTAGAACAGATCAATAAGAATCTGGAAACCAAGCAGATCAAGATCCGGCTGAATACGGATGCTGCGAAGTACATCCTGGAGAAAACCTGCACCGACCGCAGCTATGGTGCGCGGCCTCTGCGCCGGGCACTTCAGAAGTACATTGAGGATCCGCTCTCGGAGGCCATGATTCAGGGGCTTCTGCCGAAGGCGTCGGAACTGGATATCTATCTCGGCGAAACCGGCATCTATTACCGGCTGGCCAATCAGTCGCCTTTGCCGGTAGCCGTGGGCGCGGACGGGTCGGAGATTGACGCCGAACCGGAGCCGATCCCGGGAATCCCGCTGTATACGTTCTAGAAGAGCATTTGACGGGGCAATCTTATTGGGGCAGGTCTCACGCCTGCCCTTTTTTTTATTTCAGTTGCCGATAAGCGCTGTCGAAGTACACCAGCGGTTTGCCTTCGGTGTGGCTGACGCGCCTGACTTCGCCGATCAGCACCGTGTGATCGCCCGCTTCGAACGTCCGCAGGACGGCGCATTCGAGTTGGGCCAGCACCCCCTCCAGCAAAGGCACGCCTGAAACTCCCGCCTGCCAGTTCATGTCGAGAAAACGGTTCTCGGAAGCGCTGGAAAATCGGCGCGACAGGTCCTCCTGATGCTCCGCGAGGATGTTGATGGCGAACCACGAGCTGGAAATGAAATGGCCCAGTATGGCGTTCTTCAGGTCGATGCTGACCAGTACGAGAGGCGGGTCCAGCGATACAGAGGAAAACGAATTTACGGTCATCCCATGCGGGTGGCCGTGGCTGTCCAGCGTAGTGACGACGGTGATGCCGGTCACAAACTGCGCACAAGTCCGGCGATAGTGCCACGCGTCGATTCCGGTCAAACCGTCAACCGGGACAACCTTGCTTGACATCGAGATAACCCTAATTCTATCATCGGTTTGACGGAACTCATCAGCGGGAGGCGTGTTTGATTAAGCTCGACATCATTAACGAAGTCGTCAGCAAGACCGGCATTACCAAGACGAAGGCCGAAATGGCGGTCGAGACCGTATTCGAGAAGATGAAGCGCGCACTGGAGCAGGGAGACCGCATTGAGTTGCGGGGATTCGGCGTCTTCACGGTGAAGCCGCGCAAGACCGGAATCGGGCGCAATCCGCGCACCGGCGCGGAAGTATCGATTCCTCCCGGCAAGGCCGTTCGCTTCAAGCCCGGCAAAGAACTGCAGACGCTACAGTAGAAACAGGGCCACGCGTTGCTCGCAACGCGGACCGTTATTTGTGTTCCCCGAAGACCTGATCGAAAGCGCCGGCGCCACAACCCTTCCCGCTATTGAGCAGCCGCGCTTTGTAACTCCGCCTGACGATTCGTATAACCCGCCCAAGACGCGTTTGTGGCTTCATCTGCTGTTGCTGGTGCTGACCCTGTTTACGACCACGCTGGTTGGTGCACACATGCAGTACAACTTCAGCCACAATCTGCCTTTCTTCGATCTGGAGCGCGACCTCGACATCTTCACAACGGGCCTGCGCAGCCCTCAGTTGTTCCTTACCGGACTGCCGTTTTCGCTGACGCTGCTCACGATTCTGATGGCGCACGAGCTGGGACACTATCTCGCCTGCGTTTATTACGACGTCGATGCCACGCTGCCGTTCTTTCTGCCCGCGCCGACGCCGTTCACCGGGACGCTGGGAGCATTCATCCGTATCCGGTCGGCGATCTACAGTAAACGCGTTCTCTTCGATATCGGCGTGGCCGGTCCGCTGGCGGGCTTTGTGTTTCTGGTTCCGGCGTTGGGAGTAGGGCTGGCGTTCTCGAAGGTGATTCCGGGAATTAATCATCAGGGGACCATCCAGTTGGGAACGCCTGCACTCGAGTGGCTCCTGCAGCGGTTGGTTTTCCCCGGCGTTCCGGCCTCCGACATCTATCTCCATCCCGTGGCCCGCGCCGCGTGGGTGGGGATGTTCGCCACGGCGCTTAATCTTCTGCCGGTCGGTCAGCTGGATGGCGGCCATGTTGTGTACGCGCTGCTGGGGAGGTCCCACAAGTGGATCACACAGACCTTTCTTCTGGCGCTGTTGCCCATGGGGCGCTGGTGGAACGGCTGGTGGCTGTGGGCAGTGCTGCTGTTCTTCCTTGCGCGCAAGCATCCTCCCATTCATGATCAGTCCGAAATCGGAAATCAAAGGGTGAAGCTGGGGATTCTGGCGCTGATTGTATTTCTCCTCTGCTTCTCGATTACGCCGATTATCGGTTGATTCCAATGGGTCGGGCCTTAGGGACATGCGGCTACCAGCCGCGTTTGGTCGATGCGGAAGAGACGCGGCTGGTAGCCGCGTGTCCCGGTGCGCCTAATGCGGATTAGCGCCACGATCGTCACGCTGAACGAGGAGCGCAACATAGCACGAGCCATCGGGAGTTTACGTTGCGCCGACGAAGTGCTGGTGGTCGACAGCGGTTCGACTGACCAGACGCGCGAGATTGCGTTGCGTTTGGGCGCACGTGTGATCGAGGAACGATGGCGGGGGTATGCCGGTCAAAAAAACTTCGCGGCATCCTGCGCCGCAAACGATTGGATACTCTCCATCGACGCGGATGAGTCTGTTACCGAAGAGCTGGAAGCGGAAATCCTGGCGCTGAAAAAAACGGGCCCCAGGTTCGACGGTTATCTGTTCCCGCGGCTCGCGCAGTATCTGGGGCGCTGGATTCGGCACAGCGGTTGGTATCCCGACCGGAAAGTCAGGCTCTACGACCGCAGGAAGGCGGAATGGGTCGGCGATTATGTGCACGAGAGCGTGCGCGTAAACGGGACAACAGGGAGCCTGAACGGCAACCTGCTGCACTACACGTGCGCGTCGCTTTCCGAGCATTTGCGTACGCTGGATCGTTACACGTCGCTTGCCGCGAAGGAACTGGCGGCGCGCAGGACCGCGATCCCGATGCGCCGACTGGCAGTGGATCCCGCGTGGACATTTTTTCGTACCTACGTGCTGCAGCGCGGATTTTTTGACGGCCCGCAGGGACTTGCGATCGCCTGGATGGCGGCGTTATATACGTTCCTGAAGTACGCCAAGGCGTTCCTGAAAACCGAGGCATGAAAATCCTCCACCTCGACAGCGGACGCGAGATGCGCGGCGGACAATGGCAGGCGCTGCGTCTGCATCGCGGGCTGATCGAGCGTGGCCATCAATCGCTTCTTCTTGCGCGCGAGGGATCTCCTCTTACGACCGCGGCGCGTGGCGCAGGTTTGCCCTGCGACATCCTGCGAGTCGGCAGGTTGCCGCGCGGCTTCGATCTGATTCACGCGCATGACGCGCGAAGCCATACTCTCGGAGCGCTCTTCGCGCGCGTGCCGCTGATCGTTTCGAGGCGCGTCGCTTTTCCCGTCCGCGATTCCCCTCTATCGCGATGGAAGTATGGCCGGGCCCGTCTTTTCCTTGCTGTCTCGCGTCATGTTGCTGTGCAGTTGCATCGCGCGGGCGTGGAAGAAGCGCGGGTCACCGTGGTCTATGACGGCGTTCCGGTTTCCGCCGAACCCGCCCAAGGCGATACGATCTTTGCCCCGCTGACAAACGATCCACAGAAAGGAATGGCCCTCGCCGAGGAAGCAGGCAAGCTGGCGGGCGTCCGGATCGAGTTCTCGACGGATTTGGATGCCGATCTGCCGCGCGCGAGGGCTCTCGTCTATCTCACGCAATCGGAAGGACTCGGTTCCGCTATCCTGCTCGGCATGGCGCACGGGATCACGGTGATTGGGAGCGGCGTGGGCGGCATCCCGGAGTTGATCGAGGATGGCGTCAACGGGATACTCGTGCCGAATGAGCCGGAAGCAATTGCCGCGGCTTTGAGTCGAATCGATCCCGGGCTGGGAATGGCCGCGCGCGCGACGGTGAAGGAGCGATTCACGGAAGAATGCATGGTGCAGGCGACGCTGGCTGCCTACGAGAGGGTGTTGACGAATGCCTGAGTGGGGAATGGCTTGGCTTGCCGGTCTCTTTGGACTGCTCATCGGGAGCTTCCTGAACGTCTGTATCCACCGTTGGCCGCGCGATCTCTCGGTGGTCCAGCCGCGGTCGGCGTGCGTCAATTGCGGGAAGCCGATTGCCTGGTACGACAACGTGCCGGTCCTGAGTTACCTGATCCTGCGGGGGCGTTGCCGGGAGTGCGGCGCCGGTATTTTCTGGCGCTATCCGGTGGTGGAACTGCTGACCGCACTCAGCTTCATCTGGTTTATCTATCAGAACGGCGTCGGTTTGGAAGCGGCAAAATATTGTGTACTGTCGGCGATTCTGATTGCTTTGGTGTTCTGCGACTTCGAGACGCTGATCTTACCCGATGAGTTCACAATCGGCGGCCTGATCGTCGGACTTGGTTTCGCTTTTTTTACACCGGTGCCGGACACGACGTTCCATTTCATCGCCCATACGTTCGATATGCATCCGGGGCCCCGAGCCGCGATGGCGGGAGAGTCACTGCTTGGGGCAATCGTACCCGCCGGGAGTATCTGGCTTGGTGGATGGCTTTTCGAGAAGCTGCGTCATAAAGAAGGACTGGGTTTCGGCGACGTGAAGATGCTCGCGATGATCGGCGCATTTTTGGGCATTCGGGGTGCGCTGTTGACGATCATTCTGGGGTCGTTTGTCGGATCGATCGTAGGCCTGGTGTTTATGAAAGCGACCAGCAAAGACATGGCGAACTATCAGCTTCCGTTCGGGTCGTTCCTGGGCGCGGCTGCGCTCTTTGTTGCCGTGGATGGTCAAAGCATTATCGGCTGGTATATGCGGACGTTGCCTTGAGAACGGGCGTGACAGGATCCACGGGCGGGTTGACAAACCGCAAATCCGCGGCGCATACACGGCAAGTCAACCGCCGCGCTATGCACTCGGAGAAAGCGTTCCCCCGCAGCTCTCGCTTGCTTGCTGCCAGCGGCCCTAAATCATCCCCGCCGCACGTTGCCACCCGTTGGGATTTCGGATGTTGCGAGGGCAGTCACTCGATCCGCTTGGAAACTGCCTCCCCATATGGTGACCTCAGCCGGATGAAACGCCCCAGCAGCGGGGAAAGCGCCTCATGCCCGAACCCGAGTGTCTTGAGGCGATTGAACGAGAGCCCGCACCCGAATCCTGACCTCCACACGAGCACCGAGGCGATTCAGAATCGACATCAGCCGGTCGGCGGTAAATCTTGCGAGATCGGCGTTCCGGATTCGCGAGAAGTCGGCCGCGGCGAAGCCGGTTCGGGCGTGAGCTGACCTGACGGTCAACTCTTCCCGATCGAGCACTTTGATAATTTCGGCAGCCAACAGTGCCTTCAATTGTTCGAGGTCCGCCTTCTCGCGGCCGAGATCCCGGAAGACATTTCCACTGCCACGAACCAGTTCGAGTTTCTCACCTTTCATCTGAGTGCCTCCGTCAGTCTTTTGAACCGATCCTTAACCAGATCGATCTCGCGCTTCGGTGTCTTGATGCCCTGCCTGGATTTCTTTTGGAATGCATGGATGACCCAGATTTCGCCCGCGATTTGTACAGCGTAAACGATGCGATACGCATCACCCCGAAACGCCAGCGCGATGTCAAAGATGCCGGAACCCAAGCCCTGGAGCGGTTTCGCGATATCTGCCTTGCCGCCCTCCGCTGCGATCGTGAGCGCGGTAAGCAGAGAGGCTTGCACGTCTTCAGGAGAAGGTTCCAAAATCCTTCAATGCCGCTTTGATCCACGATACCGGTCGAGTTCTGCGGGCTTCGGCCATTCCCTATCTGATGTTGTCATTAATGACAACAGATATCAATTGCGGGGGGTAGGCAGAGCCGGTTCCGCTCTCTTGACAGCAGGGCAAACGCCCACTAATATATCCGTAGCGGATATAAATGTCCAAGCCGTCCACCCAAACGCAGGATTTGCTGCCGCTGACACCGCCCGTGTTCCATATTCTGCTCGCGCTGGCCGACGAAGAACGTCACGGCTACGGAATCATGCAGGACGTTGCGTGGCAGACGAATGATGCGCTCCAATTGGGTCCGGGCACGTTATATGGCTGCCTGAAAAGGATGCTGGCGGCGGGGCTTGTGGAAGAGTCGGATGAGCGCCCCGATCCGGCGATGGATGACGAGCGCCGGCGATATTATCGGATGACCGCGCTCGGCAGGCGCGTCGTGCGCGCGGAAGCGGAGCGGCTTGCCGGAGCAGTCACAGCAGCGAAAGCCAGACGTCTCCTGGCAGGAGGAAAAGCCTGATGGCACAATCCACGCAGTTGCGATGGCTTTCACGGATTTACCATGCGCTCCTCTATATCTATCCACGCGAATTCCGTCTGGAGTACGGCATCGAAATGGAGCGGCTGTTTCGCGATCGCTGCGGCGACGTGGCCCGTGCAAAAGATCCGATGAAAACACTTCATTTCGCTGTCGCCAGCGGCGCCGATTGGATGACATCCAGCCTGCGCGAGCGCGTTGCTTCGGCGCGCGCCGTCCTTTCCACGGCGCGGAAATCGGCGCCGCGCGGATCCGCAGCCGAGTGGGTTGTGACAATTCTGATGTATCTCTTCGCCAGCACGACGCTGGTGCAGGCTTACGTGATCCCGACCGGATCGATGGAGGGCACGCTTCGCGTCGGCGATCACATGCTGGTCGATCGCGCCGCCTATGCAAATCCTGGCGTTCTTGGTCACTATTTGATGCCCTATCGCGACATCCAGCGGGGCGACATCGTGGCGTTTCTCTATCCCGAGGAAACCAGTCAGACTTTCGTGAAACGTGTGATCGGTCTGCCGGGCGATCGCATTCGGATGGCCGATAAGCAGGTCATTCGCAATGGCCGCGCCCTTGTGGAACCTTACACGCAACACGTCGATTCATCAATCGATCTTTATCGCGATGATTTTCCCACGAAGGCGAACCTGTTCACCACGCCGCGCGGAAAGGATATGTTCGAGCATCATTTGATGAACGGCGAGGTTGTCGTGCCGCCGAACACACTTTTCATGATGGGCGATAACCGGGACAATTCCTCCGACAGCCGCTATTGGGGATTTGTGCCTCGCAATTACGTGGTGGGGAAGCCACTGGTCGTCTATTGGTCATATGATGCGCCGACCGCCGATCTTGCGGAATGGCATGTCTCACATGTGGTCGACGTGATGGAACACTTCTTTACCAAGACGCGCTGGGATCGCATGTTCCTGGCGCCGAAGTCTGAGGAAGCCCAATGATGCCGGCGGCAATGAATCGGACGATGGTTTTGCAGGCCGCGAGCATGCCCCATTTGGTGTTTACCGCATTGCTCGCGGTTGTCTTCTCAGGATTGATCGCGCTGCTGGGCCATCGCAGCCGGCGCGACCGTTTGTATCACGCGGGCTATCTGTTTGCCTGCTGCATGGCCACGGTCGTAGCCGGCAGTTGGTTCATGTATTTCGTCCACGGGTGATCAGCGCTTGCCGGACGTTTCTACCTGATGCTTCCACAAAGTCCAGGCGCGCTCGTAGCCGTCCTGCGCTGCCATCGTGACAGCTTCGTTCGGCTGAATGTAGGTAATTTTGCTTCCCGGCAGTGACAAAGCCTGAAGCAGTTCCCTAGCATTCACATTCATGTAGTATGCCCGCCCCACCACCACGTGAAGGGAATCCGCAACTACCACGGCGCCATGCCCGCGGATCAGCGCCGCCGGACCATTGCCCAGCTTCTGCGCCAGCGCATGGCCAAGTCGGCTGTTGCGGATCAGCATTTCGCCGTCCTTCGTCGCGTCGCGAGTTTCGAAGACGGGCACCGGGCCGCCCAGAAAAGCCGCCATATGCGAGATCGGGCGCAACGGTATCTGCGTCACGCTGAAAGCAACAACCTCCGGCGCGTGACCGTGAACGACCGCCTTCACATCCGGACGCGCCTTATAGACTTCGCCGTGGATGAAACGCTCAGTGAATCCGATCATTTTAGTGTCACGCGCGGGCTTCGAGTCCAGATCGTATTCGACGATGTCAGCCGCCGTCACAGTTTCTGCCGGAATGTGCTGCGCGAGGAAAAAATGATTCGGGTTACGCGCGCTTCGCACGCTCACATGCCCGTAGGCGTCCAGCACGCCTTCATTCGCAAGAATCCGATTTGCCAGAACCAGCTCGTCGACCTGCGCCCGGTCCGCGGGATCGGTAGCAGGCGTCTGTGCAGCCAGAGTGCAGGCCAAAACAATCGCGGCAGCGGTCCCGGCGAGCATCTTCATTCGAGCATCCTCATTTTTTGGCGCCGGCGATCGAGTTCACAGCTTCCCAGAAGAACTGCACGTGTTTGTAAACCGCCTCTTCGAGGATTCGTTCCTGATCGCTGTGCGCGCCAAAGCCTTTGCCTGCATCTTCTTCATCTCCCATGGCGCCCACCCCATAGCACTGAACGCCCTTTGCGCGAAGGAACGCCATATCGGTTGCGCCTGTCGACATGTAAGGCAGGGTCACAACGCCGTAGATCTTTTTGTAAGCCGCTTCGATGGAATGGTAAGCATCCGAATCGATGCGCGAAGGCGGCGCTCCGGGGCGCTGGTTGCGGGAATCGGGTACGATCTTCACCGCGGGATCGTTGATGACCCTGCGCATCATTTCATAGAAAGCGGAAATGTCCTCATCCGGCAACGCGCGAATATCCAACGTGGCTTCGGCTTCCGACGGAATGACGTTGACCTGATATCCGGCCTGAATGATATTGGGCGAAATCGAGGTGTGAAGCAGCGAGAACATACCCGGCTCATTTTCGGCGAGATATTCGTGAACGGCCGGAGCCTTCTGCGGATCGAAGAGCGCCTTGTAACGGGCAGCCTCTCCCGGAGAACTGACGTTGGCCAGCTTCTCGAAATAGCTTCGGGTTGTGTCGTTAAAGCGAGTGGGCGGCTCCCATCGCGCGATGGTATCGACTGCGCGGGCCAGATGGACCACCGCGTTCGACCGCAGTGGGCGGGAGCCGTGTCCGGCAGGTCCGGTCACGACCAGGCGCGCGGCCTTCGGCTGCTTTTCAGTGGTCTCCACTGTGGCATACATCGGCTTGCCGTCACGGCGGCGCACGCCTCCGCTCTCTGCCAGGCAGATCTCGGCGTCGATTTCATTCCAGTGCTCTTTGACCAGGTATTCGATGCCCGGGTCGGTGGCGGCCTCTTCGCCCGCTTCGGAGACGAAAATTACGTCGCGGTCGAGCGGAACTTTCGACCGCTTGAGCAGGATCATGGTCATCATGTCTGCCAGGAGATCGCTCTTGTCGTCGAGCGTGCCGCGGCCATAGACGTAGCCGCCCTGCCGGGTAGCGCTGAACGGCGGAAAAATCCATTTGGACGGGTCGACGCGAACCGTATCGCTGTGCCCCATGATCAGCAGCGGTTTTTTTGAGCCATTGCCCTTCAGGCGAGCGATCAGGTTGGCGCGGGCCGGATCTTTCGCGACGAGCACTGCAGGGATGCCTTCGGCATCCAATACCTTCTTCACGTATTCAACGACTTTGGTTTCGTTACCCGGCGGATCGGTGCTGTCGATTTGAACCAGAGCCTGGAAATGCCGGATTGCCTCTTCGTTGACTTTGGGCCAGTCCGGCGTTTGGGCGAGAGCAAGGACGGGGAGGAGTCCTCCCAGCATCAATAACATCATCCGATCGCGCATGGGATCAGTCTAGCGCCGCGACGGGCGTTGTCAGGCTCCGCCTGTGGCCGGTTGAGCGCCCAAGGCGGTCTGCATGCTCTTTTGCGGCAGCGGTATCCGGCGGACATACAGTGCCATCAGCGCCGAGAGCAGCGCGAGCACAGCGCTGCCGACGAACGCATAGTTCCAGGTGCCGGTCTTCTCGAACAAAGTCGCGGCGATGCCGCTGCCCAGCAGCGAGGCGAAGCCCTTGGCGCTATACAGAAAGCTGTAGTTGAGCGCCGAATTTTTACTGCCGTACATATCCGCCAGCACGGCGGGGAAGAGCACGTAAAGCTCACCCCAGGTGAGGAACACAACCACCATCAAAACCACGAACATGGTATCGCCTGTTCGCCCCAGCAGCGGAACGGCCAGCAGGAAGATGGCCTGCAGCAGAAACGCCGTAAACATCGTCCGTTCGCGGCCCACGTAATCCGAAACCCAGCCCCACAGGAGGCGGCTGGAGCCGTTGGCGAGCGGTGTCAGAACGAGCGCCACGGTCAACGCCGCTTCGCCGATTTTGAAATCGGTGGCCACCGGCTTGAGTTGCGCGGTCACCATCAGCCCGCCGATCCCCACCGACAGCATGGCGAGAAACAGGAAATAGAACTGCGGAGTGCGCAACATTTCCGTGTAATTGAAGTCGAGATTCTGACGCCGGACGTTAGGCTTCACAACAGCCGCCGCAACCTTGTAATCCTTCGGCGGGTTTATCAGTACCAAGCCGGACAGTATAATCAGCGCGCCGTGCGAGATGCCGGTCCACAGGAACGTCTCGGAATAGCCGATGGTGTGAATCAGGTGGTTAAAGAGCGGATTGAAGGCGGCCGCGCCCATTCCGTAACCAGCCGTGATGATGCCCGAAGCGGTCCCTCGCTTGTCGGGGAACCATTTCACGGCGACTGCCACCCCGCATGCATAGACACACGCCACACCGATGCCCGCCAATGCATAGAGGGAGTAAAACGAAGCCAGGCTGCCGACATGCCCCAGCGATCCCCAGCCGATGGCGCACAGCACTCCGGAGAGAGCCATCAGACGCCGGGGACCGGTCTTGTCGATGAACCTGGCCAGGAACGGCATGGTCCAGGTGCCGGCTGCGATGAACAGACCGAAGCCCCACTGCACATCGGAAAGTTTCCAGTGCTGCAGGGCGTGCGCCTTCACCATGGGCTGCGCAAACAACGTCCAGGCGTACTGAAGGTTGCCGATCATCACCATGCCGACGAAGGCCGACCACAACCGGACCCATCGATTCATCCCGCACTCCCCGCGCCGCATTTCTCCGACGTCTGCCGGACGGCGCAAAGGGGATCATATCGCAGCTTCTCCGAACGTTGGCGCGGCTATCCGAGCCGCCCGAGTAAGACAATCCACCCGGCCAACGTGAAGATTCCGAGGATGTAGCTGAAGATCAGGCTGGAACTGGCGGTGAGGGGAGAAGAATTGAATCCTTTTCCGAATACAAGGCCGAAGAAGCCACAGGGAATTGCTGCGAGCAGAACGGCGTAGCGGGTTTCAGTCACTGACAATCCGATGAGCCATGCAACGCCGAGGCAGAGCGCCGGCTGGAGGAAGTTCTTGGCGACAATTGCGGCGATCACTCGCCCACTAAGGCTGAATCGTTGTGCGGAGACGATCAATCCGGTCAGGAACAGCGCCGTCCCGGCGGTCGCACTTCCCAGCAGAGTCAGGCTCCGGCCTGCGTAGTTCGGCAGATGGAGTTTGACCAGGGCGGCAAGGATGCCCAGCACGGGAGCCCAAACCACCGGCCGCTTCACGGCTTTCCACATCGAGCGCCCGATTTGCGCCGCCGGGGATGCGCCGTGGTCCTTCAGGTTGCTGCTTTCCAGAATGGCCAGGGCAATCGGAGAGATGGTGACTGCGCCGATCGCGATTCCCATGGCGGTTGCCGCCGCCGCGGAGGGTCCATAGATCGCATCGAGTAAAGGAATGCCGACAGCGGTTGCGTTCGGGAAGCTGAGGGTCAGCGCCAGCACTGCACTGTCGGCTGCCCCTGAGCCGAACATCCGCCGATCAACGAACCAGGTGGTGAAAAAGAGAGCCAGGTATACGATTCCCAAGGCAACGACGAGGCCGCTCTGGTTTCGCAAAAGCCCCCAATCGGTCTGCGCAGTCGCAGTGAACAGCGAACAGGGCAGGGCGAAGTTCATAACGAAGATAACCAGAGTGCGGACGTCGCGGTTGTCCACGAACTTGCGAATACCTGCGAAGTAGCCGAGGAGAAGGCCGACAAAGATGGGAATCAGGGCAAACGCAAGGACTGAGATCACAGCCGATCAGTGTATTATGCTTCCTCGGCAGCAGAGCGGGCTGGCTGACGACTGCTTCAACCGCTCGCCGGCAAGTTCAGCTCTTCGATATCGGCAGCCAGATTTCGACTCGCGTTCCCTGGCCGACGGCGGTTTCGAGCAGCAGCTTGCCGGAATAGGCTCGAACGATGCCGCGTACCGCCGGCAAGCCAAGTCCCCGGCCCGTGAATTTTGTACTAAAGAAGGGGTCGAAGGCGCGCTTCAGGACCTGCGCCGACATGCCCGACCCGCGATCTTCCACGACGATCGCAAGGCATTGTCCGTCACCGGCGTCGCCTTCTTCAAAGCTGATGTGTCGCCGCGGAGGGGCCAGACCGAAATGGATGGCGACCCGAACGTCTCCTCCGCCGGGTCCGTAGGCTTCGGCGGCGTTTGAAATGAGACTCCAGAACAACGTTTCGAAGGCTCGCCGATCTCCCATAAAAGTCGTCGCCGCAACTTCCCGCTCGATGCGGACATTGGGCGGCAGCGTCCGGTTTGCCAGAGTCCAGTCCAACAGCTCGTCGAGTTGCAGCGACTCGCTGTAGCGCGATCGATAACCCGCTGTTGCGAGCAGCATGCGCACCAGATCCGAGGAACGCTCGGCGGAGGACATGATGCCCTCGAGAAGGGGCGCGGCTTCGTGAGCGGGGGGAATGATGTCTTTGGCAAGAGAGGAATTGCCGAGGATGGACGTGAGAAGGTTATTGAAGTCATGCGCCAGCCCGCCTGCCAGCGCTCCAAGACTTTCCCAGTAGCGTATTTCCTGTAATTGCTTTTCGATCTGCTTGCGCTCACCGATGTCGCGCGCGGAGGCGTATATGACCTGATCCTTCTCGGTCCGGACGCCGGTGCAGCCGAGTTCCATCAGCGCCAGCGATTTATCACGGCGTTCAAAGGCGAGCTCGACCAGCTTTCCCGTGCCGGATCGCGCTTGCGCCAGAGCTGCCGTCAGAATCTGCTGCTGTGACTCCGGAACCAGCGATTCGATGTTTCGTCCGGTGAGATCCTCTTCAGGCCAGCCGAGATCTCGCGAAGCCTTGAGATTGATGTATTGGATTTTTCCGGATTCAGTCAGCAGCAGAATCCAGTCGCTGGCGTGGTCGCTGATGAATTTAAAGTTGGCCAGTTCATCGGCGATGGCGCGGTTTCGCTCGACGATGTCCCGAAGATGCGCAAAGCCCTGCACGGACAGCGGTCCGAGAATGGCCAGCGCGACCCAGTTCATCGGCGCCGTAGGGTAGGGAAAGAAGAAGAAGGCAAAGACGGCACTCATGACCGCAGAGGCCAAGCCAGGACCTACTCCGCCGAGGAATGAGGCGAGCGCAAGCGCGGGGTAAAAAAAAACGAACGGAAAAAACGAATAGCCGCGCTCCATCAGCGCCATCCGGACGACCCCTGTCACCGAAATAAGAGCGAGCGCGAGGATATATCCAAAAAGCGGCGAGCCATAGTGCAGCTTGGCGCTTAACACCACCGGGGCCGGGGATCCATTGTCCCTGGCTCGAGATCCGTCTCTGCTGGCAGGCATCGAGAACAAATTGAGTACTGATAGTACCATGACATTGTGATGATACGTACGGACGAAACTGTTTGATGGTTCCATTGAGCGATCCACTCTAAATTGCGCAGCCGTCCGCACTATCTATGCAGGCGTAAGCTATATTGGCTCTGTTGACTTTCTCAGCCTGATGCCACGCCCAACCAGAAAGCCGGCCGCTTAAGGGGATGCTGGTCGAATTCGATCTCATCCAAAAGGCTCAGAAGGGCGATGCCAGCGCGTTCAATGAAATCGTTTCTGCCTACCGCAGACGGATCATGGGAACGATCTCCCACGTGATCGGACGGCCCGAGGACGTGGAGGACGTTGCACAGGAAGTATTTATCCGGCTTTACTTCTCCCTCGGACAATTGCGGACGGCGGAGGTCTTTGAGCCGTGGCTCTACCGACTTACTGTGAACGCATCATACGACTATCTCCGTAAGAGCCGGCGGCGGATCGAATCCCGGATGGCGGACCTGTCAGAACAGCAAGTCATGATGGCAGATGCAGTTGCGGGCTCCCGAGCGCAGCATGACGACAGCGAAAAGCGAAGGGTGCGGGATACCGTGCAGGAACTGCTGAGCACGGTTTCGGAGGAAGACCGGATCCTTTTGACCCTGAAAGAGGTGGAAGGGCTCTCGCTTAAAGAACTCGAAAAGATTTACGATGTGAACGAGAACGCATTGAAAGTACGACTCTTCCGGGCCCGGCAACGTGTATTAAAAAAAATGAAGGAAGTAACCGGACCTTCATCTTTTAACGCCAAAGATGAAGAGGCGAGCTGAAAAAGCGGTATTATGATCTTCAACAAGCCAATGGAACAGGGAAAAGCGGACGAAGGTCGCTTGGACGAATTGTTCCGGGCGTACCGGGCAGCCTGCCCGGCTCCGGAGCCAGGCGCGAATTTTATGCCCAATATCTGGGCTCGAATCGAGGCGCGCGAAGTTTCGACCAACTGGTTTGGCCGGGTGGCCAAGACGCTGGTAACAGCCGCTCTGGCCGCGTCGATGATCCTCGGAATGATGATCTCATCGACGAATCAGTCCAGTGCGTTTTTTAACGCCACCTTCGTGGACGCGCTCCGGGCCGATCACGCTTCCAGCCTGGAACCTCTCCATCTCGATCGTATTTCCCAGTTCGCGCCCGAGTAGACGGTCATGCCCCGTTCCCGCATCAGCATAGCCCTTTATCTGGTTCTGGTATTTGCGAGCGGAATTCTGGTGGGGATTGTCTCGTTTCGCCTGTATGCAACCAATACGGCGAGCGCCAACAGTTCTCCGCGGAACATGAGCGAGTTCCGCAAGCGTTATCTCAACGGTATGCGTACCAAGGTCGGTGTAAGCGAGACCCAGATTGTCGAGATAACCCGCACTCTGGATGAAACCAAGCGGAAGTTCGACGCCCTTGCCGCACAGGAACAGCCTCTGCACGACAAGATTCAACAAGACCACATCGATGAAATCAAGGCCCTGTTGAACGATCCGCAGAAGATCGCTTACGACAACTGGCGGGCGGAACGCGAACGGGCGAAGCAGCAGTCAAAGCAAAAGCAGTAGCCGGGGCATTCCCTGTATTTCCGTTACTTCGCGAGTTTGGCGGCTTTTTCGGCGCGGACCTTCTGGTACTTCTTCTCGAATTTGTCGACGCGGCCGGCGGTATCGATAAGTTTCTGTTTTCCGGTAAAGAACGGATGGCAGTGTGAGCAGATTTCGACGCGGATGTCGCCTTTGTGGGTGGAACGCGTCTTGAACGTGTGCTGGCACGCGCAGATCACATTCACCTCGTTGTAGGCAGGGTGGATTCCAGCTTTCATTGGGTACCTTTCAGGGGAAATTTCATCTTAACACAGCCGTCAACAAGGGCTTGAAAACGGCCTTTATAACGGCAAACCCCCGTGAGCCGTAGCGTGGCTCGCGGGGGTTTCGTGCCTTATTGCCTGAGGTGTTACTGATACCACGAAGCGATTACGCGACGAGGCAACCGGTCCACAGGAACATGACCCCGCCACTGATAGCGGGCGTCGGCAACTTTAGAACGGTCGACTCAACAGTCGGCCACCTCGCGCGGTCTACTACTTGAACTCATTATTCTGGACCACCTCCTTCTTCAGTGATATTTACAAACTACGCCTGTGATCTGAATATGTCAAGTGGTGATTCTTCCACTGCTGCACAATATACCGCTATATTTGAAGCAGGGCCGCCAGATATCGAGTCGCGCGGGACTTTGTGAATGCTGAACAGTGCCTTCTGAAATAATTGGCGAACATGCACAGTTTCACCTTCGATCAGCCGGCGACCCGAGTGCTTTTCGGTTTAGGTTCGTTTGGCCGGCTGGCTGACGAAGTGAAGCGGCTGGGCGCGAACAGGGTTCTCGTGCTGTCGACACCGGAACAGAGTAAAGAAGCAGAAGAAGCGGCACGGCGATTGGGCGAATTGGCGGCGGGTGTTTTTCCCAAGGCAGTCATGCATGTGCCGATTGAAACTGCTCGCGAAGCCAGGGAGACAGCCCGATCGCTTGGCGCCGATTGCTGCGTCGCTATCGGCGGAGGGTCCACAGTCGGTTTGGGAAAAGCAATCGCGCTTGAGTCCGGCCTCCCGATTATCGCGGCGCCAACCACCTACGCCGGCTCGGAAATGACTCCGATTTACGGCCTCACGGAAGGCGGTATCAAAAAGACCGGCCGCGATCGCAAAGTATTGCCGAAGACCGTTATTTACGATCCGTTGTTGACACTCACGCTGCCGCCGAAAATAGCAGGGCCTTCCGGCATGAACGCCATCGCGCATTGCGTGGAGGGACTTTACGCGCCGGATGGCAATCCGATCATTTCCCTGTTTGCCGCCGAGGGAATCCGGGCACTGGCGCGTTCACTGCCGACGGTCGTCGAGAAGCCCGGCGATGTCGATGCGCGCGCCGATGCTCTCTACGGAGCCTGGCTCGCGGGCATAGTGCTCGGCGCCGTGAGTATCGGGATTCATCACAAGCTCTGCCACACGCTCGGCGGGACGTTCAATCTGCCGCATGCCGAGGTGCATACGGTAATCCTTCCGCATGCGATGGCCTTCAACAGCGAAGCTGCGCCGGAGGCGATGCGAACCGCGGCAGATGCATTGGGTGCGGAAAACGCGGCACGAGGTCTGTTCGATCTGGCGCAACGGATCGGCGCGCCAGTCGCGTTGAAAGACATCGGCATGCCTGCCGACGGACTGGAGCGCGCCGCCGAACTGGCTGTGCAGAATCCTTACGCGAATCCGCGGCCGGTTGAGTATGCGGGTGTTCTCGAACTGCTGCGGAATGCCTTCGAGGGGAGACGCCCGGCGTAATGCCGCAGCGGCGTTCGCGCGGGGCTGCATCGCTGGTCGCGGCCGGTATCTTTCTCAGCAGGATTGCCGGCCTGATCCGCGACCGCGTATTCGCGCACTATTTCGGTAACTCCGCGGCGGCCGATGCCTTCCGCGCCGCGCTGCGTATTCCGAATTTTCTGCAGACGCTGTTCGGCGAAGGAGTTCTCTCGGCTTCTTTTATTCCGGTGTATGCGGGTCTGGTGGCTCATGAAAAACGCGAAGAAGCCGGGCGCGTGGCAGGCGCGGTTTTTGCAATCCTGAGCCTGCTCACTTCAACTCTTGTGCTGATCGGCGTGCTCGCGACACCGATCTTCATCGACGCCATTGCGCCTGGATTCGCGGGATCGAAGCGGGACTTAACGATCTCGCTCGTCCGCATTCTTTTTCCCGGCGCGGGATTACTCGTCCTCTCCGCGTGGTGCCTGGGGATTCTCAACAGTCACCGCCGATTCTTTCTCTCTTACAGCGTTCCGGTGCTGTGGAACATTGCGATGATCGCGGCACTGATATGGTTTGGCCCGCGCGCCGGGCAGGATCGTCTGGCCGGCCTCGTGGCGTGGGCTTCGGTCATCGGCAGCGCGGCGCAATTCCTGGCGCAGTTGCCGGTCGTGCTGAGTCTGATCCCGGACTTGCGTATCCGCGTGGCCACTCAACTCGAAAGCGTCCGTACCGTCATTCGCAACTTCGGCCCGGTCTTTGTCAGCCGCGGGGTGGTCCAGGTCAGCGCGTACATCGACTCCATCATCGCCAGTTGGCTGCCGACCGGGGCCGTAGCGGCGCTGGCCTATGCGCAGACTCTCTATCTGCTTCCCGTAAGTTTGTTCGGCATGTCCGTGTCCGCTTCGGAACTGCCGGAGATGTCGAGCGCGCTCGGCGAACGCGATGAAGTGGCTGCGCACCTCCGAAGGCGGCTGGTCAGCGGCTTGCGCCGCATCGCCTTTTTCGTCATTCCGTCTGTTGTCGCTTTCATTGCGCTGGGGGATATCATCGCCGGCGCAATTTACCAGAGCGGCAAGTTCACGCATGCCGACGCGATCTACGTTTGGGGGATTCTGGCAGGGTCCGGTGTCGGATTGCTGGCGTCCACTCAGGGGCGGCTCTACTCGTCGACTTTCTATGCCTTGAAAGACACCCGCACGCCGCTCGTCTTTGCCTTGGTCCGAGTGGCGCTGACGACAATTCTCGGATACTCCGCGGCTATCCCTCTGCCGCATTTGATCGGGATCGATCCGAAGTGGGGAGTGGCGGGTTTGACTGCGTCGGCCGGAATCAGCGGCTGGATTGAATTCCTGCTGTTACGCCGCTCGCTCGGACGCAGGATCGGCGCCGAACCCGTCGGCGCGGCTTATCTCACCCGCCTATGGGGCGCAGCGCTTGTTTCGGCCGCCGTCGTTTGGGCAATAAGGACGTGGGCGGTAAAGGCGCCACTCGAACAACGTCTTCATCCCATCCTCTTCGCCTGCGCAACATTAATTCCCTTCGGGCTGATTTATCTCGCGCTCACCGATCCGCGCCGTCTGCGGGAACGCCTGCGGGGGTAATCGTATCCCAGCAGGTGCGCGCCACGACGGCGATTACCATCTGTACCGCGACCACCAACGCCACGCATCCCGGCCAGCCGAAATTCTGCCACAGCCAACCCGGAGCGGTTCCGCCGAGACTTCCGCCGGCGTAATAGAAGCTGACGTAGAGTCCGAGCGCCAGTCCGCGATTGTGCTTGGCGGCGGTGCCTACAAAGCTGGTTGCCGACGCCTGCGCGATGAATGTACCGGAACAGCAAACCGCGAGTCCGGCGATAACCATCCACACGTTCGGAATCAGCGACAACAAGGCGCCTGTCACACCAAGAGTCGCCGCGCGGATCATCATCTTCCCGTGGCCGTCCCGATCGATCCGCCGCCCCGCGATAGGAGTCACAACCGCGCCCACCAGATAGACGACGTAGATGGAACCGATCAATCCCGGGCTCAACGAGAACGGTGGCGCGGCCAGGCGAAATGTGACGTAGGTGAATAACGCCGTGAGAGAGAACAGCACGCATGAACCGACGCAGTACGCCGCTACCAACTCCTTGTTGCGCAAATGGTCGAGCATGCCGTCGATCAACTTTGTCGGGGCCGCGGGAAGCGCGAACCTCCGTTCGCCGGGCAAGCGGGCCCAAAGATACGCGGCCGTTGCGAGACTCACGCATCCCAACGCTACGAATGCCCAGCGCCAGCCCAGATGCTCGGCCATGAACCCGATGACCAGCCGGCCGCTGAATCCGCCGACGATAGTGCCGCTGACATAAGCCGATATCGCCGACGCCACATGTCCGGCAGGCCATTCATCGTGGACGTAAGCCGTCGTCACCGAGAAAACGCCTGGTGTCGCCACGCCCTGAATGAATCGCAAGAACAGAAGCGCTCCCAGGCTGGTCGAGCTGCCGGTCAGCAAGGTCGCAATGCCCAACGTCGAAGCGGAAAGGACGATGATTCGTTTACGTCCGACGCGATCGGCAATCTGACCGATCACCGGCGCCGCCAGCGCCACGCCGAGCGTGGATGCCGTGATCATCAGGCTGATCATCACCTTGCTGGCGTGAAAGAGGTCCGCAAGCAGCGGCAGAATCGGCTGCGGTGCGAAGAGGGTAAGAAAGGCGCAGAAACCAGAGAGAACTACCGGAACGACGGAGGGAGAAACCGCGCGTGCCGGTGAAGTCACCTGGCTTTAAACTTTGCCGGGATACTGGTCGGATTCAGCTTCCAGCCGAGCCGCGTCCTTCGCGACGCGCGCCACCGGGTCGCCGTCCACCAGACCGTAGTAACCGCGCACCCGGCCCTGTTTATCGATCAATACGAAACGCGTGCTGTGATCGAGAATTGCGCTCACATTTCCCAGCTTGAACGCATCGTGGTCGAGCATGTTGAGCGTTGCCGTCTCACCGGTCAGGAATGTCCAGCGCGAATCGTCGGCCGCGAACTTCCTGCCGTACGCCTCGAGCGCCTGGGGCGTGTCGCGCGCCGGATCGACCGTGAACGAAACCAGCTTCACACTGGTATCCGTAGCTTTCTGGATTCCGTGCATCCGCGAACTCATTCGCGGACAGGGGCCCTCACAGTTGGTATAGATAAAGTCCGCAACCCACACATGACCATCAAGCGATGAACGGTCAAACTTTTTCCCCTGCTGGTTGAGCAACTGGAACTGCGGAATTTCTCCCAGGACGGGCAGTGGCTTTTCGCGCGCACAGGCGCTCAGCAGAAATATGAATGCGATGGGAATTCCAAGTGTTTTTTTCATAACGAAGGACGGTCAAAAATCATCAGACCGTAGATGACGGGTAGATAAATTATCGAGGCCAGCAAAACCCGGCGCGCCCGTATATTCGTGAGATCGAATGCCACGCGGAAGCCGGTGTAGAGAAACCATCCGCCGACGATGAGCGCGCCCACTAAATAGATTTTTCCGGACATCCCCAGCAACACCGGAAACAGACTTACCGGAATCAATGTGGAGGCGTAGAGAATGATCTGCCGTCTGGTGGACCCGCCATCCGGCTCAACCACCGGAAGCATTCGGATGCCGGCGCGCGCATAGTCGTCGCGGTACATCCAGGCAATCGCCAGAAAGTGCGGAAACTGCCAAATGAAGAGGATGGCGAACAGCGTCCACGCTTCGGGCGTGAGCGATCCATGAGAGGCCGCATATCCCATCAGAGGCGGCATGGCGCCGGGAAGCGCGCCAATGACGGTCGATAAATGCGAACGCTGCTTCAAGGGCGTGTAGACAAACAGGTAGCTGCCCAGCGTGAAGGCGCCCAGCCATGCCGAGAGAAAATTCACCCCCAGCGCCAGTTCGACGAATCCGAGAACCGCCAGTACAATTCCGAATACCAGCGCGCGTCTCGCGGTCATTAGTCCGGCGGGCAGCGGTCTTCCCGCGGTGCGGCGCATCAGCGTATCAGCGTCGCGTTCATACCACTGATTCAACGCCGCGGTGCCGGATGCAATCAACCCCGTACCCACCAGCGTATGCAGCAGCAACAACCAGCTGATCGGACCGGCCGTTTCACCGGGCACCGGCTTCAGACCAAAGAAATAGCCCACCCCGGTGCTCATCAGGATGAGCCAGGTGATGCGGGGCTTGGTCAGTGCGATGTAGTTCCGCATCGGATGCAGGCCGCTCTCAGGAGACAGCCGTGACCCTCGAAGCCGCGAACTCACGCGCGGGAGCCGGTACGTTTCTCCGCACCAGAATGGCAAGCGCGACACTTGCCGCCATCGTGAGCGCGCCCGTTGCGACGTGAAGAACGGTAAAGGTGACCATCAGCGGCATGGGCTGTACCGCGTCGGCATAAGCGACCCGGCTCATAAAGGCGGCAATGCCGAGAAAAACCTGGCAGAAGGTGATTGCGAGGAGACTGATCGACGCCACGCGCAGCTCAACATTTTCCGCGTAGTGAAGCAGGATTCGCAACGAAATCCAAAGTATCACGCCGGTAACGATCGGAGATCCGGCAATGTGGTAAATGGTTCCGATCGCTTTGTGCCGCGCGGCCGCTCCCAATGCAAGTTGCGCCAACACGCAAAAAGGCGCCGCCAAAGAGAGCCCGCGGATCGGATACTTCGGAATCTCCTCCACATATATCGGCCCGCGCAGCCACCAGCCGGAAGTAAACAAGGCGATGGCGACGGTGGTCGAAAAGAAAAGCTGCGCGAGACAAGCGTGCGCGGTCGAGATCCACCAGGGCAGAAGAAAGAGCACGGTCAACCCGCCCAGCACGCCCTGCAGGATCACGGCAGCCAGAGCGATCACGCCCAGCCATCGCAGCCAGTTCCGCCGGTCCGAACGGAAAAGCCAGATCATCGACACAATTGTCAGCAGGCCAACCGTCGTCGCCACCATGCGATGACCGTGTTCGTACAGAATTCCGCCCTCCATGGGCGGCATAAATTTTCCATAAGAAAGCGGCCAGTCGGGTACGGAAAGTCCGGCATCCCGGCTGGTCACCAGCGCCCCGGCCACTACCAACAGGAGGGTGCAGCACGCGAGGAGGATCGACCAGCGGTGAAGTCCGGCATGGAATCCGGTTCGGGTGGAGCTAACTGCCATAAGTGAAATCCAACTGCGCGGCGCCGGAAGGCGCAAGCGTCAGTTTGCCTTCCTTTCTTCCATACTTCTCATGTACCGCCTCAACCGTGTAGGTTCCCGGCGGCACGCCTTTCAGGGTATAGGAGCCATCGTCTCCGGTGACTGCAAAAAAAGGATGGGGCGACACCCCGATATAGCTGCGCATCCACGGATGGACGCTGCATGTCATGGGAAACATCACTTCAGGGGAATCGAACCGCTTGAATTTATGTTCGGCGCGCGGCGGTTCCGATTCATTCCAGGCCGGGTTTACCTGACTCTCCGCGTGGACATTGTGGTTCACCGGATCGTCGTTCAAAATCTCCAGTTGTTGTCCCGTCATAATCCCAAGCACGTGAGGTTCGTAGACGCATCCGCGTTGATCCAGAGTTGCGGATTGCGCGGGAGGCGTCCAATGCGCATGGGGCAGTCCGTCTTTGATCCAAACGAAAACATTGCGCAACGTCTTATTGGAATTCACCACCACCGTTTGAGCCTTCTGCGGTGAGTGGTGCTGCCTTTCGCATTGCGGGTTGGAAGACATGTCGATTTCGGGCATCACCGGCGCTTCGCCGGTGAAAAGGACCCGCCCGGCGATCGTTCCCGCGGTGGCCGGGTCGACATGCGCCTCCGGCAGACTGACTTCCGCGTTATTTGGTGGTTGTGTGCCGCTGCCGCACGCGGCGAGAAAAAGCAGCGGCGCGGCCATCAGACGTTTCAATCTTTATTCTGGCATGAGCCGGTCGGAGCGATTGACACAGGATCGCGTATAATCGGGAGGTCGAGTTGTTTTGGCCCGGTTTCCCCATGTTTTCAAAGGGAAGCGCCCCACGACCGCCGTTCAGGTTTGTAAATTTTCGAAACTCGATTGGGCACGCGTTACCTGAAGGCTCCCAAAGCAGTCAATTTTATACAACTATCTATTAATGCAGGTTGAATGACGACCAATACCCCCCCTACAGATCTGAAGGATTATCCGGAGGTTCACCATATTGGACTGCCCGAACACGGGCACCTCCCGCCGGGTCCCGGCAAGCCGAAAAGGCGCGGCATCGTCTGGGTCCTTTTCCTTGTAATTATCGCCGGCATCACCGGATATGCGGTCTGGAAGGCAGGTCAGAAAGGCACATTTCAGCAGTCGAATCAACAGGGTAACGGCCGGGGGCGAGGACGCGGCGCTCGCGGCGGTGGTGGCGGCCTGGGTCCGATACCTGTCGTTACGGCAAAAGTGAGCCGTGCGGACCTGCCCGTTTATCTGAACGGCCTCGGCAACGTGGCCGCTTTCTATACGGTGACGGTCAAATCCCGGGTGGATGGCCAGTTGATGAAGGTGAATTTCAACGAGGGAGATCTGGTCAAGGAGGGTCAGGTTCTGATGGAAATCGATCCTCGCCCGTATCAGGTGCAGCTCGATCAGGCCGAAGGAACGATGGCGCACGATCAGGCTCTTCTCGACGACGCCAAACTGGATCTCGATCGTTATAAAGCCCTGCTGGAACAGGATGCGATACCCAAGCAGCAATTGGACACACAGAAGGCCCTTGTTGCGCAATATGAAGGCAGCCTCAAGCAGGATCTGGCAAACGTCAACAGCGCCAAGCTGAATCTGACTTATTCCAAAGTCACTGCGCCCATCACCGGGAACGTTGGCCTGCGCCTGGTCGATCCCGGCAATATCGTTCATGCCTCAGACGCGAATGGAATGGTCGTAATTACGCAGCTCCAGCCGATTCAGGTGCAGTTCACAATTCCGGAAGACAGCCTGCCCGCGGTTTTGAAGAAGATGCGCGCCGGCGTTCAGCTTCCGGTGGACGCTTTCAGCCGCGACAACGGAACGAAGCTCGCAACGGGTGAATTCAAAACCGTCGACAATCAGATCGACAACACGACCGGCACGGCGAAGCTGAAGGCGGTCTTCAAGAACGAGGACTATACGCTCTTTCCCAACCAATTCGTAAATATCCGGTTGAAGGTTGACACGCTGACACAGCGGCTCGTGGTGCCCGTGGTGGCGATCCAGAATGGCCAGCAGGGCACGTTTGTATATACGGTCGACCCGGAAACGTCGAAGGTCCATCTGAAAACGGTGAAAGTCGGAGTTACTGACGAGAATAATGCCGAGATCACCAGCGGTATTACCGAGCAGGATCAGGTTGTCATAGACGGTACCGACCGGCTCGACGAAGGTACTGAGGTGCGCGTACGCGCACCGGGAGAATTGGAAAAACTCAATGCTCCTTCCGGACGCGGACGCCGTCGGGGTGGAAGAGGGGGAGGCGGGAACCCGAATGGCGCGTCGGCCAATGGGCAGGCTCCTCAGGGCGCAGCCGCCCCGCAGAGCGGATACCAGCCCGGTATCGGAAACAATCCCGGCGGATCCCGCGACTTCAAAGGCCGGGGCGACTTCAAAGGAAAGAAAGGCGCCGGCGCTCCGCAGTGAGTCCCTCCCGCATTTTTATTCTTCGTCCGGTCGCGACGTCGCTGATGATGGCCGGCGTGGTGCTGACCGGTGTCGTGGCGTTCCGGCAACTGCCCGTCTCGGCGCTGCCCCAAGTCGATTACCCGACCATTCAGGTCACTACCTTTTACCCCGGCGCGGGCCCGGAAGTCGTTACTTCCGCCGTAACCGCGCCTCTTGAGAAACAGTTCGGCCAGGTTCCCGGATTGACGCAGATGACGTCGATCAGCTCGTTCGGAAGCTCGCTGATCACTCTGCAGTTTTCGCTCGATCTCAGCATCGACGTTGCCGAGCAGGAGGTGCAGGCATCCATCAACGCCGCCGGAACATTCCTGCCGACCACACTTCCGCAGCCGCCCATCTACAGCAAGACCAATCCCGCGGACGCGCCGATTCTGACGCTGGCAATTACTTCGACAACACTGCCCCTGCCCAAGGTGGAAGAACTCGCCGAAACCCGTATGGCGCAGCGGATTTCGCAATTGAAGGGCGTTGGTTTTGTCAGTATCAGCGGCGGCCAGCGTCCCGCGGTGCGTGTACAGGGTAATCCGGTCGCGTTGGCGTCTTACGGGCTCAGCCTCGACACCCTCCGGACCGCGCTTGGCAGCGCCAACGTCAACCAGGCCAAAGGCAATTTCGACGGTAAGATGCAGGCGTGGACGATCAACGACAACGATCAGCTTCAGTCCGGCAAAGACTACACGAACATCATTCTTGCCTACCGCAACGGCGCGCCGATTCGGATTACGGACGTCGCGACGATCGTCGACGGCGCCGAAGATACCCACAAAAAGGCCTGGGTGGACGACACTCCGGCCATTGTTCTGAATATTCAGCGCCAGCCGGGAACCAACATCATCAGCGTTGTCGACACGGTCACTGCTCTGCTTCCCCAAATTCGCGCTTCGCTCCCTGAAGGCGTCAAGCTGGACGTGATTACGGACCGGACCACGACCATCCGGGCGTCCGTCGACGACGTCGAATTCGAACTGATGCTGACCATCGCGCTCGTGGTGATGGTCATCTTTCTGTTCCTGCGCAGTCTTTCGGCCACCATCATTCCCGGCATCGCCGTTCCGCTTTCGCTGGTCGGTACGTTCGGCGTGATGTACATGCTGGGGTACAGCCTCGACAACCTCTCGCTGATGGCGCTGACCATTTCGACCGGCTTCGTGGTCGACGACGCGATCGTGATGATCGAAAATATCAGCCGCTACCTCGAAATGGGCGACTCGCCCATGCAGGCCGCGCTGAAGGGCTCGGCCGAAATCGGATTCACGATCGTTTCTCTTACCGTTTCGCTGATTGCCGTGTTGATTCCGCTGCTGTTCATGGCGGATATCGTCGGCCGCCTGTTCCGCGAGTTCGCTGTGACTCTGGCGGTGACCATCATGTTCTCGGCGTTTGTCTCGCTTACGTTAACGCCGATGATGGCGGCCCGCATCCTCAAACACAAGCCGGAACACCTGCAGGGACGTTTCTATCGCTGGTCGGAATGGGTCTTCATCAAATCGATTGAGCAGTACGGCAAAATGGTACGGGTCGTATTGCGCCATCAGCCGATGACGCTGCTCGTCGCCGCCGGCACTCTGGCCCTCACCGTCTATCTCTATATCGCGGTGCCGAAAGGCTTTTTCCCGATTCAGGATACGGGTGTGATTCTGGGCATTTCGCAGGCGCCCGAAACCATCTCTTTCATTGCCATGGGCGAGAAGCAGCAGCAACTCTCGCGCGTCATCCTCCAGGATCCGGCGGTTGAAAATCTGACCTCTTTCATCGGCGTTGACGGCCAGAACACCACAATGAACAGCGGCCGTATCCAGATCACTCTTAAGCCGCTCGAAGAACGGAAGATCTCGGCTCTTGAAGTCATCCGGCGGCTGCAGCGCAATCTGGCGCAGGTTTCCGGCATCACGCTCTATATGCAGCCGGTCCAGGACCTTACGGTCGAAGATCGGATCAGCCGGACCCAGTATCAATACGCGCTCGACGCTCCCGACAAGGCGACCCTTGACACATGGATCCCGCGCCTCGTTGACAAAATGAAGCAGATTCCCGAGCTGCGCGACGTTGCGAGCGACCAGCAGAACAATGGCCTGGGGCTGGAAGTCGTCATCGACCGCGATACGGCGGGCCGCCTGGGTATTACGCCGCAGAACGTGGACGATGCGCTCTACGACGCCTTTGGCCAGCGCCAGGTCTCAACGATCTATACGCAGACCAACCAATATCACGTGGTGCTCGAGGCTGCGCAGCAATGGCAGCAGAATGCCGATTCGCTGAAGGATATTTACGTCCAGGTAGGATCGGCCTCGGCGAATCTCGCTTCGACCATCGCTCTCGCCGGAACCAATACCGCGCTCACAGGAGCCGCCCCGCTGGGGCAGGCGCCGCTGGGATCGTTTACCACGTTCCGGCGCGTCCCGACTCCGATCACAATTAATCACCAGGGCCAGTTTCCGGTCGTGACGCTTTCTTTCAATCTGGCGCCGGGCGCGTCGCTGGGCGCTGCCGTCGCTAATATCCGTAAAGCTACGGCAGATCTGGGGATGCCGGGCAGTATCGAGCCGACCTTCCAGGGTACGGCGCGGGCGTTTGAGAATTCGCTCGCCAACGAATCGTTGTTGATTCTCGCCGCCATTGTCACGGTGTACATCGTTCTCGGCATTCTGTACGAGAGCTATATCCACCCCGTTACGATCCTCTCCACGCTCCCTTCAGCGGGCGTCGGAGCCATTGCGTCGCTGATTCTTTTCCACGAGGACCTTGATATCATTGCGCTCATCGGCATCATCCTTCTGATCGGTATCGTCAAAAAAAACGCCATTATGATGATCGATTTCGCGCTCGAAGCCGAGCGGAAGGAAGGGAAGCCGCCGGAAGAAGCCATCTATCAGGCTTGCCTGCTGCGTTTCCGTCCGATCATGATGACGACGATGGCTGCTCTGCTGGGCGCCGTCCCGCTTGCCTTCGGCACCGGCACCGGCTCCGAGCTCAGAAGACCACTTGGCATCACTATCATCGGCGGCCTGCTGGTCAGCCAGGTTCTGACACTGTTTACGACTCCTGTCATCTATCTGTGGTTCGGCCGAATCGCGGCCCTGGTTGCCCGTCTGCGCGGTTCGCGGCCATCCGACGAGCAATTAGCGCTGCCGGAGCTGTCATGATTCCGGATATAGAGTAAATAGAGGTGTTCGCATGAGCATTTCGACTCCGTTTATCGAACGTCCGGTCGCCACAACTCTGCTGACCGTCGCGATTACGCTCGCCGGCGGAATTGCTTATTTCCAACTGCCTGTATCGGCCCTTCCGCAGGTCGATTTTCCGACCATCAACGTGTCCGCCAGCCTTCCCGGCGCCAGCCCGGAAGTGATGGCAGCCTCCGTCGCCACGCCGCTCGAAAAGCAATTCACGCGCATCGCTGGTGTTACGGAAATGACTTCCCGAAGCTCGGTGGGCTCCGCACAGGTCACGCTGCAGTTCGATCTCAGCCGCGATATCAACGCGGCGGCGCGCGATGTGCAGGCCTCGATTAACGCCGCTGCCGGATATCTGCCGTCGAACCTCCCCAGCAACCCTTCGTACCGCAAGCAGAATCCCGCGGATTCACCGATCCTGATTCTCGCGATGACGTCGAATGTCGTCCCCAAAGCCGAGCTTTACGACATTGCTTCGTCCGTTTTTGCGCAGAAACTATCGCAGGTGGACGGCGTCGGGCAGGTGCAGGTCAGCGGAAGTGCCTTACCCGCTGTTCGCGTTGAAGTCAATCCGCAGCCGGTTTCCCGATACAACGTGGGACTGGATCAGATTGGCACGTTCCTCCAGAACGCCAACGCCAACAAGCCCAAGGGCTCCCTCGATAACGGTCAGTCCACCACGCCGATCCTGGTGAGCGATCAGCTTCTCAAAGCGGCGGACTATCAGAATCTCATTGTCGTTTACCGGAACGGCGCGCCGGTCCGACTGTCGGATCTCGGGCGAGTGATCGACTCGGTCGAAGATGTCCGGAATCTGGGACTCGCGGACGGCAAACAGGCTGTGCTGATCCAGATCCGGCGCCAGCCGAACGCGAATGTCGTCGACGTCGTCAGGCGCATCAACGAAATCATGCCGCGTTTCCGCGCGCAACTTCCGGCCACGGTGGATTTCAAGGTCGAAAACGACCGTACGATTACGATCCGCGACTCGGTTCGCGATGCGCAGATCAATATGGTGGTCTCCATCGGGCTGGTGATCGTGGTGGTTTTTATCTTCCTGCGCAGCGGGTGGGCGACGTTTATTCCGAGCATCTCAGTGCCGGTTTCGCTGATCGCCACCTTCAGCGCAATGTATCTTCTCGGGTACAACCTCGACAACCTCTCCCTGATGGGCCTGACCATCGCGACCGGATTCGTGGTGGACGACGCCATCGTGGTCATCGAGAACATCACCCGGCACATCGAGAATGGAATGCCGGCCATGAAGGCAGCTTTGAAAGGCGCGGAGGAAATCGGGTTTACCGTCGTCTCGATGAGCATCTCGCTCGTGGCCGTCTTCATCCCGATTCTGATGATGCCTGGAATTATCGGTCGCCTGTTCCGGGAGTTCGCGATCGTTCTGTCCGTTTCGATAGCGGTTTCGCTGCTGATTTCACTGACCGCCACGCCGATGATGTGTTCGCGGCTTCTCAAGGTCAAACACGTTCACGGGCGGCTGTATAACTGGACCGAAAAAGGTTTCCGCTGGGTCATCTCCACATATGCATCCGCGCTGCAGGCCGTATTGAATCATCCCGCGCCCGTGCTGCTGGTCATTCTCCTCACTGTTGGCATCAGCGGATACCTGTACGTAAAAATTCCCAAAGGATTCTTCCCGCAGCAGGACACCGGACGTCTGCAGGGCCAGGTTCAGGGCCAGCAGCACATCTCCTATCAGTCGCTGGTTGATAAGGCGAAATGGTTTGAAGAACAGGTCCGGAACGACCCGGACGTCGATACCGTCGGAGTCACCGCCGGAAGCAACGGCGGCGGCTGGGGGGGCGCGGCATCCGCGCAGATCTTCGTCCAGCTCAAGGCGAAGCGAGAGACAACGCCCGACCAGGTCATCGCTCGTATTCGCAACAAGACTTCCGGAATGCCCGGCGCAACTCTCTACCTGCAGTCGCAGCAGGACCTTCGCATCGGTGGGAGGCAGAGCAATGCGCAGTATCAGTACACGCTGCAGACGCAGGATCTCGATCTGCTCAACAAGTGGGCGCCCAGGGTTCTGGACAAGCTTTCCACGCTTCCGGAACTGGTGGACGTAAGTTCCGACCAGCAGAATTCGGGGCTCTCATCGAACGTCGTCATCGACCGCGATACCGCGTCGCGGCTGGGTCTTACCGCGCAGGCAGTGGACAGCGCTCTCTACGACGCCTTCGGCCAGCGCCAGGTCTCGACCATGTATAAGTCGATCAACCAGTATCACGTTGTCCTCGCACTGGAGCAGCAGTGGTGGGAAAGCCCGGACTTCCTCGACAAGATCTACGTTCAGACGCCCCGCGGCCTGTCGGTTCCCCTCTCGACGTTTACTCACTTCCAGCAGGGAACCACGCCGGTCAGTCTGCCGCATCAGGGCCAATTTCCGGCCACAACGATTTCGTTCAATCTCCCGGAGGGAGTGGCGCTCAGCGATGCTGTACTCGCCATCAACAAGGCCGAGCTTCAGATTGGCATGCCGATAGCGATCACCGGCAAGTTCGCGGGTACCGCGCAGGCATTCCAGGATTCCCTGTCGAGCCAGCCGATTCTGATTCTCACTGCTCTCCTGGCCGTTTATATCGTCCTGGGTATTCTCTATGAGAGCCTCATTCACCCGCTGACCATCATTTCCACTCTTCCATCGGCCGGAGTCGGCGCTTTGATTGCTCTGGTGCTCTTCAAAACGGAGCTGTCGATCATTGCCATGATCGGCATCATTCTCCTGATCGGAATCGTGAAGAAAAACGCAATCATGATGATCGATTTTGCGCTTGCCGCGGAACGCACCGGAATGAGCCCGCGGGATTCGATCTATCAGGCCTGCCTGCTGCGGTTCCGACCCATCATGATGACCACTTCCTGCGCTCTGCTCGGCGGCATGCCCATGGCGTTCGGTTTCGGCGTGGGTTCGGAGCTGCGCCAGCCTCTTGGCATTGCGATCGTCGGCGGCCTTATCGTCAGCCAGATGTTGACCTTATTTACAACTCCTGTGATCTATCTCTATCTCGACCGTTTCAGCAAGCGTTTCAGCCGCACTCAGCCATTCGCCAACCGGCCCGGATTGTTCATCCCTGGCGGCGCCGCGGAAGGTGCGGATTGAGTTCCCGTTACTGGACAATCGCGGCCCTTTCCATTCTCTGTTCCGCCTGCACGATCGGGCCGAAGTATCAGCGGCCCGTCGTTGCGCAGACACCAGTGGCCTACAAGGAAATCGTCGAAAACGATACCTGGAAGATGGCCACGCCCAGCGATGCCGTGATGAAAGGCAAATGGTGGGAGATTTTCGGCGATCCGCAGCTGAACAAGCTGGAAGATCTGATCGATATCGACAACCAGAACGTGAAAGAGGCGGAGGCGAATTTCCGCCAGGCGCGCGCCATCGTCGCCGCCGATCACGCCAACTACTATCCGACTATCGGAGCGACTCCCGCAATTACCCAGACCGACAGCGGCGGTGGTGGACGGGGCGGTGTGGGTGTGTTCAATGCCGGCCAGCGTTCCCAAACATTTTCATTGCCCTTTACCGCGAGTTGGGAGCCGGACTTCTGGGGCCGTGTGCGCCTTTCCGTCCAGAATGCGGTGGACAATGCTCAGGCCAGTGCCGCGACGCTCGAGAATGCCCGGCTGAGCGCGCAAGCCCTCTTGGCTACGGATTACTTCCTGATTGCCGGTAACGACATGCAGCAGGCGGTTCTGAAGGACACGATCGAGGCTTATCAGAAGAACCTCCAGCTAACCATCAACCGCTTCAATGGCGGTGTGGCATCGCAAAGCGATGTAACGCTGGCCCAGACTCAACTCTTCGGGGCGCAGGCTCAAAGCACGGATCTTCACATCACACGCGCGCAGGATGAACACGCAATCGCCGTTTTGGTTGGGCAGGCGCCGTCCGCGGTTGAGATTCCGGTCCTGATGATGAAGCCGCCGCCGCCGATTCCCGTGACAGTTCCTTCGGTGCTGCTGCAGCGCCGGCCGGACATTGCCATCAATGAACGGCAGGTGGCTGCCGCCAACGCCAATGTAGGGATTGCCGAAACCGCTTATTATCCGACGCTGACGCTCTCGGCCGACGCCGGTTTTCTGAGCACAACTCTGCAGACCCTGTTTACGTGGGCCTCGCGGACCTGGTCCGCCGGACCTTCGCTTTCGCAGACGCTGTTCGACTTTGGACGCCGCGGGGCCCAGGTAGAGCAGGTCGAAGCCGCCTATGACTCGACCGTCGCTACCTACCGTCAAACGGTTCTCGCCGCTTTCCAGGAGGTAGAGGACGACCTTGCCTCTCTCCGCTACCTGACCGAAGAAATGCAGCAACAGGCGCAGGCAGTTGCGGCGGCAAGAAAATCGCTCGATCTCGAAAATGACCGCTACAAAGCGGGAACGGATTCCTATTTGAATGTCATTACCACTCAGACGATTTACCTCGGTGACGAACAAACCGCGGTAACCCTTCTGCAACGGCGCATGACTGCCGCGATCGACCTTGTCAAGGCCATGGGCGGCGGTTGGGATTCATCCACATTACCCAGCGGCGACGCCATCCGGTCTGAGGCACTGGCGTCGAAGGCCAGCACCGCCAATGTCGCGCAGCCGGCCAACAAATAACCGGCTGCGGCAGGCTCAGTTGGAATACTTTCCGAGATTCGAAGATAGAACGCGCTTCAGCGTCCGCAGGCTGATCGGCTTGAGAATGTGGCCGGTGGCGCCGACGTCGCGGACCTTCTCGATCAGTTCCTGCGTGTTGTCTGCCGTCACCATGTAGACCGGAACATCCGGGCTGAATTGGCGCAATTCCCGGATAATCTCCAGGCCGTTCATGCTGCGGAAGGCGGGGAGATTCAGATCGCAGAAGACCAGATCGACGGGAACACTTTGGCAGATTCCCAGCGCCCGGTCCGAATCTTCCGCCTCTTCGACTTCGGCATTCTGCAGGCCTGCCTGCGTGAGCATCACCTTCAACAAGCTGCGGAAGTACGGATCGTCGTCCACGATCACCACGCGTACGTTATTCCTCAAACCGAAATCGTCGTCGGAACGCATCGCCGAGTACCTCGGTGGGGATGTACCGGGATAACGCGCTACATAACGGCCCGGTTCAAGGGGTAGGATCGGCACGATAAATAGTCGGTACTTCCGGATGAAAACTTTAGGACGGTCTTCCCGGAAACTACTACCCGCCGCCGGCGCGAAGTACCAGTACGGTTACCGAGATAATTTACACCGGCGAAAGTGTGCTTCGGTGTACTCTTTATAAAAGACATATGAAAAAACGCGAGCGTAAGCCGGAACTCGACAACCGACTGGAGGCCTATGCCACGACGCTTCGTCAGTCTTCGTCCGGCGAGTTACTGCGGCGAAGCGCTGAAAAGTGGCCGGTTTACGCTGCCGTCACCGGTGCGGCATTGGCGATGGCCAGCAACGCATCGGCCTCGATTATTTACAGCGGCATCATTAACGCTACCGCGGCTGCGTCGGCTCCCGGTTTATATCGAACCGCATCGGCATTCACCACCGTGCATCTGAAAAATGGCTCCGGCGGGCTGCTTTCCCGAACCTTCCTTCTCGCTAATCTCCGGCAACAGGGATATAGCGGCCAACTCGGAGTCGCGATCGGCGGTGGGGCGTCTGGTGTCGGCTTTTTGCTGCATAGTAGTACTGTCAAGCGGCTCTCTTCAGGGGCCGTCATCTCCGGCGCCGGAAATACCGCCACTTCGGAGTTTGCCAATGGCTTTGTGTCAGGCCCAGGTGGCATCGCGGCCCGGGGCAATTTCAGGACGACCTACGGTTATGTGGGTACGTTTGATCGTGGCTGGTCACAAACCAAGGGCTTTGCCGCTTTTTCTTTCAATCCAGGCAGCGGAGCCGATTATGGGTGGGTTCGGCTCCAATTCACGGTCGGGCAGGACGGCACGCTCGACAGTATTACGGCAATCGACTGGGCCTACCAGGACGACGGCAGCGCGATCTTGGCGGGAGATACCGGGATTTCCGCCACACCCGAGCCCTCGACAGCGGCGTTGATGTTGCTGGCTGTGGGCGCCGCGGGCGTCGAGGCGCTTCGGAGACGCAGGAAAGCCGCAGCCTAGCACCAGACCCGGAAGTTTGTCCCTCCAACGAGTTCTCCTGCACTGAAGTGAGCGTCACGATGCACCCGAATCCGGCACGTTCACGTTGATCCTGGCGGCGACTGGTCTGGCCGGAATCGGTCTGTTACGGCGGCGTGGACAACCCAGGGGTATAGTACCTAAAGTACTGAAAAAACTGATAGAACCGCGATGGTTTGATGTATTCTGAGGAGTAACAAGTGATCTGGATAGAGCACTTGGTTTCGGAGGAATCCAGCGGGAGTTATGAAAAGGCGCCCCCCGTCTATGCGGGACCTTGAGAGTCGCCTGAACGCTTATAGTGCAACCGTTCGTACAGCTCCTCTTACGGATGCACTGAGGCGAAGCGTGGAACATTGGCCTGTCTACGCAGCCGTTACCGGCGCTGCGATGGCGATGGCCACCAATGCCTCGGCCGGAGTGATCTACAGCGGTACGCTCGACACTACTGTAGCTGTGGCCAGCGTCCAACGGGGTTCCGCCGAAAAGGCCAGTAATCAACACATCGCGATTGGGACGTTTGGCGGCGTTCACGTCGGTTTCAATATTTCCGTTGCCCAAGCCAACACTGCAGATCTTAGGTTTGGTGGGGTAGGGATGAAGGCTTCACATGTCGACTTTCTTTGGTCGAGCGGCAACGTCAGGCGGCTGTCCTCCGGCGCGAAGATCTCTGCGAACCTCGCCACCCGCAGTAACTCTGAAAACGGCTTCCTGGCGGTGGCCGCTAATCCTGTTGCCAACCTTAGCAACAGCACTGCCGCCACGACCCGCCACCGCATCATACAACGATCAGAGGGATGGGCCGCGTCCAGTGCGACAAAAGGCTTTGCGGCCTTCAAGTTCAAGAACGGCGCCCAGACGGACTATGGTTGGGTGCGACTGCAGTATACGGTAGGCACAAACGACCTGCTCAACAGCATTACAGTCATTGACTGGGGCTACGCTACAGGGGGCGTCTCAATCAACGCCGGGCAGGGAATCCCGCCCGCGGCGCCGGAGCCCTCGACGACCGCGCTGACACTTCTGGCAGCAGGCGCGGCCGGTGTCGAGTTCCTGCGGCGACGCAGAAAAGCCACCTCATAGAATCGAAGCAGGGAAGTCTCCTCTTGAAAAAAAGTAAAGTGCTTCTGGTTGGCTGGGATGCCGCCGACTGGAAGGTGATCCATCCCCTTATGGACGCGGGCAGAATGCCCAACGTCCAGAAACTCGTCGAAAACGGCGCGATGGGCCAGAACGCCACGCTGCATCCGCCGCTTTCGCCGATGCTGTGGACCTCCATCGCAACCGGCAAGCGACCGTTTAAACACGGTATTCACGGGTTCTCCGAGCCCACGCCGGACGGCACGGCTGTTCAACCGGTCACCAATCTTTCCCGAAAATCGAAAGCACTGTGGAACATTCTCAATCAGCACGGTCTGCGCAGCATCGTGATCGGCTGGTGGCCCAGCCACCCCGCTGAGCCGATCAACGGCGTATCGGTTTCCGATCATTACCATCGCGCCGGCGGACCATTGGATAAAGGCTGGCCGCTGCTGAACAATGCGGTTTATCCGGCGGAACTGGCGGAGACGCTGGCCGATCTGCGAATGCATCCGGACCTGCTGGTCCCGGAGATGGTGGAGCCGTTTATTCCGCTGGCCAAAGAGATCGATCAGGACAAAGACAAACGCCTGGCCGGGTGCATGCGGACCTTGTGCGAATGCGTCAGTATTCATTCCGCCGCGACCTGGCTGCTGGACAACCAACAGTGGGATTTCTTCGCGGTCTACTACGACGCGATCGATCACTTCTGCCACGGCTTCATGAAGTACCATCCGCCGCGCCAGAAGTGGATCAAGGAACGCGATTTCGAGCTGTACAGCAACGTGGTGACGAAGGCGTACGAATTCCACGATCAGATGCTCGGCACGCTGCTTCACAAAGCGCGCAAGTCCGGCGAAGACATAAACGTGATTCTCATGTCGGATCACGGTTTTCATCCGGATCATCTGCGGCCCGCGGCGATTCCCGACATTCCGGCAGGCCCTGCCATCGAGCATCGGGATTTCGGTATCCTTGCGATCAGCGGACCCGGAATCAGGAAGGACGAAATTCTGCAGGGCGCGTGTGTTCTCGACGTCGCGCCGACCATCCTGACGCTCTACGGATTGCCTGTTGGCGAAGACATGGATGGAAAGGTGCTCTCGCAGGCTTTTGTCGATCCGCCGGAGATCGCACACATTCCGAGTTGGGAAGATGCGCCGCCATTGGAAGGCTTCAACGACGGCCGCCATCCGCCGCATACGCGCCTGGATCCTGTGGCCGCGCACGAAGCGCTGGAGCAGATGATCGCGCTCGGTTATATCGAGCGTCCCAACGAGAATCGCGAGGTAGCCGTGGCGAGGACTATCCGCGAACTTCGCTATAACCTCGGGGAAGCCTACCAGGACGACGATCGGCATCTCGAAGCACACGAGATTTTTACAGAGCTTTGGACGAACGATCCCAACGAGCAGCGCTTTGCCGTGCGTTTGTTTGTGTCTTGTCAGGCGCTGGGGATGACCGGGGAAATGCGCAATATCGTCGACGACCTCGACGGCCGCCGCCGCGCGCTTTTTGAGCAGGCCCCCGCGAAAATCGCCGAGTGGCGCAAAATCGCCGGGGAGCGCAAGGCCGAGCGCGACAGGAAAAAGGCGGAACAGGCCGGGACAAAAGAGGCGCCAGTCAAACCGGACGCCGCGGAAAAGGTCGAGAGAGAAGAAGCTGCGCCCGATGACGGGGCCGCTGCGAACGAGAATGACGACGAGACTGAGGCTGAGGCTGAGGCTGAGGCTGAGGCTGAGGCTGAGGCTGAGGCTGAGGCTGAGGCTGAGGCTGAGGCTGAGGCTGAGGCGCAACTCCTCAACGAAGAAGAGCGCAAGGATGTCGCACATTGGCGCAATCTTGCGCGCTATCAGCCGCCGGTGATCGACTACCTGAAAGCGCAGGTGCTGACGGCGGAAAAACGCTACGTGGAGGCGCTGGAGGCACTGGGACGCGTGACCGAAGCGCACGTGGTCCGGCCGGGGTTGTTCCTGCAGACAGCCGATCTGTACCTGCAGCTTCGGCGGTGGCGCGATGCGGAGCAGATTTACAAAAAGGCGCTTGAGATCGACCCCGACAACGCTCATGCCCACATTGGTCTGTGCCGCATGGGGCTGCGGAAGCGGCAGTTCCGCAAAGCCGCGCAGTCCGCTCTCGATGCGCTGCAGAGAATCCATCACTATCCGCTGGCGCACTACATGCTCGGCCAGGCGCTGATTGGAATGAAGGAATACGAGAGAGCGCGGGATGCACTCCGCGCAGCGATCTCGTTCAATCCGAATTTCCCGGAGGCGCATGTTCGGCTGGCTGCGTTGCTGGAGAAACAGTTCGGCGATGTCGAATCGGCGAAGGAGCACAGACGGCTGGCGCGCCGCATGAGAAGCAGAAGGCCGCTGCGCACCAAACCACGTGTATCGGCGGCGGAACGCGTAGAGAAGGCGGTGGCTGCATCGTACGAACCGGCCGCGGCGCAGGCGGAAGCGGCGCCGGTCGAAGAGTCGCTGATCGTTGTAACCGGATTGCCGCGCTCGGGCACCTCGATGTTCATGCAGATGCTGGCGGCCGGCGGCATGGGTGTTCTCACCGACGGGCTGCGTGAGGCCGATGAAGATAATCCGCGCGGCTATCTTGAATTCGAGCCGGTGAAGAATCTGCTGAAGGATTCGCAGTGGCTGCTGAAAGGGCGGGGGAAGGCGATCAAGATTGTTGCCCCGCTGCTGGGCGCTTTGCCGAAGGGGCTGGCCTGCCGCGTCATTCTCAGCGATCGGGATCTCGATGAAGTGTTGGATTCGCAGCAGCAGATGCTGATTCGCCGCAAGCAGACGCTTTCGGTGACGGCGGAACGCAGACGGATGCTCAAGGAAGAGTACGCGCGTACACTGGCGCGGGTGAAGGTGATGCTGGCCCGGCGTCCGGGCACGCAGCTATTGACGCTGGAACACAGCAAAGCGATTTCGGATGCGCGGACTACGGCGGAGAAAGTGAACCAGTTTCTCGGCGGCGGACTCGATGTTGCGAAGATGGCGGCCGTGGTGGACCCGACTCTGCACAGGAACCGGGCGTCGTAAAGAGTGCCGGGCAAAAGCCCGGCAGCAGCGCCGAAGCGCCGCCCCACAATACGCTCTATTGGGCTTTTGCCTGTTCGGCTAAATACGCAAGGGCGGCATCCACGCCGCCTTTCTTGTGCGGAACGCCGAACAGTTCCAATCCCATCTGAACGCCGGAGAGCGTGCCCGCAAGCATCAGATCGTTGAAGCTGCCGAGGTGGCCGATCCGGAATGCCTTCCCGGCCAGTCTGCCCAAGCCGGCGCCAAGCGACATGTTGAGCTTTTCCAGCACGAGCTTACGGAAAGCAACTTCGTCAAAACCATCCGGCATCATGACAGTTGTTACCGCGGGACTGTATTCCGCGGGATCCAACGCACAGATCTCGAGTCCCCATGCGCGTACGGCGCGGCGTGTTGCTTCACCGTGACGCTGATGACGGCAGAAGACGTTGCCGAGGCCTTCCTCGTTCAGCATCGCGATCGCTTCCTTCAGGCCGTAGATCAGATTCGTTGCAGGCGTGTAGGGGAAGAATCCTTTGGAGTTGGCCTCCAGCATGTCGTCCCAGCGCCAGAAGCTCTTCGGCATCTTCGACGTCTTTGAAGCCTCGAGCGCCTTCCTGCTGATGGCATTGAAGCTCAAACCGGGAGGCAGCATCAGGCCTTTTTGAGAACCGCCCACCGCGACGTCCACACCCCATTCGGTATGGCGATAGTCGATGGAGCCCAAAGAAGAAACGATATCGCACATCAGGAGCGCCGGATGTTTCGCGGCGTCCATCGCTTTTCGGACACCGGCGATGTTGCTGGTAACGCCCGTTGCGGTTTCGTTGTGGGTGGTCAGTACGGCTTTGATCTGATGATTGCTGTCGGTAGTGAGCCGTTTGCCGATCTCAGCAGCATCCACGCCGTGACGCCAGTCGCCCGGAATGACGTCGATTTCGAATCCGAGGTTGCGCGCCATCTTGATCCAAAGCGCGGCGAACTGCCCGGTGTCGGACGCGAGCACTTTGTCGCCGGGGCTGAGCGTATTCACCAGCGCGGCTTCCCATCCGCCGGTGCCGGATGCCGTGTAAATGATCACCGGATCGACGGTCTGAAAGATGGTCTTGATCCCTGCGAGGCAGTGTTTTGCCAGTTCGGCGAATTCGGGGCCGCGGTGGTCGATGGTCGGGTTGTCGATAGCCCGAAGGATTCGGTCCGGCACGTTCGTGGGGCCGGGAATCTGGAGGAAGTGTCTGCCTGAGTGATAAGCCATGTCTGAAATCGTCCTGGATTTGAGATCGCGTGGCAGGGGCGGGTTTTCCACGGAGCCGGCCAGCGCGCGAAATTCCAGGTTAGCACGCGTTATTCGACAGTCCTGAGACCGTAGACGTCGACTTCGCCTTTTGTGCCGACATAGACGTGACCATTGACGACAGTGGGAATGACAAAACGGAGAGCGTTACCTGCCTCGTCTCGCGGATTCGTGGAGGAACGGTAGATGTCGTGGGAGACGTCGCTTGCGTCGTAAGCGAAAAGCACAGCGGGGCGGCCTTCGTAATCATTCCAGACTTTGGTTTCGAGCACCCAGACGATGCCATCTATGCCGCCGTTCGCAGATACGGCCGGCGTTGCGCCGGGATTGTCGAAAAGATGATTCCCGGTGTTGGTGGGACGGTCGGGAAGGCGGCCGTGGTCGAGTTTAAAGTCGGATAGCAGGTCATTGCTCGCGAGCATAAAGACGTGGCCGTTCCAGTATGCGGGCGCCGAATAGATGCCCCGGCCCAGATGGATTGTCTGAACAGCATGGGCATTGACCCCGGACTGGTAGCGGCCCATGCGGTCGCGATCGAGAACGTACAACGTTGCGTTCTTTCCGCCCGTGAGCAGAAGGTGTGGATGCGGGCCGGGCTGGTCGGGGAGAAGCAGCGGACCGCCGGAGCCGATATCGGCGTCGCGTAAGTTCAGGGCTTCCTGATTTGAGGGAGTGAAGAAGTCCTGGACGTTGAGTCGGCCGGCGTTGAGGTGAAGTCTCAGGACGCTGTCTCCGTAGTCGCTGCCGGAGCGGAAGTTGCCATTGCCGGTAGCGAAGTAGATATTGCCGGCGTTATCCGCGGCCGGCGCCATGTCGGCCTGCCAGATACCGCTTTCGCCGGAGCCAGGAGATGTATTGAACGCGGCGCTTTGCTTTAGTGTGCGCTTGTCATATGCCATCACCCAACCGTTGTAGGGCTTCACATCACAGGAGGATCCCCAGGTCATGATGACCTGATCGTTTGCAAGCAGGAGACCGGCGCGCGGATTTTCGTGGCGGCCATCGAAGCCGGGCGTGTCGAGCTCGACCGGTCCGCCGAATTTTTCGACGCCGGTTGTAATTGCCAGTGCGTGCAGCCGCTGCACAAAACGCGCAGTGCCAAGCGTTCTGCTTTCGCGCGTGCGGGCCAGAATGTATAGGGTGCCGGTTTGAAGGTCGATGACCGGTGTGGACGTGATGCCGATCTCCGGATGAATGAAAGGGCACTGGACATCGGCGGAATCGAGCGTGCCGACACTTCCCGGTTTCAGGAAACTGATGTGCCAGAGGAGCGATCCCCCGGGCGCGTCAAACGCGTAGACGCTGTCGTGTTCGGTGGCGATATAGAGGACATTGTGCACGCCCTTGCCGGGAATCGGGACGTTGGGAACATAGAGCGGTTGCGCCTAAACGTCACCGTCCACTTTGATGGAGGAGAGCTTGCCAAAGCGGCCGGAGGCTACTCCGCGCGGAGTGAGGATGGTTTCGTTGAGATTGGCGCTCGTGCGGGCGTTATCCCACTGGGAAGTTGTCATCTGCGCCGTCAGTATTCCGGCGGCGGCAAACAGCAGGAAGGCGGGTCTCCCGTGCATCACGGGTATGACACCCGTATCGGATGCGAAGTTCCCGCCTATTTCTTTGTTACAGACACGCGGAACAGATCGCGCGGCTCTCCGCGGCGCGCGATCGTAAAGCCGTTGAAGTATTTCTCCAATTCCGGACGCAGCGCCTGCCAGGTTTCATCGTTGTTGGGAGCGAGCAACCGGTCATTGACGAATACTTCGATCATGTTCCGGTCGAACCGGAGCTTATCGTGAAAGGACGCGTCCTGTTCGAGACGATCGCAGGCAGCAAGAGCAGCCTGATGCGCCGCCGCCAGGCGCGATTGAAAAGTACCATCCAATGCGGCTTTGCGGTTATACAGCAGGCCGAGGCGGTTTTCGCGCTCATCGAGACTGTAGTTCGCTTCGTGACCGATCAGCAAAACGCCCGGCCCCGCGGAGACGTGAGCGTAGTCAGCCACGTCGATCAGCATTTCGGGACAGACGCCGTCGCGGATCCACTGATGGAAGACCGGAATCGCCTCGGCGGTTTCAATTGCCGAGCCAGCGACCGCGAAAATCTTCAGATTGATGTGCTGAACTTCGTCTGTTCTGATCATTTCCCTGTCTATCAAGCGACAGCCTTCGCGGGCACAGCGGACATGCGGGCGTAGCAGCTGTAACATGCCTCGATAAACAATTGGGCCTCTTCCACCAGTTGGTGAGCGGTTTCGACCGTTCGCGCGGAGCCCGGATTTTCGTGAGCCTTGAAGAAATCCTGCGCGAACTTGCCCCGAACGAAAGGATCGAAGAACAGTTCCGTATCGTAGAAATATACACGAAAGTCTTCGACGACTTTTTCAGAATCTTCCGGCGCGATCAGGAATTTGAATTTCAGCAGAGCCTGCGCGCCATGCACCATGGATTCCCACGCCATTTGGGATGCCTTTTCGATATTGCCGCCGTCGAGCTGCAACTGCGCTTCGAATACTTCGCGCTCGCAGGCGACGAGCTCGAAATCGACGGGAGAAATTACTTCGCCCGCGCATTCGCCCACGCCAATGTCGCCGATGGAGAACTCGCGCGGATCGCCCCAATCGCTGTAGAACGAAGCATCCTGTTCATAGGTGGGGACCGCGGTAAATTCGTCGAGCATCTTCTTGCACTCGACTTTGCCGATGCGCTTGATGAATGCCTGGAAAGTCTCGTCCGGCAAACGCTCCGCGCGGTAGCGGCCCGTGATGCGGTCCACCGCTTCCGGAATTCGTTTGGAAGGCACGGCGCCGATGGCAAGTCCGTAGGCCCCGGCGTTGTGGGTCCATTCGCCTCCGAGGAGAACCTGGAAGTGCGGGACGGTGTAGCCGTTTTTATTGCGGCTGACACCGTAGAAGCCGAGGTCGGCGACGTGGTGCTGACCGCAGGAATTGAAGCAGCCGCTGATCTTGATGCGAAGCCCGCCGAGCGTCTCATCGAGCTGGGCGTTTCTGGAGGCAAGGCGCATGCGGAGCTCGCCCGCAAGGCCGCGCGAGGATGCGATGCCGAGTTTGCAGGTATCGGTGCCGGGGCAGGAAGCCACGTCGACGATGGTGCCTGCGACCGGTGTGGCGAGAGCGGCGTTCTTCAATTCGGAGTAGAGAGCCGGCAGATCGGATTCGCTCACCCAACGCAGTACCAGGTTCTGCTCGACAGTGCTGCGGATCGTTTCCTTCACATACTTGCGGGCGAGATCCGCTACCAAACGAAGCTGAGCGGCCGTAATGTCTCCCAGCGGAAGGGCCAGCGTTACCGTTGCGTAACCCTCTTGCCTCTGGCGATAGACGTTGGTGGCGTACCACGGCTCAAAACCTGCCGGGCGAGCCGAGCCAATCTGCAACAAAGAGGGAGGCTTGAGTGCTTCCTCCGCGTAGTGGGGAACGTCTTTCAGATAATCGGTCCAACGGGAGTCGTAGGGAAGGATGGCGCGCTCTTCACGGACCAGTCTCTTGAATTCCTCAATGCCGAGCTTGCTGACCAGAAACTTCAGCCGCGCGGTATTGCGGTTCTTCTTCTCGCCGAGCCGCGCGAAGACGCGTCCGACGGCCTGCGCGAGCGGCAGGATTTCTTCTTCCGGAACGAACTCATCGTAGAGTTTCGCCTGCTGCGGGACAGGGCCAAGACCTCCGCCGACCCACAATTCAAAGCCACGGCGGGTTTTGCCGTTTTCTTCGCGCGTAACGGCGATGGCGCCAAAGTCGTGCAGGCGCACCAGCGCGCAGGCATTATCCCGGCAACCGGAAAAAGCAATCTTAAACTTGCGCCCGAATGCCTGGGCATCCGGGTGTCCCAACATGAAATATGCAATCGCCTTCGCATAGGGAGTGACGTCGAACGTTTGCTCGCGGCAGACCCCGGCAATGGGGCAGGCGGTCACATTTCGGACGGAGTTGCCGCAGGCTTCTCGGGTAGTAATGCCGACAGACGCGAGGCGGCGCATGATCGCGGGCGTGTCCTCGATGTGTATGAAATGAAGCTGGACGTCCTGGCGCGTGGTGATGTGCGCGATGCCGTCCGAGTACTCTTCGCAGAGGTCGGCCAGCATTTCAAGTTGGGCGGCGTCGAGTCCGCCGAAGGGAATCTTGATGCGCTGCATCCCCGGGGCGTCCCACAGGGTGTTCGGTCCTTTAGTGTTGGTGGACGGATAATTCAGGGTGCGGGTGGTCTTTCCGTCGGATCGCTGACCATTGTCATACCGTTGTCCGTAGGCGCCGCGGCGCAGGCGGGTTTCGGCGAAGACCCGGTCCTCTATTTTGCCCTGTTTACGGAGCGCAATCTCGTGGTCATAAACGTCGAGTTCGGTGGCTAACTGCGGCGGCACGCTGTCGCCCAAGCGCTCTTTCCACTGGGAATTACTGACTTTCATTCAAACACCCTTATCTATATAGGAATTGTGCAGATTCCATTATAACCTTCGCCCATGGTGGGTCGTGCTCACGGGTTGTGATTCACCATGATAGGATGCTTCGACAGGAGCGTAAAGCCGGATATGAGTCGAAAACTGCTTCTGCTGCTGGCGGTGTTGATTGTGGTGGCTTCCGCGCAGCAACCGAATCCGAATTTCATCGGCACGATTCAAAGGTTGACCGAGACGCCTCCGGGGCAGATCACTTATATCCACTTTGATGCGGGCGCGAGGACGCGGTGGCACATCCACGAGAAAGGGCAGATCGTCCTGGTGGAAGAGGGCGTCGGGCTGGAACAGGAAAAAGGCGGTCCCATCCGGGAGATTCATGCGGGCGAAGTGATTTGGTGCCCACCGGGAGTGGCGCACTGGCATGGGGCAGCGCCCGACAAAGCCGGCACCCAGTACAACGTCACCCGCGGCAAGATCGAATGGCTCGATCAGGTGACGGATCAGGAATATAACGCCAAGCCGGTGCGAAACAAGTAAGCCTGCCTCATAAAGACGCCAGGAATACAACATAAGACCGTCCCGAAGTAAGGCGTGAGGACACAGTTATGCAGGCGTTTGGCCTGTGGGGTTTTCGCAATTGATCATCCACGGAATACCGAACTGGTCAATCAGTTCGCCGAAACGCAGCGCCCAAAATGTTTGCTGCAGCGGCATGCGAACAGTTCCGTTTTCGGCCAGGGCCTCAAAGACACGCTCGGCTTCCGCCGGATCGCTGAGATTGAATTGAAGGGCAAAGCCCTGCGGTTTTTGATATTGTCCCGGCGGTGAATCCGAACCGGAAAACATATACTCCGCAACAGTAAACGTGGCGTGGCTGATCTTGCTTTATGAGAGTCGTGCTGCCGTGGAGACACCCCTCATAAAACTTAAACGCGGCCTCGCACCGGCCATCGAACGTTAAATGCGGATACAACAGCATTCTGTTCTCCCGGACTTATTGCCCTTTGGCGTCCAGTACAAAGGTCAGCATTTTCGGAGGCGCCGACGATGTCGGATTTGCCGAAGGCGGCCCGGCGAGATCCGGAGGCGCGTTCGGTCCGGCTGCGGCCGCGGGTGGAGCTTCGCCGGGAGCGTCCCGATAGCGCGGCACGACTTTTCCGAGTCCGCCGGCGATCGTTACATATTGTTTGCCGTCGAGCTGGTAAGTGATCGGCGGTCCCATGCCCCCGCCGAGGTCGGTCTTGATCTCGAGCAGCTTTTCGCCTTTGTCGGCGCTGTAGGCGATAAGCCTTCCGTCGTTGGTCACTTGGAAGACCAGATTGCCCGCGGTGGTGACGGTGCCGCCGCCGATGCTGCCTCCCTCGGGGGCGCGCCAACGTTCCGTCTGGGTCGCCGGATCCCAAGCCACCAGTGCGCGGCGGTCATTGTTCTCGGCGGGGACGGGTCCGATGGCTGGTGGCGGAGGAAGGCGCTTTGCCCCTGCCGGCAGCGGGCCGCGGCCGCCACCCGCCAATCCTGTGTTCGAACGCCCCGGCTTAACGGTAAAGTTCTGATCCACAGCGAAATTCGAACTGCTGTTGGTGGATGTCGGAATATAGACCAGACCTGTCTTCGGGTTGAACGACATCGGCGCCCAATTGTGCGCGCCTCCCGGTCCGGGCATGATCGTGATGCTGTCGTTGCCGTAGTGAGCTTCGGGGTTGATAAAAGGACGGCCGGTTACCTCATCCAGTCCTTTGGCCCAGGTTACCTGTGCGAACGGCTTGCCTGAGATGAACTGTCCGGTCACGCGATCGATGACGTAGTAAAAGCCGTCCTTATTGGCTTGCATAATCACCTTGCGAGGCTTGCCTTTAATGGTGATGTCGGCAAGCAGCAACTGCTGGACGCTGTCGAAGTCCCAGGAATCGCCAGGCACCGGCTGGAAGTACCACTTCAACTCGCCGGTCTCCGGCTTTACTGCCAGAATCGAGCAGACGTATAAATTGTCTTTTCCCTTCGACTGCCGCAGTTGCTCCGGCCACGGTCCGCCATTGCCGGTGCCGACGTAGAACAGATCGGCCTCGGGATCGTACGCCATGCCATCCCAAACCGAACCTCCGCCGCCCAGCTTCCACCATTCGCCGCTCCATGTTTCGGCGGCCTTCTTCAGCGCCGGATTTTCGAAGGGCTTCGACGGATCGCCCGGGACCGTGTAGAAGCGCCACGCCAGCTTGCCGGTGTCCGCATCGAAGGCGGCGAACTGTCCACGAATGAGCAGTTCCGCGCCGGCCATACCGATGATCACCTTCCCCTTCGCGATGCGCGGGGCCATGGTGATCGTGTAGTTGTCCTGCGCGTATGCGACGCGCGATTCCCAGACCGGCCTGCCGGTCTCGGCATCAAGGGCTTCCAGCCTGCCGTCGATGATGGGCGCGATGATCTTGCCGTTATAGATGGCAACGCCGCGATTCACTACGCCGCAACAGATCTTCGCACGAACGGCCGGCTGATTCACCTGCGGATCCCATCGCCACTTCTCTTTACCCGTGCGCGCGTCAAGGGCGAACACGACGCTCCAGTTGGTGATGCCGTAAAGCGTACCGTTCCAGACCAGCGGCGTGCCTTCCTGATTACCGCCGCCTACGCCGAGATTGTACGACCAGGCCTGAGTGAGCCGGCTGACGTTCGACGTGTTGATCTGCGTGAGCGGGCTGTAGCGCGTTTCACCCTGATCGAGTCCGTAGGTGAGCCATTCCTGTCCGGCCTTGCCCGCATTTTTGAGCGCGGCATCGTCGATGCGGTGGGGCTGCGGTTGTTGGGCTCCGGCAAACGCTGCGAGCGCCAGCGCAGGCAGAAGAATACGTGGCGAAGACGACATGTCAGATATCTTATGCGATAAAAAGACCGCTGGGACTGTCGATCTACTTCAACATCGATTTCGGGCTGGGCTGCGCGTGGCCCAAAAGTCCGTGGGGCCGGTAGGGTTTCTCCAGCGCGGCGATTTCATCCGCGGTGAGTTTTATATCGACGGCTTTGATCAGTTCGGTGAGTTGGTGTGTCTTTGTGACGCCGACGATAGGCGCGGTCACGCCGGGGGCCTGCAGCACCCATGCCAAGGCCACCTGCGCAGGCGTCGAGCCGCGTTGTTTTGCGGCCACCGCAACAGCGTCGGCAACGGCGAAATCGTCGGGGCTGTAATACATGTCTTTGGCAAAGGTATCGACTTCCGAACGCTTGGTATCGCCGCCGTCGGGCCGCCGCGTGCCGGTAAGAAATCCGCGCGCGAGCGGGCTCCACGGAATGACCGCCAAGCCCTGATCCATGGATAGAGGGATCGTCTCCCGCTCCTCTTCGCGGTAGATCAGGTTGTAGTGGTTCTGCATCGAGGAGAAGCGATGCCATCGGTTCTCCCGGGCCGTGTACAGCGCCTTTGAAAGCTGCCAGGCGGCCATGCTGCTGGCTCCGAGATAACGCACCTTGCCCGCGCGCACGAGGGAATCCAGCGCTTCCAGTGTTTCTTCGATGGGCGTAACCGGGTCCCAGCGATGAATCTGATAGAGGTCGATGAAGTCCGTGCCGAGACGCCGCAGGGAATTTTCGCAACCCTCGATGATGTGTTTACGGCTGAGGCCGCGTTTGTTCGGGCTCTTACCCATGACGCCATGCACCTTGGTGGCAACGACGACCTCATCGCGCGAAGTCATCTCGCGCAGATAAAATCCGGTGATCTCTTCGCTTAATCCCGCGGAATAGACGTCCGCGGTGTCGAAGAAATTAATTCCGGCCTCGACCGCGGTCTTGAAGTGCTCGCGCGCGCCATTCTTATCGACGTGCCAGCCCTTGGTGCCCAGCGCCCAGTCGGGCAGATCGCCACCGCCGTAGCTCATGGTTCCCAGACAGATCCGGGAGACGGTAATTCCTGTTTTGCCGAGAGTTCTGTATTCCATAGTCACTAGAGATTCTAACGGCTCGACAACCGCTAGTATGAAGATTGCCTGTGGCAGCCAACAAATTCACGCGATTCTATAACTTTCTCGCCAATCTGGGTCTGGTGATTCGCGACGATCCGCCCAAGGTCATCGATCTGACGGGCCGCGCATGGGGGGCGTCGACCGACGGGCTTGCGTTGTCGATTCGCGAGCTCAATCGCGAAGATGCCGGCCAGGTGGCGGGAATCTCCGTTGTGATGAAGAACGAAGGGACATACAAAAGATCCCTCACAGTTCCGCCATGGATCTTTTTTTACCGGATCGAAGGTCTCGAACTGACTCCGTACGGACGGAAGCTGATGACGTCGGATCGGACGGAAAAAGACGTCGAAGTGGCGCTCGAACCGGGCGGGGCAGTTGAGACGGATCTGCCTCTCGCAACGTTATATAACGTCCGCGCCGGAAACTTCAGGCTCAGTGTGTCTTGCCAATTGGCAGACCAGACTATTCTGCGTTCGAACGAGCTGATGATTCGCGTCTAAAGCCTTTAGTGAATTTCCGGCTCCGGAGTCGGGGCATTCCCGCTCAGGAAATCGAAGTCGCAGCCCAAGTGCGCCTGTGTGACCCGATCGCCGTAGAGCGCCATGTAACCTCGCTCATATCGCGGCGAGGGCTTCTTCCATTGGGCGCGGCGTGACTCGATTTCGGCGTCGGAAACCAGCAGATCCAACCTTCCGTTTTCGACATCGAGTGAAACCAAGTCGCCATCCTCGACCAGCGCCAGCGGCCCGCCGATCCAACTCTCGGGCGAGACATGCAGAACACAGGTTCCATATGCGGTGCCGCTCATGCGCGCGTCGGAAATGCGCACAATGTCCCGCACTCCCTGCGCCAGAAGTTTAGCCGGAATCGGCAACATGCCCCACTCCGGCATACCGGGCCCGCCCAGAGGACCGGCATTGAGCAATACCAGGACCGAGTCCGCAGTTACTTCGAGATCGGCACTGTCGATGCGCGCCTCCATGTCGTTGTAGTCCTGGAAAACTACTGCCGGACCGGTATGTTTCAAAAGCCTGGGATCCGCCGCGGATGTTTTGATTACGGCGCCATCCGGAGCCAGGCTGCCATAGAGAACGGCTGTCCCGCCGCTGCTGAATAGTGGATTCGCGCGCGGCCGTATCACTTCATGGTTGTGGATGCGGGCGGCGGCGATGTTCTCCCCGAGAGTTTTCCCATTGACCGTAACGCAGTCGAGATGAAGCAGATCGCGAATCTCTCCCATCAGGGCGCCAAGTCCACCCGCGTAGAAAAAATCTTCCATCAGAAATCGTCCGGACGGACGAATGTCGGCCAGAACCGGCACGCGCCGCGAAATCCGATCGAAGAGCGACAGGTCGAGCGGCACACCGCTCCGGCCCGCGACGGCCACAAGATGAATCATGGCGTTGGTCGAGCCCCCGATGGCCATATCGACGCTGATGGCATTCTCGAAGGAATTTCGGGTGAGGATATCGGATGGCTTATGGTCTTCCCAGACCATCTCCACGATGCGTGTGCCGCAGTTCATGGCCATACGGGCGTGATTCGAATCGGCGGCCGGTATCGAAGATGCGCCCGGCAGCGTAAATCCAAGCGCTTCCGCCAGCGCAGTCATCGTGGAGGCAGTGCCCATCGTCATGCAGAAGCCAGGCGAGCGCGCGATGCCGTTCTCGATGTCGCTCCAATCCTCCGCGGTGATGCGACCCGCGCAGCGTTCGGTCCAGAACTTCCAGGCGTCCGTTCCGCTCCCGAGAGTTCGGCCATTCCAATTGCCGCGCAGCATCGGACCGGCGGGCAGGTAGATCGCCGGCAGGTTCATGCTGATTGCGCCCATCAGCAAACCGGGAGTGGTTTTGTCGCAGCCGCCCATCAGCACGGCTCCGTCGACAGGCAGACTTCGCAGAGCCTCTTCGGTATCCATCGCCAGCAGATTGCGGTAGAGCATGGGGCTGGGCTTCATGTACATCTCGGTGATGGAGAATGCGGGGATTTCGACTGGGAACCCGCCGGCCTGCCACACTCCCCGCTTGACCGATTCCGCGCGTTCGCGCAGATGGAGATGGCAGGGGTTGATTTCACTCCACGTGTTGACGATGGCGATCACGGGACGGCCGGTGAAATCTTCCTGCCGGTAGCCCAATTGCTTCAGCCGGGAGCGATGCCCGAAGGCGCGCAGAGAGTCCGGACCAAACCAGCGAAAGCTGCGCAGATCCTCCGGCTTGCGCACTCAGGCCCGCCCGCCCGGAAACGACTCCCCGCCGGGAAACGACTCCCCGCCGGGAAATGACTCCCCGCCGGGAAATGACTCGAGGATGCGCGTGATTTCTTCGAATATGTAGGAAGTGGAGCGGTCTCCCACGATCTGGAAATACCGTTTGCTGGGATAGTGATCGAGCACCGGACGCGTGACCTCTCTATAAGTCCGCAGGCGCTCGCGAATCACATCTTCGCGATCATCCCTGCGTACGATGAGCGGCGTGCCGTCGTCATCGCAGTGTCCGTCGACTTTGGGGCGCTGGGAAAGGACGTTGAACATGCGGTCGCATTTCGGACATTGACGGCGGCTCACCATGCGACCCACGAGTACGTCGGCGGGCACGTCGAGATGAATGACCAGCGGGGCGGGAAGGCTGCGCGAGGCCAGCAATCCATCGAGGTATTGCGCCTGTTCGACCGTTCGCGGATATCCGTCCAACAGGAAGCCGCGGAGGCAGTCCGGCTGTTGAATGCGCGAGGCGAGCGCAGCGTTGATCAGGTCGTCCGGGACCAGCCCTCCGGCCGCGATGATGGCTTGGGTTTCAAGCCCGAGAGGCGTGGCGGCGGCGATTTCGGCACGCAGCATATCGCCGGTCGAAATGGAGGGAATCGTATTGCCCAGCCAGTCGATGATGAAGCGGCTCTGCGTTCCTTTACCCGAGCCCGGCGGCCCGAAAAGAAGAATAATCAAGCGATGATTGTATGGCATCGGAGCCGATAAGAAGGTTGCATGATCGTTTCTTTCCGTTGTTCCGAGACCGAAAAAGTCTTTCGACGGGAAAACAGCCGCAAATTCCGCAATATTCAGCGGGTAGCGTTTCGGAGGCTCATTGCTCTCGACTCAGCGCGGCGCCTGTCCGATCCCGGCGGCGTCGGGCTGTCGCTTAAGGCACTCAAACGAGATAGAAAAGGTCGGCATTCCATCCGGATCAACGATCAATTCCGGGTCTGCTTCGAATGGTCCGACGGCAATGCAGCGCATGTCGAGATTGTCGACTATCATTAAGGAAGGTTATATGCTACGGAAGAGTCCAACAGCTCCGGTTCACCCTGGTGAGATTCTGTTGGAGGATTTTATGAAGCCGGCCGGGATAAGCATTAACCGCCTTGCGCTCGAACTGCGGGTTCCGGCAACGCGTATCGGCGCGATCGTCAGTGAGACGCGCGGCATAACAGCGGATATGGCGTTACGCCTGGGTCGCTATTTCTCAACAACCAGCCAATTCTGGATGAATTTGCAGACCCACTTTGACCTCCAGTTGGCCGCCGATGAATCGAGCAAAGAGATCGAGCGCTCGATCAGGCCGCGCAATGCGGCGTGAGTCGGAACAGAACTAAACAAGTGACTGAAAATAAAGGGCTGCCGCACCCGTGCAGCGCGGCAAAAGCGTTCTGGTTTCGTCGGGTTTCCTGCTAAAATAATAGTTACTCCAAACACATGGCTGATCCCGGAAATCCGCCGCAGGGTCCACCTGCGCCTCCGCAAATACCGCTTCCTTCGGGCGGTGGCGGCGACAATAACGACCGTAATATCAACATAAATATCGAAGACGAGATGCGGCGCTCGTATCTCGATTACGCCATGAGCGTAATCGTAGGGCGCGCGCTTCCCGATGTTCGCGACGGACTGAAACCGGTCCATCGCCGCATCCTCTGGGGCATGCACGAACTCGGGCTTCAGCCGAATCGGCCCACCCGCAAATGCGCCAAGATCACGGGCGATGTGATGGGCAAGTATCACCCGCACGGCAATGCTCCTATCTACGACGCCCTCGTGCGTCTGGCGCAGCCTTTCAACATGCGCTATCCGCTGGTGGAAGGTCAGGGCAACTTCGGTTCTGTCGATGGCGATCCGCCGGCGGCGGAACGGTACACGGAAGCGCGCCTCGCCCGAATCGCGACCGCCCTGCTTGCCGACATCGACAAGGAGACCGTCGACTTTCGTCCCAACTACGACGAGAGTGAAGTCGAGCCCGAAGTTCTTCCCACGCGCGTTCCGAATCTGCTCGTCAACGGATCGTCCGGTATCGCAGTCGGGATGGCGACTAACATCCCACCGCACAACCTGACTGAAATTATCGACGCGACAATCCTGTTAATCCGGCATCCGGAAACGCAGCTGGACAAGATCATGGAGATCGTCAAGGGTCCGGATTTTCCGACCGGCGGTTTCATCCTCGGACGGCAGGGGATCGTCGACGCATTTCGCACCGGCCGTGGCAGCTTGAGAATCCGGGCCAAGGCGGAAATTCTGCCCATGGGCAAGGACCGCCAGCACATCATCGTCACTGAGATTCCGTATCAGGTCAACAAATCGCGTCTGATTGAGAGCGCCGCCGCGCTGGTCAACGATAAAAAGATCGAAGGCATTTCGGAAATCCGGGACGAGAGCGACCGCGACGGAATGCGCATCGTCTTCGAACTGAAGCGCGGCGAGCAGGCCGAGGTCATTCTCAACAATCTGTTCAAGCAGACGCAGCTTCAGATCAGTTTCGGCATCATCAATCTTTCGATCGTGAACGGCCAGCCCCGCGAATTGGGCCTGCTGTCCACGATCAAGTACTTCATCGAACATCGCATCGACGTGGTGCGCCGCCGGACCGATTTCGAGCTTCGCAAAGCGCGCGAGCGCGAGCATATTCTGCTCGGCTTCCGCATGGCGCTCGACAATATCGACGAAGTCATCCGGTTGATCCGCGCCGCGAAATCGCCCCGCGAAGCCCGCGATTCGCTGATGGCGGCCTCCACGAAGTTCAAGATCAATGAGGTCTATCTCAAAGCGGCAGGCGGGGCAGAACCGTTGCGGCAGCTTTCGGAAAGACAGGCGCAGGCGATCATCGAACTGCAACTGCAGCGCCTGACCGGCATGGAGCAGGAGAAGATCGCGAACGAACTGGCGGATATCCAACGCCGAATCGCGGAATATCTGGAAATCCTTGGTTCCGAAAAAGTCCTGCGCGACCTCATCGTCAAAGAGCTTCAGGAAGTCAAAAAAGATCACGGTGACGAGCGCCGCACGCAGATCATCGAAGATCCGGGCGAGATTCGCCTGGAAGATCTGGTCGCGGTGGAAGATATGGCCGTCACCGTCACGCATGGCGGTTATCTGAAGCGCACGGCGGTCGATACGTATCGAAGGCAAACCCGCGGCGGCAAAGGCCGGATCGGCATGGGTACGCGGAGCGAGGATTTCGTCGAATACTTCCTTGTCGCCTCGACCCACAACGACCTGCTGGTCTTCACCAACAAAGGCCGCGTCTATTGGCTCAAAATCTACGACATCCCGGACGCCGCCACGGTCGGTAAAGGCAAGCACATTTCGAACCTCATCAACCTGCAGCCGGACGAAACGGTGAAAGCGTTCCTCCCGGTGCGCGAGTTCAAGTCAGACCTGTATATCGTCATGGTGACCAGGCAGGGTGTCATCAAGAAATGCGATCTGACCGTATTTGAAAACCGCATGGCCCGCGGCATTATCGCCATCGGCATCGACGAAGGCGACGAGTTAATCGCGGCCCGGATCAGCTCCGGCAGGGACTACATCTTCCTCGGATCGCATGAAGGCATGGCCATCCGATTTTCCGAAGAAAAGGTGCGCGCCATGGGACGGCCCGCGCACGGTGTCCGCGGTATGGACCTCGAAGACGGCGATTACATTGTCGGGGCCGAAGTGATCGCTGAAAAAGGTCTTGTCCTCTCTATTTCGGAGAACGGCTTCGGCAAGCGCACGACCGTTAGCGATTACCGGCTTACCAATCGCGGGGGCAAAGGCGTCATCAATATGAAGACCACCTCCAAGAACGGAAAGGTCGTGGGCATTCTTTCGGTCAAGGAAGACTCCGAACTGATGATCGTCACCAAGGACGGCAAGATGATCCGCATCGATTCGAGCGAGATTCGTCAGGCCGGGCGGTCCACGCAGGGTGTGCGCCTGGTGCGGATGGAAGAAAACGATCAGGTGGCGGCGGCATGTCTGATTCCCGAAGCCGAAGAGAAATCGACGGACGAGATCCAGGGCGACCTCACCTTACAGTAGATACAATCGCGGATGCAAAAGAAGCCGCCAAAAGGAGCCCTATGAAACGATTTACCCTCGCAGCATTGACTGCGGCAGCTTTGGCTTTGCTGCTGGCTCCTTCAGCCACGCCGCAAAGCAAACCCAAGCCGCCGAAGACTCCGCGCCTTTACGTCTTCGACTGCGGGCTTCTTACGATGAGCGCTCCGGCCTTATTCGGCTTTACGAAGGAAGAGGTCGGCGAGAAGCAGCCCTTCGCCGTCCCATGCTACCTGGTCGTACATCCAAAGGGCACTTTGATGTGGGACGTGGGTGTGATCCCGGACGCGCAGGTCAACGGCAGCACACAGGGAATCTCGACCGTGACGAAGACGCTGCGGTCGCAGATGGCGGAGATCGGCTATAAGCCGGAGGACATCAAGTATTTCGCGCTTTCCCACATGCACTCCGACCACACCGCGAACGCGAATGACTTCGCGGGCTCTACCTGGTTGGTGCATCAGAAAGAGCGCGACGCCATGTTTGCGCCACCGCCGCCTCCGGGCGCCGGTCGTGGGCGCGGAGGACCGCAGGCGACGGCCACGTACATCAAGCTGAAGGACAGCAAGACCGTCATCCTTCCCGAGTCGGACTACGACGTATTCGGCGACGGCACGGTGGTCATCAAGTATGCGCCCGGCCACACGCCTGGCCATCAGATCCTGTTTCTCCGGCTGAAGCAGTCCGGACCGATTTTAATTGCGGGCGATCTCTATCACCTGCCGCAGGAAATCACGATGCACCGGTTTCCGACGTTCGACTTCGACAAGGATGAGTCGGCGAAATCGCGCGAGCAGGTGGAAGCGTTCCTGAAACAGAGCGGCGCCCGCCTGTGGATCGAGCACGATCTGGCGACATTTACGCTGCTGAAGAAGTCGCCCGACTTCTACGAATAGGTATTTGGTAGACGCGACTTCAGTCGCGTTGTTTTAAATGCCGGCGCGGCTGAAGCCGCGCCTACCGGAATGTAAGCGCTCGACCACGGCCATTCCCCCACACTGCCGCAAAGGCCTGCTTTCACTGGATTATTTTGGATATAGCGCGTGACTCTTTCCTCATGATCTCTATCTCGGATTCTCCGGTCGAAGTAGTCCTTGGCCCAGAATTGTGAACCAGCCTTGTTTATCAGGCAATTCGCCTCGCGCGCGCTGCGGCCTTTGATCATTCTGACGGACGAGGCAAGATCGTGATCGCTCAACGGCTGAAGAGCGGCGTGTACGTGATTGGGCATCACGACCCATGCGCCTAACGCGTACCGGGATTCCCGCTCGCCGTTCCGCAGGGAGTTCACAACTATGTTGGCGATTTCGGCGCGTTCCAGCCATCTCGGCCCCATGGAGACAGCATCCAGAAGTCGGTCAAATTCGACGAATTTGGGGCCGTCGGAGGTCCAGAAATCAGTTGTTTTTGCGACCGGGAGAGATCCGGCAAGGCGCCAAGTCACAAAATATGCGCACCTCTCGCGAAATGAATGTGTGAGGCGCCGCGGGAAATCCATGGATGCATAGTGGCCCGGCGGAATATAGTTCTCAAAAAGCGCGGCTAAAGCCGCGACTACCGGAAATCGGTAAACGCGACTTCAGTCGCGTTACTGCGTGGCTAAGGTCACGCCCATGGGGCTTACCGCGCTGCCTACCTGTATCTGTATCTGGTGGCTGCCGGGAGCCATCGGCTGCGGGACTGTAAAGTTGATCTGCAGCACGCCGCTGACATCTCCATACGCCGGCCCCGTATACGAGGTGGGCACAGTCTTGCCGTCGATCAGCAGTGTGACCGGTATGTTGGGAGTCGAGGTGACAACCGCTCCATCCGGAAAAGCCGGCGATATCGTGCCATAGCCTTCGCCGTAAAGTTCCAAAACGTTGCCTGGCGATGCGGGATTGGAAGAACTGACCACGGTTCCATCGGTTTGGATGATCGACGCGTCTCCCTTTCCGGAACTGTTCAGCGTGAACAGGCCGGGATTAGCCGGCACGACCTTGAACGAATTCGCGCTTGTCTGAATTCCCAGGTAGGAAACCACGACGCTGACCGTGCTCTGGCCGGCGATTCCATACGGGACGATCGTGGAAATCTGACCGGTAGTTGTGAAGATCATCGGGCCCGGAATGCCATTGAACAACACCTGCGTACCCTCAAGTAAGTTGGTTACCAAAGTTCCCGTCGAATCCAGTTGAAGCGTCGTAAGCTGTGTCGGTCCCAGTTCCGTACCGTAGAGCGTGATGATCTCGCCGGGGGAAATACCTGTCGTGCTGAGCGACGCGAACGTGGCGGCGCTTTGGAACGATGCGGCGGACGTGACGGGGGCAATCGGCGCGACGGAATTCAGGAAGATATAGTTCGCCGGTTTGGTAATTCCGGAGACGTAATTCTGAAGAGGCCAATCCGATAACTGGCCCGCACCGACGGTGGAAACACTGAAAGTAGGGAGGGCATTGATTGCCGTCACGACTGCCATACTGGCGTCGTTAGCGACGCTCCCAAAAACGGTAAATTTCTGGCTGTCGAGCTGGCTGGAGTTGTCGGATACGTTAATGAACCATTGATTGGTAGCGCTGTTGATGTCGCCGTTGTATTGCGCCATCGCCAGAGTCCCGGGGGTATTTGAGGCGCTGAATTCATTTGTGATGGGCGGGCTCTGAAGTATCAGATTGGGCAAATTGGCCTGTGATGGATCCACCGCAAAGCCGCCGCCCTGAATGAGATAGAACGCGGATGTCTCACCGCTGGAGCTCAGCGAATTGGCATTCAGCGATCTGTGAATGATCGTGCCGCCGGAGTACGGCTTGGTCATGTCGGCGTCGAAATAACCACTGGTGTAGGCGCCGCTGCAGACGTAACTCATAAAATTGGCCACTGTCAGCGGTGTGACGCTCGGCGTCAGGACCACATCGATACCACCCAGCGTGGTCTGAAAGCGGACGACACTGGACGATGGGCAAGTCTGAGCGTTCAAGGCTGCGGAAAAGGTCAATGCTGTTAAGAAAAGGAAGAAGCGGTGTTTGGTATTCGGCAATTCGAATATTACCTCACAGGATGAGTTGCGGCTGATTATGAAACCCGTAAATACTCCTGAAGGAGACGTTCCACAACACTTTTTCGTTGCTTTTAAGGCAGCGAAAACACCTCTACCGAATCGGTAGCGATGACCGCAACATACTGTTTGCCGTTCTTCCCCTGGTACGTGATGGGGTTGGCATTGGCATTGCGCGCCAGTTTGGTGGCCCACAGCTCCCTGCCGGTCTTTGAATCGAAGGCGCGGAAGCGGCTGTCGTTTGTGGCGCCGATGAACACCAGACCTCCCGCTGTAACGATAGGCCCGGCGCTTCCGCTGCTGCCCGTGTTCTGCTTGCCTTCGGGCAACGATTCGGTGATGCCAAGGCGAACCTGCCACGCGATGTCGCCGGTATTCGCATTGACCGCGAACAAACGGCCCCATGGTGGTTTCTGGCAGGGCAGGTTGCCGAGAGACTTGCCGCTGGCGTCCTTCGCCTGCGCACTGAAGCCATGGTAAGGACCGGGGCCATCGACGCTCCCGCGGTCATAGAGTTGCGGTGACCCGTTGCCGCTGCCGTAGTTGCCGTTCGGGTCTTTCTTCTCCACCCATCCCACAAGCGCGCTGTCGTGGGTCTGAACGTAAACATAGCCGGTTTTGGGGTCTGCCGCAGTCCCACCCCAGTTTGCTCCGCCGTTTCCGGGGAAGATCATAGTGCTCTTCGGTGGAGCACCGGTCTCATGATAAAGAAATGGCGTGAAGGGGCCGGCGTTGTAGAAACCGCCGCTTTTCTCCACGAAATCCTCGCACGCCTTCACATGCTCGGGTGTCGTATCCGCAGCGGTGACCATATCCTCCGGTTTGTAGCTGGTACGCGCCAACGGGGGCGGCTTCAGTGGGAAGGGCTGCGTCGGCGAGTACCATTCGCCGGGCACGTCGCCTTTCGGCACGGGCCGCTCCTCGACGCCGAAGACCGGTTTACCAGTCACGCGGTCGAGAATGAACATCCAGCCGGTTTTACCGATCGCCGCGAGCGCCGGGATCTTCTTCCCATTGCGAACGATGTCGACAAGGCTCGGAGCGGGAGGCAGGTCGGAATCCCAAAGATCGTGGTGAACCGTTTGGAAATGCCAGAGATACTTGCCCGTTGTGGCATCGACCGCGACGAGGGAATTGCCGAAGAGACCGTTGCCGGGGCGGTCTCCGCCGTAGTAGTTTCCGGCCGGGCTGCCGAGTGGCATGTAGAGAATGCCGCGCTCTTCATCGGCGGTGAGATACCAGCCCCATACATTGACGCCGGAGAAACCTTTCCAACTGTCCTTTTCCCAACTGCCGAAGCCGGTTTCACCGGGTTGCGGAACCGTGTGGAACTCCCAGAGCTTCGCGCCTGTGCGTGCATCGTAAGCGCGGGAGTCTCCCGGCGGCCCGATGGGAACTTCACCCACGGTTGCGCCGAGCATCACGACGTTCTTATAAATTGCCGGCACGCCATTCCACGGCACCGTGATATCGACGAGGCCTTCCTTGCCGAAGCCCGGATCGATTTTGCCGGAATTCGCATTCAGACCGACAAGGTGCGTGCCCGCGGTCAAAATAATCCGCGGAGGATTATTTGCGTCTCCCGGCCAGTAAGCTACTCCGCGCGCGGTGGTGGCGGATGGCAGCTCAGCGGTCCAGACTTCTTTACCGGATTCCGGATCGAGCGCGATAACGCGCCTGCCCGCCGGCAGATACATCAATCCATTGACGACGATCGGTGTGGCTTCCGGATTCGCTCCGCCGCCTCCACGGCCTCCCGCGCCGCGTCCTTCCCCACGCCCCGCTGCCTGTGCTGCGAAGTCACCCGCCGGAGGAGCCTCTGCGGGTGGGGCGGCGGCAGGCGGTGCGGCGCCTCTGCCGCCACGCGCCGGTCCCGGCGTGCTGATTTTAAACTTCCAGGCCTCGGCCAATTTCGCGACATTGCCGGTGTTGATCTGTTTGAGCGGCGAATAGCGCGTACCAGCGAGGTCGCGCGTGTACATGGGCCAATCGTTGGGATTGTCTTTGGCCTTCTGCGCGCACAGAACCGGGGCAAGGGTTACGATCGCGGCCAGCGCGATCAAGCCGCTTCTCATTACTGCCCCTTCATGGCGGAATCCCAGTGCTCCGCGATTTTGCCGTTGTTGTCGAAGCGGAACATATCGAACCAGGTGGTGGTGTACTTTTTGCCCTTTTCCTTCGGATCGGGATACTCTTTGACAAAAGACAAGGTCACATAATCTCCCTCGGCCTGAATCGCAACCAGCCCGTCCAGCTTGTCCGGAATCGGCTTGGGTCCGCCCAGCTTTTCGAAATATGCTTTAAAACCGGCCATCCCCGTGTCGGCGTTCGGATTGTGCTGCATGTAATCGGGACGCATATATTTATCGGCCTGATCGAGCCGTAATCCGTGGAGGACGATTCGGTAGAAATCGTAAGCGGCCTTTTTGTTCGCGGCCAGCTTCTTGTCATTGCTTTTCAGCAGCGCAGCCTGATCGGGCGCGGGCGCCACCGGCAGAGCGCCGAAGGCGGGCACCACCAGCCCCGCGGCTAAAACCATCGCGGCACAAGTAAGTCGGGTCATATAATCTCCTGTCGGTTTTCAAGTCTATCGCACGGATTTTCCCTTCCCGGGGGTCTGCGCGGCGACTGTGGCTAACGCATGTTCATGTAAGCCACGGGATTCCCGCGGACCTTCATTTTCACGCGATAAATCGAAGTGTGGCAGGCGCAGTAGAGTTCGTCCCAGAGCGGGCCGCCCCAGTTCAGGTTGGCGATGTGTTCCGGCATGTGGATGACCCCGATATGTTCTCCCGCCGGATTGAAAACCCAGACGCCTCGCGGGCCGGTGACGTAAATATCGCCGTGTTCGTCGCACTTCATGCCATCGACAACGCCGTGCCAGATTTCGCCATCGCCGATATTCTGCGCGAAGATTCGGCTGTTGCTGAGCGAGCCGTCCGGCGCGACATCGAAAACGCGAATGTGAGCGCGGGGCGTATCGTCGACGTAAAGCAGTTTCTCGTCGGGCGAGAAGCACGGGCCATTGGTCTGGCCGAAGTCGTCGGCTTCCAGATGAAGCTCGCCGTCAGGTGAAACGCGGAACAGTCCCTGAAAATTGAGATCCTGCGCGCGCTCGATGCCAACTGCGGCGAGACGGCCATAAGCGGGATCGCTGAAATAGACGGAATTGTCGGAGCGAACGACCACGTCGTTCGGACTGTTCAGTTCTTTGCCTTGCCAATGCGACGCCACCGTCGTGCGTTCGCCCGTGGGAGTTTCGCGGACCAGGGAACTGGTATTGTGCTCGCAGATGTAAAGGTTGCCGGCGGTGTCGTATGTCATCCCGTTGGCGCGATTGCTGGGATTGCGCGACTCGGTGGCGCCGGTCGCGGCGCTCCATCGATAGCGGATTCCGGCGGGAATATCGCTGAAATAGAGGCACTGCTCCTTCGGATTCCAGATGGGGCCCTCGACGAACTGGAAGCCGGTACAAAGCTGCTCAACCGGGGAGACTTCGTCGACCAAATCCAGCAGCGTGGGCGAATTGGCTTCGATGATTGGCATATTAGACGGCTGGCATATTTCAGGCCGGAGTATTCTCCCTAAGAAATTTGGCGATCTCTTCCACTTCGCCGCTCGTGAGCCGGAAATCAGCTGCGCCGATAACGCCATCCACCTGCCTGGGCGAGCGCAGACCGACGATTGCACCAGTGACCTCAGGGCGGCGAAGCGTCCATGCCAAGGCCACTTCGCCGGGAGTGCGGCCATGGCGATTGCCGATTGCGCGCATCAGTTCGACCAGATTCAGATTGCGCGTCAGCAGCGGCTCTTTGAAGGACACCGTGCGCTGGCGGAAATCGTCCTCGGGCATTTGGGCAATGCGCTCACGAGTCATCGCGCCCGTGAGCAGGCCGGATTTCATGGGCGAGTACACAATCACGCCGATGTCATGCGCCGCGCAGTAAGGCAGAATTTCGGGTTCGATTTCGGGCGACAGGATCGAATACGGCGGCTGCAGGGACGTGATGGGCGCGATCTTCCCGATGAGATCCATTTGCGCAGGCTTGAAATTCGAAACGCCGATCCAGCGCACTTTTCCCGCCTTCTGCAGTTCCGCGGCGGCGGACCAGCCTTCCTCGATACCGTCTTCCGGATCGGGCCAGTGAATCTGGTAAAGGTCGATGGTGTCGATCCGCAGCCGGCGCAGACTCTCTTCGCATTCGCGGAGGATGGAAGCGCGCTCCATGCTGCGGGACGGCTCGCGTTGTTCATTCCAGACGATAGAGCACTTGGTGAAGATGTAAGGCCGGTTGGCGCGACCGTGAATGGCGCGGCCGACGATCTCTTCGGAATGGCCAAGGCCGTATATCGGCGCGGTATCGATCCAATTGATGCCGCGGTCGAGAGCGGCGTGGATTGCGCCGACGGATTCGTTGTCGTCCTGCGGCCCCCAGGCGAAGGGGACCCCACCGCCGCCGATGGCCCAGGCGCCGACTCCGAGCGGAGTAATTTTCAAATCGCTGTTTCCCAATTGTCTGGTCTGCATGTCCGTATCTGAAAGCATAGCGGGTGTAATGGAATTGGTACAATTGAAAAGTCCCAATGCGCGCGGCCTGAGGTTTGTTGTGCGTGTTGGGGTGGTTCGGGCGGGAGTAACTCAATGGTAGAGTCACAGCCTTCCAAGCTGTTGGTTGCGGGTCCGATTCCCGTCTCCCGCTCCAGTTTCGCAGTAGTTGCCATCGGGCTGGCGTAGCTCAGCTGGTAGAGCATCTGATTTGTAATCAGAGGGTCGGGGGTTCAATCCCCTCCGCCAGCTCCAGATTTTAAGGCATTTATTTTCAGTGCACTTCCTTCGGCATCGTAACTTGTGGGGACTTTTGTCGGGACCCCATCTGCGATTGTGGTTTTCTTTGTCGTGCTGAGGAATTCAACCGCCTCCCGCTTGGCGGCCATCCGAGCGTGGGAGTCCTAAGTAATTTGGCCACGTTCGGCGAGGCAGACCGGGAACGTTTCAAGACTTCCCTCTCTCCACATCGCGGTCGAGAATGAGTTGGAAGAGATACTCATCGGCCCGAAAATTCGTCTGCCGAAGACGCGCGATTGCTGCCGGTAAGTCGATGAAACCGTGCCGAGCAGCAAGATCAATCAGTCCAAGTTTTCCCTGAACCCGCACCCGGCGACGTTGAGCTTCCATGCGGCCAGCCCAATCATCGATCAGTAGCACGTCTGCGAGCAACTCCTCGGCAAGGGCGATTGCATCGCACTCACCGGCCCCGAGTGTGGCGGGAAACCCGTAGAGGGGACCTGCAGGCCTCCGCAATTGAAGCCAGTCGGGATAGGTGGCAGCCCATTGGCGAACTGCATCTGGAGTATGTGGCCGGCTCAGTTCTGCCAAGACCACCGGCGAAGTCAGAACTCGCCCATATAGCGCAGGCAGAATATCCGCTGCTTCGATTAACACGAGATAGCGCAGCGGAGAGGCATCCGCAACGACGATCATCTATTCGGGGATTCTCGCTCGACGCCAGTCTCGGCCTGACACTTTTGCCACAGGCGCTCTCCCAACGCCGCCTCGCGTTCGAAATCCTCCATCGAATAGTCGAGAAAGACGCCGTGAGCCTTCAGGAAGCCGTCAAGTTCGTAGCGGCTCAATCCGAGTAGTTCCGCCGCTTGATGATCAGACAAGCGATGTGCCCGGCAGCCCTCCGCCACGAGTCCTTCGAGCGCGGCGCGGGAAAGGTCCTGGCCTGCGGCAAGGTGGCGTGCGATCTCGTCAGGCAGTTCGAGAGTGATTTGCATTGCAGTGACCCTTTCCATTATCCGCGATCATTGGCGAGACGCGCCAGGCTTCGCCGATGTATTGCTTTTAGCACGCAGAACACTGTGGGGGATTTTGTGGACGCCATTTCAAAATCGTGGGTATTCCTGAGTAACCGAGATCAAGCCGCGCGCGCCTAAGCGCTGAAAAAGCGCGAGGTAGGGCAATACCGAGCAAAACGGAAAAACCGTCCATTGTAATTTGTAATCAGAGGGTCGGGGGTTCAATCCCCTCCGCCAGCTCCGGATTTCTCAAGCGGAGCGTCTGCCTTTGGACGATAGTCGGTAGACCGGATACACTTGAAATACAGGTAATGACAATTGACGAAAGACTCGAACGGCTGACTGGGCGGCATGAAGCGCTTACTCAGACCGTCGAATTGATGGGCCACCGCATCAACGATGTAATAACGGCCATCAATAAAGACGCCGAGAACATCAGAGCGCTCGCGCACATCGCCGATCTGCACGAGCAAAGGCTGACGAACCTCGAAGAAGGGCGGGCGTAGGCCCGTCCTTTCTCCCGATACGGCGGTTAGTTTAAGGTTAGTCGGCGATCACCAGGTGGCATCACTCGGGTCGCATGATCGTAACCCGTTTCATTCGCGGTCAGCGAGATCTCAATCCGCTCCGATCGGTGAGGATCGTACACCAGCGCCGGGCGAAAACAAACGATGCAGTTCGCGCCCGGATAGCGAACGCCTGGATAGACGAGTCCGTTTGAACCTTCGTTGAGCAGACGGCGCGCTAGTTCCTGTGAGGCGGCATAACATTGCGGGACGGGGTCCGGCTGCAGAAACCCGGCGAATTCTTCCGGAGAATCCAGAACGTGGAACTCGGCTTTGAAGTCGGCCAGCCAATCGTCGTAGGTCGAAACATCCCGCCGGGGCCGATTGCCGGGCTGTCCGGGAACAATAATGTCACTCAGCCGTCTGCCCCTGTGGTACACGACTTCGGCGATTGAGGCTTCCTGAGACTGCGCGGCATACCAGGCGCCTCGCATATTGTCATTGAACCGGCCACCCGATTCGTTCGGATGGGCGTAGGCGGCATTTACGACGTGTGCGTTCGGTACTCCGTACACCAGCTCAAACGTGCTGATTCCGATGGCTCCTCGTTGCTCGCTCTGAACACGATCGTTGGTGGCCCCGTCAGCAGCACCAGATCCTCAAGTTCTTTGGCATCAGGCGTGGATTCCTGCCATCGAAAGGAGCGGATCCGAGGGCTTTATTACCGGCCGCCGCGCCATGCGTCCAGCATCCGCCGCACCTGAAATATTCCGGGTTGTCCCTGGCCAATCATGTAATCAATCGGGGCAACACCTGCAAATAAAGAGCCGCGATTACCCAGCGTGATCCATCGATCGGATAGCTCCCTCCCGAAATAGATCTGGAGCGCTTTGTAAATGCCGATCACAAGAGAGATACTCAACAGCGTGTCCTGCGTCAATTTCCGTTTGTTGGGCTGATTCTTCCAGGCATGAAAAGTGGATGAGGCGATACCGCCCAGCAGGCCGCGTGCCTGAGCTTCCGTTAAGCCCCATTTATCGGAAATTTTGAGGAAGGCTTTTAAGGCGCTTGCGCTGAACCGCCGTCAACTCCGGAGCGCGATCAAATGTGTGACCCGCAATCACGGCAGGGCGCCAATCTTCCTCTGCAGATGCCAGGCGTCAGTAAGAACTATTTGCCCGTGCTCTGGGCTGTCGCCGCCTCAATCAACTCTTTGACGTCGCCGACCTGACAACTCAGCTCCATGATCTGATCGAACGGCGCCAGTTTCAGCGTCTGTTTCGGAACGACCCACGGCTTGGTCAGCACTTTCGGGTCTTCAAGAGTCGCCTCGACTTCCATCGTGTCGGCGTTTATGCGGTGATAGCGCTCGATGGTATGCAGCGCGTCGGAATGAAACGATACGCGGCCTTCCGCCGAGATCCAGCTGGTGTCGGTGAAGTTGGTCTTATCGACCACGAGAGTGTCGCCCTCCCAGTGGCCGACGGCGTCTCCGCGATTGGAGGGAGCCACGTTGTCACGATGCTTTCGTCCGTCGATGGGGACAATCTGAAAACCGTTGTAAGTCTCCGTCAGCAGAATCACGAACTTCGGCGTCTGGACGATCTGCCCGACAGCCCCTACATCGAAAAGACTGACATTCAACGTGCCGAATGCTGTCGACGTGCAATCGAGTGACGGATCGTCTTTATCGCCCAGCTTCTTCGCCTGGGCCTGCGCGGACGGCTGATACAAGCTCGCAAAAGTGGGCGCCGGAGTACCACCTCGGCCCCTTCCGCCGCCTCGGCCCCTTCCACCACCTACAGCCACGCCGCGGCCGCCGATATCGGACCCCGGCCACCAGACTCCGGAGAGATCCGGATGGCCATCCGCCGTGCGCGGGGTCGGTTTGGGAGCTTCCGCAGCAGCATTTCCTGCCTGTGCTGCGAGACGAGCCGGAACCGCCACGGAGGAGATCAACGCAGCGACTAGTGTCGACGCCATCACTGAGTGCGTCACGTTATTTACTCTCCTGAGGCTTATTCTCCTGAGGTCCGAACAAGCCGAATACCTTACCGTCGGCTGTCGTGAGTTGTCTCAGCATCCCCCGCTTTTGAGCAGCATCGCGCGCGCGAAAACCTTTGACGGTGACTTCGGCCCCGGGCTTGATGATCGAAGGAGTGTAGCCGTTACGAATCATTCCACTCGGAGTGCCCGCTTCGAAGGCCCAGTGTTCCACCTGACCCTTGTCGTTCTTTACATCGATCATGAACCACGAATGGGGATTTCGCAGCAGCACCTTATCGATCGTGCCGTGAAGTTCAATCGGCTGTTTCAGATCGTAAGCAGCGGAAAAGGAGTGATGCGCCCACGCGGGCACACCCGCCGCAAGTGCAACCAGAACCGGCGTCAAAACTGCGAGGGACCTTCGTATCATTTTCACCTCCCGGGTATCCTGGAAATTCCGTTTGGAATTCCTGGCACCGATGAGTATACACCCGGCTGGCCGCGCCATGCTGTACGTAGGCCGCGTTACGCTGTACCTGAATGGGCCTTGTTATTGCGGCCGCGCAGTCGCGATCGGTTTCCGGCGACATCGCGCGGAATGTCCTTCGCCACCTGCAATTTGGACGGGGCGCCGCGGAGTGCGGCGCGCAATTACTGGTTTTTCCGGAGTTGTCGCTGACCGGATACGAGCCGGCCCTTGCAGGGGCAAACACGGTTCATCCTGACAGCCCCTGCCTCTATTCCCTGCGGCGTCTGGCTGAAGAAATTCAGATGACGGTAGTGGCCGGGGCGCCGCTGAGGAACGACCGGGATGAGCTGCATCTTGCGGCCTTCGTGATGCGCCCCGACGGATCGGTTTCCGTATATACCAGGAAACACCTCCATTCAGGTGAAGAAGCTGTCTTCACCCCCGGAACGGGCGGAGCGCTGCTTCGAGTCGGGGACTCCAATGTTGGGCTCGCGATCTGCGCGGATACGACCCATCCGGAGCACGCGGCGGACAGCGCGGCGCGTGGCGCAAACATCTATGCAGCCGGAGTGCTGATCACGGAAGCGGGATATGAACCCGATACGACACTGCTTCAAACATATGCCAGGCAACACAGAATGGCCGTGGTGATGGCGAACCATAGCGGCACGACCGGCGGATACGTATCGGCGGGGAGGAGCGCGATGTGGGCTGAAGACGGCCAGCTTGTTATAGCCGACGATGGAGCGGAAGAGTCGTTGATCGTCTGCACAAAGCAGGACGGAGTTTGGACCGGGCTGATCAGGCAGATTTGATCAGGGCTGGTGAAAATCTACCGCGACTGTAAGGTTGCCCGTGGCCGCGGGAACTCCGTCCTTGAGGCCCGGACTGAAGCGCCACTGACGAACCGCCTCGAGCGCCTTTTCGTCAAGGCCGTAGCCGAGTCCCCCGGTTACTGCGACGTGTTGGGGATTGCCCTCGGGATCTACGATGAGTGAGACCAGAACAATCCCTGAGATTCCAGCCTGCCGCGCTTCATCCGTCCAGGATGGGTCGACCCTTTGAATCAACCGCGGTCTCGAAACTCCGCTGCCGCCGGAATCTCCCTCTGCGATCTGCGGACCGGGATCGAGAAACGTGCCGGTCGGAACCTCGAATCGGAACGCGGAGTCCGGGACTTCGACATCCAGTTCGTAAGAACTGAAAGTCACCGTGCGGATGAAACGTGTGTTGGCGCCGGTGGCCGAGCTTTCCGTGCGATCGCGCAGGATCAATTTCCGCGCGGGATCGACACAAACGGTGCGGATCAGCGTTGTGCCCGCCGGAGCGGCCTTACCGGCGGCTGCCGGGTTATCGGTCGGAGCCGGAATTCTGTACTCGGCACGGATGATCTGGCATTCCCGCAGCGCGCCCTCAAATGAAATATGGTCGACACCGGCAGAAGTGGCGGAAACCATGTTGTACAGGAGATCTTCAAAGGTCGGTAGCTGGGAATTGCAGGGACTAACTTTAGCCGGCTCGCGATAAAATCCGGTACCCGGCTCCGCAAATGTCCAGTGATCGACTCCGTCGCATACGGAGAGCGTTCGAGTGTCCCCGGAGGTCTCCCAGAGAGCGTGTGAGCGGTCGCGGAAGATCGCTTTGAACGTCATCTGCGTGTGCAGATTGATGCCTTCCCCGGTAAGTTCGCCGGTTTCGGTACCTTCGGCCCGCCATGCCCGGGCCTCGTGTCGCGAAGCAGCAATGCTTTCCAGCAGCGCACGGGGGTTGGAAGCGGGCTGAGCGAAGCACAGCGACACCAGGACTGCCGGAAGCACGGCAGCGAGAAAGAGCCCGGCGCGATACATACTTTCAGACCGCGGCGCAGCGAATGACCAGAGCCGTAATGTCGTCGGACTGCGGCTGGCTGCCGGCGAAATTACGCGCTTTACCGACCAGAAAATCCAGCAGCGCTTCCGGTTCGCGATGGCGTTCGGCCGCTATCGTTTCGATCAGCCGGTCCTCGCCGAACTCTTCCAGATTGGAGTTTTCGGCCTCACTGAGACCGTCACTGAACAGCAGCAGCGTGTCCCCCGGCGTCAGCGTAAGCTCCTCTTCTTCAAAAGCCGACTTGGCGAATAACCCGAGAGGCGTGCCACCCTTTTCAAGACGGTGGACGGCGCCGTCACGCCGCATTACGATCGGCGGATTATGACCCGCGTTCGACGAGACGAAGCGTCCATTCGGGGCGAGCACTCCATAAAAGCCGGTTGCATAGCGGGATGCAATCGCACGACGCGCGAGCACTCGATTGACCAGAGTCATGGTGAGGGCGGGACTGTGCGCGTCCTCCGCCAGCGCGCGAAAGATGCCCTGGATCATTGCGGTCATCAATGCCGCCGACGGCCCCTTACCCGAGACATCGCAGAGCACGAAGCCGATGCGCCCATCCGCCAGTTCCAGGTAATCGAAGAAGTCGCCCCCGATGGCTCGGCACGGAAACATGGCGCCGACCGCCTCAAAGCCCGCGCCGCGGCGCTGGCGGGGTGGCAACAAAGCCTGCTGCATGTCGCCGGCAATGTTCAGTTCCTGCTCGATACGGGCTTTGTCCAGCGCTTCGCGATAAAGCCGCGTGTTCTCGATTGCCACCGCAGCTTCGTTGGCCAGCGTTTCGAGCGCCGTGCGGGTGACCGGTGACGACAGAGAACCTTTATCGCGACTGTCCAGATAGAGCACGCCTATGCGGCCCTCTTCGTTGGGCACTGCATCGTGCGTCTCGGCGAAATGAACCAGACGGAGAGGCACGCACAGAACGTGGCGGATGCCCATGGCGATTGTCGCGCCGTGCGCCCCGGCCCAATCACCCTCCAGCATGTCGGTGACGATCTGCGGGCGGCCAGTGAGAAAGACCTGTTCCGGAATCCGGTTGCTGGTCTGAAAGACGGTTCCGGCCAAAAGCTGGCGGCCGCGCCCGCGCCCGAGCTTGAATTCCAGTTTGCGTTGGATGTTCTGACCCTCGGCAGTTGCCAGCATGATAAAGCCGCGTTCGGCGCCGCTGACATCGATGGCGGAGTCGAGAACCAGCGCGAGGATATCGTCTAGAACGCGGCTGGAGCCCATGGCTCGAAGGCCTTCGAGAAGGGAAGAGACCTGCCGCAAGTCGCCGACGGCCAGATCCGCAACCCGCTCGACGCTGCCGGTGCCCTGTTCGATGTAAAGCATTTCGGGGCTGTTTCCGCCGAAATGCACCCGATCGAGATTGGCCAGCACCCGCTCGGTGACCCGCTCGCCGTTAACGAAACTCCCATAGCGCGATTCGAGATCGCGCAGAACTCGTTTGCCATCGCGCTGAAAGATCTGCGCATGATCGCGGGAGATCTCCGGACCGGTCAGCTGCAGGTCATTACCGGAGCGCCGCCCGATCGAAAATACTTCTTTCTCGATTCGGACCACCCGGCGTCCCTGCGCATCGTTGAATTCGAGCCGTGTGGGTTCAGTCATGCCGTATATTCGGACGATGATTCACAGGGCCTGAATGCCATGAGGTTGCATTGTATAACGTCAGGAGTAGTACATGCGACTTACGATTCCCGAGGCGCACGACCTCATTACGCGGGTAATGACGGCGCAGGGGCACGATGTTCCGGACGCCCAATTGGTAGCCGACCATCTGATCGACTGCGAACTCCGTGGGCTCAGTTATGGTGGATTGGCGCGGGCCATCAGTATCGCCGAAAGGATCGAACGTACGGGCGACAATCGGCGTCCGATCCGCATCCTCCACGAAACACCCGTTTCGGCTCGGCTCGACGGTGGCGATCACATTGGCTATGTCGTCGCGCACCGGGCAACGAGCATTGCCATCGAGAAAGGAGAAGCCGCCGGTATCGCTGTGGTGGGTGCGAGTGACACTTGGTACACCGGCATGATTTCCTATTACGCGGAGATGGCGGCCGCGCGCGGGCTCGTCAGCATGATTGCCTCGAACGCCTCGCCGTGGGTTGCACCGCACGGCGCCACAGAAGGACGGATGGGCACGAACCCGATCTGTTTCGGTTTCCCCAGCGCGGATGACCCGATAATCCTGGATATCGGCACGTCGGCGATCGTCCACGCCGAAGCGACACTGGCGCGCCGTTTGGGTAAAGAGCTGCCCGAGAACGTGGCTTTCGATCGCGAAGGTTTGCCGACGCGCAATCCGGCTGAAGCACTCGCTGGTGCATTCGCGGCGTGGGGTGGCCACAAAGGATCGGGGCTCGGTATCGTAGTGCAGCTTCTCGGCATCATGGCCGGCTCGCCGCCGATTCCGCCGGAGCTCGCCGAATTCGGCTATCTCATCGTAGTGATGCGCCCCGACCTGATGGGTCCGTCAGAGACGTTTCGCCGGAACGTGTCGGCATTCGCGAACGCAGTGCGGACGGCCCGCCCTTTCGACGGCGCGTCTCCCGTTCGCATGCCGTTTGACCGCTCCCGCCAGGAACGGGAAAGACGACGCGCCGAAAATGCCATCGACGTTCCGGATGTTCTCGTTACGCAGTTGACGCGGCTCGCGGGAGCGCGATAGGCAAGTTGTCAGAAGCCCTCCATTGGCGCTGTTGTACTTCGAACGCAAATCCAGGAGGGAAATGCTATGAATATCGCGAAGCATCAAATAAAACTGTGCCCTGTTGTGTTCCTGTGAGCGCTCCGGAAATGGGCGCGAACGTCTCCACCAACGCTCGGCAGATCCTGGACAGCTCGGCAGATCCTGGACAGATAGTTGAGTGCGGTCGAAAGTGAGGTCATGAGCGTGGTGGAGACGATGCCGATAACCCGCTGCACATAAACTGGAGAGCGCGATGACCAGACAATACCGCGCCGAACATGTGGGCAGTTTGCTCCGTCCCGCTGAACTCCTGCAGGCTCGCACTGCCCACAGTGAAGGAACGATGACCGCATCCGAACTGCAACTTCTGGAAGACCGCGCCATTCGGGACGCGGTTCAGAAGCAGCGCGACATCGGGCTCGACATTCTGAGCGACGGCGAAATACGCCGCGGCTCCTGGCTCACCGACATGGCCGACGCCGTTGACGGCTTCGTCAGTCAGAGAGTGATGATGAACTGGGCGGGACCCGGCGGCGGGCCGGAGGCGAGCACGGCGAACGCAGTCGGCGCGAAGCTGCGCAAGGTCCGGAAGCTGACGGGACACGAAGTGCCTCTGTTGCAATCGCTCGCTCCGGGCCAATTTAAGATCACGCTGCCTGCGCCTTCGAATTTCATGGTAGCCAGCTATAAGCCCGGAGTTACCGATCCGTTTTATCCCAGCCACTCGGACCTGCTGAAAGATCTGGTCGAGATCGTCCGGGACGACATCCAGTGGCTGGTGGAGCAGGGCGGGACTTACATCCAGTTCGACGCGCCTTACTATTCGCATTACCTCAACCCCGAACATCGTCAGCAGATGCGGAAGGAAGGGCGCGATCCGGATCGGGAGCTCGATGAAGGAATCGCCGCCGACAACGCCGCGCTGGCGGGCGTTCCCCGCGACAAGGTGACTCTGGCGTTGCACGTCTGCCGGGGCAACAGCCGCAGCCGATGGTATTCCGAAGGCGGCTATGGCGCGATTGCGGAGAAACTTTTCGGAGCAATGAACGTAGATCGTTTCCTGCTGGAATTTGACGATGAGCGCTCCGGCGACTTCGCGCCGCTCGCGAAGGTACCCGGCGGCAAAACCGTGGTGCTCGGATTGATCACGACCAAGGAGCCTCGGTTCGAATCACCGGACGATCTGCGGCGCCGCATCGACGAAGCGGCCCGATACATTCCACTCGAGAATTTGGCAATCAGCCCGCAGTGTGGATTTGCGTCGGTGGCCGCCGGGAACCTGATCTCGACAGACGACCAGTGGCGCAAACTGGAACTGGTCGCAACGACCGCCCGTAAAGTCTGGGGCCCTCGGCAGTAGCGCCGTCAGCCCGTCACTCTCGCGGTCAAGGCATCCTTTGCCAGCATGACTTTGACGTCGCTTCCCACAGGCGCATCAGCCGTCTCACGAACGATCTTGTTTCGATCGTTCATGACGATTGCGTAGCCGCGTGAGAGCACCAGCCGGGGATCCAGTTGGATCAGTTTGGTCGACAGCATCTCGAAATGCTGTCGTCGCTGTGCCATCCGCCGGTGCATCACAGCGGCTGCAGATGCTGACGCTTCGTGCAGACGCTCACGATCGCGGCGCAGGCGGGGCCGCAGATCGAAATAACGAAGTTGCTCTTCGAGCGTCCGGCGCGCGCGCTCCCTGGCCGCAAGATGTTTTCGAATCGCGACGCGAAGCCGCTCCCCGGCGTCGTCAACGCGCTGCGCGCGGCGAGCGAGAGCGCGGTGCAACAGGGCCTGAGCCCGATCGATCGCCTGCTCGTGGAGCCGGCGAGCGAGGACAGCGAGCCGGAAGTGAATGGCGCGGTTGGCCTGACGGCGTGATGCCTCGATGCGGTCCAGCAATTCCTGTCTGGTGCAGACGATCATCTCCGCGGCCGCCGATGGAGTGGGCGCGCGCAGGTCGGCCACGAAGTCGGCAATCGTGACGTCGGTTTCATGTCCGATGGCGGAGACCACGGGAATCGAAGAGGCGGCGATCGCACGTGCGACTGCTTCCTCATTAAAGGTCCAGAGGTCTTCGAGCGATCCGCCCCCGCGCGCTATGACGGTGATCTCGGCCCAGGCGGACTTTCCGAAATATTCCAATCCGCGGCGAATATCGTCCACCGAACCAGGGCCCTGCACCCGCGCTGGAAATAGCCGGATGTGCAGGCCGGGAAAGCGCCGCGACAGGATTTCAATGAAGTCGCGTATGACGGCTCCCTGAGCCGACGAGACAATGCCAATGCGGGAGGGGAAGCGCGGCAGCGGACGTTTCCGGGCGGGATCGAACAACCCCTCGGCCAGAAGCTTCTGCTTGAGCTGTTCGAAGGCGAGTTGGAGTTGGCCGTGGCCCTGCGGCTCCACGGCCTCGACTACGAACTGATATTCGCTGCGCTGCTCGTAGATATCGACCCGGCCGCGTACCAGAACCTGCACGCCGTCCTTCGGTTTGAACTTCAACCGCCAGTACGAAAGTTTCCAGCAGACGCACTTGATCTGCGCGTCGGCGTCCTTAAGAGTGAAGTAGCAATGGCCGCTCGGAACGAGCTTTGTGCCGGAGATTTCGCCCGAGATCCAGATATTGGCAAAGCCGCGGTCGAGCGCGCCGCGTATGGCATCGCTCAGTTCGCGCAGGGACCAGATGCGGCGCTCGGGGACGAAACTGAGGGCGTACTGTTCCATTTCAGCCCTCAGTTTAAACGTTTGGTCACTTTATTGCTTCAGTCCCCGCAGGAGGGCAGTTTGGCATGAAAACTTTAATCCTTGTATCATTCATAACCGCAGCCACAATGTTTGCCCAGGTTTCAACGCAGACGGATTCGAGCAGCACTACTGTAAACCGCGATCACGGAAAGAAGAGCGCAACCGACTCCGCGTCGTCAACTACGACGAGCACCCCGTACAGGTCAACGACTAATTCCACGAAGACCGCAACCCGGTCGAAGAGAAAGCACGGCAAGGTAGTGAGTAAGTCATCTACCGAAGACTCCAGCGCGACGACACGGTAATTAACGGCGACGCCGCCTGGGTCGGTGAGTAGTGTCGAGATGTGAAGTCGGCGGGGCCGGCTCCGCTTCGGGAGTGGCGGTTGCGATGTCCGTTCCCATTTTGCTGAGGATCCGGTCCCTGACCCAGTGGGGATCCCACCACTCGACCGCGTTCACCTGCACGCCGTCCACCTGCATTGTGAAGTGGAGATGGTCGCCGCCGGCAAGGCCGGTAGATCCGGTCCTGCCGATGATCTGGCCTTTTTTTACCATGTCGCCTTTCTTCACCAGAAATTCGCTCAAGTGTCCGTAAACGGTTTGCAATCCGTAGCCATGGTCGATCACGATGCAGTTACCGTAGATGCCCAGATCCTGCGCCCAAATCACTCGGCCATCGTTCGACGCGGGAATCGGCGAGTGAGCGAGCTTGGCCAGATCGAACCCGAGATGGGTCTGTTCGTCGACTTTCTTTCCCTGCCAGGTATAGGTGCGGTCGTCCGCGAAACGTGACTCAACGGTCGAATCGACCATGGGAAGAAATGCCCCCGACCAAAGGAACTTCGGTTCACTCTGGAAACGCAGGTCGGCGAGCGTCTTGTTATTGGCCACCCGCATCACGCTGTTGATGTATACGAATCGCTGCACCAGGTCGCCGGGAATTTTATGCTGAGTATCGATCTGGTTCACGATCCGATCGATGTTCATGGATTCCAGCGGAATCGTGCTTGCACGGAATTTCTTCGGGAACACCTTGTACCAGAAGGTCGTTTTCGCCACGGCGCCGGAAGGATTGCTCGCGTAAACCGAAACAGGCGTGTCCGTCGGCAATTGCCAGGAGAACGCGAACAGACTGAAGTACTGACCGGGATGATTCGGCAGCGGAAAGCTGCGAAAGGTGTAATCACCGACCTTGACGCCCGTCTCCGTCCACGCGCCTGACGGTGTAAACGTCGCCATCTCCGAGCCACCCTGGTTGATGTAGTGCTGAACACCGTCGGCGACCACGTGCGGTGGAGCGGTCATCACATCCACATCGAATCCCGTTGAGGTTGTCTGATGCCGCAGATCATTCGAGACGGCGCTGATGACGACGCGCGCCTTGCCGTCGTGCAGAGCGGGCACCGATTGTTTGCCTACTTTTGCAGTGAGTGTCCCGGCGGGCGAATTAGCCGCGGGCGTCACAGAATACGACTCGCCGTCCTGCTCGACGTTGACCGCGACAGACTTCACTCCATGTTTATTGGTCAGATGAGCCTGCACGGGCGTATCGAAGCCAATCACTTTAACGGCTGGATTGACGTCAATGACGGTGCTGGTTGCGGTCAGGAAAACGTATGCCGGTACTGCCGCGATGAGCAATAGTCCAGCGAGTATGAGTGTGAGCTTCACTTTTTGTTAGTCCAGTTATTGACCCAGTCTAAAAACGTCTTGTACCAGAGCGCGCTGTTCTGCGGCTTCAGCACCCAGTGGCCCTCGTCGGGAAAGATCAGGAGCTCGGAGGGCACTTTGCGCATCTGGAGCGATGTATAAAGTTCCAGCGCCTGGGTGTAGGGAATGCGGAAATCCAGTTCGCCGTGAATGACCAGCGTGGGCGTTTGGAACTCCTTCACGAAATGGCTCGGGGACCATTTGTCATAGACCTCAGGGTTATCCCAGGGCATGCCGCCAAACTCCCAAATCGGGAACCACAACTCCTCCGTGCTCTCGGCCTCTTCGCGCAAATCGAAGACGCCGGCGTGCGAAACGAAGCACTTGAAGCGGGTCGTGTGGCCCAGCATCCAATCGATCATGTAGCCGCCGTACGAACCTCCCGCCGCGGCCATGCGGTCGGCGTCGACGTAGGGAAGTTTCTCGACGTAGTCGGTTACCGCCATCAGATCGTCATAGACTTTTCCGCCCCAATCCTGGTTGATGTCATCCGTGAACTTCTGGCCATAACCGGTTGATCCTCTGGGATTTGGCATCACGACTACATAGCCGGCTGCGGCGAACACCTGAGCGTTCCAGCGGTATGTCCAGCTTTCTCCCCATTCACCTTCCGGGCCGCCGTGAATCAACAAGAGGACAGGATACTTACGCGCGGGATTGAAGCCGGGCGGCTTTACCACGAAACTCTGCACCTGCGTGTTCTCAGCCCCGGTGACCCAGAAATCTTCCAGTGGCGTGAGCTGATATTGGGCCAGTAAATCGTCGTTAAGGCGCGTCAGAGGGATCGCCGCCCCCCCGCTGGATGTCGCTCTGCAGATCTCCGAAGGACTGTCTCCGCTCTGACGAGTGAACACGATAGTCTTACCGTCCGGCGTGAATTGCATGTCGTCGAGCGTGTTGTTGCCCGTGACCGCGATGCGCGCGACGCCTCCCTCCACGGCGATGAACTGAATCGCCTGATGACCGCGATCCTCGACCGTGAAAAACAGGCGTTTCGAATCAGGCGACCAAATGAAGCTGTTCACCGAGCGATCGATGCCGTCGGTAGGCATGGTCAGTTTTCCGCTGGCGCGCTCGACGACAAAGAGACGCCACCGATCGCTCTCATATCCGGCGCGCGCCTGCGAACGGTACGCGAGGTACCTGCCGTCGGGTGAATACAAAGGCGAATTGTCGGCGCCGGGGTTGCCGGTAATTTTATTCGCCTTGCCTCCCTGAATCGGGATCACGAACAAATCATTGTTGGTCCCGGCAGCGGGGATCTCGTCGGTGTTCATGGCGAAGGAGACTTCAGCCGAGTCAGGAGAGATCGCATAATCATCCGGACCACCGAGCGAAAACGGGGGGACCTCACGCGTGCCCGGCGAAAGGTCGATAACTTTCCCATCCGCCAGCGACACCGATAGCAGGTGGCTGCGCCGGTTGCCTTCCCAAGTGGTCCAGTGCCGGTAGAGAAGGCCGGTGATCAGACGGGCTTTGACCTTGCTGTCCTTCTCGGCGTCGAGATGCTTCTTGTTGCAGGCGTCATCGAAAGCCGGGCCGCAATCGGGATAGACGTTGCTGGTGACCAGCAGATACCTGCCGTCGGGAGAAACCAGTTCGCCGTCGGCCTCGGTTGAGATGTGGGTGACCTGTGCGGCGCCGCTGCCATCGGGGTTCATGCTCCAGATTTGAGATACATCGCCGGCGGTCGATACGTAGTAGATCCGTTTTCCATCAGGCGACCAGCGCGGACGATCGGCAAGATCCGCAAGCTTGCGCGGTGTTCCGTTTTCAAGCGGCACGCTCCAGACACTATGGAGACTCTTATTGGCATCGACGTCCGGAACGGCAACAGCGAAAGCAACCGTTTTGCCGTCGGGCGAGAGCTGTGGATCGGCGATTCGCTGAAGCTTGAGGAGCGCGGATGTGTCGAAAGGCTTCTTCTGTGCCGTAACCAGGGCAGGAGAGAGGGCGAGGACCAGCCACGCAGCACTGCGCATATACAGGGAATTATCTCGCACGAACGTCACCGTGAGTTCAACGCATGTTTAACGAACTTCGGAAAATATGGAGCGCTCCATGATTGCCTGATATCGCTCAGACGAGCGCCGGTTTGGTTTCTCCGCCGGAACAGAGGCCGCACCACAACGGGAGCGCCTGCCCGCCCATGTTTTGACATTCGTCGCGCAGAGCCTCGAGGACTACGCGACTTAGTGACCCGATACGCCCTGGGTGCGACCGGGTTCTTACAACTGGAAAGTAGCATGAAGAAGTGTCAGATATGCGTGTATAGAGAACGATGAAATGTCGTAAAACAAAGGAAAACAAGGGCTTTTGGGTTGAAAATATTTGTGTATCGGCTGTGACTGAAAAAGGTTTCTTCGGCTGGGCGGGCCGGAATGTTGTGCGCAGCGACAGACGTTTGGCCGCCAGCCAGCGTAATGGCCGGTTATGGAATTTGTATGGCCAGCGTGCAGATAACTCGCTCTCGCTAAGACGGCTGGTTGACGCTTAGCAGGGTGCTGAAAAAGTAGGTGAAGGCTGGTTACCGTACCAAACAGAATCGCGTCTCAATGTATTAACCGCGATGCGAGGCAAAGACACCCAACAAAGTGCGATGTTCAGTTACCTTTCGCCGGAGGATCGAGTG